>NZ_JAKEIT010000097.1 GCF_021474685.1 Tetragenococcus halophilus | reverse complement strand
TGATGCCCGAAAGACCACGTTTATCGTGGATGACTCCATGTATTCTCGCTTGAATGCGAAAAAAGTGGAGTGTGCCGCTTTACAATACGACCATGCCAAGAAAAAATATTTCAAAGGATTTCGTTATTTACAATTAGGCTGGAGTGATGGCAACAGCTTTGTCCCCGTCGCTTTTTCCTTGCTCTCCGGGAAAAGAAAGCTCCAATCTGA
>NZ_JAKEIT010000096.1 GCF_021474685.1 Tetragenococcus halophilus | reverse complement strand
TAAGCGGGAGAATACGCCGTTGACGAAAAAAGGAAACCGTTATTTTCGTTATTACTTAGTTGAAGCTGCCAACTCTGTAAGACGCTATCTTCCTGAATATCAAACCTATTACCGCAAGAAATATAAAGAAACACCCAAACACCAACATAAAAGAGCCATCGTTTTAACTGCAAGAAAATTTGTGCGCTTGATGGATACGCTGTTACGTACCCATCAACTCTATACGCCCCCTAGGAGCGTGATAGAAAAATAAC
>NZ_JAKEIT010000095.1 GCF_021474685.1 Tetragenococcus halophilus | reverse complement strand
CAAGCGGGAGAATACGCCGTTGACGAAAAAAGGGAACCGTTATTTTCGTTATTACTTAGTTGAAGCTGCCAACTCTGTAAGACGTTATCTTCCTGAATATCAAACCTATTACCGCAAGAAATATAAAGAAACACCCAAACACCAACATAAAAGAGCCATCGTTTTAACTGCAAGAAAATTTGTGCGCTTGGTGGATACGCTGTTACGTACCCATCAACTCTATACGCCCCCTAGGAGCGTGATAGAAAAATAAC
>NZ_JAKEIT010000094.1 GCF_021474685.1 Tetragenococcus halophilus | reverse complement strand
TAAAGAAAGTAAGATCCCTGAGAGATGATCAGGTAGATAGGTTCGAAGTGGAAGACCCGTGAGGGTTGGAGCGGACGAATACTAATCGATCGAGGACTTAACCACAAAGGTTTGAGGATTTTCGGTCAAGCGAAAGTTGTTTTTCATCCAGTTTTGAGGGAACCAAAAGGTTCACTCAACGTCAAGTTGTGTGGTGATGATGGCAAGAAGGAGACACCTGTTCCCATGCCGAACACAGTCGTTAAGCTTCTTAGCGCCAATTGTAGTGAGGGGC
>NZ_JAKEIT010000093.1 GCF_021474685.1 Tetragenococcus halophilus | reverse complement strand
CAAAGAAAGTAAGATCCCTGAGAGAAGATCAGGTAGATAGGTTCGAAGTGGAAGACCCGTGAGGGTTGGAGCGGACGAATACTAATCGATCGAGGACTTAACCACAAAGGTTTGTGGGTTTTCGGTCAAGTGAAGTTGTTTTTCATCCAGTTTTGAGGGGACCAAAAGGGTTCACTCAACGTCAAGTTGTGTGGTGATGATGGCAAGAAGGAGACACCTGTTCCCATGCCGAACACAGTCGTTAAGCTTCTTAGCGCCAATTGTAGTGAGGGGT
>NZ_JAKEIT010000092.1 GCF_021474685.1 Tetragenococcus halophilus | reverse complement strand
CTTTTTTCTTGGTGATCACGCCGTCGTAACGACTTTCATGCGTGCTTCTGGCTTGGATGAATTCGCCCGTTTTAACCACCAATTGTTGCACATTTTGATGACTCATCTGCCAAGAAGTTAAACAGACGATTGCTTGAGAAACATGACGATAGACCATGTTACTGCCTAATTGAGCCGCGTTTCGAAGAACCAGCGAACTATAACGAAGACCTTTTCGAATCCCTAGAAATTCATCTAAGGGGTAACGAATGTCATTGGCTTGATTTTTCATTCGTCGACGAACATAGGTCACGGGACCAAACAAGAAAGTGATGGTTCTT
>NZ_JAKEIT010000091.1 GCF_021474685.1 Tetragenococcus halophilus | reverse complement strand
AATCGAATGCGGCTTGGACTGTGAATACATAGCAGGCAAGCGGAAGACGCAGTGAACTGAAACATCTTAGTAGCTGCAGGAAGAAAAAGAAAAATCGATTCCCTGAGTAGCGGCGAGCGAAACGGGAACAGCCCAAACCAGAATGCTTGCATTCTGGGGTTGTAGGACGTTTATAAGCGGACATGAATGTTAGCCGAAGGCTTTGGGATAAGCCGCCGAAGCGGGTAAGAGCCCCGTAGGCGAAAACAAGCAGGTTCGTAAACGGATCCTGAGTACGACGGGACACGCGAAATGCCGTCGGAAACCGGGAGGACCATCTCCCAAGGCTAAATACTC
>NZ_JAKEIT010000090.1 GCF_021474685.1 Tetragenococcus halophilus | reverse complement strand
TATCGAATGCGGCTTGATCTGTGAATATATAGCAGGCAAGCGGAAGACGCAGTGAACTGAAACATCTTAGTAGCTGCAGGAAGAAAAAGAAAAATCGATTCCCTGAGTAGCGGCGAGCGAAACGGGAATAGCCCAAACCAGGATGCTTGCATTCTGGGGTTGTAGGACGTTTATTAGCGAACATGAATGTTAGCCGAAGGCTTTGGGATAAGCCGCCAAAGCGGGTAAGAGCCCCGTAGGCGAAAACAGTCAAGTTCGTAAACGGATCCTGAGTACGACGGGACACGCGAAATGCCGTCGGAAACCGGGAGGACCATCTCCCAAGGCTAAATACTT
>NZ_JAKEIT010000089.1 GCF_021474685.1 Tetragenococcus halophilus | reverse complement strand
CGTAGCCAACGTTTAAGAGCTGCATTCGAATCTTCTGTTAAAGATCCGCTTAAACCAAGGCAAAAACAGATAGTGCGTTGGTAGTATAACAACGGTCTGGGTTGCATGCTTATGTTCGTAGACAAGCTACAGGAGGTAATAGCACAATCCCATGTGGATCCTTTCCACAGACAATTATATCTCAGAAACCACACAATATCGAAACAAAATCCCATGATGAAGGGTGCATTGGTTCCGCCCCTTCTTTGAAACAAGTGAAGGGGAAACACCCATGCTTTGATGTTATTTATTTATTTTTTAAAGAACAAAGCGTAAGACATCAGAAATGATGCTTACAAATATATTTTACGAGG
>NZ_JAKEIT010000088.1 GCF_021474685.1 Tetragenococcus halophilus | reverse complement strand
AGTGTTTTCACACCAACATTCTTCTCCTCGTGGGTTTGGCACCCAATGGGCTGTGGGGGGCTCGAACCCTCGACCCACTGATTAAGAGTCAGTTGCTCTGCCAACTGAGCTAACAGCCCAAAAAATAAATATATCAACTTTTCATTTAACACCTTAATTATCCTACCACCCTATGATAAAAAATGCAAGTTGTTTTTCATTAGTTATTTTTAAAAGATTGTCTCAACTTTTTTGTAAAAATATTTTTATTTTAAACTGTCGACTATTAGTTGTTTATATTGGTTTTTTTCTTTGTTATGTTATAATAAGATTGCAAGATGAGAATAGTGAGCAATCGAGTTCACCAAAAAACCACCCTATGTCCGTAGGGTGGTTTTA
>NZ_JAKEIT010000087.1 GCF_021474685.1 Tetragenococcus halophilus | reverse complement strand
TGGGAGCCAGCCGCCTAAGGTGGGACGAATGATTGGGGTGAAGTCGTAACAAGGTAGCCGTATCGGAAGGTGCGGCTGGATCACCTCCTTTCTAAGGAAAACTACGGAAGGTCGACACATCGTTTGCACTTTGTTCAGTTTTGAGAGGTCTACCCGTAGGGGGCCTTAGCTCAGCTGGGAGAGCGCCTGCTTTGCACGCAGGAGGTCAGCGGTTCGATCCCGCTAGGCTCCATCAACGATCGCTTTTGGATCGTTTATTTGGTTCTTTGAAAACTGGATAGAAAAACAACAATCAACACCAACCGAGAATCCGCGTTGAACACGTTTTTTAACGAAGTTTACGCACATGTTCGAAGGGCTTTGATCGCTCAAAGCATCAACCTTCGAGAAACCCTTGACCCCT
>NZ_JAKEIT010000086.1 GCF_021474685.1 Tetragenococcus halophilus | reverse complement strand
TCCGTCAATGGACGTAGGAAAGTAATGACGGATTTAGCCACTAAGATCAGTAATTTTTGCCAATGAATGTGCGGATCATTCAAAACGTTGCGAAATGTTTTATCTGAAAATGATAGCTGTTCCTTTTGCTTTTGGTAAAACCGATAGGTAGAACCGTTGGTAAAGATCGAAGCTAATAGGAACGAAAAAATAACAGAAACGGAGAAACCCTTCCTGTGCACGGCATTCGATTTTTTAAGAGCAGAAGCTACATGGAACTGATGAAAAAAATCAGACACAGAGGTAGAAATTTTTTCTGAGTTTGGCGTTGTTTGTGTTATAATTGACATGGCATGAACACTCCTTGGTTAGTGGTTTTTCGTTGATTCTATTATACCAGGATTTGAGTGGTTCATGCTATTTTTGTAT
>NZ_JAKEIT010000085.1 GCF_021474685.1 Tetragenococcus halophilus | reverse complement strand
ACGGAAGTGACACTGGAACTGCTTCGATCGGCTTTGAACCAAGGGATCCATGCGGATTATGTCTTATTCGATACTTGGTTTTCCAGTCCCAAAATGTTCCAACAGATCCGTGACCTGAAATGCCACTGCGTAGCGATGGTTAAACGTAGTCAAAAGATCTACTACCGTTATCAAGGCCAAAAGATGGATGTCAAAGAAATCTTCAAACGAAACAAGAAACGCCGCGGTCGTTCTCGCTATCTTTTGAGTGTCCAAGTAGAAGCTGTCGTAGAAGGGAAAATCCTTCCCATTAAGTTGGTATATATTCGCAATCGCAATAAACGAAACGACTATTTGGTCTTAGCTTCGACCGATATCGATCTGACCGAAGACGAGATCATTCAGCTCTATGCTAGACGCTGGTCGGTGGAAGTCTACTTCAAGATGTGCAAACAATACTTAAAATTAGCCAAGTACCAAGGGATTTCTTATGACGGGATCTTTGCGCATACGACACTGGTAGCTATCGGTTATATGATCCTAGCGGTGCAAGAACGTGAAAGTAAAGACGACCGAACGCTTGGCGAGTTATTTTATCTTCTCATTGATGAGCTTTC
>NZ_JAKEIT010000084.1 GCF_021474685.1 Tetragenococcus halophilus | reverse complement strand
AATCGAGTAGGAGACTAACCATTAACTGATTAGTCGTCCTCTCACACCACCCCGCATACCGTTCGGTACAGGGCGGTTCAATAATTTAAGCTTTATTTCTCAAGGATTTCTATGAAATCCTTGAGTTTCCATTGTTTGAACTTTTCTTTTGTAAAGATTCTACATAGGAGTTTTGATTGAGAGATACGCCAATACGCTTTCCGACCGTTCGCGTAGGACATCGCTTCGTTATGGGAAGCCCCTCTTGCTTTGAGTTGTCGGTATTTCGTTGAGACTTTCTTCCATCTTTTCCAGATAAGCGCACGTAACCTTCTACGTAAGTGTTTATTTTGTTCTATGAGAAATCCTCTCAATTCTCCTCTTTTGTAGTAATTAATCCAGCCTTGCGTGTATTGGTTAATGGCTTGAATAATATCTTCCAGGCTCCCTGTTTTCTTTCGATCGGTGAGCCTTTTCAGTTGCTTCTTAAACTTTTGTTTTGCCGACGCTGTAGGTCGGCTCCTGACTTTCCCTTATCTTTCCTCATTTGGTAGCCTAGATATTCCAATTGATGAGCCTTGGTGATTTGGCTCTTCTCTTGGTTCACAGTCAGTCGCAATTTCTTTTCGAGAAACTGCGTGACACTTTCTTGTACTCTTTGGCCCGCTCGTTGGCTTCGGACAAAAATAATAAAATCGTCGGCACTAT
>NZ_JAKEIT010000083.1 GCF_021474685.1 Tetragenococcus halophilus | reverse complement strand
ATAGTGCCGACGATTTTATTATCTTTGTCCAAAGCGAGCGGGCCGCTCAGAGAGTCCAAGAAAGTATTACCCAATTCCTGGAAAAGAAATTACGATTGACGGTGAATCAAGAAAAGAGCCAAATCATTAAGGCGCATCAATTAGAATACCTGAGCTATCGTATGAGAAAAGATAAGGGAAAGTAAAGAGCCGACCCACAGCGTCGGCCAAACAAAAGTTCAAAAGAACGCTGAAAAGATTGACGAACCGAAAAAGGGTGGGCACGCTAGATGAGATGATCAAAACCATCAATCAGTACACCCAAGGTTGGATTCAATACTATAAAGACGGCGAACTAAAAACTTTCCTAGCTAAACAGATGGAATACTTACGACATAGGTTGCGAGCCTTGATTTGGAAAAGATGGAAGAAAGTCGATACGAAATACCGCCAACTGAAGGCAAGAGGGGCCTCTCATAAAGAGGCCATGACGTATGCGAATAGCCGGAAACAGTATTGGCGAATTTCAAAATCAAAACTTCTAAATAGAATCTTCAGCAAAGAAAAGTTCAAACAATGGAAACTCAAGGATTTCATTGAAATCCTTGAGAAATAAAAGCTTAAATTATTGAACCGCCGTATACGGAACCGTACGTACGGTGGTGTGAGAGGTCGACTAATCAATTAATGGTTAGTCTCCTACTCGATT
>NZ_JAKEIT010000082.1 GCF_021474685.1 Tetragenococcus halophilus | reverse complement strand
ATCGGGAAGACAGGATTCGAACCTACGACCCCTTGGTCCCAAACCAAGTGCTCTACCAAGCTGAGCTACTTCCCGTTACGCGCCCAGAAGGATTTGAACCCTCAACCTTCTGATCCGTAGTCAGACACTCTATCCAGTTGAGCTATGGGCGCATATTTTTATCAATGCCGAGGACCGGAATCGAACCGGTACGGTAATTACTTACCCCAGGATTTTAAGTCCTGTGCGTCTGCCAGTTCCGCCACCCCGGCGTGGTTTTGGCATCAAGCGGAAAACGGGATTCGAACCCGCGACCCCCACCTTGGCAAGGTGGTGCTCTACCGCTGAGCTATTTCCGCATCTTGTCGGATGCCGGCTAAAGGACTTGAACCCTCGACCCTCTGATTACAAATCAGATGCTCTACCAACTGAGCTAAGCCGGCTTTTTCCTACATGCGGGTGAAGGGACTTGAACCCCCACGCCTTGCGGCGCTAGATCCTAAATCTAGTGCGTCTGCCAATTCCGCCACACCCGCTGATTTCGTGAAATGAGTCGTACAGGATTCGAACCTGTGACCCTCTGATTAAAAGTCAGATGCTCTACCAACTGAGCTAACGACTCAATGGAGGTTATAGGGCTCGAACCTATGACCCTCTGCTTGTAAGGCAGATGCTCTCCCAGCTGAGCTAAACCTCCGCTTGCTGCGTGGCGATGTCCTACTCTCACAAGGGGAA
>NZ_JAKEIT010000081.1 GCF_021474685.1 Tetragenococcus halophilus | reverse complement strand
TTTAAAACGAAAAAAAAGCTGACGAAATTTCGTCAGCTTTAACTTTATTTTACATGCTTACTGCAAAATCTGGTGTGAAGTATTGTGTATCTCCAACTTTCACAGTATCACCTGGTTTTGGTGCATGGATGAATGAACTTCCACCCATAGAAATTGCTACGTGATAAGTGCTTCCTTTAGAGCCCCAGAATAACAAATCTCCTGGTTTTGCTTGGCTAGCAGAAATTTGAGGACCAGCATTTTCTTGCGGTACAGTGTAGCCACCAATATCTTTGCCTGTTACTTGTTTATAAACATATTGTGTAAAGCCTGAACAGTCAAAACCGTCTGGTGTTCTTCCACCCCACACATATGGTGTGCCCATATGTTTTTGTGCTTCAGCCAAAATTGCTGAACTATCAGCGTTTGCAGAAGGTTCTGATGTTTCTTCTTTAGGTTGTGATACATCTGTTGGTTGAGAAGCTCCTTGGTTTCCAGAGTTACCTTGATTATCGTTATTAGGTGTTTCTGGTTCAGAACTTTCTGGTGCTTCTGGTTGAATATTTTCTTCAACCGGCGTAGAAGGTTCTGGTGCTTCTACTACTTCTTCAGAAGTTTCAGTAGTTTCTGGTACTTCTACTTCGCTTGATTCAGCTGGTACTTCTGCTTCTTCACTTTCTTCTGTCGTTGTTTCCTCTGTTGCTTCTGGTTCTTCAACTGTTTCTTCAGAAGTTTCAGTAGTTTCTGGCTCTTCTACTTCGCTTGATTCAGCTGGTACTTCTACTTCTTCACTTTCTTCTGTCGTTGTTTCCTCTGTTGCTTCTGGTTCTTCAACTGTTTCTTCAGAAGTTTCAGTAGTTTCTGG
>NZ_JAKEIT010000080.1 GCF_021474685.1 Tetragenococcus halophilus | reverse complement strand
TAAAAACGAACAAAAAAACAAAGAAATGTTACTTATTGTTGAAAAATTGAAGAGTGGAAACAAGAAGCATTATTCAATATTAAAATAATGAATAATGAAACAAGAAAGCGTTATTCAAAAATAAGATATTGAATAAGGAAATAAAAAAGTATTATTCATTATTAAAAAATTAAAGAAAGGAAGAGTAATATGAAAATTTTAATTACAGGATTCGACCCATTTGGCGGCGAAAAAATAAATCCTGCGTGGGAAGCAGTCAAAAAACTTCCTAACACCATTAAAGGTGCTGAAATTGTTAAAGAAGAAATTCCAACGGTTTATGGTAAATCAGCCGATGTTTGTAAAAAAGCGATTCAAAAACACCAACCAGATATCGTTTTAAATATTGGTCAAGCAGGCGGGCGTTTCACTATTACGCCAGAAAGAGTTGCTATTAACGTTGACGATGCGCGAATCCCTGATAATGAAGACAACCAACCGATTGACCAAACGATTCAAACAGACGGTCAAGCGGCTTATTTCACACAGCTACCTGTCAAAGCGATGGTAGAAAATGTGAAAAATAACGGTTTTCCAGCAGCAGTATCTAATTCAGCTGGTACCTTTGTTTGTAATCATATCATGTATCAAGTCCAATATATGATTGATAAAGAGTTCCCTAATATGAAAGGCGGCTTTATTCATGTTCCTTTCATCGCTGAACAGGTTGTAAACAAGCCTAACCAACCTTTTATGCAAATTTCTGATATTGCTTTTTGTATCGAAAAGACAATTGAAGCAATTGTTAATTTTGGAGATAAAGATGACTTAAAAGCTGTTGGCGGAGAAACACATTAATAGGTAATAAAACTACCGGAAACAAACACCATAAAAAATGTTTGTTTCCGGTATTTGTCTGTTATGCCAAAGATTATTAAAAAAAGACTTAATAATAAGGAA
>NZ_JAKEIT010000079.1 GCF_021474685.1 Tetragenococcus halophilus | reverse complement strand
TGATCACCGGATTCGTGTTTTTTCCAGAAAAGACCGGCATATTTCGCTAATTTGGCCTGATCTTCAAAGCGTTCGATCTGGCCGATTTCAGCTAATAGCCCAGCCGCATAAACTTTACCCACGCCGGGAATGCTGGTTAAGCATTGGTATTCTGGCAAGGTTTGGACAAGGTCTTCAATGGCCTTATCAAAATCTTTAATCGCTTTTTCTAAGCCACGGATTTCTCGGACGAAAACACTTAAAACGATATCGACCGATTGATTGACCGCTTGATCGAGTCGATAAGACGTACGAACAGCCTTTTGAATGGTTTTCGCTAGACCTTGTGGGTCTTTAAAACGACCGTGGCCTTTCTTTTGAAGCCAATCCGCTAAATCATCTAAAGGGAGCTGTACGAGATCATCCATCGAAAAGTCTTCGGTAAATAGATCCATGATCGCAGCACTAAAGACTGTCGTGCTTCCGGGCGCGTCACGTAATTCCTTTTTTAAGGTGTTACATTTATAGGAAAGATTTTCGATAAAGTGTTGTTTCACTTCAACTAGTTGGCATACGGTTTGGTAACGCGCACGCGTCAAACGTTGTAAGGCCATATATTTTTCTTCTTTCACAGGAGACGTCGTATAATGCTGGTTCCTTAAATAGTCAGCGATCATATAGGCATCGATCGTGTCTGTCTTATCCGTATCAAACATTTTTGCGTATTGCTTGATACGATGTGGGTTTTCGATCGTCGTAATGGCCTGAATCTCCTGAAGTTGTTCATCTTGATAGAAATTCATGGCTGGGTGATAGCTGTACATGGACGTGGCTTCCATGCCAATCACGATTTTGTCAAAGTCATAAGCTTGGTGTAACGCTAAAATCTGTTTCTTTAAAGTCGTTGCGCCAGGCGTGTCATTGACATAGGTGGTTTGGCACAGAATATGTTGTTCGTCGTCCAGAAAACAAGCATCTAGTTTTTCGGAGCTAACATCGATTCCTACAAAGCATTTCATGAGGGAAGGACCTCCTTTCTAAAATTTTTAGGAAAATGCTTCGATACTGTGGGCTTCCCGAGATACACGTTGTATAACCACAGCCTCGTGTACAAGAATAT
>NZ_JAKEIT010000078.1 GCF_021474685.1 Tetragenococcus halophilus | reverse complement strand
AATTTCCCTCCCCGTCACAGCTGATCGTTAACAAGAAAAAGCCTTTGACTCTTTCTCCGACGCACTGCTTGGACAGACCTTTCCGTTCGTCTGCTTTCTTTTGCCTCCTGCGTCCCTCCATCACTCAAATGAAGATAACAGGTACAGGAATATCAACCTGTTGGCCATCGCTTACGCCTTTCGGCCTCAGCTTAGGTCCCGACTAACCCTGGGCGGACGAGCCTTCCCCAGGAAACCTTCGTCTTACGGTGGACAGGATTCTCACCTGTCTTTCGCTACTCATACCGGCATTCTCACTTCTAAGCGCTCCAGCCGTCTTCTCAGTCGACCTTCGTCGCCCTTAGAACGCTCTCCTACCAACGCACCTTATGGTGCATTCCACAGCTTCGGCAGTATGTTTAGCCCCGGTACATTTTCGGCGCAGGGTCACTCGACTAGTGAGCTATTACGCACTCTTTCAATGATGGCTGCTTCTAAGCCAACATCCTAGTTGTCTAAGCAACCCCACCTCCTTTTCCACTTAACATACATTTAGGGGCCTTAGCTGGTGGTCTGGGCTGTTTCCCTTTCGACGATGGATCTTATCACTCACCGTCTGACTGCCAAGGGTCAATCAATGGCATTCGGAGTTTATCTGGATTCGGTAACCCAAGACGGGCCCCTCGTCCAAACAGTGCTCTACCTCCATCATTGCTACCTTGACGCTAGCCCTAAAGCTATTTCGGAGAGAACCAGCTATCTCCAAGTTCGTTTGGAATTTCTCCGCTACCCACATCTCATCCCCGCACTTTTCAACGTACGTGGGTTCGGTCCTCCAGTGCGTTTCACCGCACCTTCAACCTGGACATGGGTAGATCACCTGGTTTCGGGTCTGCGCCGTCTGACTCAACGCCCATTTCAGACTCGCTTTCGCTGCGGCTCCGTCTTTTCAGACTTAACCTCGCCAGCCAGCGCAACTCGCCGGTTCATTCTGCAAAAGGCACGCTATCACCCATAAACGGGCTCTAACTCCTTGTAAGCACACGGTTTCAGGATCTCTTTCACTCCCCTTCCGGGGTGCTTTTCACCTTTCCCTCACGGTACTGGTTCACTATCGGTCACTAGG
>NZ_JAKEIT010000077.1 GCF_021474685.1 Tetragenococcus halophilus | reverse complement strand
CTGCGAAACGTGGCTCAATTAGGCAGTAACATGGTCTATCGTCATGTTTCTCAAGCGATCGACTGTTTAACTTCTTGGCAGATGAGTCATCAAAATGTGCAACAATTGGTGGTTAAAACGGGCGAATTCATCCAAGCCAGAAGCACGCATGAAAGTCGTTACGACGGCGTGATCACCAAGAAAAAAGTGCCTTATTTATATCTGGAAGGAGACGGCGTAAAGATCAACGGACAGAAGAAACAATCCCTTGAAGTTCACCGTTTTCAAGTGTGTGAAGGCAGCCAGAAAGTCGGCAATCGCTCGGAAATGATCGCCCCGCACTTTGTGAGTCATCTGAATCGGCAAAAAGCATACAAAGAAATGATGGCCTATCTTCAAGCCTATTATGATTTAAGTCATACCGTGGTCATTTCCAATAGTGACGGCGGTTCGGGTTATGAAAAATCGGTGTTTGATGAACTGGCTTTAGGTTGTTTGCGTCATGAACACTTCCGTGATCGATACCATGTCCACCGGAAAATCAAGGAACGAATGGCTTTTGTTCCCCAGCTCCAACATCGAATGATACGAGCGATTGAACATTATAATTGGCAAGCAGTCCAGCTGGTTTTAGATACTTCGGAAAGCTTGATTGAAGAAAAGGAGGCCGAAGCGTTAGAACATTTACGTTTACTGCATCACTATCTTCAAAGAAGTTGGCCTTATTTAAAATCATTAAAAGCACGAGGAATCAGGGACCCTAAAGCTTGTATTGGCACGATCGAAAGTACCCATCGGAAAATCACCTATCGCATGAAGCGCCAAGGTCGTTTGTGGACAACAACTGGGGCCCAAGCCATGATTCGTGTCATTGATAGTTTAAGAAACCAAGAATTGGAAGGTTGGTTGAACCAATACGAAGCCCTTCCGAATGATGTGGTTGCCCAGGAAAAACGTTGGCACGCTATGAAACGTTGGGTACAGAAAAAGCCTCGTTTCCAAGCCCATGAAGGTGCATTTAAAGGACAGATTGGCGAAGGAAAAGCGAAAAGTGCGCCTTTAGGCCAATTCGCCAAAGGATTAAATCAATTACTAATGACTCCGAGTTATCTCTAATAAAAACTTGTTTTTGTTAGAGATGATGAGGGCAAACCGAACGAAAGTGAGGTTGAAA
>NZ_JAKEIT010000076.1 GCF_021474685.1 Tetragenococcus halophilus | reverse complement strand
TTTTGTGCGCTCGGCATGGGCGATGACTTGGTGGTGAAAGTCCACTGCAGGCTTGGCAGTAGGAACTGTTAGCTAAAAGCAAGGGTGTCCACCGTGAGGTGGAATCTGAAGGAAGCTGGAGGCAAACACTCGCACTGACGAACAGGAACTTCATAAAAAGGCTGGATTGAGGCGGACGAGCTTGCAAAACAAAGCAAAGTCCAATACTGCCCGAACCTCATACAGTAAATGAAGCAGTGACATGAGTGGAAGGTTATCGCTCTTACCCGAGGAGATCTATCTAGCGACAAAGGTCGTAGTAACAACGAATAGGTAGAAGTCAGCCGAGGTCATAGTAGTATGAAACGAATATGAAGGACCGAACAATAATAACTTTGAAGTAAACAAGGAGGTGGACGTGCTCACCAGGACCGCAGCCAATACCGTGGTAAAGACCGATAGGTAGCTCACTCGTGGAAGGATAAGCTGGAAGCAAAAGAAGAAACGAGGAGCGCGTAAGGGAGCACGACAATAAGATGAAGAACCAAAGTGGCTTTCCCCTAATGGACCAGCTCGTAAGCTCGACGAACATCGACCGAGCGATCGAGAAAGTAAAGAAGAATAAAGGTGCTCCGGGCATAGACAATATGACAGTGGATGAAATTAAAAACCATCTGAACAACTATCGTCGCCCGTTCATCCAAAAGTTGCGGAAAGGCACCTACCGCCCGCAACCCAGCAAACGTGTAGAAATCCCTAAGAAAGACGGAAAGAAACGACAACTGAGTATCCCCGTTGTACGTGATCGGGTGGTTCAACAGATGATTTTACAAGTCATTACGCCTCTAATTGATCCGACTTTTTCCAAGAACAGTTACGGGTTTAGACCCGGGAAAAGCTGTCAACAAGCGATTGAAAAAGCGGGACAATACTACGAAGAAGGCTATAACGTTGTCGTTGACTGCGACTTAAAAAGCTATTTCGACACCATTAATCATCAAAAGCTGATGCATCGTATGCAATGGTATATCGCGGATAAAGAAATCCTTCAACTCATCTGGAACTTCTTAAACGCTGGCGTAATGGACGGAGAAATCATCCGTTCAACGCCCGTAGGCGCCGTACAAGGCAGCCCCTTATCGCCTCTTTTAGCGAATGTATACCTGGACCAATTGGACAAAGAACTTGAAAGAAGAGGTCATCGTTTTGTGCGTTATGCC
>NZ_JAKEIT010000075.1 GCF_021474685.1 Tetragenococcus halophilus | reverse complement strand
CGCGTATCGAATAAACCGATGGTTTCTTCTTTCGAGTTCCTTGTCCAATTGGTCCAGATAAACATTGGCTAAAAGAGGAGAAAGCGGGCTCCCTTGGGAGGCTCCTTTTGAAGTTGGACGAAGAATTTCGCCCTCCATTACTCCTGCGTTTAAGAAATTCCAAATAAGTTGGAGAACGGCCTTTTCTTCGATGTACCATTGCATACGATGCATAAGTTTCTGATGGTTAATCGTGTCGAAATAGCTCTTTAAATCACAGTCGACAACCACGTCATAGCCTTCTTCATAATATTGGCCTGCCTTCGCTATTGCTTGTTGACAGCTTTTTCCAGGTCTAAACCCATAGCTGTTTTCCGAAAAGGTCGGGTCGATCAAGGGCGTGATGACTTGTAAAATCATTTGTTGTACTACGCGGTCCCGTACGACGGGGATGCTCAATTTTCGTTTCTTGCCGTTTCCTTTAGGAATTTCCACACGTTTTGTTGGTTGTGGGCGATAGGTCCCTTCTCTCAGCTTTTGTACAAAGGGACGACGATACTTGTTCAAATGAGATTTGATTTCAGATACCGTCATATCATCGATTCCCGGTGCTCCTTTGTTCTTTTTGACTTTCTCGATCGCTCGATCTATATTCATTGAGCTGACGAGTTCGTTCATTAATGGAAAGCCACTTTGGTTCATCATCTTATTGTCGTGCTCCCTTACGCGCTCCTCATTTCTTCTTTTGCTTCCAGCTTATCCTTCCACGAGTGAGCTACCTATCGGTCTTTACCACGGTATTGGCTGCGGTCCTGGTGAGCACGTCCACCTCCTTGTTTACTTCAAAGTTATTATTGTTCAGTCCTTCATATCCATAGGATACTACTATGACCTTGGCTGACTTCTGCCTATTCGTTGTTACTACGATTTCTATCGCTAGGCAGACCTCCTCGGGTAAGGTGCGATAACTTTCCACTCACGTCACCGCCTCATTTACTGTATGGGATTCGGGCAGTATTGGACTTTGCTTTGTTTTGCAAGCTCGTCCGTCCCAATTCAGCCTTCTTATGAGATTCCTGTTCGTCAGTGCGAGTGTTTGCCTCCAGCTTCCTTCAGATTCCGCCTCACGACGGACACCCTTGCTTTTAGCTAACAGTTCCTACTGCCAAGCCTGTAGTGGACTTTCACCACCAAGTTATCGCCCATGCCGAGCGCACAAAA
>NZ_JAKEIT010000073.1 GCF_021474685.1 Tetragenococcus halophilus | reverse complement strand
TTCCCCTTGTGAGAGTAGGACATCGCCACGCGATATGAAGGATTCCAGCTACTGGAATCCTTTTTTTAGTATGACGGGCATGTGCTATGTCTGGAGTGAAAGTCTCCGTAGAGCGTAGTTACCTGCGAATCTCAAAGCAACTTGCAAGTTTCATGTCGCAAGGCATGGGAGAGAGGAAGCAATAGCGAAATCGTGGCCTAACGGACAGGAATAAGGTAGAAAGGCGGCACAAGCGGATGAGTTGGCTAAAGGCAACAAAGTCCAAAAGGTAACCGTAACCTTGTGACGTAAACCTTATAGGTAAACGAGGAAAGAGATAGCACTTATCCCGTGAGGTCTCACTAGCGTCTTAGTAGTAATAACGAATAGTGAGAAGTCAGCCGATGTCATAGTAGGAAATGCGATTTCCGAAGGACAGAACCATAGAATCGTGTAACGCAAATGTATGTTTCAAGTACTGTCTGATTGTAGTGGTAGACAAAACGTAAATGCGTCGGTAGCTACACCAAATTAAGATGAATACTTGAAAAGCGGAAAGGAGTGGGACACATTATGTCGAAGATGTTAGAACAAATCCTAGACCGGGAAAATATGAATGAAGCTTACCAAAAGGTTCAAGCGAACAAAGGGACAAGTGGCGTCGATGATGTCACGCTTGACCAACTGTATAACTACATTCAAGAAAATTGGGAGACTATCAGTCAACAGATCAGAGAAAGACGATACAAGCCTCAACCGGTGAAAAGAGTGATGATTCCCAAACCTGATGGCAGTAAACGAAAATTAGGTATTCCTGCGGTAATCGATCGCGTGATTCAACAAGCGATTGTACAAATTATAACCCCGATTTGCGAACCTTATTTTTCAACATATAGTTATGGCTTTCGGCCCAATAGAAACTGCCAAATGGCCGTGGATCAATTACTCAAGAAAATTAATGAGGGCTATCAATGGATTGTGGATATTGATTTAGAGAAATTCTTTGATAATGTTCCGCAAGACCGATTGATGAGCCTTGTCCATCGAATGATTCATGATGGGGATACGGAATCCCTTATCCGAAAATATCTCCAAGCAGGTGTAATGGTCGACGGCTCATTTGAAGCCACAACTCGAGGAGCCGCCCAAGGCGGAAATATATCGCCGATCCTTAGTAATATCATGTTAAATGAACTGGATCAAGAACTTGAGAGCCGAGGGCTCAACTTTGTTAGATACGCGGACTATGCCGAAATTCAAACTATGCCGAAGTTTCTAA
>NZ_JAKEIT010000072.1 GCF_021474685.1 Tetragenococcus halophilus | reverse complement strand
ATACCAGGAGGAATTTTTATGTCTAAGAGAACACGAAGAACTTTTTCACAAGAATTCAAGCAACAAATCGTCAATCTTTACTTAGCTGGAAAGCCACGTGTAGAAATCATTCGAGAATATGAACTAACGGCTTCAGCATTTGACAAATGGGTAAAGCAATCTAAAACGAGTGGTTCATTCAAAGGAAAAGATAATCTTACGCCTGAACAAAAAGAATTGTTAGAACTACGTAAAAGAAACCAGCAATTAGAAATGGAAAATGATATTTTAAAGCAAGCAGCGCTGATATTCGGACGAAGAGACAAGTAATCGATGCGAATAAGCATCTTTACCCTATATCAGCGATGTGCAGAATATTAGGTCTATCACGTCAGTCCTATTATTATCAATCAAAACCAAAGAAAGACGAATCAGAACTTGAAGAAGTAGTCGCTGAAGAATTTATCCGCAGCCGAAAGGCCTACGGCTCAAGAAAAATAAAAAAAGCCTTATCAAAACGAGGCATTCAGATCAGCCGACGAAAAATTAGTAGAATCATGAAAAATAGAGGATTAAAATCGAGCTATACTGTTGCTTATTTTAAAGTACATCATTCTACTTGCAATGAAGCCAAAACGACAAACGTATTGAATCGTAAATTCTTAAGAGACAACCCATTAGAAGCGATCGTAACAGACTTGACTTATGTACGAGTCGGGAAAAAATGGAATTATGTCTGTTTCATTTTGGATCTGTTCAATCGAGAAATTCTCGGCTATTCTTGTGGAGAACATAAAGATGCCGTTCTAGTAAAAAAAGCATTTAGCCGTATCAAACAACCTCTAACAGAGGTTGAGATTTTTCATACTGATCGTGGAAAAGAGTTTGATAACCAAGCTATTGATGAATTATTAACAACTTTTGACATCAATCGATCATTGAGTCATAAAGGCTGTCCTTTTGATAATGCCGTAGCTGAATCAACTTATAAGTCGTTGAAAGTAGAATTTGTCTATCAATACACATTTGAAACCTTACAACAATTGGATTTGGAGTTATTTGACTATGTCAATTGGTGGAACCACCTTCGGTTGCACGGTACACTTGGCTACGAGACACCGGTTGGTTACCGTAACCAGAGATTGGCGCAGCGAATCCTTGATAATGAGCTCGGATGTGCTAACGCTAGCGAGGCAGTCTAACTTTAACTGTTAGCTCCTGCCGAAGATCGTCACATCCGAGGAGGCTCATTGTCAAGGACAATCGGAATAGCATACGGAAAGAAGTTCTGCACCTTATAAAATTTGTCAAAAAAACTGTTGCCATTCCA
>NZ_JAKEIT010000071.1 GCF_021474685.1 Tetragenococcus halophilus | reverse complement strand
CACTAGTGGTGCATGAAACATTTTAAATTAGCTCTTTATGTTTCACACTATTTTCATTCATAAAAAAATCCTTTATACTGAGCTTGGATGACTTATCCAAGACCAATACAAAGGAACTTAATATGGATAAGTATAAAACAATTTCAGCTTTTAATAAATGGTTTTCGAACATAAATTTCAAAAAATTACCTTTTTCTATTCGTGAGAAAATTTCTCAAGCCGACAAGTATCATAAAAAATTTGCTTTTGAACACTTTTTGAAGGTGTTTCTCTATGGCATCGATCATGAGTGTGAAAGTTTACGTGAAATGGATACGGCATTTGTTTCCCCTGATCTACAACAGACCATGGCGTTAGATGCCATCAGCCATTCGCAGCTTTCCCGTGAGCTCGCCCAGATGGATGACGAAATTTTGTGGGCGATTTTCGCACAGTTACTGGAAAAAGCACGGTCAAAAACACCGGTGACTAAACGAAATGCGCTCTATCTCGTGGATTCTTCCACTTTTTCGTTAAATACCACTCGGTACCCTTGGGCGGACTTTCGCTCAACCAAAGCGGGGATCAAGCTTCACTTAAAACTTTGTTTTATGGATAAAGAACACTTGTATCCGGATCAGTTTGAAGTCACGAATGCGGTTGAACATGATGACAATCACTTAGAAGTTTTTGTCAATCAACCGGAAGCGACCTATATCTTTGACCGTGGTTATATTGATTACGAGCGACTGGATGAAATGGAAGCCGATGGCTATTTTTTCGTCACAAGAGTGAAGAAAAACACCAAAATCCATGTCAGAGAAACTTATGAACCTTCTCAGAGTAAAAACATTTTGCGTGACCAAATGGTGGTGTTAGGTACGCAGGTTTATTTAACCTCCCCGTTTCGCTTAGTGACGATTCAGGATGAAAAGGGAAAACAATTACGTTTTGTCACTAACCGTTTTGATGTGACCGCCCAAGAAGTGGCCGACATGTACAAAGCTCGTTGGCAAATTGAACTATTTTTTAAGCACATCAAGCAACATATGACGATAAAAAAGCTATTTTCCCACAGTGAAAAAGGGGTAAGCAATCAAATCATTCTCGCCATGATTGCCAGTCTACTGACGTATTTACTCAAAGTGGAGACAGGAAGTAAGAAATCTCCTTTTCAAATCAAGCGTCTATTGAAACACTTGCTTTTTCAACCTTTTGAAGAATTATGGGTGTTGCTCGTTCCTACGTGACGAAATAGCATTTGTCGTTGTTGCAATAGTATTCAGATAAATAATGAAAATTTTTTTCTGGAAAAGTCATCCTTTGCGCAAGCATTTGATTTTTTTGTCATTTTTTAGAAAAAAGTTAAAATCTGAATATTCTGAT
>NZ_JAKEIT010000070.1 GCF_021474685.1 Tetragenococcus halophilus | reverse complement strand
TGCCAAATTTCAAGTACAAGTTAGCCAGTCTCTTAAACCAACTTGTTATTTAATTTTGAATGTTTTTCAGTACTGGCTTGACAATGACCAAGAGGATGGTATCCGTGATAAGCGGAATGGGGCTGGCTTCTGAGAGAAGGAAGCTCGAAGAAGGGCCCCAAAGCCACCAGCCTCTTATAGGTTCGTTGTCAAGCCAGTACGACATGAAACAAAGGCACTGACTTCTTCCGTCAGGCGTTCGTAAGGCGTCGCATAGCCCAAGATTTTACGGGGCAAATGGTTCATCCAATCTTGTACACGTCGGATCGTTGCGGAAGATACCTCTGCCAAACGTGTCCCTTTTGGAATAAAACGACGAATCATGCCGTTATGATTTTCATTGGTCCCTCGTTCACAAGAAGAGTAAGGATGCGTGAAATAAACCTTAGCGATTCCCTGTAGGAGTTCGGATAGATCTGAAAATTCTACGCCATTATCCGAAGTGATGGTTTGAAACAATTGAGGGAAATAGGGTCCTGCCGCTTTTTCTAGATCATATAAGGCACGATTCACAGGCTCGCTATCTTTGCCATCGACTTTTACCACCACTTCATAACGGGTTTTGCGTTCCGTCAACGTAAGTAAACAGTGATCTTGACCCGCACGCAGGCCACGCACAGTGTCGATTTCCCAATGGCCAAACGTTTCTCTTGAATCTACCTTGTCAGGACGTTTTTCAATCGATTCGCCCATGATTTTCCGGTTTTTTCGGGAACGTTTATGTTTCGTTTTCCGACGCGTTTTGAGGTGTAAATCCAGGTTGATGGTCTCCATAAATCCTTGGTCAATATAGTGATACAAGCTGGTTGTACAGGGAATGTTTTCTTCGGGAAACCAATTTTCTCGTTTGGCACGTCCTACAATGACATCCGGCGCTTGCTTTTCGACTTTCATTTGATGATCGGCATAGGCCATAAAGGCAGGGGCATGAATCCATTGATAGTTTCGACCCGAATTTTTCCGCGCTTGTTCATAAGCCGCTTGCCCTGCATCCGCTAAGTAAATGGTATAAGGATATTCGTAGACCTTGCCTTGGTGCATTTGACGTTTGATTTGGCGTACCGTGCCGTCTTTAACTTCTGTATGAATGGTTTGCGGTGCTCGTTCTAAACGACGAGCGATCTCACGGTTAGATAACGGACGATCGATTCTTTTCCAATGTTCAATATCTTTGCGTTCGTTGTAACTTAGGTGTTTTCCTTTGCGTGATTTTGTGCTATGCTCAAGTTGCGTCATTGTGAATTCATCCTTTATTGATTGTGTTGAGACTTCAATAATACATGAAATTTCGCAATGGCGTTTTTTTAATGCTCAGAACTGGCTAAGTTCATTATAAAATCCGGG
>NZ_JAKEIT010000069.1 GCF_021474685.1 Tetragenococcus halophilus | reverse complement strand
TGGTGTTAGGTTAAATTCATGGACACATATTTGTAGAGTATTATAATATGCTATGAAAGGATGTCCAATGATGGCAAAACAATATAATCAAGAAACAAGAGAATTGGTCCTTCAATTAAATGAACAAGGACAAAGTGTTCCTTCTTTGGCACGTGAATATGGGATTTCAGAAGCAACGATATTTAACTGGAAGAAAGAATATACTCCGGATAAAGAAACAGGGAAAAGTCAGGCAGATATTCATCAAATGGAGAAGAAAATGCATCGTCTGGAACAGGAAAATGATATTCTAAAAAAAGCTATCACCATATTCACGAAAGATTAACTGATGACTCCTTCATTTATGACCTGATCGATGAAGAGAGCCAAGAATATCCCATACGGATGTTAACCCAAGTCCTCGAGATATCAAAGACAACCTATTATGCTTCCAAGGACCGTTGTCCGAGTCAAAGAAGCCAAGAAAACGAACAATTAAAAGAAGAAATTCTACAGATTTACGAGAAAAGCAAGCGCCGTTATGGCGCCCCTAAAATCACCTACAAATTAAAACAGTTGGGTTGGAGCGTTGGTCTCAAGCGCGTCCAAAGGTTGATGCGAGAACTTGGAGTTCATTCCGTTATTCGAAAAAAGTACCGTCCAGCGACAAATCATGAAAAAGTAACTGCTCGTGAAAATCTCTTAAAACAAGATTTCTCTACAACTTCAATCAACCAAAAATGGGGCGCAGATATCACCTATATCCATACCCAAAAAGAGGGTTGGACTTACTTGGCTTCTGTCATGGATTTGTATTCTCGTAAAATTATCGGCTATTCTTATGGCAAACAAATGACGACTTCGATTGCCGTGGAGGCTTTTCACCAAGCCGTGCAAAACCAACAATTAAAAGAGGGGGCTGGATTGGTCCTTCAAACGGATTTAGGTACGCAATATACAAGTGATGCATTTGAACAACTTCTCCTCCAATATCATGTCAGTCATTCTTACAGTCGCAAAGGAACCCCTTATGATAATTCAGGGATCGAATCTTTTCATGCGACTTTGAAAAAGGAAGAAGTTTATTTGAAACATTACAAAACTTTTGATGAAGCGCGTCTTGCTTTATTCCAATACATCAATGGTTGGTATAACCGCGAACGCATTCATGGGAAACTCAATTACTTAACGCCCCAACAAGCGGAAGATCAAGTCAAAATGTCGGCGTAGGTTTGAGATTCTCCTACACATTTTTTGAGGAACTTATCCACGAGGCCTTCTCGTCATCGTCTCCGCCTAATGTCAAATACGGTTCTCCATTTGATATTAGGCGGAAACGATGACATTCTCGAGAGTGGATTCGTTTCGAAAAAAGACTCTCGAAAAATGTGTCCAAGATATTGACGTAAATCCA
>NZ_JAKEIT010000068.1 GCF_021474685.1 Tetragenococcus halophilus | reverse complement strand
TACTCAAGTTTCGCACACCAAATTCGGTAGATAACCCTTGATATAGTTGGGTAGCGTATCGATCCAGTGTTGTAGTTGACTTTCAATAAAGTCTTGTAGTGTACTTTCTGCTTTTTCGCTGACAGCCTGAATGATCTTGACCAACTCAAGCAATGCCACAGACCAATCAAGTTCTTTCATCTGATCTGCGAGTTCATAAAATAAGCCGCCCAGTGTCCGCTCGTCATTGGCACAGCGTTGTTGCCAGCTCAAGAGAATATAACGGGTAAATACAATGGTCGTGTGACAGAGCAGGGCTTGATAATTCCGTGTCTGTGTTTCTTGCGCTAAATGAAGCAGTGATTTTGATGCTTTAAAGAATGTTTCGATATCCCACCGTAAAGAATAGGTTTTGACGATCTCTTGAGAAGACAGCGTCAGATCATCCGTCATAATGGCTAACCAGGCACTTTGTTTACTGTGGTTTTTCACAAAAACGATCTTCACAGGATGCTGACCAGCACAGGGCTGGACGATAATGGACGAAAGAATAGCTTCAGCAGTTACTTCTTCCGTCGATTTTTGGTAGAGTTCGCTTAATTTATAAAAACGCCCTTGGTAGAGATATTTTGTTTTTCCGTTTTTCATCATCCCTATCGTATGAATGCCTAAATCGTGTAACCGATCGATCATTTTCGGACAAGTAAACCACTTGTCCATGAGCACATGCGTGGCATAAATGCCCTGATCAAGGGCACGTGCCACCATTTCAACCGCCACTTCAGGCATGGGACGCTGCGCTTCTTTGAATCGACGAGCGCCCACGGTTCGCTGGTCTTGTACAGAGATGGTGGGCTGGACTTTTTTATTGCCAGAAAGCAAACTAAAATCAATAGGCAGAAACGAATACCCATCGGAAAAGCCCAACGTGAGCATACGATATCCTTTGTAGCCTTTTTGCAAGGCATGATCCCATAGACGGGCTAAACCAGGGACTTTTTGACTCCGATTTCGATAAAAGGTAGAATCGTCTAAAATCAAGGTGCGTAGATGAGTTTGAGGATCCGTCAGACGATGGATCTTTTCGATCACCGAAGTACTGAAACGAAGAAGAAAGGTCCGCCAGTTATTGTGAGGATCGTTCATCAAACGATAGACCGTATCTTTTTTCATCCATTGGTCCGCCTCACGTCCAGAAAGGACTTGATGAAGCGATTTGCCTTTAAAGACTAAAGAAAAAAGAAAAGTAAAGATGACTGCGACGGAATAGCCTTTTTGCTTGTGGATGTGAGCTTGACGCAAAAAGGAAGGCACCTTTAATTCGGAAAAAGTCGCTTTTACTTCATTTGGTAATTGATTTTTGATGGCTTTTAAGTGTATCATAAGGGCAAGAACTCCTTTGTCTTTGATTTGTGGTAAATCAATTATAAAACAAAGCGAGTTCTTTTTGTATCTTTTGTTAAAAAAGTCAAGAAGGCGATTGAATTCAATGCAGGCCCAGATCTGGCAATGGATTATCCTATTTTTTTATGTGCGAAACTTGAGT
>NZ_JAKEIT010000067.1 GCF_021474685.1 Tetragenococcus halophilus | reverse complement strand
TAACTCAAGTTTCGCACACCAAATTCGGTAGATAAGCCTTGATATAATTGGGCAGCGTATCGATCCAGAGCTGCAGTTGACTTTCAATGAAGTCTTGTAGTTTATGACTCGCTTTTTCACTGACTGCTTGCAAAATGTCCATTAGTTCTAATAAAGCCACCGACCAGTCAAGTTCTTTTATTTGGTCAGCAAGTTCATAAAATAAGCCGCCTAAGGTCCGCTCGTCATTGGCACAGCGTTGTTGCCAACTTAATAAGATGTAGCGCGTGAACACAATGGTGGTATGACAAATCAAGGCTTGATAATTGCGCGTTTGGGTTTCTTGTGACAAATGAAGGAGAGATTTGGAAACTTTAAAGAACGTTTCTATGTCCCAGCGAACCGAGTACGTCTTCACGATTTCTTGGGATGACAAAGTCAGGTCATCTGTCATAAGGGCTAACCAAGCACTTTGGTTATTCCGATTTTTGACAAAAACGATTTTGACGGGGGTCTTCCCGCTGCTTGGCTGAACAATAATAGAGGAAATGATGGCTTCTTGACAGTATTCCTTTATTGACTTTTGGTAGAGTTCGCTTAATTTATATAAACGTCTTTGATAAAAATATTGGGTTTTGCCATTTTTTGCCATACCTAGGGTATGGATGCCTAAATCATGCAAACGATCGATCATTTTAGGAGAGGTAAACCATTTATCCATTAACACATGACTGGCGTAAACGCCTTGATCAAGGGCTCTTTGCACCATCTCAATGGCCACATCAGGCATAGATCGTTGGGCTTCTTTGAAGCGTTTTGCCCCACTCGTTCTTTGATCACTTTCCGCTTGTTTTTGATTGACTTGGTTTTTGCCTGAAAGCAATCCAAAATCAATAGGAATAAAAGAGTACCCATCAGAAAAGCCTAAAGTTAGCATGCGATAGCCTTTATAACCCTTTTGTAAAGCATGATCCCAAAGGCGCGCCAAACCAGGCACTTTCTGACTTCGATTTCGATAGAACGTTGAGTCATCCAAAACAAGCGTACGTAGATGGGTACTTGGATCTGTTAATCGATGGATCTTTTCGATCACAGAAGCACTAAAACGAAGCAGAAAGCTACGCCAATTATTGTGCGGATCGTTCATCAAACGGTAAACGGTATCTTTCTTCATATATTGATCTGCTTCACGTCCGCTGAGGACTTGGTTCAAGGTCTTGCCCTTAAACACTAAACTGAAAAGAAAAGTAAAAATAATGGCGGGAGAATAGCCTTTTTGCTTACAAATAGAGGTTTGTCGTAAACATTTCAGGACGTTCAGTTCAGAAAAAATTGCGTTCATTTCATTTGGTAATTGATTTTTGATGTTTTTTAAGTGTATCATAAGAGCAAGAACTCCTTGTTTTTAGATTTGTCGTTAAATCCATTATAAAACAAAAGGAGTTCTTTTTGTATCCTTTGAACAAAAGTCAAGCGAACCATTATTTTACTATCAGCGTTGTTCTATCAAAGGGACATCATCATTTTGGGTATGCGAAACTTGAGT
>NZ_JAKEIT010000066.1 GCF_021474685.1 Tetragenococcus halophilus | reverse complement strand
GGCTCTTTGTCAAATAGTGTTGTTTAAGCAAAACCTTTATAAAAAGAAGGACTTCGGTTCTTCTTTTTTTGTTATTTTATAAGATCTCAAGAAGCCCTTGTTGAATAAGCACTCGCTTACGTAGATGATTAAAAGAACGAAAGCCAAAGGCAATCCGTTGAATTACTTTAATCAAGTTGTTTTTCCCTTCAAGTTTGCCGTTGGAATACGGTTGAGTAAAAGATAAGGTAATTTCTTTACGGTACTTTTGGAGGTGACGTAAGGATTTTTTAAAGGGTTCTTCTAATAAAGGCGACAGTTGATCAATGATAGCGAAAAATGGTTGCGCTTTGCCGTTTTCAAAAGCGTCAAGCAGATCTTGATAAACATCATAAGAAGCCTTAAGCACGGGATCAATGGTTAATAAGTAATCCACAACTTCCGATTCCGTCACATATTTTTGGCGAAAAAGAGGGAACTGTTTCAAATGGTCGTACCCCAAGTTTTTATGCTTTTTTTGGAGCTGTTTCCAGTATTTTTTTAATTTGCGATAATCCTTCATTTGTTGGGCGCTCTTTTTGTCCAGCTGGTTCATCGACCGAATCCGCTGCTGGTTAAAAGCTCGAGAAATCTGTTGGATAATGTGGAAATGATCCACAAGAATCTTGGCCTTCGGAAATACTTGAGGGATCATTTTTCCATAAGCCGAATTCATATCCATAACCACATGTTGGACTCTTTTCCGCGCTTGTTGAGTAAATCGTTGAAAGTAAGCAATCAGTTTGAAATTGCGGCGATCGTCCAAGATATCGATAATTTTTCCTGTCTGAGCGTCACTGAAGATAAAACACATGGCTCCTTCACAGTCCTTCGTGCCTTTGAATTCATCGATTAGCAAATGTTTCGGTAAATGGTTGGGATTGAATTTAAGTCCTTGATAGAAGGTATCCAATACGCGTTCCACAGTTTTAAATGAGACCCCATAGCGTAAAGCAATATCTTTCATCGATAGTTTTTTCTTCAAGTCTATCGCAATGGCAAACTTCAAGGCTTGCGAAATATAACAGTCTTTGGCGATATAATAGGTCCTGGCACTAAAAGTATGATGACAGGATTTACAATAAAATCGTTGCTTAAATAAGCGTAAAACGCTGGGCACTTCCTGATAAGGAATTAATTGAATATCCGAAGCCTTTGGCGAATGTTTAATAAGAAGATTCTCTTCATTTATGAGGCCACAACATTCGCAAGCTTTCGGGGTGTAGGTAAGGACACCGTAAAAGACATTCGTCATTCGATGATGAATGGGTTCTTTTTGAACTGCTTGAGCGGAAAAAAAGATGTGAGGGTCCTTAATATTGAGTAAGTTTTTAAGGCCTACATCTAGATTTTGATCTTTAATTTTGATATCTTTGTATTGAAGCATTTGTTTTCTCCTTTTATTTTGGTGTCCAACTTAATTATAAAGGAAACAAATGCTTTTTTGTTATATAAAAAATTAGTGTTATTACTAATTTTTTTAGTAACAACACTAAATATTATAGACCCA
>NZ_JAKEIT010000065.1 GCF_021474685.1 Tetragenococcus halophilus | reverse complement strand
TGTATGTGTCAAATTTTTTGAGGTTGAATAAAAAATCACCTGTAGGACAGACACTTTTGTATTTTTTTACCTCACATTCGTTCGGTTAGCCCTCATGATATCTAACAAAAACAAGTTTTTATTAGATATAATTCGGGGTCGTTATTAATTGCGCCAAGCCTTTGGCGAATTGGCCTAAAGGCGCACTTTTCGCTTTTCCTTCGCCCATTCGCCCCTCAAATATCCCTTCATGTGCTTGGAAATGAGGTTTTTTCTGGACCCATCGTTTCATGGCTTTCCAACGTTTTTCCTGGGCAACCACATCATTCGGAAGGGCTTCATATTGATTCAACCAACCCTCAAATTCTTGGTTTCTTAAACTATCAATGACACGAATCATGGCCTGCGCACCGGTTTTTGTCCATAAACGACCTTGGCGTTTCATTCGATAAGTCATCTTCCGATGGGTGCTTTCAATTGTGCCAATACAAGCTTTAGGATCCATAATCCCTCGTTCCTTCAGCGCTTGAAAATAAACCCAATTTCTTTGAAGATAGTGCTGAAGTAAGCGCAAGTGCTCCAAGGAATTGACTTCATCTTCTTCGATCAAGCTCTCTGAAGTATCTAAAACTAGCTGCACCTCCTGCCAATCATAGTGTTCAATCGCACGGATCATCCGATGTTGAAGTTGAGGAACAAAAGCCATCCGTTCTTTAATTTTACGGTGTACATGGTATCGATCGCGAAAATGTTCATGACGCAAACAACCTAAAGCCAGTTCATCAAACACGGTTTTTTCATAGCCTGAACCTCCGTCACTATTGGAAATGACCACGGTATGACTTAAATCATAATAAGCTTGCAGGTAAGCCATCATTTCTTTTTGTGCTTTTTGTCGATTGAGATGACTGACAAAGTGAGGGGTGATCATTTCCGAGCGGTTTCCAACTTTCTGGCTACCTTCACAGACTTGAAAACGATGGATTACAAACTCTTGTTTCTTCTGCCCTTTGATCTCCACCCCGTCACCTTCTAAGTATAAATAAGGGACTTTTTTCTTGGTGATAATCCCATCGTAACGACTTTCATGCGTACTTCGTGTCTGAATTAGTTCTCCAGTTTTGATGACCAACTGTTGGACATTTTGATGACTCATCTGCCAAGAAGTTAAACAGTCGATCGCTTGAGAAACATGACGATAGACCATCGTGCTGCCTAGTTGAGCAACATTTCGAAGGACAAGAGAACTATAGCGGAGACCTTTACGAACCCCCAAAAATTCGTCTAAAGGATAACGGACCTCATTGGCTTGATTTTTCATCCGTCGACGAACATAGGTCACAGTGCCAAACAAAAAGGTGATGGTTCGTTCGCTTTTGCGATCGACACGAAAGCCTTCTTTCTTACATTGGGCACAAACTTCTTCATCGAGGGTTTGAAAAGCCAGCTGTGTGAGTGTCGCTATAAGTTGCGCGAAAAAGATCATCATCGCCTTTTCTCTTGCTAAAAAATTCGTTTCCTTCTTCATTACTTCCACTAAATCTGTTACAATAGAAT
>NZ_JAKEIT010000064.1 GCF_021474685.1 Tetragenococcus halophilus | reverse complement strand
AACGCGAACAACACGCGAGCAAAAAGTTGAAGAGCTAAGAACGATCAACGGTGTTGATCGATCAAATTCAAGATGAGAGTTTGATCCTGGCTCAGGACGAACGCTGGCGGCGTGCCTAATACATGCAAGTCGAACGCTGCTTAAGAAGAAACTTCGGTTTGTTTTTAAGCGGAGTGGCGGACGGGTGAGTAACACGTGGGGAACCTATCCATCAGCGGGGGATAACACTTGGAAACAGGTGCTAATACCGCATACGGCTTTCTTTCGCCTGAAAGAAAGCTCAAAGGCGCTTTACAGCGTCACTGATGGCTGGTCCCGCGGTGCATTAGCCAGTTGGTGAGGTAACGGCTCACCAAAGCAACGATGCATAGCCGACCTGAGAGGGTGATCGGCCACACTGGGACTGAGACACGGCCCAGACTCCTACGGGAGGCAGCAGTAGGGAATCTTCGGCAATGGACGCAAGTCTGACCGAGCAACGCCGCGTGAGTGAAGAAGGTTTTCGGATCGTAAAGCTCTGTTGTCAGCAAAGAACAGGGAAAAGAGGCAATGCTTTTTCCATGACGGTAGCTGACCAGAAAGCCACGGCTAACTACGTGCCAGCAGCCGCGGTAATACGTAGGTGGCAAGCGTTGTCCGGATTTATTGGGCGTAAAGCGAGCGCAGGCGGTGATTTAAGTCTGATGTGAAAGCCCCCAGCTCAACTGGGGAGGGTCATTGGAAACTGGATCACTTGAGTGCAGAAGAGGAGAGTGGAATTCCATGTGTAGCGGTGAAATGCGTAGATATATGGAGGAACACCAGTGGCGAAGGCGGCTCTCTGGTCTGTAACTGACGCTGAGGCTCGAAAGCGTGGGTAGCAAACAGGATTAGATACCCTGGTAGTCCACGCCGTAAACGATGAGTGCTAAGTGTTGGAGGGTTTCCGCCCTTCAGTGCTGCAGTTAACGCATTAAGCACTCCGCCTGGGGAGTACGACCGCAAGGTTGAAACTCAAAGGAATTGACGGGGGCCCGCACAAGCGGTGGAGCATGTGGTTTAATTCGAAGCAACGCGAAGAACCTTACCAGGTCTTGACATCCTTTGACCGCACCAGAGATGGTGTTTCCCCTTCGGGGGCAAAGTGACAGGTGGTGCATGGTTGTCGTCAGCTCGTGTCGTGAGATGTTGGGTTAAGTCCCGTAACGAGCGCAACCCTTATTGTTAGTTGCCAGCATTCAGTTGGGCACTCTAGCAAGACTGCCGGTGACAAACCGGAGGAAGGCGGGGATGACGTCAAATCATCATGCCCCTTATGACCTGGGCTACACACGTGCTACAATGGGAAGTACAACGAGCAAGCCAAGCCGCAAGGCCTAGCGAATCTCTGAAAGCTTCTCTCAGTTCGGATTGCAGGCTGCAACTCGCCTGCATGAAGCCGGAATCGCTAGTAATCGCGGATCAGCATGCCGCGGTGAATCCGTTCCCGGGCCTTGTACACACCGCCCGTCACACCACGAGAGTTTGTAACACCCAAAGTCGGTGCGGCAACCCTTA
>NZ_JAKEIT010000063.1 GCF_021474685.1 Tetragenococcus halophilus | reverse complement strand
GGTCAAGTCCAAAATCTTGTGTAAAATATCAATGTCATTTATACCTTGATTGTAGAGAGCTGAATCGATGGAAAAAGCTCTTTTGATTTATGGTTTAAATCCTTCACGAGACTATTTGAAAGATCAGGCAGTGAAGCAGATTTGACAACGAATCTATTCAGGCATGGTGATCTTGGGCGGCTTCTCCGGTTCTTCAACCTAAGAACAGGCGCCCATTTCGCTTATCGCGAATACCATGCCTTCATTCATTGTCAAATCGTTTCTCGTTTCTTTCCAGGATCAGTCAGTGAAAGATGTTTCTTCTTCATCTACAATAGGTCCTTTCAAAAAGGGCTTGGGCCCTTTTTGCCATTCTTCTTGAATGTCCATTAAAACGGCGCCAATCAAACGTTCCGCAGAAACGCTATTAGGGAAAATAGAAACGACCTTTTCTCGACGTCGAATTTCACGATTTAAGCGTTCCAGAGAATTGGTTGTCCGTAAAGAGATGTGATAATCTTCGGGTTCACTTAAATATTGGAGGCCATCCCAAAAGCCTTGGTCTAATTGAGCCAATACCGCTTCATAACGAGTATCTTCTTGAACGTATTCCTCAAACTTCTGGCGAGCTTCCTTAGCTTCTTGTAACGTACTGGATCGAAAGATTTTCTTCAAATATTGTCGCGCACCAGCACTGTTTTTCTTGGGCATTTGGTCGATCATATTTCGTAAGAAATGGACCGTACAGCGTTGCCAAGCAGTTCCTGTAAAAATTTCTTGAACCGCCTTTTTTAGACCAGCGTGGGCGTCAGAGATGATCAAACGAGGTTGCGTTAAACCACGTTCCCGCAATTCTTGAAAAAATTGTTTCCAGCTCGCGTAGGATTCTTCCTCACTTACTTTAAACCCTAGAATTTCTCGTCGATTTTTCTGGTTCACTCCTTGGGCAATATACACGCCCTTACTGACCACGTGATGATTTTCTCGAACTTTGATATACATCGCATCGACATAGACATAGCGAAAGGAACTATAGGTTAAAGAACGTGATTTAAAAGCTTCAATTTCCGGATCTAGTCGTTTCATTGTATTGGAAACAAACGATTTGGAAACCGATTCGCCACATAACTCTTCGACAATACGCGTGACTTTTTTTGTGGACACCCCATTGATGACAGCTTCCATTAAACTTAAGACGAAGGCTTGATCTTTACGTTGATATTGTTCAAAAACTTGCGTGGAAAACTCTCCTGATCGTGTACGCGGAATTTTCAAACGAAGCTTTCCTACAGCTAAGGTAAAGTTACGTTCATAGTAGCCGTTACGATAATCCAAACGCTGGTCATTACGTTCGTAATTTTGCGCTTGAATAAATTCGTCTCTTTCTACTTCCATATAAGCATTAAGAACAGTGACAGCTAAAGATTTCATCATCATATTCATGTCACTTTGCATGATTGCCTCTGTTAATTCTTCGAAATTTATATTAATATTAAGTTGGGTCATATCCATCTTCCTTTCTAATGTTTTCGGCTAAATAACATTGTAACAGAGATGGATATGATCTCTTTTCTTTTTACACAATTATATGGAAACAACT
>NZ_JAKEIT010000062.1 GCF_021474685.1 Tetragenococcus halophilus | reverse complement strand
GGTGATTATAACCGTCTTACTGTGCTTATCTATTATATAATACAATCAAAAACCTAACCGAAAATTTAATAACGTTTCACTGATTTCATCTTCATTAATTCCGATGTAGCGTTTGGTAATCTTCTCGCTGCTGTGACCAAAGATTTCCATTAAGGTGGCCACGTCTTTGGTTTTCTTGTAATAGTGGTAACCAAAGGTTTTTCGTAGGGTGTGGGTGCCGATATCGTCCCTTCCTAACAGCTTCGCGACCTTTTGAAACATCTGGTAGACCGTATTGACTTCTAAATGGCCGCCCTTAGTACTGGGAAACAAGTAAGCCTCCGGATCTAAGGGTGCGGTATAGCCGTGAATCAAGTCCTGTAAGCTGCTTAAGTATAAAATGCGTGTTTTCCCTGTCTTTTGCTCCACGATGCGCGGGTTTTTTGAGGTAATCACGTCTTTTTTCTTGAGTTTGACGATGTCGGACATGCGCAGACCGCTGTTAATTCCAATTAGAAACAAGAAAACGTCACGTTCCGCATTTTTATTCCGTCGCAGGCAAAATAAAAAATCATTAATCTCCTGTTGCAACCGTAGTGGCTGAACATTATAGCCCATGACAATCCCTCCTTTTTAGTCTGTTCGAATACATGATTATAGTTATTATAACACGAAATCGTGTGTTTAGGGAGAGTAAAAAAAAAAGAACCCTATAGGGATAGGATTCTTGATACATGATTTTATGTAATTTCATGTATCGAATTATATTACTTAGATAATGCGCCAATCTGTTAGTACAAAAAAAAGACAACGAGTTTTAATCGCTGTCTTTTTTTGTACTAACAATCAAACTATTTATTAATTAAATAAACTCAATACAGTTTGAATCGTACCATTTTCGATCAATATATAAATTCCTAAACCAATAAACACGATAGGAACAATGATTCGTTCATATTTTTCTAACGTTTCGGAAACAAAGGAAATTTTGGCTAATTTATAACTGACACAGCAAAGAACCGCAACAGAGATAGCAAATACGATTAAAGTAATAACAATTTCGGAAACAGCTAGCGAAGTAAAGTAGGGAATATAAATCCCTAAATTATCGCCACCTGACGCAATGGTTATTAAGGCGACAGTCCAAAATAACCGACTGGTTCCTCTAGATTCTAACTTTTCAACGACTTCCTCTTCTTCTTCCTCCTCTTCGCCTATCACAGCGACACGGATACCTAAATAAATTGGAATTAATCCAAGAAATCCAATGATCCAATCTTGCGGAATAAAATTTAGCACATAAGCAGCAAACAAACTTACGGCTACCAAAATGCCTGTTCCAAGATATTGACCCCAAAAAATGTGACGAATACCTTTTTGTGTGTGACTTTGAGAAAAGATAATTAGCAAGATAAACAAATAATCAATGCTGGTAGAAATATAAACAGCGATAGCTGAAAAAATACTTTGTAACAAAATAACTTCCTCCAAACTAAGATTTCATAGATAGATTTTCTGATAACTTTAAAAAAACATGAATAGCGGAAAGGATGTCTTCATTCGCTAAAGAGTAATAAACTACTTTTCCATCTTGACGTGATTTTGCCATTCCATGTTTTTTTAAAAAACGTAAATGGTGTGACGTTGTAGCGACACTAGCATTAAGTATTTCTGCTAAATCACAG
>NZ_JAKEIT010000061.1 GCF_021474685.1 Tetragenococcus halophilus | reverse complement strand
TTCTTTAACAACCTTTTCTATTAAGAAGTCGCATAATCATTTTTTTCCATATTAATATGAGGAATACCATCTTCTAAGTATTCTTCCGATACTGCTTCAAACCCAAACGAAGTATAAAAATTATATAAATAAGTTTGTGCCTCAATATGCATTTTTCCCCCGGGAAAATAAACTTGGATCCATTCAATTATTTGTCGCACCAACTCTTTGCCTAGACCCTTCCCACGTTCTTTCTTTTTAACAAGTACTCGACCGAAATGAACCAAATGTTCTTCAGAATAAACACGAGCATAAGCAAGTAAGTTAGCTTGTTCATCCTCTAACCAAAAATGATAGGCTTGCATATCAATAGCATCAATTTCTTGATACGGACAAGCTTGCTCCACTACAAACACAGCCACTCGGTTTGCCATTAAGTAATGGTATTGATGAAGAGTTAATTCAGAAAACTTTTTTATCTTTGTCTGCAAACTACACACTCTCTTTCTAAGTAAAATCAAAGCGTTATCTCTGGTTGTTGTTTTGTGATTAGACCAAAAGTGGTTTCAATGGATAGGTATTGCTTTAGCCTACTTTGTAATAACTGAATGGCCTGTTTGTGTTCAGCTTTACGTTCAGGGTTTATATTTTCCATCACTAGTGGTGCATTAATATAATCAGAATATTCAGATTTTAACTTTTTCTAAAAAATGACAAAAAAATCAAATGCTTACGCAAGGGATGACTTTTCCAGAAAAAATTTTTTCATTATTTATCTGAATACTGTTGCAACGACGACAAATGCTATTTCGTCACGTAGGAACGAGTAATACCCACAATTCTTCAAAAGGTTGAAAAAGCAGATGTTTTAATAGGCGCTTGATTTGGAACGGGGATTTCTTACTTCCTGTCTCTACTTTGAGTAAATACGTCAATAGACTGGCAATCATGGCGAGAATGATTTGATTGCTTACCCCTTTTTCACTGTGTGAAAATAGCTTTTTAATCGTCATATGTTGCTTGATATGCTTAAAAAATAGTTCAATTTGCCATCTCGCTTTGTACATGTCGGCCACTTCTTGGGCGGTCACATCAAAACGGTTGGTGACAAAGCGTAATTGTTTTCCTTTTTCATCCTGAATCGTGACCAAGCGAAACGGGGAAGTTAAATAAACCTGAGTGCCTAACACTACCATTTGGTCACGCAAAATGTTTTTACTCTGAGAAGGTTCATAAGTTTCTAGGACATGAACTTTGGCGTTTTTCTTCACTCTTGTGACGAAAAAGTAGCCGTCAGCTTCCATCTCGTCCAGTCGCTCGTAATCAATATAGCCACGATCAAAGATATAGGTCGCTTCCGGTTGATTGACAAAAACTTCTAAGTGATTGTCATCATGTTCAACCGCATTCGTGACTTCAAACTGATCCGGATACAAGTGTTCTTTATCCATAAAACAGAGTTTTAAGTGCAGTTTGATCCCTGCTTTGGTTGAGCGAAAGTCTGCCCAAGGGTACCGAGTGGTATTTAACGAAAAAGTGGAAGAATCCACGAGATAGAGTGCGTTTCGTTTGGTCACCGGTATTTTTGACCGTGTTTTTTCCAGTAACTGCGCGAAAATCGCCCACAAAATTTCGTCATCCATCTGGGCGAGCTCACGGGAAAGCTGCGAATGACTAATGGCATCTAACGT
>NZ_JAKEIT010000060.1 GCF_021474685.1 Tetragenococcus halophilus | reverse complement strand
AATAACTTTGTGTCTGCCCAAAAGACGGTTTTTTTATTCAACCTCAATAAACTTGACACATACTGGTTTAAGAAGTCCAAGTTCGCTTACAGAGTGGCTTAAGCGTTATAATACTTATGGAGATTTCCAAACAAGAAAGGAAAAGATTGCCATGAGTAAAACAAGAACCACCACTCAGGAAGAACGTTATCAAATCGTTTTAGATTGTTTAGCAAATGATCAAGACTATCGCGGGATGGCCATCAAATATCAAGTTCCTTATCAAAACATCTACCATTGGGTGGAGAAATATGAACAGATGGGCTATGCAGGTTTAGAAGATCGCCGAGGGAAACGGAAAGGGAGCCTGCCTTCTCGAACCTCAGAGGAAAAAATGCGAGATGAGAACGCCCAACTCAAACGGCATAATGATTATTTACGAATGGAAAACGATATTTTAAAAGCCGCGGAAGAAATCGAGAGGAGGCATCGCTCGGACAAGTCCAACACCTAAGGGAATATCAAATCATTCATTACTTAAACGAAGAAAAAAACTATGCGATTCAACCGCTATGTCGCCTATTACAGGTCACACGTTCTGCCTATTATCGTTGGCGTGACCATCCATTAAATAATCGGGAAAGAGAAAATCAGCGATTGGCGCAATCCATTCGACAAATTCATCAAGCGCATCCAGATATGGGGTATCGGCGCATTCGAGACGAACTTTACGGCCGTTATGGTCTAGCAGTTAGTGATAAACGTGTTTTGCGTATCTGTCGTTATGAAGCGATTCAATCGACCATAAAATCACCCGCCAATAGTATGACAACCCCTGCGAAATATCCTTATCATACGGCAGAAAATATTCTTGATCGTCACTTTCATGCGGAAGCACCGAATGAAAAATGGTGTACGGATATTTCAGAATTTCGTTATGGGAACGGAGATCGGAAGCACCGAATGTATTTAAGTGCGATTCTTGATTTATATGACCGACGCATCGTGGCTTATAAACTCAGTGATCAAATGCCCCTCTCCCTTGTCACAGACACTTTGGATCAAGCGGTAACGGCCGAGCCTAAAGCGCAACCTATTTTCCATAGCGATCGAGGCAAACAATATACGAGCAAACAATTTCATACAAAATTGCGCGATTTAGGAATGACTCAAAGTATGTCACGTGTAGGTAAATGTATCGATAATGGCCCCATAGAAGGCTTTTGGGGCATGCTTAAACGAGAAAAATATTATCGTCGACCCTTTGAAACACGGCAAGAGTTGATCGACATGATCACGGAATACATGGATTACTACAATTATCAACGCTTTCAACGACGTTTACATGTGTTATCTCCCATGGCTTATCATGAGAGATTTTATCAAGCAGCCTAAAAAGCTTCTTTTTTAGGGAAAGGGGCAAGTGTGTGTTTTGGGCTCGATCATTGAAATGACAAAAAGAAGAAAGGCCCATTTATCGTGCAAATCAGCCTTTCTTTTGCGTCAATTTTTAGCCTTCATTCGTCGATTTTTTTCGTGTCCTATTGACGGACCGCACACCATCCTTTTTCTTATCCGACTTTTGCTAATTTTGAGGTTTTTAATCAAATTTACATCTTTTTCGGATAGTAATATCGTCATTTAATATCCAAGATTCCATTCTCGAATAACAAATCTTAAATCCTTTATCCAACTTTTCAATCTCAAA
>NZ_JAKEIT010000059.1 GCF_021474685.1 Tetragenococcus halophilus | reverse complement strand
GAATTAATTTCGATGTTTCCATTTTTGAAGGAAAGAAACAAAAATCACAACTATTTGTTGCATATTTAGGAGGAAAAAACATAGCCTTTCGTTAAATGAACAAGAAATTTCTTATTCATTTATCCCCTTCATTAAAAAAGGACAAACGAAAGAAAACAAGCCGAAAATCATCCTTGTTTTTCTATCCACTTTCCTTTAATGACTGTTGATTTAGGCAGCTTTTTCCTTGTCTTTTTGTTGTAAAGCGACTTTTTTCTTACCTAACATCACAATAAAAGTGGTGGTGACATGAAGTTTCATTTTGTCCAATCCACGAATCCGATGGTCCTCAAATAGATAATCTCGATCGATACGACCATTCACGCGTTCTACAGAAGTGCGTTCATTGTAATATCGTTGAAATTTGTGGGAATCTCGTCCAATAATATTGAAGACGCGCGGGTCTTCCTCTCGTGGAATATAAACCCTGTGTATTCCCGCCCCTGATTTCGGATGCGTTTCATAACGAAGGGCGTCAGATGCCTGATGATACCCCCTATACTGGGCTCTTATCAATTTTCCTTTAGAAGTGACATAATACACTTTCCCATCATAGGTATATACAAAGTCTGTATCCTTGTATTGGCGCGTGGTTTCTCCTTTCCAATGATTCACAATATCAATAATCGGATAAATCTCTTTTCTTTCAATTATTTTTCTGAGTTTTCCACCATCGTATCCTCGGTCGGCAGAAAGATGATCACAACGGTGGACTAGCCATTTCGGCATGTCTCGAATCATCTCTTTAGCAACGGTTTTTTCACCGTTGGCAGCTTTTGTCACTTGGAATAAAACGGGTAACTCGTAGTGCGTATCTGCGATAAGATGTACACGATAACCATAGTAGGAATAGGATTTTGTCGTTAGTTTGCCTTCTTGCGTGATACTTGTATAGGTTTTTTTCGTATAATTCGCATCAAGGTCTCTGCGGCCGTCTCGTTTTTCTTTCTTTGAAGGACGTTGCGCATAGCCCTCAATGATTTTGCCATCCAAAGCTAGACTTTCACCAAAATCAAACAAGCGATTTTTCAAGTCCTCTGTCAGCTGACTGAATAGCTCATCGAGTAAACTTTGATGGTTCATTAGACGTGCTTGAAAACGGGTAAAAGCCGCTTCACTAGGGGTTAAACTTTTACTCCCGTCTGGACAATTGAATAAGGGTTGAATATGGCAAGCTCGGCGTAAAAAGGGGTTACGTTCTAATTCGGCAATCAATGACACGGGGCCTTTGTGTCCCAAGAAAAACATCGCAATCCAACAACGAAACATCGCTTCGTTGGGCCAGTCATTGCGTCCGTGTCCTCGCTCATCGTTTAACGTATGGATCAGCTTTTGACAAGGGAGTTGGTCTAAAAGATTTTCAAATGTTTTTAAAGGACCACAGTCAATATCTTCAAATAAGTTGAGATTGTATGGTATAATTGTTTCAGAATTCATAAGAAAAGCCTCCTATTTTAGTTTTGTAGTTACTATTATTATAGGATAAATCGTTGGATTTATCAGCTTTTCTTATGATTCTTTTTTTATTTTCATTTATACCGTGAAATTTCAAAAAAATAGCAATCGGAAAGGACGAATCCTCATGTCATAGGATTTTACCTTCCGATTTCTTTTTTATTACAATGGCTAGCCTTTGGGAGACAAGGACTTTCAACATCGCGATTTATTC
>NZ_JAKEIT010000058.1 GCF_021474685.1 Tetragenococcus halophilus | reverse complement strand
CGATTGAAGATGAGGATGGACAGACCCAGATTGAAAAAGTCAATGCGTTGACAAATCGCATCATTACAAATACTACAGTTCAAACGGTAGAAAATTCATAAAAAGGTATGTATAATGAAATTAGTTTTTATGTTAGAGAGGAAGTCACGCGCAGTGGAGAAAGAAAATGCATTTCAAGTAAGTGTTTTAGCCAGTGGCAGCACCGGTAATTCATTATATATTGAAACACCTAAAAAGAAAATTCTGGTAGATGCTGGTTTAAGCGGAAAAAAAGTCACTTCATTGCTTAGTGAAGTAGGACGAAAACCGGATGATCTAGATGCGATTTTTGTTACCCACGAACATCGTGATCATATTCATGGTGTGGGCGTATTATCACGTAAATATAATTTGGATATTTATGCCAATGATAAAACTTGGCAAGCAATGTCGCCTTTAATCGGTAATGTCGCGCTTGAACATCAGCATTCCTTTGAAATGGGTAAAGTTTTGACTTTTGGCGATATGGATATTGAAAGCTTTGGCGTTTCACATGATGCGGCTGCTCCGCAATTTTATCGCATTCATAAAGATGGAAAGTCATTTGTGGTATTAACTGATACTGGCTATTGTAGTGATTATTTGCGTGGAGTTGTACGCGGTGCAGATGCTTATTTGATTGAAAATAACCACGATTTAGCGATGTTGCGTTCAGGTAAATACCCTTGGAGTTTAAAACAGCGGATTTTAGGCGATCGCGGTCATCTATCAAATGAAGATAGTGCACTTGCGATGACAGATATTTTGACAGATCAAACCCAGCGCATTTATCTAGGTCATTTGAGTAAAGAAAACAATTTAAAAGAGTTAGCTCATTTAACCATGGAAAATACTTTAAAAGAACATGACTTTGGCGCAGGTGAGAAGTTTCAAGTTTGTGATACAGATCCAGAACAAGCAACAAGTTTGTTTGCTATATAGAGAAAAAAGACATCCGATTAAAGTTACGGATGTCTCTTTTTTGCTGATGAACAGTACTAGGGAAGCGTAGCGGACGTAGTGTCCGAATTAATTTCCCGCTATTAAGATGAGATTTGCAATAACGACTAAGCTGTTCATGCCGACATGGCTGATCATGGAAGTCCAAATCTTTCCAGTTTTTTTGTAAAGTAAGCTAAGGAAAAAGCCTAGACAAAAGTATAACAGCAGATGGCCATCTTGATGGACAACGGCAAATATCAGCGAACTAACAATAATACCTACCCAAGGATAAGCGAATGAATCAAACAGACCGATCAAAGAACGACGGAAGACAAACTCTTCCATGATCGGACCGCCCACCATTGCTGCTAAAGCAAATAAGGGTTGACGTAAAACAATCCCAATAATATTTTGTGTATTTTGCGATTCAAGCGGTACACCGAAAAATTGTTCTATTTGCATAATCCCAGTTTGCAAAAGTATGGCTAGAAAAATCCCAACGATTCCCCAAAATAAAGTAGGGAATAAGTTGATCTTGTTTTTTTCAAAGCTTAATTTATTCGTTTGCCTAAGATATAAAAAAATCATAAAAGCAGCGCCTAAAAGATAAGTAATTGTAGTGGTATTAGTACTGGTTTGGCTCGTTGGCGCAAAGATAGGCGCAAAAAAAGCAATAATATATATAAAAATGGTTAATAAACTATATTTTCTAACAGACATTAGCGACTCCTTTTTTTGAGAAATTTTTTATCAATTTATTTATTATACAAAAAGAGAGTCAGATTGACAATTGCCAGTCATTTAG
>NZ_JAKEIT010000057.1 GCF_021474685.1 Tetragenococcus halophilus | reverse complement strand
ATGTTTATTAATAAATTTGATCATTATTACACTCCCTTTCATCCCTCAAAAACACTCCAAAAGACTTACTTTAAACAGTCTATACGTTTGCTAAGAGATCGCGTATTAGTCCTGCAATAGGATAGCATAATTTCTACTTGGCAATCTACTAAAAAAGGTTGAAATTTTACTAAAAGAAAAGATTTTTTCTATCTAATATAAAATACTGGAAATTTGATAGACTGATATTTTTGCATAAATGAAAGCTTTTTGAGCATAGAAAAGCTTCCTTGTGGCTTTATATTCGATAATAAATTATCATGGTATAAAAGATGCTCAACTCTTAAATTATGGCATTTTTTTTTGCTAAATTCTTTGAAAGGAAATTAGTATCGACTAGGGTTAGAAGACAAATTTTTATAGTTAAGGCTTTTTTAAGAAATTAGTTCATTCTTTTTTAGGATTTTGTCGGTATATTGATAATAGAAAATATCCTTATTAGATATGATAAAGGAGAAAGACAATGGTAGAGAAAAAGGGGTATATTTTATTAACCGATACAGGGACTTTGTTTACAAAGTTCATTAGATTATATACACATCAACCGTACAATCACGCCTCAATTGCTTTTACCTCTGATTTATCAGAAATTTATAGTTTTGGCAGGAAGCATATGAGAAATCCTTTTGTTGGTGGCTTTGTGGAAGAAAATATCGCAACTGGTTTATTAAAAAAAGCGGACTGTGCGCTTTATTCTTTTGATATTACGCAAGAGCAATTAGAACAAATGGAATTGTATATTGAACAAATAAAGGCAGAAAAGGAATACTATCATTATAATTTTATTGGCTTATTTGGTTTTTTAATCAATAAACCTATAAAAAGAGATCATGTATTTTTCTGTTCGCAATTTGTCGCTTCAGTACTGGCAGAATGCGAGTTTAATACTTTTGAAAAACCATTATCTTTAGTTGCGCCACAAGATTTAAAAGAAATTCCTACATTACAGTTAGAATTTCAAGGAAAATTAAGCGATTACTATGAAAATTATTTACAGCATGAATGCAAGTCTTCCTTTTTGCCGGATGTATTTTCGGTTGAGATATGATGTTTATTATATAGGCTGTTCTGCTTCAGCGGGGGAAGTAGCATTAAAAAAGTACGATAAAGAAAAATAATAACCCACATTACTTTCAACTATTGGAAACAGTAAACAGATAAATCTGTGCTAATGAATTCGATGAGTTTGTTTAATTAAGAAATAAACGAAATGGTTTTAGCTGCTAGTAGTAGAATACGAGCTATATGAAAAACGGCATGGGACAAAAAGATGAGGAATGAAACTGAATTTCTTTCCTCATTATTCAATTAATGAGGAGTGTTTTGTTGATTCATTATTCATCAAACGTGTTTTTTCTCGACATTTGGACATTTTCGTCTAATATTGAAGAATGTTTTCAAATTTCAATACTCAATATCTATTTTTTGAAGAATGAATCCCATTGTTCGATGTTCTTTGATAATTGAATACACATAATTAGATACGTTCAATTTATATGGAGCTACTGTAAACAAAACCGCCAAGACTTCTTATTGAACGAGCGAACTTGTTTGATTTACAGCTTTTGACCTAGGAAAACAAAAGTGCCAGGAAATGTAAATTGGGATAATGATACACCTACCTTGAACGCCTCACCGCATTGGGTAGCTCTCCGCGTATGAGAAGAGATAAAATTTCTGTGGGCCATCCTTGGTCGTCTAATTATGATATATAAATTAAAATAATATTTTTTTAATAACAAAAAAAGAGGAGCAAGAAATGTTTTCGAAGTGTTT
>NZ_JAKEIT010000056.1 GCF_021474685.1 Tetragenococcus halophilus | reverse complement strand
TGCTTTTAATTATTGCGTACTATTTCGTACTAGTGTATAATAAAGTTATTAAAAAAGCACAGGAGGGATGTTTGTGCGCATTAAAAAAAGTGTTTCCAAGCGGTCTACGTCGTATTCGGTTATCAAGGATGTTTATCGTAATGGAAAGAAAACTTCAAAAATCGTGGAAGCTTTAGGCAACGATGAAGACATTTTAGAAAAGCATCCTCATGTAGATCCCTATACCTGGGCAAAAGAATACGCCAAAAAATTAACACAGGAAGAAAAAGAGAGTAACTATAAAGTTATTGCCAAGTATAGTCCAACCAAGCAAATCGAATTAAATAAACAAACGCTATTCCAGTCGGGGTACCTTTTTTTACAATCGATTTATTACGAGTTGAAGCTGGATAAAATCTGTCACAAAATCGCACAAAAATATGAATTTGAATATGATCTCAATGAGATATTGTCACGTCTTTTGTATTTACGTATTCTACATCCAACTTCCAAAAAGGGAACATTTGAACATGCGAAAGACTTACTTGAACCAGTGCACTTTCAATCTCATCAAATTTATCGGGCACTTGAAATACTTGCGGAACAATCGGATTTCATCGAAGAAATGGTCTATAGAAATAGCCTTAAAGTAGTGGATCGAAACACACAAGTTTTATATTATGACTGCACCAATTTTTTCTTTGAAATCGAGGAAGAAGACGGGATCAAACAGTATGGGATTTCAAAAGAAAATCGGCCCAATCCTCTGGTTCAAATGGGACTATTCATGGATGGATCCGGACTTCCGCTGGCGTTTAGTATGACACCTGGAAATAGAAATGAACAAACGACCTTGAAACCTTTGGAACGCCGTATTTTAAAAGACTTTGACCTTTCCAAATTTATTGTATGTACAGATGCCGGGCTTTCATCTAATCAAAACCGAATCTATAATACAAAAGGAAAACGTGCTTTTGTCACCACACAATCGGTTAAAAAACTAAAGAAATTTTTGAAAGAATGGGCGCTGGATTCTGAAGGTTGGCGCACACCGGGAAGTAATAAAAAGATTAGTTTAGCGCAAGTCCGTCATCTCAAAAATGACAAGAAAACGTATTATAAAGAGCGCTGGATCAAAGAAGATGGATTAGAACAGAAATTAGTGGTCACATACTCCCCTGTTTATCAAAGATATCAATCTTCGATTCGGGAAAAACAAGTGGAACGCGCAAAGAAAAAGATGGAAAATCCAAGTTCATTGAATAAAACAAATCAGAATGATCCCAAGCGCTTCATTGAATCAAAACACGTCACAGATGATGGGGAAATTGCAGAAAAAACGCAGGCAACCCTGAATCAAGAGCAAATTGATGAGGAGTCTATGTATGACGGATTTTACGCGGTGTGTACCAATCTGGAATCCTCTGTAGAGGAAATCATAAAGATTAATCATAGAAGATGGGAGATTGAGGAGACATTCCGAATATTAAAAAGTGAATTCCAAGCTCGTCCTGTTTACTTACAGCGGGAAACGCGCATAAAAGCCCACTTTTTAACCTGTTTTCTATCCTTGTTAATATATCGCATTTTAGAGAAAAAATTAGATGAAAGATTTACATGTCATGAATTGATCCATACATTGAGGGATATGAAAATGCGAGAATTAGATGGTGAGGGATACATACCAGCATATACTCGAACCGCAGTCACGGATGCTTTACACGATGCATTCGGCTTCCGAACCGACTTGGAAATCGTAACGCAAAAAAATATGAAAAAAATTTTTAAACAAACCAAAAAAGCAAAATAGTACGCTATTTTTGAGCAATTTTAAACCGCCATGAACACTGATAATTCAGCTTTCATGGCGGTTTTTACTGTCAAAGATGGGA
>NZ_JAKEIT010000055.1 GCF_021474685.1 Tetragenococcus halophilus | reverse complement strand
TAAAAAAATAATTATATTTAATCTATAAGAAGTATTTGTACAGTGAAATTTCTGTATAAATACTTCTTTATTTTTAGTTAATGACATTTTGTTTTCCTATAGTAGGAAATACAAAGGAGTAATTTATTAGACGTTATTTTTTAAGATAAGAATATAAATAAAGAAGGAGGAAATTATTATGACAAAAGCTTTAGTTGTTTGTGGAAGTGGTGCATCTAGTGGTTTTATGGCATCTGCAGCACGAAAGGCTGCAAAGAAAGAAGGAGTAGGTATAGAGTTTAAAGCTCGAAGTGACTCAGAAATTGAAAGTTACTTATCTGGTATGGACTTATTATTACTTGCTCCACATCTAAAATACATGCTTTCAGATGTGGAAACTGAGGCGCAAAAACAAAATGTCAAAATAGCAATTATACCTCAAAAAATTTATGGCACGTTGGATGGTGCAGGACTCGTAAAATTTGCCAAAGAGCAATTGGAATGAAGGGAAGGTTGTCCTATGGAAGAACAAATAAGCCGTGAATCATTGAACCAACGTTCGATGCAAGTGATTTTACACGCAGGAAACGCTCGAGATATTGTTGTTAATATTTTAGATGAACTGAGCACGAATAATAAATCCAATGACTATAGCGAATTAGAAGAAAAAGCATTGAAGGCGCATACAGAATTAGCAAAAGCACATGCTTGCCAAACTGATATTCTCCAGCTGGAAGCAAATGATCAATATATTCCATATTCTGCACTTTTTGGTCATGCGCAAGATACATTAATGACAGCTAAAAGTGAATTATTATTGGTAGAAAAAATGTTACCAATATTTAAAAAGATGGAGGGGATAACATGAATAAGTTTATGGATTGGGTGACAAATAGTTTTACACCTAAAATTAATAAAATTGCCCGTAATGTTTGGGTGTCAGCTGTTCAAGAATCTATTCTTGCTGCCATGCCAATGGTTTTTATTGGTTCTTTTGCAACTTTGTTAAATATTATTAGGAAGTATTGGAGCGCCTTTCCAGATTTAGAAGTTATTAGTACGTTTTCTTTTGGTCTTTTTTCTATTTTTTTATCCTACTTGATACCTGAATCATTGATGAATAAGAAACAAAATCAAGATAGTGCTAAACAAGCTGGACTTGCTGGACTTGCGTTCTTCTTGATTTTAGTTTATCCAACGATCACTGAAAATGGGATTATTCAATTTGATATTAATACTTTTGGTGCAGGTGGTATGATTGCTGCTTTACTTGCTGGTTTATTTGTAGCTGTAGTTATGAACCTAGCTACTAAATGGAAATTTATCGGTGAAGATTCTGCTATTCCAGACTTTGTTGCTGTTTGGTTTAACACTTTATTACCTATTTTAATTATTTTACTAATAGGATGGTTATTTACCTTTCAATTGGAAATTAATTTATATTCAGTTATCAATACTATATTTTCACCTTTAATCTATTTAGGACAAAGTTTTTGGGGATTCGTTTTAGTTTACTTTTTAGGTTTTGCTTTCTTTTATTCTTTTGGGATTTCTAGTTGGGTAATTTATCCTGTACAAACAGCAATCGCCTTACCAGCAATTGCTCAAAACCAATCAAATTATTCAATGGGGGCAGAAGTTACTAATATATTTACCAATGAAGCAGGTTCGGTAGCCTTAATTGGTGGTGGAGGTATGACGCTTTCACTATGTATTATGTTGGCATTTCTAGCCAAATCTAATCGTTTACGTCTGATAGGAAAAGCATCATTTATTCCATCTATTTTTAATATTAACGAGCCAATTGTTTTTGGTGCACCCATTGCTTTTAATCCCATTTTAATGATACCGATGTGGATTAATGGATTCGTAGGACCTGTTTTAACTTATTTGGTAATGACTATAGGCTTAGTGCCAATACCACATAGTCCATTTCAGTTATGGTATATACCTATCGGACTAGGTGGTTGGTTATTTACACAATCGTGGCAAGGCGCTGTTTATCAAATTATTTTATTTATTATTTCTTGGTTTATATACTATCCATTTTTCAAAGCATATGATAGGCAGGCTACTAAAGAGGATTATGAGATGGAAACTACGGAAGATTAGTCATAAATGAATGGAGTGTAATTTATGGAAAAAAATGAATTCGCTTTTTTTCCCAATAATTTCTTATGGGGAGGAGCGATTGCAGCAAGTCAAGCGGACGGAGCATACCAGGCAGATGGTAAAGGGTTAAATGTGTCAGATGTTCAGCCATATTTAAAGGGATTAACAAATGAAGAAATACAAAAGATAGAATCCCAAGGAATGACGGTGGAACAAGTTGAGAATAATGTAAATAGTGATAATTT
>NZ_JAKEIT010000054.1 GCF_021474685.1 Tetragenococcus halophilus | reverse complement strand
TTCATTGTAACATAACTTTTGAAAATTTTCAGATAATATAATTTTAAAAAATTAGCTTTACAAACAGTAAAAAATTCCTTATAATTTCATATGTATTTTGCCAGCTTAGCTCAGTTGGTAGAGCAACGCACTCGTAACGCGTAGGTCGCAGGTTCAAGTCCTGTTGCTGGCATTTAAAAGAGGCTAGGAAAACTGTTAAGTCAGGATTCCTAGCTTTTTTTGTGCCGAAAATGTGCCAAACGTTTTTTGTTTTTAATAAAAGTGAGGAATCATCTCTAAAATAAATTCTAAACTTTTTTTGAATGTCTGGGTACAAAGCTTTCTTTTATCACTGTTTACCTCTATAATGAAGAAAGTAATTTTTATGAAAAGAGAGAGCATATGGAAAAAAGGAACCTTTTTAAAAATGACAATAAAATTGATTATGGCGTAATTCTACCAGTATTTTTATTATGTTTGGTTGGCTTAGCTTCTTTATATGTTGCCTCCTACCACGATCCGATATCAAATGGCAATCCTTGGAATGACGTATTTCAACAGTTGCTTTGGTATGCTGTAGGAGTGATTGCAGTAATAATTATTATGCATATTAAGCCTAGACAGCTTTGGACAATAACTAAATATGTGTATGCGGCAGGTCTAGCTGTTATGGCATTATTGGTACAATTTTATGACGAAGACATGCAAAAAGCCACAGGGTCTAAAAACTGGTTTAGTCTAGGATTTATTACAGTACAGCCAGCTGAATTGATGAAAATTGCTATGATTTTAATGTTGGCAATGGTGGTTACTAAACATAATGCTTCCTATCAACAACGTACTTTAAAATCAGACGGTATATTGATCGGTAAAATGCTAGCAGTTGTAGTTCCTGTACTATTTTTAATTATGTTACAGGATGATTTTGGCTCGATGTTAGTCTTTCTAGCTATTTTTGGCGGTATATTTTTGATGTCTGGTATTTCATGGCGGATTATCATACCTGTGATTGCAGTCTTTTTAGTGATCAGTGTGGGTACGATTGCTCTTGTTTTAAATGATAGTGGTCGAGAGTTTCTTGCTGATATTGGCTTGTTTTCTCAATATCAATTTGCGCGAATAGATTCTTGGTTAGATCCGTTTCATGATGTACAAGGAGACTCTATGCAAGTAGCTTCTGCCATGATGGCGATTGGCTCAGGTGGTTTATTTGGTAAAGGATTTAATACTAGTGAAATTGCTGTGCAAGTGCGCGAATCTGATATGATCTTTTCTGTTATTGGAGAAAATTTTGGTTTTATTGGAAGTGCTTTTGTTGTTTTATTGTATTTTATTTTAATCTATCGGATGATTCGTGTTTGCTTTGATACAAATAATGAATTTTATTCTTATCTGGCAACCGGGATTATTATGATGATTTTATTCCATGTGTTTGAAAATATTGGCGCAAATATTGGACTATTGCCCTTAACGGGTATCCCGCTTCCGTTTATCAGTCAAGGGGGGTCTGCACTTTTGAGCAATATGGTGGGTGTAGGCTTGATTTTAGCTATGCGTTATCAGGCAACAGATGAAGCTTAAGAAAGCAGGAGGCTAACTATTGTTAACATTGTATGGGTATCCTAAATGCAGTCGTTGTAAAAATGCAAAAAAATGGTTAGAGTCACAAGGTAAAGAAGTTACATTTGTGGATATGATTAAAGAAGCCCCCTCTAAAGAACAACTGGAGAAGTGGGTGAAAGAAAGCGGATTGCCCCTTCGTCGCTTTTTTAATACAAGTGGGCAAAAATACCGTTCTTTAGGCTTGAAAGATAAGATAGATGGGTATACACTTGAAGAAGCTTGTCAGGTGCTGTCAACAGACGGTATGCTGATCAAACGTCCAATTTTAGTAAAAGATAACCATTTCTTAGCGATCGGATTTAATGAGAATGATTACAAAGGAGTATTTATATCATGAAAAAGCAATGTCTAAAAAAAGTTGATAATTTGTGGGTACTGTTTAACGGAAAAGAATACGTTATAGGTTTGACAAATGAAGCGCAAGATGAACTAGGGAATATTACATTTGCTACTTTTCCTAAAGTGGGCCAAAGCTATGCAAAAGGTGATACCTTGGTTGAAATTGAAGCAGAAAAAGCAACCAGCGCCCTTGCTAGTCCTTTATCAGGAACGGTCTCTTCTATCAATGAAAAAGCAGATGAAAATGTAGATGTGTTAAATGACGAAGACGAAATGAATGCTTGGATCCTTAGTTTAAAAGATGTCGAACAATCTGAATTTGATAATTTATAATAATTAAAGTAAAAAGCTCTTGAAACCATTATTAGATTTCAAGAGCTTTATTATTTTTATTCTTCAGAATCTTCGTCGCTTTCACCGATAACTTCTGGTTCAGCTTCTTCTGTTTCTTCTTCAGGTTCTTCTTCAGCTTCTGGTTCGTTAATCGCAGCTATTTGTTCTTCCGGATCATTAACGATTGTATAATCTTTTGCAACCGGAATATCGCTGATATTAATAGAATCACCGATTTCTAGATTAGAAATATCTACTTCGATGTTTTCAGGTAGTTTGTCTGGTGTAGCTGAAACATTAGCACTGTATAATGTTTGAGTAAGAACACCACCAGCTTTTACTCCGCTAGCTTCGCCAACAAGGGTGATTTCTGCTTCCACTTCTTGTTCTTCTGTCATATTTACAGATAGGAATTCAACGTGGATAAGATCTTGAGTGAATGTATCTGCTGAATAGTCTTGAACTAAAGTATTCACTTTTTTACCATCGATATTCATTGTGATAACTGAGTTTAGTCCATTTTCACGCAATACTCGATCTAATTCTTGCGCGTTAACAGAAATTGGTGTACTTTCGATTTGATAACCATTAACGATTGCAGGTACTCTACCTTCATGACGCAATTTATTTCTGATTGAACGTGGACGTACAGCTCTTTTTTCTACTTCTAATGCAACTGCCATAACTTATTTTTCCTCCTAAATTTTGTGTTAAACAATATTTTTCAAGCAAATATTGGTTACTCAAATACTGAGATGATAATACGTGATCGATAAGTTATATAAAAAAGGGTAACTGAATACACAGCTACCCCTCAGACAATCTTTCATAACTTTCTCCACCAGGTCTTAACGCTGTGTGTAGTGAGAAACTCTATTTACTTATGTTATTACTTTAAAAGAAAAATCTAAATAAGTCAAATAATTGATTAGTAT
>NZ_JAKEIT010000053.1 GCF_021474685.1 Tetragenococcus halophilus | reverse complement strand
GAATATCTTCCGATATCAGGTTTTTAGAAAAATGGCTTCGGCATAGTTTTTAATCATAATTTGTATAGACGATCCATTATTTCCGGGGTCTGCCATGATTTTATTGTTTGGTCAACTGTGTTCGTATCCATGACCTTTGCCAAAACATCAATAGTCACAAAGGCATAAAATCCGCTTGTAGTCGATATATTTTCATGTCCAAGAAGCTGCTGGACATGTGTTAACGGTACGCCTTCACGATATAAATCCATTGCACGTGTTTTTCTTATCATATGACAGTGGACGTTTTCAGGCATAGTTTGCTTTTTCAATTGACATCTTTTAGCATATTTTTTGATCATTTTTTCAAAGGTATCAGACGACAATTTGTGTATTTTTCCATGAGATTTTGAATAGAATAAAGGACGTTCAGATTTCATATCCGAACCATGAAATTCTTTAAGGTACCCCTTCAAATGAAGAACCGTTTTTTCCATAAGCGGTATATTTCGGTATTTTCTTCCTTTTCCCAAAAGAGTAACGTATGGCGTTTTTGCTTCTAAATAAACATCAGATACTTTTACTTCTTTTGCTTCAGATATTCTTGCGGCGGTATCATAAAGTAAAATTAACATCATTTGATTCCGACGATCTGTTTTACAATGACGAAAAGGAGCAGCTAATAGCGCAGCCATTTCGTCAGTTTCAAAATATTCGATAGGACGATTCAGCGTTTTAACCCCAACAATGTTGCATGCATCAGAATATAAAGGCATTATCCATATATATTCATTAGCAGCAAACTCTAACAGCGAACGTATAGCTGTCATTCGTAAGTTGCAGGTTTTTGGCGCTAACTGTTGCGTAACGATCATCCAGCTTTGATATCTTTTCAATATTTCTTTGTTAAATTCATTAAAAGTTATTTTTTTCCTGTCAATGTGTTCTATAGTTTCTAGATAATTTATGAAATAGTTTAAAGAAAATCTGTAACTATCGATGGTATGGTTACTTACTTGTCGTATAACTTTCAAATGATGGTTGAGATAATTAGAAGCTACACACCAAAATTTAGCGGTATCTTTTTTATTCATAGGGCACCTCCGGTAGGAGGTCATTCAACTTTTGCGAAAGGTTTTTATAATCAGAATAAAAGTCTGGCACAAATCTAAAGTAGTATAAGGTATGCTTGATACAGTTATGCCCCATATACCGCATCAAATAAGGCAACATGATATTAATATCTGTTTTTTCTCTAGCCCACTGGTTTATATTTGCCCAAGCAAAATGGTGTCTAAAATCATAGAGTCTTGGTAGTTTATTTTGCCAATCTGGAAACGCCCGTCTCCATATGAGCGCAAAGTTATAATAGATCGCTCCTTTGGAATAAGGCTTCTTAGTGTCTTTTGGAAAAAAATAGATTCTGTCAGGTAAAAACTCATTCATTGCGCGATTATATAGTAGTAGAAAGGATACGAGTTCATCATGGATATAAATTCTTCGACTTTTAGGGCCTTTAGATTGCATGATGTCGATATATTTTTCAGTAATGTGTACGTTTTTTACTAACAACTCCCTCGCTTCTTTTGGACGTAGGCCGCAGCAATAAAGGAGTTTAAATTCTGCGGGTATGGCTAAACTTCGAATGGGGGAGATGGAACGTTCCTTGGCGAAAAGATCACATGTTTGAAAAAATAAGGAAATTTCTTTTTCTGAAAAGAAAAATGGTGGTTCAGGATGAAGCTTTGGCGATTGTTTTGGAGGTATAATATATACCTCACTGTAGCCAATCTGTAATAAATATCTTGAAAATTCCCGTAACGATGCCATTATATTATAAAGGCCGCCCGATTGACCTTGAAATAGGTTTAGAAAACTATCAGTACTTACCTTATCAGGGATTAATAAACAAGGAAAATTTTTTTCCATGTGTTTTTGATAGTGTTTTAGATAACGTTCTTGAGTATCATAAACATAGCCAAGGCTACGTTTATAACTGAGGAACTTGACAATTAAGGCGTTTATATTCTTTTCTACCATAGCCTCGTTCCTCCTTTCGGAATTGGAAGAGTTAACGCTGCCATTGTATCTTGATCAGTTGAAAGATATATCATAGTAGCATCTTGAGAGCTGTGCCCCAGTTCTTCTGAAATAACCGAAAGTGGAATTCCTTTTTTGAGCATTGAGGAAGCCACATTATGTCGAAACATACGAGTGCCGGTGAGATTTTCATTTGTATTTACACCCGCTGATGTCACAGCTTTTTTAACAATATTCCATGTAGTGTTCATTTTAGTATACGGGGCCTTCATAGATAAGAAAAAATAGTCTAAATCTGAATTAGGACGTTCGTTAAGAAGATATTCAACCATAGCATTACCGTATGAAGTTCGAAGTGGAAGATTTAAAGGTTTCTGTGTTTTTGACTGTACAATGTGAATAGCATTATGTTTCCAGTCAATATCTCCGAGTTTAAGATTACAGATATCTACATTACGTAATCCCGTTTCAAATGAAAGAAGACAAATCGCTGTATCCCTACGGGATAAATTGGGGCCGTTTAGGTAAGTTGAAATTTTTTCCTGTTCTTCCTCAGAATAAACATCCAAGATATCATGTTTCCGCGGTAACCTAGAAGGGATCTCTAACTGGAAGGGCTTAAGCTCTGAAAACATACTATAGAAACGGCGCATACCGGAAATAGCCGTTACAAGACTTGTTGGTGCATAATGATTGTTTAGCATGTCTACAATTGCGTTTGTAGTATCTCCGAACTGAATATCAGCAAGGTGTTGGTACCCAATAGAGGTCATGTATTCTAGAAGGTATCTAATAGGACGACGATTTTTAATAAGAGAGCTTTTACTTAACCCAGAATCTTCCTCTCTCTTATCATAAAGATTGAGTGCCTCTAAAAATCCAGAGGATATACATGTTTTAATAGGTACATGATATTTTTCAATCCTCGCTTGACCCGTTTTCAAGTAATTACGAAGAAATCTGATACAACGATTATGAGCAAGAAAACGGTTATGACAGTATTTTCCGGTTTTATAGTGTTTGTCATCTTTAAGAAATAAGGAAGCTAAGCTTTCGGAGAAATAAATTTCCTTTTCTTGTTTAGCTAATTTGATAAGCCGTTTATATTTCCTTTCTGTGTCAATGAGATAGGATTTAGTATGACCTTCTGCTTCTAGATATTTAAGGACTTCCTCAACTGCTTTTTCAAGAGTAACTTGGTTCTTCAATTTTAAAAACCTCCTTTAGTGTGATAAAGAAGATTTCTCATGAAAGTAATTATAAGTCAAATGAAAACTATGCCGAACCTATTTTTCTAAAAACCTGATATCGGAAGATATTT
>NZ_JAKEIT010000052.1 GCF_021474685.1 Tetragenococcus halophilus | reverse complement strand
TTAAAGAAGTCATACTGGTAAAAGATAAGAAAGTTTGTTATAATCTTCCTAAATATTATAAAAAATTAGAGATCAAGAGATTATCTTTTCAAAGTTCTTATAAGCGAGTTCGGAAATGGTGGAAGCCGAATGGATATGAAAAGGGAAACGCACTTGTGAAATTTTGCTTAGCAAACGGAGTCTGCCGTTACCAGATAGAGTTGGTTTGAAAACAAACAATAAGAGTGGTACCGCGGGAAATCTCGTCTCTAGCGTTTAAAATGCTAGAGGCTTTTTTTGTGGAAAATAATAAAGAAATTTGGAGGATATAAATGAATAATAAAGAAGTTGTAGCAAAAATAATCTTTGATGTCGTACACGATGATTTAACACTTGATCAAGTAGAGTATCTACTAGAAAACCCTAAGTCAGCAGCACATGGTGATGTGGCTTTTCCTACGTTTTCTTTGGCTAAGATTTATCGTAAGGCCCCGCAACAAATCGCCAGTGAATTAGCTGAACAAATTGACGATACTGCTTTTGAAAAGGTGGAAGTTGTAGGCCCTTATATAAACTTTTTCATGGATAAGAAAAAAGTTTCTCATGATGTATTAACAACAGTGATCGAACAAGGCGAACATTATGGTGATTTTAATATAGGCAATGACGATAATGTGCCTATTGATATGTCTTCACCTAACATTGCCAAACCTATTTCTATGGGGCATCTTCGTTCAACGGTAATAGGAAATTCAATTGCACTTATTTTGCAAAAAGTTGGTTATCAGCCTGTTAAAATTAATCATTTAGGTGATTGGGGCACCCAATTTGGTAAGTTGATCGTAGCTTATAAAAAATGGGGAATAGAAGAAAAAGTACGTAATAACCCCATTGAGGAGTTATTGAATCTTTATGTTGAGTTTCATGAAAAAGCTGAAGAAGAACCGGCATTGGAAGAAGAAGGAAGAGCTGCTTTTAGGAAGTTAGAAAATGGCGATCAAGAAGCTGTTGATTTATGGAAATGGTTCCGCTCAGAATCGCTAAAAGAATTTGATAAGATATATGATATGTTAGGAATAACTTTCGACTCTTACAAAGGGGAAGCTTTTTATGAAGATAAGATGGATGAAATTGTTGAATTGTTGGAAGAAAAACATTTATTGAAAGAAGACCGAGGCGCTGAAATCGTTGATTTGTCTGCTTATGATCTTAACCCTGCTTTAATTAAAAAACGTGATGGCGGTACGCTTTATATTACGCGGGATATGGCAGCTGCTTTATATCGTAAGCGTACTTATGACTTTGCGAAGTCTTTATATGTGGTAGGAAATGAACAAAGTTATCATTTTAAACAATTAAAAGCAACATTAAAAGAAATGGGTTATGATTGGTCAGATGACATGATCCATATTCCATTTGGATTAATTACAAAAGATGGTAAGAAATTATCTACACGTAAAGGTAAAGTGGTTCTTTTAGAAGAAGTTTTAAATGATGCGATCCAGTCAGCACAAAATCAAATTGCTGAAAAAAATCCTTCTTTAGAAAATAAAGAAGAAATAGCCAAGCAAGTAGGTGTAGGGGCTGTTATTTTTCATGATTTAAAAAATGATCGTTTGAATACATTTGATTTTACTCTAGAAGAAGTAGTACGTTTTGAAGGTGAAACTGGGCCTTATGTACAATACACTTATGCTCGCGCAATGAGTATATTAAGAAAAGCAGGGTTTACCCCAGATAAGAATAAAAATTATGCTTTAGATGATGAAGGAAGCTGGGAGATTGTTAAATTTATTCAAGGTTATCCTGAGATGGTTTTAGAAGCGGCAGATAAATACGAGCCTTCTGTTGTAGCTAAACACGCAATTAGGTTGTCTCAAGCATTTAATAAATATTATGGGAATACTAGAATCTTAGCTGAAGACAAACAACAAGAAGCTCGCTTAGCTTTGGTATATGTGGTAACAGTCTTGTTAAAAGAGGACCTACATTTATTGGGATTGCAAGCTCCCGAGAGGATGTAAAAAATGATCATTAAATAAAAGTGTATTTAAACTTACATTTTGTAAACATTGTTATTTAAAAGATAGCAAAAGCATTGAAGCGCTGAGTAGCTTCGATGCTTTTTTATATGCATCGAAATTTTTGGTGCGCTCGGCATGGGCGATAACTTGGTGGTGAAAGTCCACTACAGGCTTGGCATTAGGAACTGTTAGCCAAAAGCAAGGGTGTCCACTGCGAAGTGGAATCTGAAGGAAGCTGGAGGCAAACACTCGCGCTGACGAACAGAAACCTCATAGGAAGGCTGGATTGGGACGGATGAGCTTGCCAAACAAAGCAAAGTCCAATACTGCCCGAACCCCATACAGTAAATGAGGCAGCGGCATGAGTGGAAGGTTATCACTCCTTACCCGAGGATATCTATCTAGCGACAGCTGTCGTAGTAATAACGAATAGATAGAAGTCAGCTGAGGTCATAGTAGGGAAAATGTACCGAAGGACCGAACAATATTTATACAAAGTATAGATTGGAGGTTAGAGGAAGCAAAGAAGACAGAAAACAACCATAAGGTTGGCAATCTACAGAGGGATAAGGTGGAACCTGAAAGCGTATGTAGATGTGTCGAGTTATCCTCTAGGAGAAATGAAAGAAATGTATCGTAAGTCTTCATCTTTGATGAAGTCCGTTGTAAGAAAAGAAAATCTTAAGACAGCCGCAACAAGGGTCCGACGTAATAAAGGAGCCGTTGGTGTCGATGGTATGGCTGTGGATGAAGTAGAAGACCACATTGAGAAGTTGTATGCGCCACTAAGGCAGAAATTGCTTCAAGGGACCTACCAGCCACAACCGGTCAAACAAGTCGAAATACCGAAACCCAATGGTGAAAAACGCCAATTGGGAATCCCATGTGCGCGTGATCGCGTAGTTCAACAAGCGATTCGACAAGTCATTGAGCCCATCATTGACCCATACTTTCTTCCACAAAGCCACGGATTTCGCCCGAATAAGGGAACACACACTGCTTTGAAGCAATGTGTCGCCTATTATGAGGAAGGCTATAAAGTGGTGGTCGATTGTGACTTGAAACAATGCTTTGACACACTAAATCATGACAAGCTCATGTATCACTTAGAGCAGTTTATTCAAGATAAGGCAATTCTCAAGGTTATTCGTAAGTTCTTGACGAGTGGTGTGATTAACCTGTCTAGCGAATACGTAGAAAGAAAGTCGGGTGCACCTCAAGGGGCGGTCTTATCGCCTCTTCTCTGTAATATTTACTTACATGAACTGGATAAAGAACTTGAGAAAAGAGGACACCAATTTGTTCGTTATGCCGACTATGCCGAAATTCAAACTATGCCGAAGTTTCTAA
>NZ_JAKEIT010000051.1 GCF_021474685.1 Tetragenococcus halophilus | reverse complement strand
ATTTTATAAATAAAAATGTGGTCTAAAAAGCTAAGTTCTACTTAGTTATTGATTGGATAAGTTTGGGTACTCTATAACCCTCGTTATATCAATCATATCATGAGCTTCCATATCTTCTGTGCTCATATTTTCCAGTTGTTTTAGAATAATACTTCTTTTTTCCATTTCTTCTTCATTTTTTGGATATAAAATGAAAGAACCTTCATTTTCAATTGCTTTTTGATTTATTTCTGCGAGTGGTTTCATAACTTTTTCGTAATTTGAAAGTGCATCATCAATATTATTCTTATTTTTTAATTCATTCGCTAAAATATAAGAACCTATTATTGCCAGACTTGATCCTTGTCCCGTTAGAAAAGAAGGGGCGTGGGCAGCGTCTCCTGTTAAAACAATGTTATCTTTTGACCAATCATCCATGATAACCTGGGTTGTAGTATCAAAAAATATTTCTTCTGATTTATCTAATGCTTCTAATAATTTTGGAACAATGCCGCTTATATTTTTAAATTTATTTTTGACCAATTCTTTATGTTTCTCTATATTTCTATGATTAACAAAAGGTTCCTTTTCATCACTAAAAACTAGAAACGCATGCACTGATTCTTTGTTTTCAGTAGCATACATAATAGCTGTTCGTCCTGCTTCTGAATAGATAACAGCCTCTTTATGCATATTTAAATAATTTTCCATAGTGAAACCTGTAAAACAATGACCTAAATATTTGGTGAATTTTTCTTCTTTACCAAACGTTAGTTTTCTTGTATTGGAATGAATACCATCTGCTCCAACCACTAAATCATATTGCTTTTTTGTGCCACTTTCCAATTCAGTTTCGACCCCATTATTCAAAGAGACTATTGTTTTAATAGAGTCATTAAAAATAATTTTTATATTTTTCTCCTGTACTGCTTTATACAGGGCATGAGTTAGATCACCTCTTGGAATTTCAATATCCTTATTGTCTTTCATTGACTCATCTGTAAATTTCGAAATGATATTATTTTGACTATCTAGAATATTAAACTTCATATTATTTAAATTTTGGGCGTTCAGTTCTTCATGGATCCCCATCATTTGGACTATATTTATAGCACTTCCTCTTATATCTATAGGATAACCGCCGCCTCGTATTTTGCTTGCCCTTTCAATGATTGTTACGTCAAAACCATTTTCGTTTAACCAGTACGCTGATGTAAGTCCGGCCATACTAGCTCCAGATACTAAAACTTTTTTGTTTTCCATATCCTTCATCCTTTTTCATTTATTTGACACTGAGTTTCTTTACTATATCTTACCTTCGTTGAAACTCAGTGTCAATGTAAAAAATATTATGATACAATAAAATTACAATATTTTGGAGGGGAATAAATGGATAAAGATATAAAAAAGCATGTTCTTGAAATTGCCGATCATTTATTTGAAGAACATGGTTATAACAAAACAAGTATGGAAAAAATCGCGCAAGAATCAAATATTTCACGAAGTACTTTATTTAGAACGTTTAAAACGAAAAGTGAAATTTTATTTTTAAGTAATAATGATTTATTGAAAGACACGCTGGATGAATTTTTAGGAAAAGATTACACATTAAAAGAAATGATTCAAAAAGTAATTGAAGTGCTAGATAGTGCTTCATATACAGATAAAGTAAATTATATGAATTTAATGAAAAAACTTAACTCTGAACCTGATTTTCAATCTCAAATTTTTTTTAAAGCCTTGAAAATACTTCCTGATTTTCCATCTAGTAAGGATGATCCTTATGATTTACTAAAGGGTGCATTTTTTGGAAATGTCATTACTGCTTGGTCTCGAATATTTGAAAATCCTAGCATTGATTCTTTAGATCAAGTTAAAATTCAATTGATTGAATTCGAAAAAACGTTTCTATAAAAAATATAGAAACGTTTAGAACGCGATCATTAAAAGATATCTAAATTTTTCCAATAAACAGCTATTTTAATTGGTAGTAGCTGTTAACGTCCTTAACTGATTATATTTTTTCACTATTTATGATAAAATTGTAATGTTTTATTGAGCGCCTAACACAATACAATTGCGTTTGATTATATATGAAAAACAGAGGATAGATATAGGGAGATTTTGTAGGTGAAAAGTATTTTTAGTAATTTGAAGCGTCTTGATGTATATATTCATTACATTATTGCTCTTTGTGGCGGCTTTTTTGGCATGTATGCAATTACAAGTCGTATGGGGAATTTCGGACAAGCGCAGACAGCAAATTTAATTGAAGTCGTAAGAAATATATTAGGCAAGAATATGTCAGAAGGCGTATTCCGCATCGTAGCTGCGCTACTTTTTATGAGTGGGATCATATCAGCTACGATCATGGAAAGAAAAACTAAGATAGATTTACGCTATTTTTCTATTTCTTTTGATTTAATTGCTGCCATTTTGATTGGTTTTTTCCCTCTTAGTATGAATCCAGTGGTAGCTCTTTACCCAGTGTTTTTTGCAACGGCATTTCAATGGTGTATATTTAAAGGAGCAAAGGGGTACCCTAGCGCTACCGTTTTTTGTACGAATAATTTAAAGCAGGCCACAATATCCATCATTGATTATTTTTTGCTGTCCCAAGGTAATCCCGAAAGAAGAGAAAAAATTGAAAAGGCAAAATTATATGGAGGTACGTGTGTGAATTTTTATTTAGGTGTACTAATTAGTTATTTGTTATGGCGCTTTTACGGTGTTCATAGTATTTGGTTTATTACACTACCACTTTTAATAAATTTTGTATTAGTTGTTTTGGATAGTAAGAGACACGCCTTCTACCTTAATGTTGAAAAAAACGCAGTTCACGAAAATCTTTCCTATGATACGACAAAGCTATGAAAAAGAAACGGTCAGATGGGAATTTTTGCTGTCTGACTCCTTTTTTAATGATAATGTTATTGATAAGGGCGTTTTATCATGAGTATAAAAGATAAAAAAACTGTTCAGGTTAAGATTGATAAAGAAGTTACTGACCAGTTAGCTAATGAGGGAAAAACCCCAATATTTATTACAGAGGATAATTGTTTGATTGGCATTATTGCAGTTGCCGATACAGTAAAAGGAAATAGTATCGCAGCGACTGATAAATTGCATAATATGGGCTTGCAAGTTGCGATGATCACAGAAGATAATACAAAAACGGCTGAAGTCATTGCTAAGCAAGTGGGGATTGATCGCGTATTCAGTGAAGTTCTACCCGAAGACAAAGCTAACGAAGTGCAAAAATTACAAAATGAAGGACTTCATATAGCTATGGTCGGTGATGGTATCAATGACGCGCCTGTTCTAACACAATAAGACGTAGGTGTTGCGATTGGATCAGGCACGGACGTAGCAATCGAATCAGCGGATATTGTATTAATGCGTAGTGATTTGATGGATGTACCAATTGCGTTGGGTATTCTACACTTATTTGGCGGCCTGCTACTAAATCCAATGTTTTCCGGAGCGGCCATGAGTTTAAGCTCAGTTTCCGTACTATTCAATGTACTACAATTTGAAAGGCTTTAAACCAGTGAGGACGAAAACTAAAGCAAGTAATTCTCAACCAGAAACAGTGAAAAAAGCAGCTGCCTAAAATTGTTCTTTTAAGAAATCTTAAATCAACTTTTTTAGATAAGGTTGTGATATAAAAAAAGTTGCATATCATAAATGGGGAGTGCAGCAGAAATTAGAAAATACTGTTATTCCAGCTGATCACATGGAAGGAATGAAGGATGCAACAGTGACTATTGATAAGGTAATCAGTGGGACAGTTTATATTGTCGATTACAAACCTACAGATGATGGAGAAATTATAAGAGATCATATGAGGTTAACAGAAAACAAAATGGCAGCAAATTAGCAATTTGCTTATTAAAATAAACTTAATATAAAAAAGCATGCTAGGTTAAATTCTTTCATTAAACAGGTAAGTTGTTACAATCTTTAGAAGCGGGAAATTATAACGTTTCCTGTTTTTTTAATTCTAATATTACGAATATGAATACAATAAATATGAGATATCAAAGTAGAAATTAACGTGCATTATTTGGAGGGAAAAACCTGCTAGTAGTAGTGAAATGGAATCAGAATTCTTTGGAAGCTAAATAGTAAAGAGAATTGGAATCAAACAAACCGCATGGCTAGTTGATTATTAGTGGACTAATATTTATTTTAAACGCATTCTTACAACAAAGATGGTTTCTAATAACCCAATTGTTGTAGTAGATCTTTTCCCATTTGGTTATTCATTTATGTTGTTTAAAAAAGGGGTTTAATTAATCAAGACAAACTTGTATTTAAATAAAGAGTGAATTATAAGAAAAAGGAGAAAAACAAATTATGAAAGCACTATATTTTAATGAATTTGGTGATTCTTCAGTATTACAGTATGGAGAAGTTGCTGAACCACAAATTAATGAAAATGAAGTACTTATTAA
>NZ_JAKEIT010000050.1 GCF_021474685.1 Tetragenococcus halophilus | reverse complement strand
TGCTTCTACTTCGCTTGATTCAGCTGGTACTTCTGCTTCTTCTGCAGGAGCTTCAGTTTGCTCTGCTTCTTGAGCAGCTGCTTTATCAGCTTCTTGTTGAGCTTCAGCTTGTTGACGTGCTTCTTCAGCGCGTTGTTGCTCTTCAGCGATGCGTGCTAATTCCGCTTTTGCTTCATCTTTACGTTTTTGAAGATCTTCTTTTTCGTCATTTTTAGAAGATTCTTGTAAAGCTAAATCAGCTTTTTTATAATCTAAATCTGCTTGGCTTTGTTGCAATTGACCTTTTTGTTCTTCTAAAGCTGCTTGATTAGCTTGAATTTCTTTTTGCTTCTCATCATTTTCAGCTTTTTTATCTTCAACAGCTTTTTTATCTTCTTTTTGTTGTTCTATTAAATCATTATTAGCATCTACGATCGTGTTCATTGCTTGTACACGTCCGAATGCATCTGTTAATGAATCAGAATTTAAAACTGCATCAACAATATTGGTATCTGAACCATTCACTTGTACATCACGAGCTTGTTCACGAATTGCTTCTTCGCGTTTGTCGATACGCTTTTGCAAATCAGCAATTTCATTTTCCAATTGCTTAGATTGCTCATCCAATTCTTCTTGCTCTGCAAGCAAGTTTTGTGCCTTTTCATTAATACCAGAAATTTCTCCTTCTAATGAATCAATTTCTGATTGAACACTTGCTTGTTTTCCTTGCAAGTCATCAATTTCTTTACTTTTTTCTTCAATTTGCTGGTCAAAATCATCAGCCAAGACTACGCTTGGAGCTGCAACTGCAGCAAGTGTTAATGAGCATGATAGTAACGCCGTCAATACACGTCTCTTCACTTTTCATTCCTCCAACCTTAACTTTATTTTATAATTGCTTAAGAAGTATAAGAATTCTTAAACTCTTTTTCACCGATAAAATGATTGTAACACAGCAATATGACATTACAATAAAAGAATTGTTACAAATATATTTCAATTCTGAAATATATTTTAACCATTCGTCATAATTTTGACTTAAAAAAGGTGCTACTCCCAGCGGAATAGCACCTTGACAATGTAATAAATAATGAAAAAGAATAAAATATTAACTAACAAAGTTGGACCTAAAAAGTTGGTAGCAAAAAAAACAGGGTTGATCATCGAAATTTTAAAAACGACTTGTATACCCGCCGCCGCTAATTCATAAGCTGTTACTAAAATAATCCAGCCAAAAAACATAGTAAAAATATTTTGGTAAAGAAGATCGTATAATAGATACATCCCCCAAACAGCTAACGGTAAACTAACCGCATAAATCCCTAAGACTCCTATGTAATATAAATCAAAGATAGTCCCCAGGATAATAGTTGTTGTTATCATATAGCGTTTTGAAAATTTTGGAACACAAAACATCAATATCAATAATAGTAAATGTGTCTTCCAAATATTAGCCTCACTACTCCAAGCCAAAAAGGTACGAGTCAAGTGACTATCTAATAACATAACCAAAAAGAAAATCGGAGCTGCCACATATTGTTTTTTAACTTTATCCATATTAGTCTTCACCTACTGTGCGCTCGATGATTGTAACAACTGACACATCATTAACATCAGCTGCAGGTTGAACATAAACTTTTCTATCTAAGCCAAAATCATCAGGCTCTGCCTCAATGACTTTTCCAACATTCAGATCTGATGGAGAATTACCACCAAGTCCAGATGTTTGCACTGTATCATCTTCTTTAATATCACTTTCACCAGTCAATTCCTCAACAACCAATGCTTGATTACGCCGATCATAGCCTTTTAGCAAACCAAAAGCATCTCCATCTTCAGTTGTTATTCGAACTGGGAAATGATTACTCGTCTGGTTATCAGAAGTTAATAATTCTACTTTTGAAGAATGTGCGTTAACTTCAAGAACTCGACCAATTAAGCCATTTTTGGCCATGACAGCCATATTGTCGCTGATCCCCTCTTCTGAACCTTGATCAACAATCATCATATCTTGCCAAGAATCTGGTGAACGCGAGATCACATTAGCCGGTTTTTTTTCATAATTTGTCAGCGTTTCATTCAAATCTAATTCTTCCTTTAAATTTGAAATCTCTCTTTTCTGACTTTCATTTTGCTGAACAACTTCATCGTAATTATCGATTTTACCCTTTAAACGTTCATTTTCTTGATAGGTAACAAACAAATCTTGAATAGACGCCACACCATTTTCAAACCAACGCACCGGGGTATACAAAGTTTTATCCACCACAGCAACAGTATCATTGACAATTACCTGCGCAAAAGAAGTCTTTTGAGCAACAGCACGTCTAGCCATAGTGATACTTAAAACAGTAACGATAATAATTACGATAATTAAGGTAATAATAATATTTTTATTTGGATTAAATTTTTTCACAAGTGCACCTCAATTACTTCAAACTCAATGGATAGATTGTACCACTAAATAGCACTAAACAAAAGATAACTAGACACTCTTAACTTTTTTTAAACTATTTTTATAGAAAATAATGTGTTGCATTTATCATCCATCTTTACTTTGAATAACAGCAATAATTCCTTTTGAAAAAGTAACACCTGCTTGACTTCCCATAAACTCATTACTTGCATAAGAAGTGGGATATAGCACTTGTTGATTATCCAAGGTATACTTACTTTTAGTTAACGTTAGATCAGAGACCGGTGTTAGACAGCAATAAGCTAAGTATTGCTTGTCAACTTCTTTTGTAATTGTATGCTCTCCCGGTAGTAAAAAGGCAATTGTATTTTGTCTATCTTGTAAATAAATATTTTGACAATATTTGGCAAATCGTGGTTCTAACACTATCCATAAATTTGCTAAAAAATGATCAATTCTTCCACCGGTTGAGCCAACTATTGTAATTTTAGCATTTGGATATTCTTTTAAGACCATTTCTAAAGCCAGCTGTGTATCTGTATCGTCCTTTTCCGCAGGGGAAGTTATTACCTTTTTAGCTAAATCAAAAACATCCGTTTGCTCTTGTGAATCCAAGGAATCAAAATCACCAACAGCAACATCTAGAGGCAATCCTTTTTGTTGTAAAAAAAAGCTTCCCCGATCAACGCCGACATACAAATCATAATTTGTCTCTATATCTGGCCACTTAGAAATTGGACCTCCCGCTGCTAGTAAAATATTCATTATTCAACCGCTTCTTTCAAAAGTTGAATTTGTTTTTTAGGTTGCTCTGCACTATAAATATAACTACCAGCAACAAAGACATTTGCGCCTGCTGCTTTACATTGCTTTGCGGTCTCAGGAACAATTCCACCATCGACTTCTATATCGTATTTATAACCGTTTTCAACCTTTAACTTAGCTAATTGCTCAATTTTGTAAAGCGTTTCTTTAATAAAAGATTGACCGCCAAAACCCGGGTTAACTGTCATAACAAGTATTTGATCCACCATAGATAATACATGATAAATAGAATCAACAGATGTGCCAGGGTTGATAACCACTTCTGCTTGAACATTTTTATTTTTTATCATTTGTAACGCGCGATGAATATGGGCTGTCGCTTCAGCATGCACACCAATGATATCAGCTCCTGCCTCAGCAAAGTCATCTATATAACTTTCCGGATTTTCAATCATTAAATGCGTATCTAATGGTAATTTAGTTACAGGTCGAATCGCTTTGATCGCATCTGGACCAAATGTAATATTAGGTACAAAATGTCCATCCATGACATCTACATGAATATAATCTGCTCCATTTTCCTCTACTAGTTCAATATCCCGTTGTAAATTTGCAAAATCAGCGCTTAAAATAGACGGTGAAATTTTCATCTTTATATCCCTACCTTTTCTTTTTATAAACAGGTTTTCTATTTTTTATTTCATCTAAAAAATACACATAATTATCATACCTACTCTTAGCAATATCATTTGTTTCTACTTGTCGTTTAACCTCACAGTCAGGTTCGTTTAAATGCAGACATTCCCGAAAACGACAATAGCTTGAGGCCTGCACAAATTCGGGAAACTGTTTCGCTAACTCTCTTTCTGTAATTGTAGAAAAATTAATTGCACTAAAGCCTGGCGTATCAGCGACTAATCCGTCTGCAGCAGGAAGCAATTCAACATGACGAGTTGTATGACGGCCGCGTCCTAGCGCATCAGAAATTTCTGCTGTTGCCAAATTTAACTGGGGCATTAAACGATTTAACAAAGCAGATTTTCCTGCACCAGACTGACCAGTAAAAACAGTTAAACGATGAGGAAATAAATTTTGTAAATTTGACATTGCTTTTTCTTCAGTTGAAATAATAACTGTGTAACCTATTTTCCTATAGGTCGTGGCAATTTCCTCAATCAACTCAGGCGCTACCGATAAATCAGCCTTACTTAAATAAATAATCGGTTCAATATCTTCATACTCAATACTTACCAAAAAACGATCCAATAAAAAATAAGAAAATTGAGGTTCAGTTAGGCTTATTACGATAACACTTTGATCGACATTTGCCACCGGTGGACGTAATAATTGATTCTTTCTTGGCAAAATTTCAAGTAAATAGCCTTCCGTCAAATTTTCACTTTCAAAAACAACATAATCACCTACTAAAGGAGTGATTTTTCGGTTACGAAAATTTCCACGAGCTCTTGTTTGATAAATTTCACCTTCTGAATAAATATAATAAAATCCACTGAGTGCTTTTTGGATTTGTCCTTTCAAAAATCCTCCTCCTTTATCTTTTTAATCATATTGTATCATATTAACTGTCCATTATATTTCATTTCATTCAAAAAAAGACGCTAGAAAAAAAGAAAATTCTCTTCTTCTAACGCCTTTTTACATGAAAAATCAAATCT
>NZ_JAKEIT010000049.1 GCF_021474685.1 Tetragenococcus halophilus | reverse complement strand
ATATAGCACAAAATTTGCATAAACTCAAGCTTCATGCATTTTTTGTATGTAAAAGAGGAGAATTTAAACAATAGTAAAACCTATTTGTTCTTATGATTTATTAAGTTATTGAACAAGTAACAAAAATGGAAAACATTGCTTGTTCAGGGAATCAAATGAGAAAACATTCCTTGTTCATTAGTTGAATATAACCTACTTAAAAAGAAGTTGAAATTTCAGCAAATTCATCTGAAATCTCAACTTCTTTTTTATACTCTGCTATAATTATTCACATCAGCTACAATCGCATCGATAAACATATTGGCTGATTGGACTTCTGTTTCTTTACTACCGTAACGACGCACATTAACTGTGGCTTCTGTCATTTCATTGTCACCTACAACAATTTGATAAGGAATCTTTTGTGTTTGTGCCGCACGGATTTTATAACCCATCTTCTCATTACGGTCGTCAACTTCTACTCGAATCCCTTTTTCTTGCAAACGGCCTTTAATTTCATAAGCATAGTCAGCATGTAAATCGACAGAAACTGGAATGATCGTCGCTTGAATCGGTGCTAACCAAGTTGGAAAAGCACCTTTATACACTTCCGTCAAGTGAGCAACAAAGCGTTCCATAGTCGAAACAATCCCTCGATGGATAACAACAGGACGGTGCGTATTTTCTCCATCTTCTCCTACATAAGTTAAGTCAAAACGCTCTGGCATCAAAAAGTCTAACTGGATAGTAGACAGAGTTTCTTCCATTCCTAAAGCAGTTTTTACCTGCACGTCTAATTTAGGACCATAAAACGCTGCTTCGCCTTCAGCTTCATAGTATTGAACACCTAGTTCATCTAAAGCTTCTTTTAAAACAACTTGGGCATGCTCCCACATTTGGTCATCGTCAAAATATTTTTCTTTATCATTAGGATCACGATAACTCAAGCGGAAACGATAATCATTGATATTAAAATCTTTATATACGGCTGTCATCAATTCTAGCGTTCTTTTGAATTCGTCCTTGATTTGATCAGGACGTACGAAAGTATGGCCATCGTTTAAGGTCATTTCACGCACTCGTTGTAAACCAGATAATGCGCCAGATTTTTCATAACGATGCATTTGTCCCAATTCTGCGATACGTATAGGTAACTCACGGTAAGAGTGAACATCGTTTTTATAAACCATCATATGGTGAGGACAATTCATCGGACGTAAAACCAGCATTTCGCCATCGCCCATGTCCATCGGTGGAAACATATCTTCATGATAGTGATCCCAGTGGCCCGATTGTTTATAAAAATCGACATTAGCCATGATCGGTGTATAAACATGTTGATAGCCTAAACTTACTTCTTTATCAACAATATAACGTTCGATAACGCGACGAATGGTCGCTCCCTTTGGCAACCAGAAAGGCAAACCTGAGCCTACTTCTGAAGATAGCATAAACAAACCCAGTTCTTTACCTAGTTTGCGATGATCACGTTCTTTAGCTTCTTCTCTTTGCTCAATATAAGCTTTTAAATCCTTTTTATCAAAGAAAGCAGTACCGTAGACTCTTTGCATCATTTGATTATCTGAATTACCACGCCAATAAGCTCCCGCTACCGAAAGTAATTTAAACACTTGAATACGACCTGTTGATGGAACATGCGGTCCACGACATAAATCGATAAAATCACCTTGCTCATAAGCTGTGATTTGTTCATCTTCTGGCATATCGTTAATCAATTCTACCTTATAAGGGTCATCTCCAAAAAGATCAAGGGCTTCTTCTTTAGTCAGCACTTTACGATTGATAGGATTATTTTCTTTTACAATTTTCATCATCTCTGCTTCAATCGCAGGTAAATCTTCTGAAGTTACAGGATTTTCACCATTGTCTGTATCATAATAAAAACCTGATTCAATCGCGGGGCCTACTCCAAAGTGAATATTAGGATATAAGCGACGCATCGCATTTGCCATTAAGTGAGCCGCTGAATGCCGTAAAATTCCTAGCGCATCTTCATGATCAGGTGTAACAATTTCAATCGTACCATCTTCAAGAATAGGACGATCTAAGTCGATCAACTGACCATTAAACTTTGCAGCTAATGCTTTTTTAGCTAAGCTTTTGCTAATGCCTTCAGCAATCGCTTTAGGTGTAATTCCCGTTTCCAATTCTTTTACAGAATTATCTGGAAAGGTGATTTTTAACATATTTATTTCCTCCTGATATTTATTTTAATTGATGAAAAAAGCGCGTTTAATTACAAATTCCTGTTTATTTTGCAATAAAAAAAGCCCTAGTATTATCATAATACTAGGGCGATTATTTTCGCGGTTCCACCTATCTTTGGATACAAAATTTGTATCCCTCATTAGCTATAACGGCGCGACCCGCCTTTGTTTCAACAAAGGTTTCAAAAGTGGTCCTTACTTGGGTTGCTTTTAGAAAAGTTTCAGCCTAGCTTTTCCTCTCTTATAAAAGTCGCACAAGTTTGGTTGGCTTTCTCATCAATCATTTATAGCTTTATTTAACCACTTCTCAAAATATTTTGCAAGTGCTAAGCGTTAATTTTTCCTTAATCAAATCGATAAAAAGCTACACCTACACCTTTATCAGCTGAATAAAACCCACATTTTTCATAAAAATAACGCACATCAGCGGCTTCTTCGGTCATTAATACTTTTTAGCGAACTTGCGGATAGCTTGCTAACATTTGATTCATCAGCATAAAAGCTATACCTTGATTTTGATATTCAGGTAAAACCAATAGATCTTGAATATACAAAATGGTAGAACCATCGCCAACTGCACGAATTAAACCTAAAAGCTGTTCATCCGCCCAAGCAGTGATCACTTTTAACGAACATTCTACACCTCTTTTAAGTTTATCAGGTACGCTAGTATAATTATCCCAACCCACGCTTTGATACAAATGTAATAATTGTTCCAAAGCGATATCTTTAGTTTCTTTTAGCTCGTATGCTTTCATTAACTAGCTACCTTTTCTTGCAGATAATCTTTTAGAACCACCGCTTGATTATATTTTTTGTCCTTTGCACCATAAATAAGTGTTACATTATCTTCTTGCAACCAGTCTGCGATTTGTTCAACAAATTCTTGTGTTTTATCGTTATTATTTAATTCTTTTTTATACTCTTTTTCAAACCAAGGAAATTTTTCTGGGTCATGACCAAATTCTTTTCGTAAATCATTTGTAGGAGCAATATCTTTTTCCCATAAAGCTAACGCTAATTTTTCCTTTTTGATCCCTCGTGGCCACATACGATCGACTAAAACTCGTTTGCCATCAGAAGGTTCTACATCTTCATAAGCACGCTTTATTTGTAAACTTCCCATAAAAAATCGTCTCCTTTTCTTATTTCCTTTATTATAACTTGATGCTACAATAAAAAACAAATATTTAAAAAGGATGACGGCAATGGACTATCTAGCAAGCTATAAAGAATTACTTTCTATCGCACAAGCAGGCTTACATTATGGCAACGATCAATTTGATCTGGTCCGTTATCAAGAGTTAAACGACTTAGCCCTACAATTAATTCAAAGCCTTGGTAATGAACCTCAAGAAGTGATTTATGATTTATTTTCCCATGAATCTGGTTATCAAACGCCTAAAGTAGATGTTCGAGCATTGATCACTCAAGATAATAAAGTATTGCTTGTACAAGATAGCAAGACACTCGAGTGGTCTTTACCTGGCGGTTATGCAGACGTTGGCTTTTCTCCTAAGGAAAACACCCGTAAAGAAGTCTATGAAGAAACCGGCCTTAAGGTAGAAGTTAAACAATTAAAAGCCATTTTTGATACCAATTTACGTAAAGATATCCCCCAAGCTTTTCAATATTACAAATTAGTATTTGACTGCGAAATCCTCTCTGGTTCTTTTATGGAAAATCTAGAAACTAACCAAATGCATTACTTTGCCCTTGATGATTTACCAGTACTTTCCCGAAAAAGGACGACCCGAGAACAATTAGTACAATTAATGCAAGAAAATAATACTGGCTATTTTGAATAGTAAAAAAGGAGAAAGAAAGTGGAAAATATCGGCACTATCCGATTAGAAACCAAGCGTTTAAACCTACGCCTTCTAACACCTGAAGATGCACAACAAATGTTTGATCACTGGGCTAACGATGCTAAGGTGACCAAATATCTTAACTGGAAGCCTTATCAAACAGTCAAAGATGTTAGAAATAATTTAAGTGAATATCAAAAAAATTATATCGATGTTGATTATTTTTTCTGGGGAATTGAAGTAAAAGCAAGTCAACAGCTTATTGGTACAATTTCAGCAAGTATTGCTGATAAAACAGCCGAGGTTGCAGAAATCGGTTATTGTATTGGACAAAATTGGTGGTGTAAAGGTTACACTAGTGAAGCATTAGAAGAAGTGATCGCTTATTTATTTGACCAAAATGATTTTAAACGAATCGAAGCTATTCACGATGCAGATAATATGCCTTCAGGAAAAGTCATGGAAAAAGCTGGAATGCGTTATGAAGGAACGCTTCGACAACGTTTGGTCAATAATCGCGGCCTTGTTGACGGTGTATACTACGCTATATTAAAAAAAGACTATATCAGTCAAAAAGCCCAACATCAAATTTATAATTTTTTGAATGAAGTTGATATTTCCTATCAATTGCTAACACACAAAGCAGTTTATACTATAAACGAAATTGACTTTGATATACCAGGAACCAGAGTAAAAAATCTATTTTTACAAGGAAAAAACGGCTTTTATTTAGTAATCCTAGCAGAAGATAAACGCGCCATTTTAAAAACAATCGCACAAGAAGTCGATGAAAGACACTTGTCCTTTGTTTCTGAGCAAAAATTAAGTCAAATTTTACATACTACCCAAGGAGCTGTCTCACCTTTGGGTTTGTTATTTGACAAAGAGCAAAAGGTACAATTAATCATAGACGAACAGGTTCCTGTAAGAGGAGAAATCAGTTTCCATCCAAATAGAAATGATAAAACATTGATTTTTGACTTTAAGGATTTTCTTACTTTCCTTACAAAAGTCAACCATCCACCTAAGTATATCAGTAATTAAAAACAGCAAGGATTATCGCATCCCTTGCTGTTTTAAACTATTTATTCCCGATTTTTTAAAGCAAGCCGAAGTGTTTCATTGGCTAGTTCTGACTGTGCATCCACTACCGAATATTTTTCATTTTGTGCGGCTTCTTGTACTAATGACAACTCCGTACATCCTAAAACCATGACATCACAATTGTACACTTCTGTCATTTTTTGCAATATTTGATAGAACAATTCTTCATTACAAAAATGATTTTCCTTTACATCTCGATAAATCAGATTTGTAACATCTTGTTGCAGATCAGCATCAGGCAAAACAACATCCAAATGATCGAATTTATTCAACTCGTTTTCATAAACTTTGGTCTTGATCGTTCCTTCTGTCGCTAACAAACCTACACGTGTTTTCCCTGTTTTTTTACCAAATTTTTGACTCGTTACTTCTGCAGCAAGGCGTGGCATATGCAAAATTGGAATATCAGTCACTTCTTGTAATTCATCAAAAAAATGGTGCGCGGTATTACATGTTAATACAAAAAAATCAGGTTGAAGTTTAGTATACTGCCTTAAATCTTCTTTTAGCACACTAGAAGGATCCTCTGCCGATTTTCCCAAAATAAAATCTGTTCGATCAGGCACTGTTGCGTGATTTACTAAAAGGTAATTTAAATAATCTTGATCAGAATGGATAGGCGTTCGCTCATTGAGTACATGTACAAAGCTCTCAGTGGCCAGTGTTCCCATTCCACCTAAAATTGTAAAAAAGTTTTCCATTATTATCTATTTCTTTCTAAAGTATTTTTTATATCTATCATGATATAAATAAAAAATCCGTTTGACAAGTAAATAGCGTTTTAAATTCATATCTTTTTTATAGTATAAAGTATTGCCATATTTATTTTCTGCTAAATATTGCATCGCACGCTCTTTATCGGGGCCTTCTGCAATGTATTGTTTTAAGATTTTTTCTGGCACACCTAGCCAAAGTTTATCTCCTTGAGCATAGGTCGTTTCTGTAAAAGGCGTTTCTAATACATAGTCTTCTACTAAGTATTTTGCTAGATTATAGCCACCTAATGTTACGCAGAAACTGCTTCGACCTTGTCGCAAGTTAATTTCAAATAATTTATATTCGCCGTCTCTTTCATCATATTTCATATCAAAATTGGCAAACCCTACATATTCGATTTTTTCTAAAAAACTTTTCATTTGGTCAAAAACTTTTTCATTATAATCCGGCATAATTGCCACATAATTTCCCACTGCTTCTGGTGTAGGGTCTTCTAATAGAGGATGACCTAAATACATCATTCGTACATTATGATTGTGATCCACATAAGCATTTAATACACGCATCCGTGAATCATCACCAGGTATAAAATTTTGACAAATCATTTCAGAAGTATAGCCTGCTTGGTAAACTTTAGCTAAAATATCATCCACTTCTTCTTGCGAATACAAAATAAAGGCTTTTTTTCGTCCTTCGAAATCAACATCCAAGTACTCAACGCTATCTGACGGTTTCAAAGCCACTGGAAAACCAAAAGGTAATTCAACAGAGGAATTTTTTTCCACCATGTCTTTTGTGATAATAAGAGTATCTGGATAAGGTAGACCATATTTTTCACAAGTTTTATAAAATGCTGCTTTATCTTCCAATGTTTCTTGCGTCTTTGCATCTACAGTTGGACAAATAAAACGTTGACTCAGTTCTTCTTTGTTATGCGTAATCAATTCGGTATATCCATCGCCACAAGGAACTAAAATAATCTTACGAGGATCCTCCTTGTATTGTGCCATCAATTCACGCATGACTTTCATAAAGCCTTCTGGTTCAGAAAAACCAGGATGAGAATGAACATTGACGATTTTGCTATATTTTGTCGGAGAAAGCTTTCCAGCACCGTGCGCTTCTGAAATCGTCCCATATGCTTCATGAAATGAACGCGCCATTCCATAAACATTTATATCACTACCTAATAAAAGAGGTAAAAATTGTTCATTTACTTTTGTATCCACAGCTAAAACCACTTTCTTTCTCAAAATTTTCATACGTAATATTTAATTGAAAGTATACCATAAGTAAATGAACAATTGCATCCATTAACTTATAAATCTTAAGATAGATAAGGTAACTTCATTTATTGATCCTTCTTCTTTTGGTTATAGCGTATTCTTTCGCGTATAAGCTTAAATTATGCTATAATTTTATGATGGAAATTTCTATATTAGATAGAAAAACTTATCAATTGGAGGTAAGTTCATGAGCGAACGCCAATACGAAGAAAAACACTTAGCACAAACGATTTCGTTGATTGAAAACGAAGAAGAGTTGTTGAAAAATCAGCAAGAAGAACTAGAAAAATCTATGAAAAACCAACTAAAAGAAGTAAGTGAAAATACGATTAATACTGCCACTGAGGAATCCTTTTATGAATCTGTGGTTGAATATCGTCAGCACGAACATGAATTAGCTTTACGTTATCAAAGCGCTGAAGCCAAAGAAAAACGAATGAATACACTAGAAACGATGGCGCAATCTCCCTATTTTGCAAGAATCGACTTTAAAGAAGAACAAGAACCAACAGAAACATTATATCTAGGAATTGCTTCTTTAAGAGACAAAAAAGATGACACGATCGTCATTGACTGGCGCGCGCCCATCGCTAATCTATATTATGAAGGAGAACTTGGGAAAGCTTCCTATATAGCCAATAAAGAAACCTTTTATGTTGATTTGTTGTTAAAACGTCAATTCAAAATTCAAAATGGAGAACTTCTTTCGATGGTTGATACTTCTGAAATGATCAACGACGAGTTCTTGTTGGATATCCTTGATGACACGTCATCTCCTCAAATGAAAAACATTGTTTCAACGATTCAAAAAGCGCAAAATCAAATTATTCGGGATACAAGCAGCAAATATATGATCATTGAAGGGATCGCAGGCAGTGGAAAAACTTCTGCTTTATTACAACGTATTGCCTTTTTATTGTATCACCATAGAAACTGGTTAAGGGTCGATCAAGTATTACTCTTTTCTCCGAATCACTTATTTTCAGATTATATTTCAATGGTATTGCCTTCTTTAGGTGAAAGTGAAGTACCTACCCAAACTTTTACCAACTTTTTACAAAAGCTCGTTCCTAATTATACGATTAAAAATGTAGCGCAAGAAGAAGAACAATTTTTAAGTGGTCAAAATAACCCGATCCAAACAATAAAAAATGGCTTAAGCGTACTTGATGAAATCCAACCTTATGTGACATCTATTACTAATTTTGGTCCTATTTTTCGTGACTTAAAAATCAACGGTGAAAGTTACATTAAAAAAGAACAAATACGCCAATGGTACAAAGAAACCAACGCAAAGCTTCCGCTCTATCAAAGAATACAACTTTTACAAACGAAATTATTAAAGAAAGTTAGTGGCTTGCAAAAAGATGAAGCGAAAAAAAATTGGGTAAAAGAACAGGCAACCGAAAAACTTGAAGAAATTTATGAAAACAACCCTAACCTTGATGACTCTGAAGAAAAGGAAAAGCAATTAAGGAAACAAATAAAACAAGAAATTGTTAAAAAGAAATTTCGTTCGATGATGCAAAAAGTCAATAACTTTCGCTTTATCAATTTTGCCAAACAATATATCCACTTTTTAAAACAATTTCCTGAAAATATTTTAAAAGAACAGGGGATCTCTGCTAGAGCTTGGGAAGATAGCATTCAAACAGTTCGCCAACAAATGAAAAATAAAGAGATGTTACAAGAAGATGCACTACTCTACTTTTCACTTTTGAGAAATATCTACCCAATGACTAATGAGCAGAAGGTTCGTTTTATCTTTATTGATGAAATGCAGGACTTTCCTCCTGCACAAGCAGCACTGTTAAAAGACTTATTTCCAAAAGCCTCAATGACCCTATGTGGTGATTTAAATCAAAAAGTTTTTGGAAATGAAACAATTGTTAATTCAGTAGATAAATTATTTGAAAATGATGAAGTTACACGTTATCAACTAACCACAAGTTATCGCTCAACTGAGGAAATCACAGCCTTTGCTAATCAGTTTTTATCGCAAGAAGATCGCGTGCAAACTACAGCAAGAAACGGCGCAAAACCATTAATTGTAAATGCCGAAAATCAGGTGCAAGGAATAAACTGGCTTGAAAATAACTTGTGGGATGAAACGGCGCAAAAAAAACAATGGCGTACTGCGATCATTGCTAAAACAACTCAAGAGTGTAAAGAACTATACACTCACCTGTCTGAAGCTGCGCAAAAAAATATTCAACTAATTACTTCTGAAGATGAGTTTATGAAACGTTCAGTTGTGATTATTCCTGCCTACTTAGCTAAAGGTTTAGAATTTGATCGTGTATATGCTTGGCATGTTGCCGAGAACTTCTCAGCTAGTGATCAACTCATTTTTTACACCATAGCTACCCGTGCCATGCATGAATTAAATATTATTAGCTTTGGACAAAACAGACCTTTACTAGAAAATGTTCAAGCAGATAGTTATCAACAAAAAGATTTACTTCCAGAAAAATAAAAAGTCAAAAAAGCAGCAACTCCCCGGTCAATAATACTGACTGGTTGGTTGCTGCTTTTTAAATGCTCAAATAAAAAAAGTTGTTTCTGGATATTTTAACTGTACCACCTGTAAAATCATTTTTAGTTCAGAAACATTCATAGGATTATCTTCATCAAAAATTCGACTATGGCGACCAATTTGTCCATTTTCAATCAAATGATAAATACGGTTCCATACAATAAATTCTTCCAAGCTTTCAAATCTGCTGATTGGAAATCCACCTACATCAAGGATCTCAGACAAACGAAAAGCTACATAAGCACTATCTACATACATTTTTTCTGAATGAAATTCATCAGGTGCCCTATAATTAATAATTGCCTTTTCTGGACGATTTTCTATCAACCAGTCTAATAAAACGAAAAAACCTGGCATACGACTAGGTTCACTAAACAGTCGTTGTGATTCTTTCGCACCACGAAAAACCATCGGAATGAAAATATTTCTCTTATAAACAAGCATCGGCGCACTTTTAATAGAACATTCCAAGTAACGGTTTAAATAACTAGGGCCACTATAATCACCAATGCGATAGCCATCAACGCCAAATTGCTTATACTTATCAGCAAGCTCAGAGCAATCTTGGATCGTTAATGCTGTTTTTGATAATACTTCATACCCACTTAAAACACGACGAAAGGGCTTTAAAGTTATTTCTTCTTCCACCATTCAACCCCCTATTCAAAACTTCTTCTTAAAAATAATAATAACACAAATTTTAAAGATTGGCTTATAACAAAAGAAATATTATTTAGTTTCTAGCTAAAATATTTTAAAAAATGCTT
>NZ_JAKEIT010000048.1 GCF_021474685.1 Tetragenococcus halophilus | reverse complement strand
CTTTTTGCAATTATTCTCGTGAGGTCTTCTTTTAACTACATAAAATTGTAACCACTGGTTTTAAGAGTAGTGTATCATCCCAAATCATATAATTAATTGACTGCGATTGTTATAAAACTCACGGTAAGCCATATAACTAGCAATAAACGAAGAAATCGCAGTAACTGAAATCAACATAAACATCACAACAATTTGGTAACGAATCGCTTGAACAGGATCAATTCCCGCAAAAATCAACCCTGACATCATACCTGGTAGGCTGACAAGTCCAACCGTTTTTGTTCGGTCAATTGAAGGAGCCATGCCCGTTTTGACGCTTTCTCTTACAATACTCATGGACGCTTGTTTTTTATTGGCTCCCAATGCCAATTTTTCCAATACCTGTTGGCGTTGGTCCGTAAATTTTGAATTCAAAGACCGATAGGTCACTCCAATCGCAGTCATGGCGCTGCTGGCAATCATGCCTGTAATTGGAACGATTTGGGAAGGGGACCAGTCAATGACTCCTGAAAAAACAAGAATGAGTAAGGACAAGGCTGTTCCTACTCCAATAGCCGTCGTTGAAATTTTAAAAGAGCGGTTGATCCCCTCACTGCGTGTATGGGCGTTATAAGAAGCGTTGAACACAATGAACAAAACCATCGCTAAAGTGAGAAAGTTGTTATCCACTCGTAATACGTAGCTCAATACATATCCAATAAGGAATAATTGAACGACAGCGCGAATTCCCGCAATAAAAATGTCGTTTCCTAATCCCAATTTCTCTTTGTAATCAATCAACAAGGCAACTATCAAGAGGACAGAGGATAAAAGCAAAGAAAGATTACTGATTTCCAAATTGTTTGTCATTTCGATTCCTCCATTTTTCCACCTTTGATAGTAATCAGACGAGAAGCTTGGTCGATTTCTTCCTGGTTGTGAGTGACGGCCAACACCGTAGTTTGTTGGTCTTTCATCATGTCTCGGACTAAATCAAGGACAATCGCTCTGTTTTCTTGGTCCAATGAACTGGTAACTTCATCCAGGAGCAACACTTTCGGTTGATACATCAAATTTCGGACCAATGCAACCCGTTGTTTTTCCCCTCCTGATAGTTCCTTGACCTCTTTCGATAAGTAAGTTTCAGGTATTTGAACTCGTTCTAACAATTTTTTTGCACGTTCCCGATCAAATCCTTCTTCTCTTATGCGGGCAGGAAAAGACAAGTTCTCTTGAACTGTCTCATCGAATAGAGAAGCGTTTTGAAAGAAATAAGAGACTTCTTTTCTATACTCCACAGGATCGATTTTTTGCAGATCCGTACCTCGATAATAAATTTTTCCGGAAGTTGGGGAAAGCAGCGTACCAATTAATTTCAAAAGGGTACTTTTTCCACTTCCAGAAGGACCAGAAAAAACAATCACTTCCCCTTTGTTTACTGTAAAAGAGATATCTTGAAGGATTTGGTTTCCGTTTGCCTGAAAACCAACCTTCTCTAATTGAAACAATGAATCACTCATACCACTTCTCTCCTTTATAAAAAAGCCCTGCACCAGTGGACCATCCATACGGGTGCAGGGCTTTTGTTTCATCCTAGTGTACCTCAGTGTTCGTTTGGATCGTTTTTGGCGTCTTCATGAGTAGGGTGAACCGTTCCTTCAAGGTGATCTGGACCAGCATAAATGGTATACAGTCTGAGCGGCTTATCACCGGTGTTTTCGATGTTGTGCCACATGTCCGCCGGAACAAATACGGCGTCATCATCCATCACTTTTTGTTGAACATGTAAGTTATCTTTAGAAGGCCCCATTTTACACACGCCTTCTCCTTCTTCAATACGGATAAATTGGTCAATGCCTTCGTGCACTTCCAAACCGATGTCATCGCCCGGTTGAATGGACATTACGGTGACTTGCAGTTTACTGCCTGTCCAAATGGTCGTCCGGTAATTATCATTTCCTGTGGTGGCGTCTTCAATATTAATGATATACGGCTTCTTCCCATGATCCTTGTAGTCTATTTCCATCTTCCATTCCTCCTAGTCTTTGTACTGAAACAATGATACCTACTTCTTATTTATAATAATTCTAATTAATGGTACCACATCTAAAATTCTATGCAAAAAAATTGGCTTTTTGGAGAGCGATTCTAAACAAAGACCATATAACGCGCAATTACAATTGGTACCCCTTAATCCTCAGCACATAAAGGAAAAAATATGGAATCAAAAAATAACCGATATGTACTCTGGTTATGACTTGAATCAGGGAGAATTTCAGAGACGACACATCATACTTTTTTAGTTTGCACTTGTAAACTAACTAGCGTACATTAAGTTTATGCTCACTATCAAGCGTTGTCAATCCTTTAGACTCTTATCAATTTCGAAAGAAAGTAGCAAGGTTATTGATTGTGACTGTAAAAGTGGGGTGTTCCTATAAGCACATTAAACTATCTTCTCTAATTTATCATGCTATTTAAATTCTGTTTTTTCATGAGAATTTTTGTCCAAAACTTGTTAAAATGATTTTAAAAAATACTTACATACACAATCCCCAAAAGACACTAATGTCATTTCAGTCAAAAAAGATACCGCAGAAAATTTCCACCTGAGATTCAATACGATATTACTCTCTTGACAGCCAGCTTAATTCCTTAGTTGAATAGATCATTAAAGTGCACAAAAAAACAATGCGGCGTTTGTTATATTTTCTGGTATAAGCGACGGTGCTATAAACTTTTTTGCAGATTAAAAATCATATGAATTTAACTCCAGTAATAAGAGTTTAAGTGCCAATGCATGATTCTTTCAATTTCCGTTTTATGATTAGACAGAGCGATTCCTTCATTGCATTGGAAAATGAGTTTGTTTCTCGTAATATGTATGCTCTCATTTTTGGTTGCATAGTATTCTCTCCATTCGTCTTCATACATAAGAACGCCTCCTTTGATCATCCTATATTTAAGTCCTTCGTTATTAATATACGTAAAAAGTTGGTATTTTATTTTTATTTTCTCTCTCTTTAAAAAAACTGAAAAAAGAGCGGTTTACAGGCATTTTCATGGATAGTTACCCATAGATCAATCTGAAATGAGCGTAGAACTTCCCTCTCAAACACTGGTTTTTTAGAGAAATACGAAATATTAGGGTTATTTGCAGAATAGCTACTTATTCTTACAAAGCAACAAGCGAGCAAAAGAAAAATTCCTTTCAAGCGTTTTTTGGCGGTACACTATTTTAGCGACAGGCAAGATAGCCAATATTTTTTACAACTGGTTTGACTGTCGGCGACGACAGCCCACAGCCAAAAATAAAGAAGTCAAGGACTGTGAGGGTGGAGATTTTTTGGTGGTCTGCCAAAAAATACTTACCCGTTCCTTGACTTATTTAAGTGTCATTCAGTTTTAGGCTATTACAACTGGGTGACTGAGACGATTTTGGGGGCTTGCCCCTTTTTTCCAAAAGGGGCAAGGTCTAGATCTTGTGTTTTTATTTTTTTGGAAATTCAAAAGCTAATTTCATTTCGTCATTCAGTGTTAACTTTGCCGAGAAATTGCTTCCTTTTTTACTTCATACCTACAAAATTATCCTATATGTAATTTTTTTAATGAATCTTTTATTAAATTTATATACTATCCGCAAGCACAACACTACTGGTATCGATAGCATATTTTAATCCGCGCATGAATTGATATTCATAATAGTGTTTGTTAATAACTATTAAGTCCTGGATGTAGGATAGAAGTTGAGACAGATTTTGAGAGAGGGTAAACTAATCTCAAAGGAAGGTGTCTCGTCATGCCAAAACGCTACACGAAAGAATTTAAGAAACGATTTTAGAGTTGCACAAACAAGGAAAATAAGCACGACAATTATCCTTAGAATACGAAGTTGGATATTCTACTATACTAAAGTGGGTTCAAGTTACAACCAGAATAAGTCCGGGCGGACTTACTCCGGACGAAGCTAAAGCTTTAAAAAAGCAATTAAAAGAAAAAGACGAGGAACTCCTCATCTTAAAAAAATCACTCGGCCTGCTGGCAAAGAAATAGAAATCATTGAATTCATCCGTCAAGAAAGAGAAGCAGGCCATCACAGTGTGTCAAAAATGTGTCGTCTGCTTGGCATATCTAGAGCTGTGTACTATCGTAAAATTAATCCGACCCCATCCAAAAGAGCTAACGAACAAGTTTTGTTGGATCGTCGAGTCCTCCGTGTCTACCACGAAAGTGGTCGTGTCTACGGTGCTGGGAAAATTCATTATATACTCGCACAAAACTATTCAGACTATCGAAAAATCAGCATGAAATGTATTCAGAGATCAATGAGGCGTCAAAAGATCCGATCTATTGTCATTAAGAAATTCAAAGCAGGTAAGCCTGCCAAGAAACTCTTGAAAAACTATCAAAATTTATTGAAGCAAGATTTTTCTACTACTAGGTTGAATCAGAAATGGGTAGCTGATATCACATACATCCATACGTTAGACGATGGATGGTGCTATCTCTCAACCATCATGGACCTTCATTCAAGAAAAATTATCGGTTATCACTTTGATCGTAATATGACGACTGTTATTGTAGAAAAAGCCCTTGAGGACGCTGTTTCAAATAGAAATGTTGAAAATGGGCTGATTTTGCATACCGATTTAGGGTCGCAGTATACAAGTAATGAATACGAAGAACGGCTGAAAGAATTAACTATCACCATTCCTACAGCCGTAAAGGCTGTCCCTACGATAACGAAGGAATCGAATCATTCCATGCATTATTGAAGAAAGAACATGTGTCCCAACGACCAATATATCAAACTTTTGAAGAAGCAAGGCGACAAATTTTCAGTTACGTTCAAGGATTTTATAACAACCACAGAATTCACAGTGCTTTAGCATATCTGTCTCCGGTTGAATTTTAGAAAAAGATACTGGCTGCTTAACATAAAAAATCTCTCGTAAAAAGTGTCTCAGCTATTGACTCTAATCCAAAAAGCATTATCACATTCCAGGAGGAATGGTTCTACAAACGGATTTATGCAGCCAGTATACAATAATCGAATCTTCCTATGCATCATTGAAAAAAGAAGAGGTCTATACGACTACTTACTCAGATTTTGAAGAAGCCAAACGAGCGCTATTTAGCTACATTAGTTCGATTGGTTATCTAACTCCACAGGAGTTTGAAGACCTGTCAAGAGAGGAAATAGCATAACCATCTCTATTAAAATTTGTCCAAGATATTGACCCAAATACATATTATCTGCAATATTTACTTAATAACTGTAATTGAGATTGGAGAATTTTTAACCATATAAGTAGCATGCGAACCAAAATATCCTTTAATTCCATGCATTGATCGCGATCCAATGATTAAGATATCTGCAGATGTTGCTGGCAAAATCGTCTTAGTAATTTCCTCGGCCGGATCACCTTCTCCACTGTACAGCTGAATGTTTTTTACACCGCTATTTTCTGCATATTGTTTGTACTTTTCCAAATTAAGTAACAATTGACTTTGTTTCTGGCTCAAGTACTCAGGGTCTAACGCTTCATAAACATTCAACTCTTCAATTTCTAAAATTGAGGCAATCAGTAATGCGGCTCCAGTTTTACTCGCTTGCTTTACAGCATATTGAAAGGCTTTTTGAGCTCCTTCTGATTCATCTACCCTAACTAAAATATTTTTAAATTCATCAAATCCTTCCATAGTGCATCTTACCTTTCATTAATTAATTGATTATATTTTTTATTTCCTTTATACAGTTCAATAATTGTCCACGCTAACAGTAGTAATACTGCGACGATAATGACATAGGCAATAGAATCAGCTAGTACAAGTTGGCTTGATGTCACCTTTTCACCAAAAAAACCTTCAATTTGGCCGGGCAATCCAATCAAATTTAAATATGTCAATCCAATTACTGAACCCCATCCTAGTATCCGAATAACTATCGAATTTTTAAACCGGCTTCCCATTTCCACCTCACTATTGGTCATCATTAATAATGGTACCATCGAAAATGGTAACGCAAAAGCTAAGAAGACTTGTGAATTATTCATTAGTGTATTTAACGCTGTGTGCTCCCGAATCGTTCCTTGCCTGCTTGTAATAATTACACAGATTAACACTGGGATAACTGAAATCAAACGCGTAATTAAACGTCTTAGCCAAATTGGCATTCTCATATGAATGAATCCCTCCATAATTACTTGTCCAGTTAAAGTTCCGGTAATCGTTGAATTTTGTCCAGAAGCTAGTAACGCGACTGCGAATAATGTAGAAAGAAGACCTGATTTTGCAACGGTGATTAAAATTCCGTTACTCAATGTATCCGGATTTGATAAAGCCTCATACAACCCAAAGAATGATGGATCTTTCACTGCCCCTGTTTTAAAAACAGCAACTCCCATTATGAGCAATAAGGAGTTAACAAAAAAAGCGAGAGTCAATTGAATGTTAGAATCCCATGTTGAAAATCGTACAGCATTGGCGATTTCATCTTCATCCGTACGATTTATCTTTCGAGTCTGAGACACAGCCGAATGTAGATATAAATTATGAGGCATAACGGTTGCACCAATAATTCCTAATGCACCAGTTAAAGGCGTTTGACCACCAATTGAATGTGTAGAGGAGAACGTTTCACCAGTCGGAACCAATCCTTTAAGTACATCCCCCCAATTAGGATCAGACAACGCTACTTGATAAACAAACACAAAAAGAATTACAAAAATCAAACAGACAACTATTGCTTCAATTTTTCTAAAACCAACTTTCGTTAACAACAATAATAATAAAACATCAAATACCGTAATAAAGACTGCGACGACAAGCGGAATATTAAAAAGTAAATAAAGAGCAATTGATGCGCCAATTACTTCCGCAATATCTGTTGCCATAATCGCTAATTCCGTTAAAATCCATAAAATGATTCCTAGTTTTTTACTCGTTCTCGCTCGAATTGCTTGAGCTAAATCCATTTGACTAACAATTCCCAATTTAGCAGCCATATATTGTAATAGCATTGCAATTAAACTAGACATTAAAATGACCGACATTAATAAATACTGGAAGTTTTGCCCACCCGTAATCGAAGTAGACCAGTTGCCTGGATCCATATATCCCACAGCAACTAATGCTCCCGGTCCAGAATAGGCGAACAGGATTTTCCAAAAGCCTTTGCCTTTGGGTACCTCGACAGTTCCGTTAATTTCCTCTAAAGAGGGACCATTCGCATGCTGAATTAATCGAGGTTTGTGCTCTTTACCGGACTGACTTGTTGTATCTTTCAAAATATTTCCACCTTCCTTTAAAAACATCATAAGCATACACCTCTTTTTTATTAAATTAAAGCAAAATATTAGACAAACCTAAAAAAAAAATAAACATTCGCCTAATTTAATATTATTTGCCTTCATTTCATTTGTATCGGAATGAATCAATTGTACACGTTAAAAATATATCTATATGATAATTACCATTGTTAATATTCACGATTTTTTGTTGAAATAGTCGAGAGAAAAAAATAAGGTTGACCAAAATATTTTTAGAGGTTATACTAAAATTAGAAAAATTTAGTTTTTAAAGGAGGTTTTTATTTGTTAACTGTAAAAAAATTATCTGTTGCGTACTGCGATACACCGGTATTCAATAATTTATCCGTCCATTTTAATGCAGGGAAGATTACTGGCATTATCGGACCTAATGGAGCTGGTAAATCTACTTTAATCAAGGCAATATTGGGTCTTATTCATCCAAAATCAGGTAGTAGCGCGCTTGATGGTCATTCAATGGCAACAGTAAAAAAGAAGGTTGCCTATGTAGAGCAACGAAAGGATTTAGATCTCAGTTTTCCAATCAATGTCTATGATTTGGTTTTAACTGGTAGTTATGGAAAACTGGGATTGTTTAAGACTCCAGGAAAAAGCGAACGTGTTGCTTGTGATGCAGCTCTTGAGCAAGTTAAAATGACTGACTTTGCTAATCGGCAAATAGGTAATTTGTCAGGCGGACAATTACAGCGGGTATTCGTAGCTCGAGCAATTTTACAACAGGCAGAAATTGTTGTCTTAGATGAACCTTTTGTTGGAATTGATGTGGAAAGTGAGCGTGCCATCATGGCTATTTTAAAACAATGGCGAGACGAACAAAAAACCATTATCGTTATCCATCACGATTTAAATAAAGTTTATGATTACTTTGATGAATTAGTCATTATGAATCACGGAATCATTGACTTTGGGCCAACTCAAGAAGTCTACAATTCGAAGAATATCAGTAAAGCATTCAGTGATGACTTATCTTCAGTTCTATTTCAGGAGGTAAATTGAATGACTGCTCTCTCGGATTTTTTTCAAGCGTTAGGAAAATATGATTTCCTTCAAAGTGCATTAATCACTGCAATAATGGTGGGGATTATGTCTGGGATTATTGGGAGTTTCATCATTCTACGAGGAATGTCTTTGATGGGGGACGCTATTTCTCATTCAGTATTGCCAGGGGTTGCTGTTGCTTATATGTTAGGTATAAATATCTTGATTGGAGCATCTATTTTTGGTGTACTAGCTGCAATGTTAATCGGCTACGTGGCTTCTCATAGTAAAATCAAAGTAGATACTGCAATAGGGGTTGTCTTCAGCTTCTTTTATGCATTGGGATTCATTTTAATCTCTATGGCCGAAAGCTCAACCAATCTACACCATATTTTATTTGGAAACATTCTAGCTGTTAGTAATAGTGATATGATCACAACGGCAATTGTTTTAGGAATTGTGATTATTTTTGTACAAGTATTTTATAAAGAATTGTTAATCACTTCCTTTGATCAGACCTTCGCTAAAACATATGGATTAAATACCCAACTAATCCACTATAGCCTTATGCTCGTCTTAACGCTAGTAACCGTATCAGCATTACAAACTGTCGGAATCATCTTAGTAGTGGCCATGTTAATTACGCCAGCTGCAACAGCATACTTTTGGACCGACCGCTTGTCCGTGATGCTTGTTTTCTCCGCTATATTTGGTGTTGTCGCATCAATTTGTGGTTTGTACTTCAGCTACACATTCAACTGGGCTTCTGGTCCAGCGATTGTTATTGTCGCAGCAGGGTTATTCTTAATTTCCTTTATCTTCTCACCAAAACAAAACTTGTTACATATACACAAAAATAGAAAAGAGGCGTAAATATGAAAAGAATATTAGTAACCATCGTAGTAGTGATCGCAGCCGTCGCCGGAGTAATCTTTTTTGTCAACGGACGAAGTGGAGATTCCAAACAATCAACAGATTCCAAAAAAATCAGCGTAGTAACTACAAACTCGATTTTGGAAGACATGGTTAAAAATGTGGCTAAAGATCGCGTTGAACTATATAGTATTGTTCAACGCGGCGTGGATCCCCACGAGTATGAACCTAAACCGGAAGATATCTCAAAAGCAACAGATGCAACAGTTTTATTTCACAACGGACTGAATTTAGAAACTGGCGGTAGTGGTTGGTTCAAGAAGTTGGTAAGCACTGCTCATAAAGAATTCGATAAAGATGTTTTCGCCGCCAGTGAAGGTGTAACACCGGAGCACTTAACAACCAACGTCGAAGAAGAAGATCCTCATGCCTGGCTTGATTTAGCCAATGGTGTTCAATACGTCAAAACAATCACCAAAGTCTTAAAGGAAAAAGATTCAAAAAATGCAGATTATTACCAAACTAATTCTGATGCTTATATCAAAAAATTACAAAAGTTACATGAGGAAGCGCAATCAAAATTTCTCGATATTCCTGAATCACAGCGTTTATTGGTCACCTCAGAGGGTGCCTTCAAATACTTCTCAAAAGCCTATCATGTTGCGCCAGCTTACATTTGGGAAATCAATACCGAATCTCAAGGTACTCCCGAACAAATGAAAGCTGTGTTAGCTAAAATAGAAAACTCTGATGTCAAACATTTGTTCGTAGAAACCTCTGTTTCATCTAAGTCAATGAATAAAGTTGCCGATGAAACGGGATTAGAAATTTATTCCAAAATTTTTACTGATTCATTAGCAAAAGAAGGTTCCGAAGGCGATACCTACTATACAATGATGAAATGGAATCTAAACAAAATTCATGATGGTCTAGCTTAGCAATGTTAAAAACATATTGATATTTTAAAGTTTCCCTCTAAGTAATTATTCTTGTAGTTTATTTAGAGGGACGCCTTTTGATGATTGAGCGGTCCTCAGATATCTCATTACGATAAGATATCATCAAAAGACAAATTATTACTTAGCTAATTTTTTTCTTAGGATTATTTTTAGATATGTTACATAAAGACACCCCAGTTTAATAACGTAGGATGCTACTGATTTTACTTGAAAGGAAAACTAACATTGACACCAACCCAAGAAAAGTATCTGCTAGTTATTGACAAACTTAGTAAAGATAAAAAGTTGGTAAGAAATAGACAGGTTGCTGATATCCTAGAGGTCAAGCCTTCTTCTGTTACAGAAATAATGGATAGACTGGTAAATCAAAATATGATTCAGCACATTTCTTATCAAGGTGTTTTTTTAACATCCTCGGGTGAGGAACAAGTAGCTTTACTTAAAGAAAGACGTCTCATACTCTCAACTTTCTTAACATCATATCTCGGCATTTCTAGAACTGAGGCACCAGAAATTATAAATGAACTCCTACAAATTCATAGCTCTCTATTTTTTGAAAGACTTAAATGTTATATAGAACAGGAGACTATTGAAAGTCGTATCCAATATGATAAATACTTTTCATAAAATAAGT
>NZ_JAKEIT010000047.1 GCF_021474685.1 Tetragenococcus halophilus | reverse complement strand
CGATATAGTTAATGCAAAAAAGTTATATAGAAACTCAATTGCGTTGAGTTTCTTGAAATCCTTTGTTATACTACATATATAAAGAGGACGCATAAATTATACGTCCTCCAACAGCACCGTTTAAGCCGGTGGCAAATTTGGGTTAAAAAATAACCGTCCCTCGCTAAAGTTGACGGTTATTTTTTGTCAATTACTCTTTTAACGCTCCACCAACACTATTTATAATACGTTTTTGCCAAATCAAGTAAGCAATTAACATCGGTAGCATTGCTAGAAGGTAGGATGCAAACGCTAAAGGATAATCTGTGCTAAATTGTGAATCAAAAATATACTGTGTTAAAGGAATAGTAGCTAACTCACTCTGTCCACCCAAAACAACAAGTGGTAATAAGAAATCATTCCACACAGTGATTGTTACCAAAATACCTACTGTTGCATTCATCGGCTTCAATAATGGAAATACTACATGCCAAAAAGTTTGCCATTCACTTGCTCCATCTACATACGCTGCTTCTTCTAAATCAATGGGAATCGTCTTAATAAAACCAACATATAAAAACAAATGAAAAGCAAGTTGCATCACAAGATTTAAAACGACCATCCCAAACCTATTATCTAAACCTAAAATTCCTGTTTGCCTTACTATAGGAAGCATAATAATTGAAATAGGAACAAACATGGCACTGATTATATAATAATAGATCCACTTAACCCATCTTTTTTTCATATTTCTTGCAATTACATAACCTATTAATGAATGCAATAAGATAACCAAGATAACTGTAGGAACAGTTATTATAATACTGTTCCATAATGCTCTAAAAAAATTCGTCATTTCAATAACGTCAACAAAATTTTGAAATGACCAGGTTTCAGGTAATGATAATAGTGAGTTTGATGCTAATTCTTCAGAAGTTTTAAAAGAAGTAACAATGGTTATATATAATGGAAATAATATAGCTAAACTTCCTATAAATAAAAGAATAGTTCCTGTCCAATTTACTCTTTTACGTTGCATATTATCGTTCCCTTCCTTCTAATACTTTAAATTGGAAAAACGAAATTAGTACAATAATTATAAAGAAAACAATAGCATTTGCTGATTGATACGCAAACTGACCCTCGGCAAACGCTCCTTGGTAGATTAAAAACGACACAGATTCTGTAGCTGTTCCAGGTCCACCTTCAGTAAGGGCAACAACTTGGTCGAAAGCCATTAGAAAGTTTTTCATAGACACAACAAGATTAATCGTAAAAAAAGGTATAATCATAGGAACTGTGATGTGTCTAAACTTTTCAAAACTTGAAGCACCATCCATTTCGGCAGCTTCATAAAGTGAATCATCTATCGTTACCAAACCTGATAAGTATAGTATCGTATTAAAAGCTGTTGCTTGCCAAACAGTTACAATTACAACACCAATCCATGCTAAATTCTGATTACCTAAAATATTATATTGTAAAAATTCAATTCCTAAAGCTTCCCCAATACTTGGAACTAATTGACTAAATAAAAAACTAAAAACATAAGCAATAATTAATGTTCCAAGCATATACGGTATAAAATAAATTCCTCTTATCGTATTTGAAAATTTAATATTTGAATTTATACCAAGCGCAATTAATAAGCCGATTATATTAACTAAAATTGTTGATACAATTGAAAAACCAATTGTAAAAAAGTATGAATGAATAATTCTTGAATCCTGAAATCCTTCAATATAGTTATTTAATCCAACAAAATTCCAATCTCCAAAACCTCCAAAATCTGTAAAGCTATAAAATAAACCTTGAAGCAACGGCATTGTATGAAGTAAAAAGAAAATAACGAGAGTCGGAATAATAACTATATAAAGTAACTTATTTGATTTCTTTACCATAAATTCACTCCTAGAATGTTTTTGATTTACCACTCATTATCCATTTTTTTAAGAAAGTCATCTGTATCTTTATTAATTAAAAAGTCTTGTATTATATTCTCTGGAGAAAAACCTATTGGATAAAAATGATCCGGGAAACTTGTTAAGCGTTCGTCATCGAAGTATGGTTGAACATCTTCAAATATTTCGTCCTCTTGTAAAACCCCATCTATAGAAGAAAAAGCAAACTGATCATTGATGTATTTTTGATTAACTTCTGGTCGCATTAAATACTCAACAAAAAGAAGCGCTTCTTCCTTATGCTCGGTATCTCTACCAATGGATAAAAGGACATCTACCCCAGAGACTAACTCGTTTTCAGAAATATCCTCAGAAGCAGGTAAAGCAAAGAAGCCAAGTTCTGCGTCTGAATCATTATTTAGCATATCTGGTATCGCCCAATTTCCTTGAAAATAAAATAGCACATCATTGTTCACGAAGTTAGCATTTCCAGTATCATAATCAGTACCAAAAACATCCCCTTCCCCATAATCAAGTAGTTCTAACATTTTCTTTGAAACTTCTCTATAATCTTTTTGAAAAGATGCTGTTCCTTCTTCTTTTTGAATATGAAAATCATCATCAACTAAAATACCACCGAGAGGGTTCCATATAGACAAGGCTGTCCATGCATCATTTAATGTAAATTCAATTGGTTTTATTCCTTCTTTTTTCGCAATTTCTAATGTTTCGATAAATTCAGACCAGGTTTCAGGTATTTCCAAATTTAGCTCATTAAAAATTTTTTTATTATAAACAACTCCATTTGCATTTGTAGCATATGGAATGCCGAAATCACGCGTGGAATTCTCATCAACTAACAAACGAAGCATATCAAGATAAACTGGTTGTATATCTTTCATAAATTCCTCATCCGTTACATCAGCAAATACTTCACCTTCGGCAAACTCACCAAACACCGCATTACCGCCTAAAGCCATTACATCAGGTACATTATCTCTTACAAGTTGGGTTCTTAGTACTGTTTGAGCCTCAGGTGGCGATTGTAAATCAATAGAAATATCAGGATATTCATCCTCAAAATCATTAATAATTTCTTGAAGAATGTCAATATTTTCAGATTTATCGGAGAAAAAAGTTAGTTCCACCTTACCGTCTGCTTGACTTTCTTCACTACCGCATCCTGTTAATATCATAAAAAAAAGTAGTATTAACAGCATTAGCCTTTTTTTCATAATTCTCCTCCTGAATCTAGTAAGCGCTTACTTATTTGCGAAAAATAAACTCAAAAAAATTTTAAATATAAGTTAAAATACTAACTCTATAAAATAGAACGGTTAATGATAGTCGAGCTATTTTATAGAGTTGCTATTTTTATTTATCAAGTTCAAACATCTGCTCAATCAACTGTAATACATTACGCACTTCCGTATTTTTTACAATAGGTGTAACATCATCACGGATGACATGATAAACATTGCTGTAAAAGCTATCATACTCAGCGGATGCTTTGGGTAAGCTTAATGTTTCTGTTGCATCTTCTGAAGGCGGCGCCATGGTTTTTGTTAAACCGACGCCCGCTTGAATTGGTTGTGGCATTGTTTCATTTGAAGTTTGTATAGCACGAACCATCTCTCCGGAAAGATCCCAATCATCGATTCGAGCGGTACCTTCTGTTGCTTTAACATACCATCGCGGCAACTTCACATAATTTGTGGTTCCGACTTCAACAATTGCTTTTATACCGTTTTCGAAAGTAATAAAACTAATAAAGCCATCGTCGACTTCATCTCCTAAAACATAACTAAAATCTACTTGGACATCTTTAATCGGTGAATCAACCAGCCAAAGCATCTGATCTAATAAGTGAATCCCCCAATCCAAAAGCATGCCACCGCCGTGTTTTTTTAGATGACGCCAATCGCCTGGAATACCGTTAGCGCCATTTACACGTGATTCGATTTGAAATACTGAACCAATCGGCTGACTTTGGTACAAGTCCCGTACAATTAAGAAGTCTGGGTCCCATCGACGGTTTTGATGAACAATAAAACGATTGCCAGTGTCTGCTGCAACGGCAAGAATTTCATCAAATTCCTCCGTATTTAAAGTTGCTGGTTTTTCGCAAACCACATGTTTTCCTGCTTTTAATGCAGCGATACTCATACTTTTATGCAGATCGTTAGGCACAGCAATCAACACCGCTTCTATTCTTTCATCAGCTAGAACTTCTTCAAAACTTTCATAGGTGGATAAACCTTTTGCACGAGCCACTTCTTGTCTTTCTTCTAAGATGTCGTAAACGCCTACTAAGTTGATCTTTTCTTTTTCGGAAAACATTAAGTTCTTTTCATGATAACTACCCATGCCACCGTAACCTATAATTACAAAATTTACTGCTGCCATTTACACGTCTCCTTATGCCCACCACATTTCAGATGGTTCTTCTTTAATCATTACACCTTTTAAATTCTTAATCGCTTTGGTCAATCCTTCATCAATCGACATAATGGGATCTTCATGTTCAATACTTAAAACATGATCATAACCATAAATACGTAATGCAGAAATCATATCTGACCAGACTTTCATGTCATGACCATAACCAACTGTTCGGAAAGTCCAGGCGCGTGATTCAACCTTGTTGTATGGTTGCATATCCGTTAGTCCATGCATATTGATATTGTCTTGATCCAAGAAAGTATCTTTAGCATGGAAATGATGAATCGCTTGTTCTTTGCCTAGAATTTTCACTGCTGCAACAGGATCGATCCCTTGCCACCACATATGACTTGGATCTAGATTACATCCGATGGCTTTACCGGTTTCTTCACGTAAACGTAACATAGTATAAGGTGTGTGTAATAAGAAACCACCGTGCAGTTCAATGCCGATTTTTATTCCCGCCGCTTCAGCTTCTTCATTGATTTTTTTCCAGTAAGGAATCAGTTTTTCTTCCCATTGATACTTATAAATATCTGAATAAGTACTCGGCCAAGGAATAACCGGCCAATTATTAGCTGTATCGGTCGGATTACCTCCGGATACGCCAGAAAAACCATTAACGACAGGAACATTCATTAAATTAGCTAATTTAATTGTTTTACGTAATAATTCATCGCCTGCTTGCGCAACTTCTTTTTTAGCTGAAATTGGGTTATGATGCGCACTTAAAGCCGAAATTTCTAAGTCTTTATCTTGTAACTTATGCAAATATTCTTTACGTGCATCGCTACTTGCTAGTAATTTATCAATATCTAAATGAGCATTGCCTGGAGAACCTCCAGTACCGATCTCCACTGCTTCCAAACCTTTATCTGCAGCTTCTTCTATCATCTCATCAAATGTTAAATTATTAAATAATGGTGTAAATACGCCTAATTTCATTTTCTATCTTCTCCTTTGTAATGACCGTAATAGGGACGACTGTTTTCAGTAGGTGCACAAAACTCTACAGCATTGTTTATCACTCTTTGTACTTTTTCATTGTAATAACTGTCGTAAGTCTCATGCCCAGGCTGAAAATAAAAAATCTTACCGTTACCGCGACGAAAAACACAACCACTCCGAAAAACTTCACTTCCTGGATAAGCACTAATAAAAATAAGTTCATCAGGTGCTGGAATATCGAAGTGTTCTCCATACATCTCTTCTTGTTTAAGATCGATAAATTCACCCACACCCGCAACAATCGGATGACTAGGATTCACATTCCAAAGTCGTGCTGACTGACCATCTTCTCGCCATTTTAAATCACATGTTGTGCCCATCAATTTTTTAAATATTTTTGAGAAATGTCCTGAATGAAGAATAATTAAGCCCATACCTTCTAAAACACGCTCGTATACTCTATTTACAATCGCGTCATCAACCTTGTCATGAGCAATATGCCCCCACCATAATAAAACGTCTGTTTCTGCTAATATCTTTTCCGTCAAACCATGTTCTGGCTCATCTAGCGTAGCTGTTTTTACAAAATAATTTTGTCCAAAAATTGTCGCTAACTGTTTATGGATGCCTTCTGGATACATTTTCTGAACGGCTTCATCGGTTTTTTCGTGACGAAATTCATTCCAAATCGTTACTCTAATCAACACTTTCACCTCTTTTACAAATAAACAGGTTCCCCAGTCTTAGATGATTGATAAATTGCTTCTAATATCTCTGTTACAGTTAAAGCTTCTTCTGGTTTAACAACTACCTCCGTATCATTTATGACTGCATCAATCCAGGCTTGAGCTTCCAATAAAGCAGGATCCTCTCCTTCTTCGTCGTAAAAGTCAACACCACCAGTTTCTAATTGAATTTTTTTATCATAAAGTAAGCCGTGGTCTTCGCCATTGATGGTCAAACCATCATTCATATCCGCACCAGCTTTGGTGCCCATTAAGGTCGTTTTTGCTTCTTTAACATCTAAACTATTTAAGGCCCAGCTGGCTTCTAGAAAAATGGTCGCGCCATTTTCCATAGCAACAAACCCAAAAGCTGAATCCTCTACATTAAATTCATCTGGATCCCAAGGACCCCAAGCATTGGCGGCATTTTTTGTCTCAGATAATTTATGATAAGCATTACCTACTACATACTTAGGTTTATAGTTATCCATCATCCACAAGGTTAGATCTAGCGCATGGGTACCAATATCGATCAAAGGTCCTCCACCTTGTGCTTGTTCGTCCAAAAAAACGCCCCAAGTAGGAACTGCCCGCCGTCTAATCGCATGGGCTTTTGCTGTATAAATTTCGCCTAATTCACCTTCTTGGCAAACTTCATGTAAATATTGCGCGTCTTTTCTGAAACGATTTTGATAGCCGATCGTTAACTTCTTACCAGTTTTTTTGGAAGCTTCGATCATTTTTTGTGCTTCTTCTGCTGTTTTTGCCATGGGTTTTTCACACATTACTTGGTTTCCTGCTTGCATTGCGGCAATCGAGATCTCTGCGTGCGCGTTATTAGGTGTTAGTACATGTACAACATCCAATTCAACCGAGTGAAGCATTTTATTATAATCCTCGAATACTTTTGCATTTACGCTACCATATTCTTTATTGGCTTTTTCTGCTTTTTTTACTTTAATATCACAAAAAGCGACAAGTTCTACCTCTTCAATTTGCGATAACGCCGGTAAATGTTTCCCTTCAGCAATTCCACCACAACCAATAATACCAACTTTTACAGACATAGCTTCCCTCCTGAAATCGTTTTTATATTTCATATATTTATTATAACGAAGAGCTATTCGTGATTCTTCCTGCTTTTATAAGGAAAAATTCCTGAATATTGCTTTTTTATTCTTTTGGATATTAAAAAAGCCTGGAGCAGTCGGCCCAGACTAAAAAAATTTTCAAGATGACAAATAACTCATCTTTTTTTGATATTGTAAAGGTGAATGGCCCACAGCCCCTTTAAAAACATGGTGAAAAGTCTTGACGCTAGCAAAACCAGCTTTTTCCGCTACTTCTGCCATAGGTAGTTTTTCATTTCCCAGAATAAACTGTGCTTGATTTACTCGATATTCTGTCAAAAATTGCATAAAAGTTTGCCCAGTATTGGCTTTAAAAAAACGCGTGAAATAATAAGGACTAAAACCAACATAACGAGCCACATCATCGATAGTTATAACTTCTTGATAGTAACTCTCGATATAATCAAATACTTTATTTAAACGTTGTAGTGTTTCTTTTTGCTGGATAGCATTGGGCACCTTTTTGTTTTTTACTATTTTTTGTTTTGGCAAAAAACGATAGCACTCCCCAATCAAACGATATAATAGCGCCAAAATTAAATAGTTTTTCCCCGGAGACTCATTATTTTCTAGTTCAAATAATTCTAATAATAGTCTTCGCATTGTTTCCGCAAATGCTTCAGACCAATAACGACTATGACGTTGTCCTTCTTCAAATAAAGAAAACAAAGAATTCTTTTCATTCTTTCGTAAAACAGACTCATCGAATAATTTCAAATCAAATTGATAAACATAACGCACACTTTCTGGGGAAGCTAGAAAATAGTGGGGCTGACCACTGGCAAAATAAATCATTTCTCCCTCTTCTAAGGTGATCACTTTTCCATCAAGACCGATATTCACTCTACCTGATTTGGCATAAATTATTTCTATTTCTTTATGCCAATGCGGATAAACGATGGTCATTCCATCATTTACTAACATCCGGTAAGGGAAATGCTGGTCTAGTTGTGGAATTTCTAAATATACACTCATAAACAACCTCTTTTACATAAATTTAGCTAAAAAATTCATGTATGCCTTTTCTTTTATTTTAATGAATATTAGGATAAAAAACTAGCATTTTATAGAAATTCTTTAAGTGATTACGCTTACTTCAAAAAATAGAATAACAAGCATCCCGATAAATACAAAATTATGCTAAAATAAATAAAAATTATATAATTAGGAGATTATTTGGATGAAAAATATATGGTTAATCATAAAAGGAATCTTTATGGGAGTAGCAAACATCGTTCCCGGCCTTTCTGGAGGGACAATTGCTGTTTCTTTAGGAATCTATGACGATATCATTCGTTCCATCGCTACTATAAAATCTGAAATGAAAAAAAGTCTCCGCTTTTTTATTCCTCTTCTTATAGGATTATTACTCGGTGTTGCGCTTTTTTCAAGGATGATCACTTATCTTTTTGATTTCTATCCTTTAGTCACTGCTGCAACTTTTACCGGTTTAATTTTAGGTGGCTTTCCGATCTTGTGGAAGGAATTTCGTTCCTCACTATATCTACAAAAAAATAAAATCAATTATTCTCATTGGATTATTTTTCTAGCAATGTTTGTTTTAGTTGCTTGGATGGGTGTTGCTGAAGTATCGGGGACTTCAACACACGAATTATCACTTGAATTCCCTACATTATTCGGTCTGTTTTTTATCGGAATTATCGCTTCTGCTTCAATGGTGATTCCTGGAATTAGTGGTTCCTTAGTCATGTTGATTTTGGGATGGTATCAAGCTTTCCTTGCCATGATCAACGGTTTTATCGATGCCCTACGAGCTGTTGACATCAATGAGATTTTAACTTTTGGTATTTATTGTTCTTTTTTTGGGATAGGAATGTTATTTGGAATAGCCATTATTAGCAAACTTATCGATCAGATGTTTAGACATTTTCCAAGTTACACTTACGCTGGTATTTTCGGTCTTGTACTGGCCTCTCCTATTGCTATTTTTTCTAGTTTAACTTTGGAGGCTTCCTCCTTTAGTATTTTTACAGTAGTAATGTCTGTACTGCTTGCTATTGTTGGGTTCGGGCTCACTTATCTTTTAGGAAATAAAAGTAGTTAGCACGTAAAAAATAAGCTTTACCGACTAAATAAAACGGTAAAGCTTATTTTTTTGTTTATTCTGTATCTGGAACCAATAATTCTTTAGGAACGGCAAAAAGATAAGTGATGATAAAAGTCAAAATAAAGGTCAAAACGCCTACTGCAATATAAGTAATTAATTGATATGGATCATAAATATACATTAATGGAGATAAAATAACTGCTAGACCATAAGAATTCGCTTGAATCCCTAACATAGATAGCACAGCGCCACCAATTGCAGAACCTGCTAACATAGCAGCTAAAGGTCTTGTACCATAGCGTAGTGTAATCCCGAATAAACCGGGTTCACTAACGCCAAGTAATTGCGTAACACCAGCACTTGTACCGATAACTTTTACATGACTTTTTTTAGCTCTTATACTAATCGCAAAACAAACTGCCGCATTGGCAAATCCATACATTGCACATATCGTAATCAATGGATTGAATCCAGTTGAGCCCAGAAGTGCCGTTTCAATTGTAATAAATAAGTGATGCATACCGGTCATAACAGCTAATGGATAAATAAAACCAATGACTAAACCACCAATACCAAATGGTACATGGATAAATGCTTCAACTACATAGACGAGACCGTTTTCTACAAGATGTAGTATAGGCCCTAGAATTAATAAAGCAGTAATTAACATTACAGCAATCACGACAAATGGGGAAAACATCATATCTAGAGCTTGTGGCATCACCTTTCTTGTAGCAATCTCTAGTTTCGAGCCCAAGTAACCGATAACTAGAGCAGTCAATACACTTCCTTGATAACCAGTGATCGGGATAAAGCCAAAAGCCATCACAGCTTCAACATTACTACTTGCATCTGCCACCTCATAAGCATTAGGTAGTAAAGGCGAAACCAGCATTAAACCGATCACAAAACCGACGATAGGTGTTCCGCCAAATTTTTTAAACGCCGACCAACAAATTAGCGCTGGTAAGAAAGAAAACACTGTATCTGTTAAAACATCCAACAAAAGCATGACGGCATCAGGAATAGCATCTTGAGTCGTACCAAAAAAGCTTAAAACATTTTCATTTCATAAAACACCTTGTAGACCTAAAAATAAACCTGTAGCGGCAATCCCTGGAATAATTGTCACAAACACATCCGCTAATGTACGAACGCCTTTTTTAATCGGATTATGTTCTTCTTTTACCTTATCTACTTCTGCTTCTTTTTCTTCCATCGTATGATCTTCTTCTACTATCGCTTTATAAACTTTGTCAACAATTCCTGTGCCTAAAATCACCTGATATTGTCCTGCGTTAAAAAAGACACCTTTAACTTCGTCTATTTTTTCTATTTCATCGTCATCAATACGTTGTCTATCGTATACTTCTACTCGTAAGCGTGTTGCACAATGTGTAATGGATTGAATGTTATCTTTTCCAATTTTGTCAATAATTTCTTGACCGATTTTTTTATAATCTTGACCCGCCATACAATGGTCCCCCTACTTAATAAGCCCTGTGGCTATTAAAAATTTTTAGTAAATATAGAAAGCAGTTTCATAGCTGCTTTAAAAAATAAAACCTCACATGGTATCGATATCACAAAGAACATCAGAAATTAAGCTGTTATAAAACTTTTCAAATGTTGATAGCTTATCTGATACTCTTTGTTTTTATATTATTCTATGCTAGCTTTTTACCAATTATTTCCCGATACTTTTACAGCAAATGCTTCATAAGCTTGTAGTTCCTTAGAACCGCCTATTCCAGTATTATAATTATGAATTAAACACTTTGAATGGTTTAAATTTGTTTGTAAACTATACTGTTGTAATTGTCTTGAAAAGTTTACTACAACAATAATTTGTTCATTTTCGTTATATCTAATATACGCAAGAACATCTGGATTTCCAGTGTTTAAAGTTTGATATTCTCCATTAATAATGTCATAGTTATTTTTCCTTAATTCAATTAATTCTTTATAA
>NZ_JAKEIT010000046.1 GCF_021474685.1 Tetragenococcus halophilus | reverse complement strand
ACTGCTTGTTGCTTCGTTAGCTCATTTATTATACCATCTATGCAATACGTCGTCAAACATTTTCTTTATTCTTTCAATAACAAAATTTCAACTATGTTTTATTTGCAACTCCGTTATTATAACAAGCGATATTTTATATGTCAACAACAATTTAGTCATTTATGAAAAAATATCTTGAGCGAAAGTTCAACTAAAACAAAAGTGTTGTTTTCGACAACGTTGAATACTTTACTACGTTTTTTTACGAAAGTCAATTATAAATTTCTATTTTTTATTGTTAAGAAGATAAAAAATAGCTTACTTAATAAAATAAGCTATTTTTTACAGTTATAGATTAATGTGGATCTTGAATACGTTTGAACATTCTCTCCATATCGTAGTTATCAAAATGAATCAATACAGGTCTTCCATGGGGACAATTGAAAGGATTTTTGCATGCCGCTAAATCAGTTAATAAAGCTCGTGCTTGCGAATCGTTTAAATGATGGTTTGCTTTAATCGATCGTTTACAACTCATCATAATTGCAGATTTCTCCCGAAATTTCTTTACACTTACTTCTCCTGTTGTCAAAAGCATATCGATCATTTCACGGATCGTTTCTTCTTCTTGCCCTTGTGGATACCAAGTAGGATGAGAACGAACAATAAAACTATTAGCGCCAAATTCCTCCAAATAAATCCCCACATTTTCTAACAAATCAGCTTGTTCTTTTAGACGGAGAGCATCATCGTTAGGATAATCAAGAACAATTGGAACCAACAATTCTTGGAGGTCTGTAGAAACTTCTCCAATCTGATGACGAAAGTATTCATACTTGATACGTTCTTGTGCCGCATGTTGATCAATAATATATAAGCCTTCTGTATTTTGTGCAAATAAATAAGTCCCATGCATCTGTCCAAAATAGTCTAATTGTGGAAAACGTTCTTCAGTTGGTTTTTCTGTCATTATTTTTTCCATCAATTGACGATTCTCTTTTTGATGTACATCAAATTCGGGATGATCCGCTATTGATTCCTGAACGTTTTTTTTCGGATACGCTTGTTCTTTTTCCACAGATTCTACAGAGCTACTTTTACTATCAAGTTCATTTTCTTGACTGTAAAAAGTTGATATATCAGTTTCCTCCGGGGCCTTCTCATAAAAATTCTCAACTTTTCCACTTTCATCCCCAGCTTTATCCACAAAGTTTTCCACAGGCTTATCAGCCATTTCATTTACGTAGAAATCGCCTGTCTGCTTATCATAAGCTAATCCTTTTTTTTCATTCTTTTTAGATTCTTCCAAATCCATGGATAACTGTTGTGCTTTTTCTTGTTCACTAACTCTTTTATTAAAATCTAAATTTTCTGCTGCATTAGGAATAAGATTTTCCTCTCTTAAGCGTTCGTTAATTGTTTTAGATAGCAAGGTGGTTAATTCCTGCTCTTTTGACAATCGTACTTCTTGCTTAGTTGGATGAACATTAACGTCGACAAGTAGTGGATCCATCTCAATTTCAATGACCGCGATCGGAAATCTACCCACCATTAGCTTGGAACCATAGCCATTAACAATCGCTTTATTTAAAGCAAAATTTTTAATATACCGTCCATTGACAATAGTGGATAAATAATTACGAGTTGCTCGCGTGACCTCAGGTAAAGTAACATAACCATGAATTTTAAAGTCTAAATCTTCTGCTTGAACTTCTCTCATTTTTTTAGCAGTCTGAACACCATAAATCCCTGCTATAGTCTGTTTTAAATCGCCGCTTCCAGAAGTTGAAAGCATTTGGTTTCCCTCATGCACTAAATGAAAGGCAACATTGGGATGACTTAATGCTAAACGATTAACTATATCTCCTATATGAGCTAATTCTGTCTGTAGTGTTTTAACGTATTTCAATCGAGCAGGCGTATTGTAAAAAAGATTCTCCACAATAATCTTAGTGCCCTGTCGTAATACGGAAGGTTGGTTTTCTTCAATTTTTCCACCTTTTAAATAAAGATAGGTCCCTTGACTAGCATCTTCAGTCGCTGTTTCAAAAGTAATTTCTGATACAGAAGCGATACTAGGTAAAGCTTCTCCACGAAACCCCAATGTACGAATACGAAACAAGTCGTCACGGCTATGTATTTTACTCGTTGCATGACGTTTAAAAGCACTTTCGGCATCTTCTGGGCTGATACCTGTTCCATTATCTATGACTTGAATTTTTTTTAATCCGGCCTCTTCTAATAAAATATTGATTTGTGTGCTGTTTGCATCGATAGCATTTTCAATCAACTCTTTGACTACTGAGGCTGGACGTTCCACAACTTCTCCGGCAGCAATTTGATTGGTGAGTCTTTCGGATAACTCCAGGATTTTATCACTCATTACTTTCCCTTCTTTCTATTCTTGTGCCGATTGCTTTAGTTCATATAATTTATTTAATGCATCTAGCGGTGTCATATCCATAACATCTAAGGCTTGTAACTCTTTGATAACATTAGACTCTGTTTTACTATCCTCATTAAATAAAGATAACTGCTGACTTTGCTCAACATTTTCTTCTACAACTTCAGCTTCTTTAGGAATATTCTGATTTTGCAGGGTTTTTCCTTTTTCTAAAGCTTGTAAAATAATATCTGCTCTATCTAACAGTCCTTCAGGTAATCCAGCAATTTTTGCCACATGGATTCCATAACTTTTATCTGCCGGTCCATCCATCATTTTATGCAAAAATACTAAATCCCCGTCTTTTTCAACTGCACCCACATGTATATTTTTCAATTGAGTTAATTCATCTTGCAAGACAGTCAGCTCATGATAGTGGGTAGAAAATAAAGTTTTAGCGCCCACGTGTTGATGGATATATTCAATAATTGCCTGAGCCAACGCCATACCGTCATAAGTAGCTGTCCCGCGTCCTAATTCATCAAATAGGACTAGGCTATTAGGTGTCGCATGCGCTAAAGCTTGGTTAGCTTCCATCATTTCAACCATAAAGGTACTTTGACCCGCAATCAGATCATCGCTTGCACCAATTCGTGTAAAAATACGATCAAAAATCGGCATAACAGCAGATTGTGCCGGTACAAAGCAACCCATCTGAGCTAAAATCACTGTCAAAGCTAATTGTCTCATATAAGTACTTTTTCCTGACATATTAGGTCCTGTGATCAACAATATCAATGTTTCCTGGTCCATTTGAATAGAGTTAGGAATATATTCTTGGGCACCCAATACTTTTTCTACTACTGGATGACGTCCTTCTACAATATTTAATGTTTTATCATCGCTTAATTCTGGTCGAACATATTGATAACGCTCGCTGATTACAGCAAAACTTTGCAATACATCTGTCGTGCTGATCATTTTTGCTAAATACTGCAGACGATCGATTGCTTGTTTAACCTTTTTCCTTACATCCAAAAACAATTCGTATTCTAAATCAACAGATTTTTCTTCGGCTTCTAAAATCTGTTTTTCTAATTCTTTTAATTCCGGGGTAATAAAACGTTCCGCATTGGCTAATGTTTGCTTGCGTTCATACCTTCCTTCTTCAAGATTAGCTAGATTGGCTCTAGTAATTTCAATATAATAACCAAAAACTCGATTATAGCCAACTTTTAAGTTCTTTATTCCCGTTTTATTCCGTTCTTTGGCCTCAAGTTCGGCGATCCATTGCTTACCATTACGCATAGCTTCTCGATATTTATCTAATTGTTCATTAAAGCCATCTTTTATTACATTTCCTTCAGTAACCGCAATCGGAGCTTCTTCATTGATCGCTTGTTCTATAAGTTGGACTAAATCCTCCATAGGTTCCATACCTTTTAGCGTTTCATCCCATTCTCCTTGGTCTATTCCTTGTAAAATGGTACGAATCGCCGGCACTTGTTCTAATGAAGTTTTTAATTGTAATAAATCTCGACCGTTCACATTGCCAAAAGCTACTCGCCCAGCCAAACGTTCAAGGTCATAAACTTTAGTCAGAGCTTGCTTTAAATCTTCTCGCTCAAAAAAAGCTTGTAATAAACTTGCTACTTGATCCTGTCGTTTTAAAATCGCACTTTTTTGAATCAATGGACGGTCTAACCATTGTTTTAACAAACGGCCACCCATTGCTGTTTTAGTTTCATCTAAAAGCCACAAAAGTGTGCCATGTTTTTTCCCCGTACGGATAGACTGACTGAGCTCTAAATTAGCTTTAGAATAATGATCCATCTTTAAGTAATGATCTACTTCATAACTTTGTGCCTTTTGTATATGATCTAAGCTACGTTTTTGTGTTAACAAAAGATAGCGCAATAACTTACTTGTCACTTTTTTTTCTAACTCAGTGGAAAGCCCATCTGTTAAAAACTCAAGTTCGGCATTTGTCTGATCGTCTTCTTGTGTAGAAAACACCACGCCCAAACGATTTTTTAAAGTTTCTTTCAAAGAATCCGGGATTTCGTCATCGGTTAAGACGATCTCTTTTGTCTGCAAGGCTGAAGCTTCATTCAAAACACTATCTTCATCTTCTAATGTAGTACTGCATAATTCCCCAGTCGTTAAATCAACATAACTTAAGCCATATTGATGGTTGTCAAAAGCAAGAGCTGTTAAAAAGTTATTTTCTTTTGCACTCACGCCCTTTCCTTCCATCAAAGTTCCAGGGGTTACTAATTGAATGACTTCTCTTTTCACCATGCCTTTAGTCGTTTTAGGATCTTCTACTTGCTCACAAATCGCCACTTTATATCCCTGTTCTACAAGGTTATCAATATAATTTGTCGCTGCATGATAAGGCACGCCGCACATTGGAATAGGATCTTCAGCATTTTTATTTCGACTGGTCAACGTCAGTTCCAGTAGCTGTGCTACTTTTAAAGCATCATCAAAAAATAGTTCATAGAAATCGCCTAAACGATAAAATAAAAAGGCATCACGGTATTGCTCCTTGATGCTTAAATATTGTTCCATCATTGGTGTATTTTTAGTCTTTTGAGGCATTTAAGTCTTCCTCCTCGATTGCATCATTTACTCGTCTTTCAAAGTTGTCGGTAATATAATGCAAAATTTCATTTGCATCTAAAAGTTTTTCCCGATAACTGATAACTAGCGGCTGACTTTCGTATTCTTCTTTCAACCGGTCAATTTCCGCATTCGCTTGTTTTTTTGCTTCCGGTTTATCATAATGAGCAAACTGCACTGCCGCTTTTTGCGCTTGTTTTATTTGCTCCTCCAAAGTTTGTAGTTTTTCATTTTGCAAAGCCCGTTGTTGAACCTTTTGGAATTCTTGAATGCTGTCATGTTCGGCTAGTAAACCAACTAACTGTTCAAGGGCTGCTCGGATTTCTGGTTCTTTATTTAAAGGGTCCAAAACTTACACCTCTATTATTGCTATTTATGCTAAAAACGGACGGTCTTCATTTATTACAATAGGCTCAATACTTTTAGTCTTGCCACTTCTAGGATCAATTTCAACTAGACAAGCAGATAAAATATTCCGTCCTTGTTCTACCACTTCAAATCGCTTAGGCAGAGCTGTCATAAATTTTTCGATAATCGGTTCTTTTTTCATCCCTAAAATCGCATCATAAGGTCCCGTCATCCCCACGTCGGTCAAATAAGCAGTACCTTTTGGCAAAACACGCGCATCATTGGTTTGGACATGGGTATGCGTACCAACTACAGCAGAAACACGACCATCTAAAAACCAAGCCATTGCTTGTTTTTCACTAGTTGTTTCCGCGTGAAAATCAACAAATATATAATTTGTGCGTTTCGCAGCTATCTTCACAAGTTCGTCTGCCTTTTTAAATGGATCATCAATATCTGTCATAAATGAACGACCTTGTAGATTGATTACTGCCAATTCGATATCATTAACTTTAACAAAAACAATCCCCTTACCTGGAGCTTGTTCCGGAAAATTTGCCGGCCTAATCATACGTTTTGCTTCAGAAATAAACTCAAAAATCTCTCGATTATCCCAAGCATGATTGCCCAAGGTGATAACGTCAATACCTTCTTGTAAAAATTTTTTATAAATCTTTTCAGTAATTCCCTTACCGCCAGCTGCGTTTTCTCCATTAGCGATCGTTACCTGCGGAGCGTATTCTTTTTTTAACTTCGGCAAATATTCGGTGATTGTTTTTCTTCCTAAAGAACCTACTACATCACCTATAAATAAAATTCGCACAGAATTTCCTCTTCTCTTTTTTCTTCTTTTTCCTATTATAATCGTTTTATGTTTTAAAAAAAAGGTTTTGTCTTATTTGTAAAATAAATTTTGAAAAAGTTTGTTGCATACACAGCTGTCAGCATTTTACAAAAAGCCTCCCGGATTTCATCTGATAAACAAATAAAATTATATAATTTTCTACACATTGATTTGACTAAAAAAATTCCTTTTTGACAACTTGATTTGTCATTATGACTTATATGCGTTACATTGAAGTTGGAGGTGCTGAGTATGAAGACTAGACTCAAAGAGCTGCGTGCACGCGAAAGACTAAATCAAACAGAGCTCGCTAAAAGAGTTAAGGTTAGCAGACAAACCATCAGTTTAATTGAACGGGAAGAGTATATTCCATCGCTGTTAATCGCTAAACGCATGGCGAAAATTTTTAATGAACCCATTGAAAATATCTTTATCTTTGAAGGGGAGGAATTATAAGATGAAAAAAACTTTGAAAATGATTCTATATTTAATTATTGGCGCAGCTGTTGGTTTGCTTGTTTCAATCACCGCTCAAAATATCAGAGGAGAGATTTATACTGACCGTTTTTATATATGGGTCAGCATTATATCAGCGATAGGAGCTGCTTTTTCGATTATCCTGGGGATTTTTCAAAATCGTCGTTTATTAAAAGTGGCTAAAAATCACACGAAATATATGGATGAAGATTCCTATGATAAATGCTGATCACTTATTTTAATTTACCGGTGATGTTATTTTCAGTGATCGTTTATTTCATTGCAGTAATATTTCTTACCAGAACAACAAAACTTGTGAATAAACTTTACCCAGAACGAAATCTCCCTCAACCATCAGATAAAAATTATACAGATAAATTATTACTGGCATCTGATGAAGGAGAACGTCATATTATGACAACAGCTCTTTATAAAACATTTTCTCTCACTCAAGTTGGAATTTTCTTTGGTATTTTCCTATTAATAGTTTATTCGATGCTGACCGGTGAATCCCAAATTTTCAGTATTATTATCTTAGGCATCATCATGATCCTCTCAAATACGAAATACTATAGCGAGATTAAAGAAAAGTAGTTACAAAGCCACTCTTTTTAATTCTTTTTTGGAATTGTTAAGTATAAAAAAACCATGTAAAATGGAGAGTTACTCTCATTTTACAAGGTTAAATTTCATTTATGCTCTTTTTCTAACTGTATTATTTAAAAAGCCTAGTTTGTCTAAAGCTTGCCAAATACCATCATGATCATTGTCATCTGTGATACGATCAGCACATAAAGCCACTTCAGCAGAAGCATTTCCCATCGCAACACCACAACCAGAAGCTTGCAACATCTCCCTGTCATTCATACCATCACCAAAAGAAACAATATCTTTTTGTTCAATACCTAACCGTTGGGCGATTTCAAGAATCGTTGCCGCTTTAGAGCCACCTTTTGGTATTACATCCACCCCATTTTCATGCCAACGTACAAAAGACAAATTGGGGTATTTTTCATCAAAGTAATTTTCCAATGATGTATCATAAAACGCTAACCCTTGATAAATATCTTCTTTTTGGGGAAAGTTAGGATCTAAATCAGGTGCAGTAGATCCTACTGAATGCATCGCATCTTCCATGTTCGCCAAATTAAAGGTAGTATTCCGTTTATAAGCGTCAATTCCTACAAAAACCGTATCAACACCTAAGTCGTTGGCTTCTTTTACAAAGCTTTGCATTTCCATTTTAGGTAGTAAACGTTTATAAATTTGATGGTGTTTTAAAAAAGCGGCTGACCCGTTACAAAGAATATAATTATCAAATTCTAATTGATAAATTAACTCTTGTGCTAGAAAACGTGTACGACCCGTCGCTAATGTCACAAAGTGCCCTGCTCTTCTAAGTTCCTGTAAAGCTGCAATCGTACTAGCCAAAGGAAGTTTATCAGAATTCAGTAAGGTGCCATCAATATCAAAAGCAAATAATTTTCGTCTCATCGTGTAGGTCAAGCTCTCTTTCGCTAAATTTTACATTCACTTAATACTTAATCACAAATTCTAATGAATTTCAATGATCCTGATATTTACGTACTCAATTCAATCTACATAATCAGATTTTGTATTGTTTAGCCATGCGTAAACTAAACCGATAACTAAACCTCCGCCAATATAATTACCTATCAAAGCAAATACTATATTATGAATAAGGCTTGTTACAGTCATTGCCCCCATAGCACCGTTTGAAGCAAAATAACCCAACGAAAATGCTGGAAAGTTAGCGATAACGTGCTCGTATCCTAAAAAGGCAAAGATAAAAATAATAAAAATAATAGCTAAAACTTTACCAGCGTCATCTTTCATTCGTAAACTAACTAAAACTGCTGTATTTACCACAATATTAGCAAAAATTCCTTCTACTAAAATTTGTACCGTCGATTTTTCTAACTTCCCTATAAGTGAAGTAAACATATAATTGTCCGCAGATAGGTCTTGAAAAGTACCTGTCAATGAAATTAAGTAGCCAAAAAATATACCGCCGATCAAATTAAATAAGATACAAGTAAATAAAATTTTAGCAGCCATCTTTAAATTTATTTTTTTACGATATATCCCCACTGTCATATAAAGCATATTAGAAGTCCCTAATTCTGCATTCATATATAAAATCATAACTAAAGACCAGCTAAACATAAATGCATAGATAAACTTACCAGAACCTGCTGCAACTTCCTCAGCCTGCATTGCTGTGCCAAATGCAACAGCTGTTCCTAGCGTTAGAAATAAACATGCTAATACAGCGCGAAGAGCATAGCGGACATAACTACTTTCAATTAAATCCACTTTTTTTATGATTGATGAATCTATTTTTTCAAATAACGCCGATACCGGATTCATTACTTTCCCACCTTTAATATTTAATCAATGTTAACAATCCTTTTTATTTTAATGAGCCAAAGAGGGTTTGTAAAGCGATTTCGTGAAAAATAACGTTCTACTTATAGAAGTTTCCCCACAGTTGTATACTGATATCGCTACACTTCTATTTTTACCGCTTACAAATCTCCTGCTAAGAAATAAAAAAACATCTATGATTGAGTGGAAAACTTACCCTCTTTTCCTAACAAATAATAAGCTTTTTAACTAATCCAGCAGAGAAATAAGATAAAAGTCTTGTAAAAAAAATAGCATTTAATATGATTTTATTTAAGCCTTAAAGTCGTTTGGCTAAAGTTTCTTGACAGCATGCGCAATGACAAGGTATAATACCTTTCGTGTAAAATAATGCAGCAGAAATATAATAATTCGTCACCAGTTCGTCGCCTAGTTTAGGTTCAATTGCGTAGCCGCGGCTGCAAAGGTGAAGATTGAAGAGCGCACTACACGAATTATGAATGTTTCATCGGATTATTTTACTCCAAAAACAATTATTGGAGGAATTTTTTAATGTCTCGTTATACTGGACCATCTTGGAAAGTTTCCCGCCGCTTAGGTATCTCCCTATCAGGCACCGGAAAAGAATTAGCTCGTCGCCCATACGCGCCAGGTCAACATGGACCTACTAGTCGTGGTGCTCGCTCTGAATATGGCTTGCAATTAAGAGAAAAGCAAAAACTGCGTCGTATGTATGGACTAACTGAACGTCAATTCCGTACATTATTTACAAAAGCAAGTAAAATCAAAGAAGGTAAACATGGTGTTAACTTCATGATCTTGCTTGAACAACGTTTGGATAATGTCGTTTACCGTTTAGGTTTAGCGACTACACGTCGTCAATCACGCCAATTAGTTAACCATGGACATATTACAGTTGATGGTAAACGCGTAGACATCCCTTCTTATCATGTAACAGTGGGACAAGTCATCGGCGTACGTGAAAAATCAAAAGAAATGTCTGCAATCACAGAAGCTGTTGATTCTGTTGTAGGTACACCTGCTTTTGTTAGCTTCGATGATGAAAAATTAGAAGGTTCATTGACTCGCTTACCAGAACGCGAAGAATTGACCCCTGATATCGACGAAGCACTAGTTGTTGAATACTACAACCAATTGCTATAAGATTTTAACTTTAAGGCCAAAACTCTACTTATTAGAGTTTTGGTCTTTTTTTATGCTTCTTTAGTTACTTGCACTTACTTTTTTTCTAACAACAATATTTCTCCTAATTTTATCCTCAGTATTTTACTACTCAGCAAGTAAAAACAACCACTTATCGATAAACAACGGACAAATCATATTTATTCTGCTAAGTTTTATTTGAAAGGTGGGATAAAAATATGATTCTAACTACTAATAAACTGACTAAAAAATACAAGGCTCAAACAGCCGTCAATCATTTAGATCTAAGCATCGAAAAAGGGAGTTTAACAGCGCTTCTTGGACCAAACGGCGCTGGTAAATCAACGACAATGCAGCTATTAATCGGCTTGATACAACCTACAAGTGGAAAAATTTTTTATCCAGATCAATTTAAAATTGGCGCGGTATTTCAAAGCAGTGTTTTAGACGATATGTTAACTGTAAAAGAAAACCTGCAAATTCGTGCTGAACAATATCACAATATCGCCAAAACAAAAGTAAAAGAATTGATCGATCAATTAAGTTTAGCTAACTTTTCTGAGCAAACTTACGGGAATCTATCAGGCGGACAAAAACGCAGAGTAGATATTGCCCGAGCATTATTAAATGAACCAGATATCCTATTTTTAGACGAGCCGACAACTGGGTTAGATATCCAAACACGCGCAAATATCTGGTCTTTGCTAAAGGACTTACAAAGCAAACAAAATTTAACGATCGTCTTAACCACACATTATTTAAATGAAGCTGATGAAGCAGACAAGATTTTTATCATCGACCACGGAATATTAATTGCTCAAGGTTCTGCCCAAAATATAAAACAACGGTTCGCAAATAATTTATTATCTGTTCAGCTGAAGTCGCAAAAGGACCTACAAGTATTTGATGAATTAGAAGTTTCTACTTTTTGTAAGGAAACAAGTAAAATTACATTTTCACCCGAAAATTCACAACAAGCAATCCATTTACTGACAAAGTATCAGGCATATATTCAAAGTTTTGAATTTCGCTTAGGAACTATAGATGATGCTTTTATGAATTTAACTGGAAACGAGGTGCGTTAAATGATGGCTTTGATAAAACGTAATTTGCTTTTATATTTCCGCAATAAATCGGGCGTGTTTTTTTCTATATTAGGTGCACTTATTTCTTTTATTCTTTACTTGATCTTTTTAAAAGACACAATGACACCAGATTGGCCCCAACTATCGCAAACCAACCAGTTATTGGATACTTGGTTGATTGGTGGTACGCTAACAGTAACAGCCATCACCACAACGCTCACAAGTTTAACTCAAGTTGTTAAAGATCAAGAAACAAAAGTTATTTATGATCTCTCACTAACTGATATAGGTGCTAGGCGTCTACAATTGAGCTACTTGCTTAGTGCTACTTTAATTGGTGCGATCATGCAGACTATCTTATTCATTGTAATGTTCTCTTATTTCTATTATACAAATCATACAGTGATTAATTTATCGCAACTGATAAATGTTTTAATTTTAATGCTTTTTAGCGCTTTATTGTCAGCTGCCTTGAATCTTGCGATTATACAACAAATGAAAACAGTAGATACCCTCGCAAAATTTAGTTCTATCGTAGGAGCAGCTGCAGGTTTTTTAGTAGGGACTTATGTTCCTATTGGTGTGCTACCTAATTTTGCGCAAACTTTGATGAAATTAACTCCAGGAAGTTACATTGCTTCTTTATATCGACAAATACTATTGACTCCTACATTATCAGAAGTTTTCAAAGATAACCCTGCTATAGGTGAAACTTTTGAAGAGGCTATGGGCGTACGTTTAAAAATTACTGAATTATTAACCTTTCAACAAACTTATATTTTAGTTATACTTATGATGAGTATCGCTCTGTTAGTAGCTTTATTGCCTCAATGGCTAAAAAAATACAAAAAACATCCTACATTATTTCGATAATAATTTTTAAAGAAAGAAGGCTTAGATTTGGTTAGATGTCGTTTCGAAATGGACCCCCAATTTTCTGCGGCAGAACCTGAAGTTATCGTTCGTGCTGATAGTAAAAATATTGATATACAGGATCTCATAACTTATATCGAGCAGTATCAAAACCCGCTATCTTCAGCTAAAATTCTGCCTGTAAAAACCAACGATCAGCTTATTATGCTTAAAACTGAAGCTATTATTTTAGCTGATATTCAGCAATCAACCCTTGTGATTTACACTGTTGATGGAACATTTACCACTTCAGAAACCTTGGTTCATTTTGCTAAACGAGTAGATAATGTTAACTTTATCCAAATTTCAAAACACGGCTACATCAATCTGGACCATCTGCTTTCTTTGTCCGATAGCTTTTCGGGTAATATGACTGCTACATTGTCTAAAAACATCAAGACAGATGTTAGCCGAAAATATGTCAAATCATTAATGCAACATCTAGGGATTAAATAGGAGGTTTTCCTTTGAAAAAAATACTTCATTATGCCTGTATTGGCATTGGTTATGGTTCATTTTTTTACTTAATGGTATTATTCTATAGACAGAACGTAGCACCTACTAGAGAGAGTATTTTAGCTACTTTATTAATGAGTGCCCTTATCGGGATCAGTGCAATCTTATTCGATATTGAAAAACTAAATTTTTTATCTGCACTTGTAATACACTTTATATGTACGCTATCTCTTGCCATCGGAATAATGTTTTACAACGAATGGGCTGATGATATCCTACACGATATCGAATTTTGGTTAATATTTATTATTATTTACGTTAGTGTTTGGGCTATTTCCTGTATCTCAAACTCATTAAAAACTCGAAAAATTAACCGTGCTTTGTCGAAAAAACAAGCTAAAAAATAAAAAACATTATTCGTCCTGCTACACCTTTATAT
>NZ_JAKEIT010000045.1 GCF_021474685.1 Tetragenococcus halophilus | reverse complement strand
GTAATGTTGCAAACTAGTAAGTCAACTGTATTAAATGATTTAAAAGAGATAAGAAAAGATTTAGCAGAAAGGGAAATACAAATTGAATACTCCCGAATAAATGGGTATCAACTATCTGGAACAGAGGAAAATATTCGTTTCTTTATTATGAGAGAAGTTATCAAGTTTGTACATCAAGATAATGGAGAAAAGTTTGTTCATCAATTTATAGAAAAGTACTTAGATGTCGATTATGAAAAATTTGAAGCAGCGGTCCTATTTGCCAGTAAAAGATATAAAATTGGTTTTTTTGAGAACAGTCTAAAAGAATTTTCTTTTTGTTTTATTTTACTTAGTGAACGTTTTAAAAACGAAACGGTTACTATAAACCATATAAATGAAGTGTTTAATTATCAAACAGAAGAGTATCGTTTTAGTGAAGAAATTTGTGGTTATTTTCAAATAAAGAATAACAGTAACATCAACCATGTTACTGCTTGGGTTTTGGGTTTATCTGTCGGTAATATAGAAAAAGAAACACAGGATCGTTCGGTAATAAAGCAAATCGTTCAAGGGATCGTTTACCGGTTTGAAAGCTTAGCAGGTATACGTTTTTTAACAAGGGATTCCTTTATTAAAAGGTTATACGAACATTTTAGACCTAGCTATTATCGTATTTTATATCATTTACCAATAGTAAATCCGTTGACTTTTAAAATAAAAAAAGAATATGCAGAAATGTATTCATTAGTAAAAGAGGTTGTTCTTCCGCTTCAATCTCTTTTTGGCAGGGAGTTACCAGAAGATGAAATTGCTTTTTTAACTGTTCATTTTGCTGTAGCGACTTTTGAAGAACCAGAAGAACAGGTGAAAAAGAGTCATTGTTTAGTGCTTTGCCCTAGTGGTATAGGGACTTCGCTTATTTTGTTGAAAGAATTAGAAACTTTATTTCCCACAATTAAATTTGTAGCGGACGATTTTCGTCAAACAACTGATTTGGATCAATTTGATATTATCTTTTCTACAACAGTTACTCCCAAGATTGTGGGGACGAGTACTCCTTTTATTATCGTAAATCCAATTATGACAACAAAAGAAAAATTCGAATTAATTAGTAGAGTTTATGAACTTTTATATGAGGATTTATTAATTGATCCAAATTTGAAAGGGTTTTTATCAATAGTGAAAAAGCATGTGACAAACGAACAATATAAAAAAATAGAAAGTGACTTATTTTATGAATCAAATAAGAATAATTCAAATTTGATTATAAAAGAAAGAGGCGATTACCCGGTGCTAAGTGAAATAACAACAACTGATTTAATTCAACTAAATATAGAGGCAGCAGATTGGGAAGAAGCAATTCGAAAAGCAACGAAAGTTCTAGTTACTGAAAATAAAGCTACATCATCTTACATTGATGGGATGGTTCGGATTGCCAAAGAGAGTGGACCTTATATTGTAATAACTAAAAATGTAGCTTTACCTCATGCTAGACCAGAAGATGGAGCAAAAGAAATTGCTATAAGTATTGCAACACTAAAAAGACCAATCCAATTTGGAAATTCAGATAATGATCCAGTTAAATATATTATTGGTCTTAGTGCTGTTGACAACCAAACACACTTAACAGCAATGTCAGAACTAGCAGAACTGCTGGATCAAGAAGAATTTTATAATGTTTTAGATAACGCAAAAAAGCCACAGGAAATAAGAGATTATATTAAAAATTTTGAAAGTAGGGATTGGCATGAGTGAAGTTAAAAAAGCATTAATAGCTTGTCGTACAGGTATGGGCTCAAGTATGATGTTAAAAATTAAAGTAGATCAAATTATACGAAAAAATAACTTTCCCTTAGAAGTTGAGCATGGAACTTTAGACGATGTGAAAGGGTTTCGTGGAGATTTGATAATTACAATGGCTGATGTAGCTGATGATTTAAAAGGGCAAGCACCTAATGTGATTGGTGTGGATAATCTGATGGACAAAAATGAAATTGAAACCAAGTTAAAGGAATTTTTTAACCAATAAATATGAAGGAGAATAATTATGGAATTTCTAAGGGTCATTGTCTTTGATTTACTTTCATCAGCTCCTATTTTAGTAGGAGTTATTGCACTGACTGGACTTTTATTACAAAAAGAATCGTTCGATAAAGTAATCTCAGGCACATTAAAAACGATCGTGGGTTTTTTAGTTTTTGGTGTAGGGTCAGCTGCAGCAACAGAAGCATTGGATAGTTTTCAAAAGCTATTTGCAGAAGGGTTTGGTTTAACCGGAGTTTTACCGTTAGCAGAAGCGGTTACAGCGCTAGCTCAAGATCATTTCGGTACAACGGTCTCTTTGGTTATGTTGATTGGATTTTTATGTAACCTCATTATTGCTAAAATTACGCCATTAAAGTACATCTTTTTGACAGGACAACATAATTTGTACTTGGCAGCTTTGTTAACGATTATGTTTAAATCTCTAAATATGGGAAATGTTTTTACAATCGCAGTTGGAGGTCTTATTTTAGGAGTTTCTTCTAGTTTGTTTCCAGCAATTGCTCAACCATATATGCGCAAAGTGACTGGAGATGAGGATATTGCAATGGGACATTACGTAACAGTAGGATATGCGATTTCTGGTTGGATTGGTTCCAAGATTGGGAAGCCAGAAGATAGTACAGAGAAAGTTAAACTCCCAAAATGGTTATCGATGTTTAAAGATTATGTCGTAGGCGTTTCTATAACGATGGTCATTTTCTTTTACGTTGCAGCAATAGCAGCTGGCAAAGGTACAGTGGAAGAACTTTCAGGTGGAGTTAATTGGCTTGTATATCCACTTTTTCAAGGATTAAGTTTTTCTGCAGCATTATACGTCATTATTACTGGGGTTCGTTTATTCTTAGGAGAAATTGTGAGCGCCTTTGTGGGGATTTCCGAAAAACTTATACCAAATGCCAAACCGGCGCTTGATTGTCCAGTAGTATTTCCCTTTGCTCCGACAGCTACTGTCATTGGATTTTTAGCTGCCTACATGGGTGGATTAGTGGCAATGGTGGTTATGGGATTATTAGGGACCTTAGTTATCATCCCCGTAGCGGTTCCGTATTTCTTTATCGGTGCAACAGCAGGTGTATTTGGTAACGCAACTGGGGGATGGAAAGGTTGTATTGCGGGCTCTTTTGTCGTTGGTATTTTAATTGCCGTTGGTCCTGCGCTGATTTATCCAATTATGGAAAATATAGGTATGACTGGAACATCATTTCCAGAAACAGACTTTAATATAGTTGGCTTACTTATTTACTATATTGGACAGTTTTTACAAACGATTTTTTAAAATTTAAAAATGTAAAGGAGAAACAATTTTATGAACAAAGCAGCAAAAGAATCAATAGCAACAGTGAGAAGTCTTATTGTAGATAGTGTAGAGTATGCAAAACATGGGCATATGGGTGGCCCTTTAGGTTCAGCTCCAATGGGCTACGAATTATTTAGGAATCACTTGAATCATAATCCTAAAAATCCTAATTGGTTTAACCGTGATCGTTTTATTTTAACATCAGGACATAGTTCTATTCTTTTATATTCATTGTTGCATTTGTCAGGTTATGATCTAACTATAGACGATTTAAAATCTTTTCGTCAATTGGATAGTAAAACGCCAGGCCATCCAGAAGTATTCCAAACTGAAGGAGTAGAAGCTACCACTGGACCCTTAGGACAAGGCTTCGCAATGACGGTTGGCTTCGCTATAGCTGAAACACACTTGAGAGAACGGTTCAATCGAGATCGCTTTAATGTTGTTGACCATTATACTTATACGATTTGTGGAGATGGGGACTTAGAAGAAGGCGTTGCTATGGAAGCTGCAGCGATTGCTGGAAATCTGGGGTTAGGAAAACTAATTGTACTATATGATTCGAATGATATTACTTCAGATGGTCCGTTAGAGGAATCATCACGAGAAAATAAACAAGAAAAATTTAGCGCTATGAATTGGCAAACGATTTTGGTAGAAGATGGAAATAATTTAGAAGAGATATCCCGAGCAATAAAAAAAGCGCAAGAAAAGGAAAATAAGCCAACGTTAATTGAAGTAAAAACGATTATTGGTTTTGGTTCGACCTTACAAGGGACAGAAAAGATTCATAGTAATCCAGTGGGTGCAAAAGAAGCTCAACATATAAAAGAATCGTTTACTTGGGATTATGATGACTTTTTTGTTCCAAAAGAAATAAAAACTGATTTTAATGAAGTGATCGAAAAAGGAGAAGAAACTGAAAAGAACTGGCATAAACTTTTTGAAGAATATAAAGAAGCATATCCAGATTTAGGAAAAGAGCTAGAAGGATTTATCTCTAATGAAATTTCTATCAGTAAAGAAGTTTGGAAGCCTTTTGAAGATGATAAGATGGCTACAAGAGCTGCCTCAGGAAAAGTATTAAATAGGTTATATCACGAATTTCCTAAACTTATTGGGGGATCTGCTGACCTGGCTTCTTCAAATAAAACGACTATTGATAACTATCCATTTATGAATGAAAAAGAACATATAGGTCCTAACCTTCATTTTGGTATACGAGAATTTTCTATGGCTGCAATAACAAATGGAATTACATTACACGGTGGAGTAAGGGGTTATTGTGGTACGTTTTTAATTTTTTCTGATTATATGAGACCAGCGATTCGTTTATCCTCTGTTATGAATATTCCGGCAACGTATTTGATGACACATGATAGCTTACATGTTGGACAAGACGGACCAACGCACCAACCAGTTGAACACCTCATTTCTTTAAGGGCAATGCCTAATTTGGTTGTTTATCGACCTGCAGATGCAAACGAAACCCTGGTTGGTTGGAAATTAGCAATAGAGTCAAAAGACAATCCTTACCTTTTATCGTTAGGTAGACATGATGTACCTGTTTTAGATAATGTTGATTTTAAAGGTGCTGAAAAGGGTGGATATGTTTTATCAAAAGCTTCAGATAAACCAGACGTTATTTTGATTGCTACTGGTTCTGAAGTGGAAATGGCACTTAAGGCTAAAGAAAAATTATCGGATTTTAAAGTAAATGTTGTATCTTTACCAAGTTGGGAACTGTTTGACAAACAAACGAAGGAGTATAAAGAATCAGTGGTTCCTTCAAGTATTGTTAATAAAGCATCTATTGAACTAGGTTCTACAATTGGCTGGTCACAATACGTTGGTACAGATGGTATCTCACTTGGCGTAAATAAATTTGGAAAATCAGCACCAGCAGATGATTTATTAAATGATTATGGTTTTACAGTTGATTATATTGTAGATGAAGTGTTGAAAATGGTGGAAAGAAATAAGGGAAAATAGTATATAAAATAATGGTAGTGTGAATAAAAACAGTTTTCTAGCAAATTTTAGTGCTAGGAATCTGTTTTTATTTTTCAATAGAAATTTTAGGCGAAGGGAAATTGGGTACAACATTGGCACGTTTAGCAGTAGCCGCTGGTTATGATGTATTCATCGCCGGGTCGGGATCAGTGGAAAAATTCGTTTTAGACGATTAAGAGTAATTTTGTTCAAAAAAGACTTGTTTACAAATAAACCCCGTCGATTGACTAAACTAGCCAATCGACGGGGTTATTTATACACAGATGATTCTCAAAACTCTATTTCTCATTTGCTTTATCAATAAATGCTTTCACTTGTGCTGGCGAAAAGCCCATCATTTCGGCTGCGCGCAACGGTATGTTTTCTAACATTTTGCTATTGGAATCATCGCCAATTAAATTATTCAGTGTTTTTCCAAACTCTGTTGTAGCGATCAAATCTTTTAAATCATCACGTTTCATAATATCAGCGATATAAGTATCTGAGGTTACTTCAGGATGCGTTTTTGTTCCTTTTTGAATGGTTACTTCTTGTGTGAGCCGGATATCTGCAGAAGAGGAACCCACTTGGACAAGATAAGAGCCATCATCGATTTGCCAGTCTTTTTTGTCGACGTTATACCACATAAAGGCACTATCATCTAATACTATCTTAACTTTTTTTGTTTCGTTGGGTTCTAGATAAACTTTTTCAAATTGCTTCAATTCTTTTTCTGGTTTTTCGATATTACTTGTTTGGTTTGAAATATACACTTGTACAACTTCGCTTCCGGCTACTTTACCGGTGTTAGATAATGTTACAGTTAAGATAAAGTTATTTTCTTTTTCTTCAACAGTTAAATCTTGGTAAGCAAATGTCGTATAACTTAAGCCGTGACCAAATGGGAATAATGGTGCTAATTTTTTCTTGTCATAATAACGATAACCTACAAAAAGTCCTTCACGGTAGTTTTCATCAATCGTGCTTGCATTGAAAGTCAAGGCTGTCGGATTATCTTCCACGCGTTGTGGAAAAGTTTCGGCCAATTTGCCTGAAGGATTAACAGTACCTTTAAGCACATCCCAAGTGGCTTCGCCTACTGTTTCACCTGCTAAATAAGTTTCTAAAATGGCTTTTACCTGATGAATCCAAGGCATTGCAACTACAGAGCCATTTTGTAAAACGACAACGACATTGTCATTGACTTGGCTGATTTCTTGAATTAAGCGATTTTGGTTTTCTGGCAACAAGAGAAAATTTGTCAAAGCCTTCAGATTCAAGGGATTCAGGAAAACCTGCGAATAATACTACTTTGTCTGCTTTTTTGGCAGCTTCCAAAGCTTTGCTTGATAAATTTTTATCCGCTGTTTGGTCTAAGTGATAGCCCTGTTCAAAATGAACGTTGCTATGACCGCTTTGGATATTTTCTAAGGGAGAAGAAACTTTATAAGCATTGACATGTGAACTGCCACCGCCTTGTGAGCGAGGGTTATCGGCTAGTTCTCCGACAACTAATAGTGAATCGTCCTCTTTTATCGGCAATACTTGTTCGTCATTTTTCAATAAAACCATGCTGTTAGATGCCAATACACGTGCTAGCTCATGTTGTTTTTCTTTGTCATAAGAGGGATCCGTCTGCGCGTTATCTGTCAGCTGTTGAATAAGCTTTAGTATACGTAAGACAGAGTTATCTAGATCTTCAACAGCAAGTTGATTGTTTTGAACGGCTTCAACTACTGCTTGTTGTGATGCTTTTCCTTTTCCTGGCATTTCTAGATCCATACCTGCTTGCACGGAGGCGGCTGAATCTGCGACTGCACCCCAATCAGATAAAACTATACCATCAAAGCCCCATTCATTTCGCAAAATATCTGTCAATAACGTACGGTTCTGGGCATTTAAAACGCCATTTAAAGGATTATAAGAACACATAATGGTATAAGGATGAGCATCTTTAACGATTGTTTCAAAAGCATGTAGATAAATTTCACGCAGAGGTCGTTCTTCGATATTTGATGAAACGGTAAAACGTTGATTTTCTCGGTTATTTGCCACAAAATGTTTCAGACTCACGCCAACCCCTTTATTTTGAACCCCTTTGACATAAGCTGCGCCTAATTCACCTGTTAAATAAGGGTCTTCAGAAAAAAACTCAAAATTGCGTCCAGCCAGAGGGCTACGCTTAATGTTGATTCCTGGACCTAGCAGGATGGATACATCTTCTGATTGGGCTGCATTACCTAAGCGTTCCCCTAATTCTTGTAACGCCTTCCGGTCAAAAGAGCAAGCGATTAAGTTGGCTGCCGGAAAATTGATGGCTTCTACACTTTTATTTAAACCAAGGGCGTCGCTGTCGCCTGCTTGTTTTCTCAACCCGGCAGGGCCATCAGTTAAATTGAGAGATGGAATATCCAAGCATTCAATAGCTGTGGTATACCAAAAATCAGTCCCGGATACAAGAGAAGCTTTTTCTTCCAAGGATAATTGTTCTAGTAATTTTTCTGGATCCTGGTTCATATTATTTGTCTCCTTTTTTAAAGTTTCTTACTACAATATTATCGTAATGCTTTTTTGTATTTTTAACAAAAAAGTAGGACTTATTTTTAAATATTCTTTTAACAGTTGTTTGTTTAGCGCATGTAAAAAGAAGGGTGCTTTTGTTTAAACGCCCTTCTTTTAAACAATTTATAAACAATAGAAAAGCTCTACTTTATTTTACAGTTCATTGGTAGATGTCAGCAAACATGCGCTTGTTAAGCACTATAAGCTAGTTAAATTTTCAAAGAAATTAAGCAAGCTATTAATACCAAGAGCAAGTGTAATCAGCGTTGCGATTCCACCAAGAATGTTTTGAAATATGTTATTTCTATACTCTTGTAACAGTTTCTTATTATTTGCGGCAATCATAATCAAAATAGCTACGATAGGTAAAAATAGACCGCTAATTGCAGAAGCAAATACAATCATTTGGGTTGGATTTGTGCCGATCGCCGCAAATATCGAGCCGAAAATAACAGCTGAGCCTCCTGTTATTCGTGCTTTCGTGCCATTAGCTTCCCAACGAAACAGTCGAGCCAGAACGGTCTTTAAAATAAGCGGTGTAGCGATCGCCGATGATAACCCAGCGGCTGCAATTCCTACATTTCCAATGATTTTAGCATAACTTCCTAATACGGGTTCCAACATTTGTGAAAATACAAGTGGTGTATCTACAACTGTTCCACTACCATATAAAACCGTTCCACTTGTAATAACAATGGCAAACGTAATAATGGTTCCTATGCCAACATTAAAATAAATATCGAAATTAGCATCTTCTAAATGCTCAGAACCTTGCCACTTTTCTGCAGTTGTTGTGGCATGCATCAATATATTGATACCAATCAGTGTCGTACCAATCAGTGCAATAATGTTTACGCCTGAACCTTCTGGAATATTTGTTGGAATAAAGCCATTGAACACTTCAATGTAATTGGGACCAACAAGTATCATAGTAAGTATAAAGATAAAGCCCATCAAACTAACAAAAAAAGACATCAATTTTTCAAGCGTTTTGGCGGTTCCAACAGCCACGGCATAAAATGCAGCTGCTCCAAGAATAAGGGCTGAAAGCCATTGCGGAAGATTTGCACCATCAGCTATCCCTAATGATCTGCCGATAAGATTTCCTGCTTCAAGTCCAAAAGCTGTAGCAAATAAGGTAACAACAATGACGCTTTTGATGATGATTCCGGCTAGCTTTTTATTTGAAAAACTTGCCGTTGCTGCTTCAGCGATATCATGGTTTGAAATAATACCAATTCTTCCGGCCATTTCCATTAAAACTACCAGAGACAAGCCAGAAAAAAGTATTGCCCATAATAATGCATATTTAAAATTAACGCCGGCCAGTGTTGTTGTTGTAATCGTACCAGGACCAACAAATGCACTGGTTACTATGGCTGCTGGTCCCATACCTTTCAACTTTTCTGCCAAACTTTTCTTGTGTTTTTTCTTTTGACCCATTTTTACCCACCCCTAAAAGTTATATACTTGTCTGCCTACTTTTCAACATTTTGAAAAAATTAGTTTTCTATAACAGTTACCATACATTTCCCCTTTTTGGGGTGAGTATATTTTAACCTAATTCAAGGAATTTTGATAGTTAAATATTTGCTTTTAATAAGCTTAAAATAAAGCCGTAGTTTAATAATGAACTTTATTTTTCAGTTGCTTACTAATTTTCAACTTTTAGTTTAGAAAAAATATAATATAACAACTCACTAGTGGTGCATGAAACATTTTAAATTCACTCATTATGTTTCACACTATTTCCATCCATAAAAAAATCCTTTATACTGGTCTTGGATGACTTATCCAAGACCAATACAAAGGACAAACACATGGATAAGTATAAAACAATTTCAGCTTTTAATAAATGGTTTTCGAATATTATTTTAAAAAAATTACCTTTTTCTATTCGTGAGAAAATTTCTCAAGCCGACAAGTATCATAAAAAGTTTGATTTTGAACACTTTTTGAAAGTGTTTCTCTATGGCATCGACAATGAGTGCGAAAGTTTACGTGAAATAGATACAGCGTTTGTTTCCCCTGATCTACAACAGACCATGGCGTTAGATGCCATTAGTCATTCGCAGCTTTCCCGTGAGCTCGCCCAGATGGACGACGAAATTTTGTGGGCGATTTTCGCACAGTTACTGGAAAAAGCACGGTCAAAAATACCGGTGACCAAACGAAACGCACTCTATCTCGTGGATTCTTCCACTTTTTCGTTAAATACCACTCGGTACCCTTGGGCAGACTTTCGCTCAACCAAAGCGGGGATCAAGCTTCACTTAAAACTCTGTTTTATGGATAAAGAGCATTTTTATCCGGATCAGTTTGAAGTCACGAATGCGGTAGAACATGATGACAATCACTTAGAAGTTTTTGTCAATCAACCGGAAGCGACCTATATCTTTGATCGTGGCTATATTGATTACGAGCGACTGGACGAGATGGAAGCTGACGGCTACTTTTTCGTCACAAGAGTGAAGAAAAACGCCAAAGTTCATGTCCTAGAAACTTATGAACCTTCTCAGAGTAAAAACATTTTGCGTGACCAAATGGTAGTGTTAGGCACTCAGGTTTATTTAACTTCCCCGTTTCGCTTGGTCACGATTCAGGATGAAAAAGGAAAACAATTACGCTTTGTCACCAACCGTTTTGATGTGACCGCCCAAGAAGTGGCCGACATGTACAAAGCGAGATGGCAAATTGAACTATTTTTTAAGCATATCAAGCAACATATGACGATTAAAAAGCTATTTTCACACAGTGAAAAAGGGGTAAGCAATCAAATCATTCTCGCCATGATTGCCAGTCTATTGACGTATTTACTCAAAGTAGAGACAGGAAGTAAGAAATCCCCGTTCCAAATCAAGCGTCTATTAAAACATCTGCTTTTTCAACCTTTTGAAGAATTGTGGGTATTACTCGTTCCTACGTGACGAAATAGCATTTGTCGTCGTTGCAACAGTATTCAGATAAATAATGAAAAAATTTTTTCTGGAAAAGTCATCCCTTGCGTAAGCATTTGATTTTTTTGTCATTTTTTAGAAAAAGTTAAAATCTGAATATTCTGATTATATTAATGCACCACTAGTGATAACAACTAAATAAATTATAAGTCATTTTATTCTTCAAACGGGAAATAATAATCTGTTAGTCCTGCTTCATTGCGAATTTCAATTAATTCTTTTTGCACAGATTCATTCACAGGTAAGCCAGTTTTTTGCCGTTCTTGCCAAACAAGATATTCTTTTTCACCAGGTGTGTAGATTCGATCTGCATCAGGAGCTTTTTCTGCGGCACGTAGTTCTCGTAGAATATCACCAGCAGTTTTCTTAAAGCTTTCTAATCCCATAAAAGCTTCGGTATCAATAGCAATGAAGAAATGACCTAGATGATATTTTGCTTTTTCGCCATTTTCACCGATTCCTGATAACATACTTAAGAAGTTTCCTTGTTGTAAAGCAGCAGAGAGAACTTCAACAATTGTGGCATAACCGTATCCTTTATAGCCGGAAAGTTTTTCGCCAATCCCACCTAGAGGCGCTAAGGCAGCATTTCCGGTTTGTAGTGCTTTTAAAATTTCAGGAGAATCAGTCATTGCTGAACCATCACGTCCGATGACTGCACCTGCTGGCGTATCTGTACCTTGTCTTTCATATAGTTCGATTTTTCCTCTTTGAATAATAGAAGTCGCACAATCTAATGAAAATGGAAATTCTTCATCAGTTGGGAAGCTGACCGTTAAAGGATTGGTTCCTAATTTATTTTCTACACTGAAAGTAGGGGCGATAGAAGGACGAGCGTTTGTACCCGACATTCCGATACAGCCAGCCTCAGCTGCCATATCCGTATAATAGCCAGCTATACCATAATGCGTGGAGTTTCTCACTGCGACCATGCCCATGCCATATTCTTTGGCTTTATCAATTGCCAGCTGCATTGATTGATGACCAATGACTTGTCCCATGCCGTCATGACCATCAACAACAGCAGTGGTAGGCGTTTCACGTACAATATCGAATTTTGTAATTGGATTTTGAATACCTGCTTTAATTCGATCGATATAAATAGGCTTAAAACGGTTCACACCATGACTTTCAATTCCTTTTTTATCCGCCTGCAACAAAATATCCGTACAAATCTTAGCATCTTCTTGAGGTACTCCATAAGCAGCGAAAGCCTTTTCGATAAAGTCCGTCAAAAAATCCCATTCTATGAAGCTTGTCATGCAAAATTCCTCCTAAATTAAGTTTTTAATTATGTAAGTAAAGCAAAAATAAAGAAGTAAGCGCTTGCTTTATTTATCTATAGTTTAGCACAGTGGGGAAGTTGGCTCAAATGACAGGGAAGTGGTTGCCAAGTTTCTTTTAACAAAAAAATAAACCGATACTTAAGAGAGTTACGTTAAGCGTCGGTTTATACACAGTGCAGTTTGTTATCACCCACTTTTTCTAACCATTTCGATATTTAAATCATCTACGTTTTCAAATTCACTTTCTTGTTGGAGATCGTGGTTATACCAATCTCCTTCGAATGGATTGTTCCGTTTAGGCGTATAAATGATACTTCCATCGTGGCCATGAAAAACATCGAATTCGGTATTTTCTGGTACTTTAAATTTATTGGGTACAGTTAGAACATGAGAAGAACCCACTTTACGAAGTTTAACGGACATGATAATCACTCCTAATATATATCTTATATATTCTCTTGAGTAAAATGACAAATATTTACGCAAACAAGTATGTGTCCTTATACGGTTACTTTAACTCAACTATGAAGTTTAATTGACGAAGGCCTTTGTTTGTATTACAATGTAATACGAGTGGAGGTGCATTGTTATGGCTATGATTACAGTACGTGTAAGTGACGCGGAAAAAGAATGGTTGAATTATATGGCTGATTTCTACGGAATCTCTTTGTCTGACCTTTTAAAAACCTATTCGATGGAACAATTAGAAGATGAATATGACCGCCAAACAGCTGAGATTGCATATAAACATTGGCTCGAAAATGGTAAGCAAACAGTATCAATGGATGAAATTCTTTCTGAATTTGGAGGTTTAGAATGAGCTACCGCTTAGTCTTCACTTCTGAAATACAAAAACAATTTAGAAAAATGGATAAATATCAGGCGACTTTAATTACTCGTTGGCTGTATCAGCATATTGATGGAATTGACGACCCTCGCAAATTTGGCAAAGAACTAACTACAAATCGGTCTGGTCAATGGCGTTATAGAATTGGCAAATATCGTGTTATCGTTGAAATAGAAGATAGCCAATTGGTTGTACTAGCTGTTCAAGTTGGTCATGAAAAAAATGTTTATAATTGAAAAAGGACAGATAAGATTATCTTAAAAAGTTATTACTAGAACTTTTTATGTTGCTTTTTAAAGTAACATAAAAGTTGAATAGAGTAAGAAAATTTGTTATAATTGTTGTGTAAAGAAGAGTTGTGTAAACAACTCTTCAATAACAGCACCGATTAAGACGGTGGCAGAGTTTGATTAATAAAAAATAATCGTCGTCCTGCTAAAGTTGACGGTTATTTTTTTCTGTCATTTTTTAGCAATTCAACGACTAAAGCAATTAAGGCGATGGTAAATGTACCAAAACCTAAAATTACCTGAATCGTCTCAAATGCAGACAAAAGGCTTCTCCTTTCTTTAGTTTTAGTTAGTACGCACATACGCACCACCTCACTTTCGAAAAAGATAGCCACCGTCATAAACTTTACTGTTACTTAATAAAGTAACATAAAAAATACTGAAGTTCTATATATTCCTTACTAAAACTTGAAAGTTCAAAAATACAGTTCATCCCTTGATAAATAAACGTTTTTTGATACAAAAATAGCATGAACGACTCAAATCCTGGTATAATAGAATCAACGAAAAACCACTAACCAAGGAGTGTTCATGCCATGTCAATTATAACACAAAAAACGTCAAATTCAGAAAAAATTTCTACCTCTGTGTCTGATTTTTTTCATCGGTTCCATGTAGCTTCTGCGTTGAAAAAATCAAACGCAGTCCATAAAAGGGGTTTTTCGGTTCCTGTTATTTTTTCTTTTTTATTGGCCTCGATCTTTACCAACGGTTCTACCTATCGGTTTTACCAAAAGCAGAAGGAACAATTGTCTTTTTCGGATAAGACCTTTCGCAATGTCTTGAATGATCCGCACATTCATTGGCAAAAATTACTGATCTTAGTGGCTAAATCCGTCATTACTTTCCTACGTCCATTGACGGG
>NZ_JAKEIT010000044.1 GCF_021474685.1 Tetragenococcus halophilus | reverse complement strand
AACAAATTAAAGAGGAAAGAAAAGGAAATTTTAATTTGCTATAAACTTTTTACGTACTTTGATTGAAGGATCATCTTCTACTTGGACATCCGACACACTGCCTGCAGGAGAAGGAGACTCTTTTACTCTTTGAATAAACTGTTCGATTGCGCTATCTTCGCCACAAGCTTCCATAGATACTGAGCCATCCATTTCGTTTCTTACAACGCCGGTAACACCTAGTTCATCAGCGACCATTTTAGTAGAAAATCGAAACCCCACACCTTGTACACGGCCTTCGACTTGAATTCGAACTTTTCTCATGATGCATTCCTCCTCTTTTGATTCTATAATAGCGTTTTTTTTAGGAATGGACAAGTAAAGCAAATTTTTGTGTTATAATATTTTTGAGGTGAAATCGTGAAAGAGATTCAAGCAGCAAAAAATAACAAAATAAAAGAATTAAAAAAACTTCATCAAAGAAAATATCGGAACCAATCGGAAGTTTATTTATTAGAAGGTTATCATCTAGTGGAAGAAGCGGCAAAGGCTGGCGTTGAAATTAAAGAAGTCTACCTTGATGAGCGGGGCTTACAATTATGGCAAGATTGGGTCGAACAATACGAGCTTGATTATTACCTACTTTCCAATGAAGCAATGAAAGCTTTATCTGAACTTCCTACACCGCAGGGAATGATTGCCTTAGTTAAAAAAGAAGAAAATGCTCCGGCTGATTTTTCTGGAAAGTGGCTTCTTTTAGATAACGTCCAAGACCCAGGAAATGTGGGTACGATGGTACGTACGGCAGATGCTGCTGGTTTTGATGGCATTTTTCTAGGAAAAGGGACCGCTGATAGGTATAGCGGAAAAGTTTTACGTAGTATGCAAGGCAGTCAGTTTCATTTACCCATTTTCAGTGGGGAATTAAATGAAATCATTCCAGTGTTCAAAAAACATGCTAGTAAAGTTTATGGAACAGCGTTAGATCCTTCGGCTTTACCTTACACACAAGTAAAACAAGAATCATCTTTTGCGCTTATTTTGGGTAATGAAGGCCAGGGCGTTGCTGAAGAAATTTTACAAATGACTGACCAGAATTTATATATTCCTATATATGGTAAGGCTGAATCCCTTAATGTAGGCGTTGCAGCAGGAATTTTGATGTATGCGTTTGTTTAATAGGTTAAGGAATTTTTAAAATTAAGCGTTTTTTTGACAAGTTGCTTAGTTTGTGAACCAAGATGTGTTATATTGGTAAGTGTAGATATATAAAAGTCCAGAAAAGGTGGCAATCAATTTATATGAAAATAGTTTGGCAAGAGGATCCGGAATATGTATCATATGTAGAAGATTTGCTTGAAACACAAGAAGTTCAAAAATTAGGAGAGTTTGTGCAACATAGACATTCAACTCGTTTAGAACATTCCATTAGCGTTTCTTATAATAGTTATAAGTTAGCAAAAAGATTTAATGGTGACGCTAAAGCTTGTGCTCGTGCTGGATTGCTACATGACTTGTTTTATTATGACTGGCGTACAACCAAGTTTGATGAAGGAACCCATGCATATGTACATCCACGCATCGCTTGTAAAAACGCTGAAAAATTAACTGAATTAAATGATATGGAAAAAGATATAATTGTTAAGCATATGTTCGGCGCAACTATCGCACCTCCACGTTATAAAGAAAGTTATATCGTGACAATGGTTGATAAATATTGTGCTGTCAAAGAAGCAAGCCTTCCAATGAGTGAACGTATTAAACACCGTTGGAACACAACATTTAGAAAAAAACAATCTGCATAATAGAAAGCTTGGACTATCAAACATAAGTCCAAGCTTTTTTAGTATAAATATCTTTTACTTTTTCATCTTACATAATAAAATACAACAATAACAATGTTACATCGGAAGCAATACCTCAAAGAAAAATCCTATGTGCTATTTTGTTTTTAGCACATAGGAAAATTTAAATTATTTGTCCGATCAAGAAGCGATGACTTGTGTAAGAATTGCTAGGATTAATAAAAACGAACCTAGTAGACCAATAATAGTAAAATGTAATTTTCGTTTCATGGCGATAATCGCAATAAATTCGCGTAAACAAGCATTTGGAAGATAATAGAATGCTGTTTTTGCACCGATACCTTCTGCTTTTAGATGAGCCATTCTTGCAAAGATCCCTGCGCGAAAAATATGATAATTATTGGAAGAAAAAATGACTTTAGGCGCTTTTATATCTGAGCGATCGATAATTTCTTTAGAATATTGCATATTTTCCAGTGTAGTTGTCGAATTTGTTTCAATTAAAATATCGTCTTCTGGAATGCCTTGTTGTAAGGCATAATCTTTCATTGCTATAGCTTCAGCAGTTTTTTCATCAGGGCCTTGTCCGCCAGACATAATAAATTTAACCCAGTGGCGTGTGTATTTGCGCTGTTGATAATAAAAATCAATGGCTTTATGAATACGATTTGCTAGCAAAGGAGAAACCTTTGTTCCTTGAATGAGCCCTGCGCCTAAAACGATAATAAAATCTTGATCATAACTCGGTTGATTAAATTGATATAAAAGTGAAGCACTAAGAAAATTCAAAAAGGCAAAAACAAAGTAAAAGAACATCATAGGTAAAATAGACAATAAAATAGATGCCCAATCTGGTAACATTTTAGCGATAAATGAATCATAGATCAGCCATATGGACATTAAGACCGCTAAAATCAAGGTTAATAGATTCGCCAATGAGTGTGATTCACGTTTGATGACTACCAGAGCATTCCAGTAAAACAAAATCATCAATCCGACAAAACCAAATAAACCAACGAGTACAACGAATACGCCCACTAAAAATATAAGGGCAAAAACGATCACATCTTGAGTAATTAAAAAATTATAAAGTAAATAAATGCCAAAGCTAGCTATAAATAAATTAAACAAGAAACCGTTGAGTACTCGTGCTTTTTCGTGGTGATATATCCACGAAAAAAGGACAAAAAATAAGACAGGAATAGTAAAAAAATAACTTTTATCCTGTATTTCTGTAATTCCTAAGTAAATAAATAAATAAAAAAAAGACCAGTAGACAAGTTTTAAAAAGAGATTGGAACTATTGCCTTTTTTATGTTGTTTTATAAGGATAAATACGAGTAGTAAATAAGGCAATATAAACCAGGGGACATACCAAAAATTCATAAATTTCACTCCTTGTAGCCATAGTATAGCAAATTTTTTAACGTTATACCTTTAATATTCGCTCAATTCTCAAAAATTCGTTACAATGAAGAGGAGTAAAAAAGAAGGAGATGATTATTTGGAACTTGGAGAAGTTATCCAAACAGCAAAACCAGCTTTTGTTGTGGTCGGCAAGGAAGGTCAAGGTCCAGCAGAAGATGGAACAAATTGGGTATCTGAACTTTGGAAAGCAGTATACCAAGATTTAGATGAATTAAATACATTTATCGATAAGGAAGCTGAAGAAGCCGATTTATGGGGCTTAATGTCAGATAGCAAAAATTGGCTCGAACCTTGGCAAGAACAAGGTAAATATCTAGCTGGTATTGAATTGCCTGCAGATATTCAAGTACCTGAAGGTTGGCAATACTGGGAAATGCCAGCAATGGAATATTTAGTTGTCAAAACTGACGCGCCTAATCTTGAACTTATGACACAAAAAATGTTTGAAGAAATTTTACCTGGCGAAGATTACCAACTAGTAGGTGCTATTCAAGAACATTATCTACCAGAATTTGCAGCAGGAGAAGTTGAACTGTATTTTCCCGTTAAATTTTTATAAACATGAAAAGGGCAGCGCTTGATAAAAGCTTCTGTCCTTTTCTATTCATAAAAAAAATGAACGACCCGTAATAGGCCGCTCAATTCAATGATTAATTATTAAAAAAGTTTTTGATATTTCGCCAAGTTGTGGTAAAAATATTGGCTTTTTCTGTTCCTTCAGTTGTGATAATAGCACTGTTGGAGCTTTTTTTAGCTTCTTCATTATTCAAATAACCTAAATCGTCATCTTCAACCTGAGCTTGCACATTACCAATATCAGTTCCTGCTTTTACCGGCGCCTGTACTTCGTTGTTGTTTAGAGAACTTTGATAGGAAACATCCTCAGTTGTTTTATCGCTAGGCAACCATAGTTTGATCTCATCTTGTACGGCTACTGGCAGTGTTTGTTTCTTTCCTTGAGGAACATCAACTGAAGCTAAATCAGGAATTCGATCATTATCAGTCAATAATGTTTCTTGTTTCCAATGGTCAAATGTATAGTCCATTAGCTTGCTGGTTTCATCAAAACGAGCAGATTCATTTTCGATATCATCATGATCTATTGCATTTAAAACCACAGTAATGATTCGTTGTCCATCCTTTTCGATTGTTCCTACAAAACAAGCACCAGCTAGATCGGTTGTCCCCGTCTTTAATCCATCTACGCCGTCTTTTTCCGCCAGTAAGCCTGGCAGCATTTTATTGAAATTTTCCATATCAAAAGGAGTAGAAGTTCCCTGACCAAATTCTTTTTCAGGGATTTTACTAACCTCTAAAATATCCGGAAAATCTTGTAATAAATTTCGAGCAACAGTGGCTAAATCTCGTGCTGATAACTCATTTTCATCTTTCTTGCTAGTTCCCGGGTAAATATTGTCACCTAAAAACTCATTGGAAAGCCCTGTACTATTAACGATTTTAGCATCAATAATACCCCAATCTTCGACTTGTTGACGCATTTGTTCAACAAATTTTTCTTCTGAGCCAGCTACTTTTTCTGCTAAAGCGATCGTAGCGGCATTGGCTGACTCAATAACAGCAGCTTCAAATAAGTCCTGTACTGTATAATGTTCATCCTGGCTCAAAGGAACATTAGAAAGTTCGAGGTTTTCACTTAATTCAGCTACATCGTCTGAAATTGCTACTTCATCGTCCCAAGAAAGCTCGCCATTTTGAATTGCATCTTCTACCAGATATAAGCTAATCAATTTTGTGGTAGAAGCTATTCCCATAGCTTTGTCACTATTTTGTTCATAAAAAACCTTACCCGTATCAGCATCGACTGAAATTGCTGCTTTGGCTCGAATATCTAAATCTTCGGCCGCAACATTGGCAGTAAAAATTGATGAAAAAAGTAAAAAAATAATTCCCATAACAAAGGGAATAAAAAGTTTCTTATTCATGAATGAATCTCCTTTAGTTTAATCAAAATGAATTCTACCAAAAGTTAAGGGAAGATTCAATTAAAAAAAGAGCTTAAAGTATTTACTTTAAGCTCACAAATCATGTTCATTATGTCTAACGGGTGCTTTTTCTAAAGCTTCTTCTTGTAGTAATTGATAGCTAAGAAAGGCAAAAGCAGTTAAAAATCCACTGAGTCCGGCAACAGATAGTAAAGATAAAATAGTTGCTAACATATCGATCTCCTTCTTTCTTTTTCTTTCTAAGTCCATTATAACAAATTTTTATTAAATATTAGATGATTTCGCTTAGAAATTTTTACGTAGAAAGTTTGAAGATATGGTAAACTTTTACTAGCAGGTGATGAAATGAAATATGAACATATTCAACTCGCTTATTTTTTGGAACGGAAAAATCGTTTTGTTGCGAGTTGTCGTTTAAAAGAATCAAATGAAATCGTTGATGTGCATGTAAAAAATACAGGACGTGGCAAGGAAGTATTGTTGCCTGAAGCAGTGGTTGCTTTAAATTTTTTGCCAAGTACAAAAAGAAAGACGGCTTATGATTTAATAGCAGTAAAAAAGCAAGATCACTGGTATAATATAGATAGTAGTGCACCCAACGAAGTAGTATTTAGTGCTTTGCTCAACCAGACTATTGTTTTGCCAGGGTTAGAAGGACAAGTCAACTTAGTTAAAAGAGAAGTGACGTATGGTCAATCTCGTATCGATTTTTATTTTGAAACAGATAGAAAAGAAAAAGGGCTGATTGAAGTAAAAGGGATGACACTAGAAAATAAACGTGTCGGCGCATTTCCTGATGCACCAACTGCACGTGGCTTAAAGCATGTCCGTGAATTAATACATGCGCAAGAAAAAGGTGAGCATTGTTATGTTGTTTTTATTGCACAGTTTGCTAGTATTGATGTGGCAACCATTCATGAAAAGATGCAACCAGAGTTAAAAGATACTGCAGATACAGCTATAAAAAAAGGCGTACAATTTCTTTGCTACGCTTGTCATGTAAATGCTACACAGCTTGAAATCACTAAAGAAGTGCCATTTGATTTAAAAGCTAGTTTTTGTGACCCACTTGAATAAAAAAAAGAAAGAAGGAATGACGATGATTCATTTAGGAATTATAGGCACCAACTGGATTACTCACCAATTTGTACAAGCGGCTCTTGCAACTGGAGAATATGAGTTGACTGCTGTTTATTCTAGAACTTTAGAAAAAGCTCAGGAATTCGGAAAAGAATACGCGGGTACTAGAGAATACAAAGATGACCTGGCAGACTTTTTTGCCTTAGAAGAAATGGACACCATCTATATCGCTTCTCCTAATAGTTTGCACTTTGTACAAGCGCAACAAGCAATTGCAGCAGGTAAAAATATTATTGTAGAAAAACCCGCTTTTTCAAACCCTAAAGAAATGGCGACAATTATTAAACAAGCCAATGAAAATCAGGTGTTCTTTTTTGAAGCAGCTCGGAATATACACGAAGAAAGTTTCAAAAAGATGAAAGAATTCTTGCCTACGCCTAATCACATTATCGGGGCTAATTTTAGCTATATGAAATATTCTTCTCGTTACGACTTAGTATTAGAAGGAAAAGAACCTAATATTTTCTCACCACATTTTTCGGCTGGTTCGTTAGCGGATTTAGGCGTTTATCTAGTTTATGCGGCATTAGGCTGGTTTGGCATGCCTAAGGAAGTTCATCATTTTGCCCGAAAAATTCAAACAGGAGTCGATGGTCTGGGTATGATCATTTTACGTTATGAGAACTTTGATGTGTGCTTGCAACATGGTAAAATCGGAGAAGCCCATTTAGCTTCCGAGATTTATTTTGACGATGGTACGCTTTGGTTAGATGCAGTAAATTCGATCAATCAAGCACGTCTATATAAGCATACAGATGATGGTGCGCCACTTGAGATCGAAGTTTCTGCTAAAGAAAATCCGATGATAGAAGAGGCAAGAGATTTTGCTGAAATTATACAAAATCCTGATAATGAGGCTTATGGAGAAAGATACGAAGAGTGGGTAGAATTGGCGCGCAATGTAAATCAAATATTATACGAATTAAGAAAACAAGCAGGTGTCGTTTTCGATGCCGATCAAGAATAGAGGAAAAATATGGAAGAGCAGTTTCTACCAGAAATTTGGCAAGAAAGAATAAAAAAAGAAGGCTTTGAACAAACAAGTTTGATACAAGAAAAAGTCTTTTCTGCTTTGTATCAAGGAAAAAGTCTTGTGGGTGTCGCTCCTACCGGTACTGGCAAGACCTTGGCTTATCTCTGGCCGACACTATTAAAATTGCAGCCTAAACATGGCAATCAACTGCTTATTGTGACTCCCTCACAAGAATTAGGCGTTCAGGTCGCAGATGTTGCAAGACCTTGGGCTTTGGATTTGAACTTACAAGTACAAAGCCTTATTGGCGGTGCCAATAAAAAAAGACAAATAGAAAAATTGAAAAAAAAGCCGGAAGTATTAATTGGAACACCCGGTCGTTTAGTTGAATTAATAAAAGAAAAAAAATTAAAAGCAGCAAACATTCAAACGGTTATTTTGGATGAAGCAGATCAATTATTGCAAAAAGAAGCAGTGGGCTTTATGCAAACAGTGATTAAAAGCATACCCAATACTAGCCAATATGCCTTCTTTTCTGCGACTGCTACTAAAGCTTTACCTGCGATTAAGCAGTTATTTCAGCAAGAATTTCCAGTTATTGATGTAAGTAAAGAAGATAAAAGCCATCAACAAGTTGCTCACTATTATTTAGTTTTTCCTACAAGAAGAAAAGTGGACGCTTTGAGAAGTTTGGGACATCTAACTGATTTTCAAGGGTTGATCTTTTTTAACGAAGTGCAGGATTTAGGAAGCGCCGAAGAAAAATTACGATATCATAAATTGCCGGTAGCAAGTCTAGCTTCTGATAAATCCAAGCTGTCGCGTAAAGATGCACTAGAAAAATTCCGAAAACAGCAATTAACGGAATTATTGAGTACAGATGTTGCTTCTAGAGGTCTGGATATCGCCGATTTATATTATGTCGTGAATGCTGAAGTTCCGAGTTCTAAAGAAAGTTATTTGCACCGTGCAGGACGTATTGGACGAATGGGTAAAACAGGGGCTGTCATTACTATCGTACAAGAAGATAGTTTGCCACAGTTGAAAAAAATCACTAAAAGTTTAGAACTGTCCTTACAAGAGATCTACTTATATGAAGGGCAGTTAACAACAGAAAAACCTAAAGCTCAACCTATAAAGAAAAAGAAAACAGCTAAGAGTCAAGCGAATAAGTCCAAGAAAAGTAAGAAAAAAACCACTAAAAAAAGTCAAAAGACTTCTTCTAATAAAGGTTAGAAATACAGGAGGAGTTGTATGAACCCTAGAAAACAAGAAATTTTACAATTTGTAGAAAAACATGCTGACGGACTGACAGCTAAGCAGATCGCTGATAGCTTACAAATCGATCGTAGCAATGTAAGTCGTTATTTAAACGAGCTGGCAAAAAATAAAAGTATTCAAAAATCAACCGGACGACCTGTGGTTTATTATCCTCTTACAACCAACTTAACAGAAGTTGAATCTATAAAAATGGATTTTGAACGATTAGTTGGTGCCGACGCTTCTTTAAAAGTTAGTATCCAACAAGCCAAGGCAGCGATGTTGTATCCACCTAGTGGACTTCATACGATTATTTTTGGTCAGACAGGCACCGGAAAAACCATGTTTGCTGAATGTATGTATCAATTTGCGGTACAAGCGAAAGCTTTAGCACAAGATGCCCCCTTTATATCTTTTAATTGCGCGGATTACGCGCAAAATCCACAGCTATTGTTTGGTCACATTTTTGGTGTGAAAAAAGGGGCCTATACTGGTGCTGATGCGAATACAAAAGGGCTTCTAGCCGAGGCGGACGGTGGTATTTTATTTTTAGATGAAATTCATCGTTTGCCGCCAGAAGGCCAAGAAATGTTATTTAGTTTCATCGATAAGGGGCAATACCGTCCTTTAGGTGAAAGCAGCCGAGCATATGAAGCTTCCGTGCAGATTATAGGCGCAACAACTGAGTCTTCAGACGCTTTTTTAGGTACTTTCAATCGTAGAATTCCAATGTCGATTACCTTACCTGATTTAGCCCAACGTTCTTTAGATGAACGTTATGAAATTATCACTCTTTTTATTAAGCAAGAGGCCAGCCGTTTAAATCAAGCGATCAAAGTGGAAAAAGATGCGATTGTAGCTTTTATGTTATACGATGCACCTGCCAATATCGGACAGATTAAGCGAGACGTAAAAATAGTGTGTGCCAAATCATTTTTGCATTATCGTACACATGAGCAAGATGAACTGATTATTCGTAAAAAAGACTGTCCCCTACAAGTTCAAAAAGGGATGCTTAAAATAAAAGAAAGAGCAGAACGTCTTGATCATTTTCTTGAGGGAAAAGGCGATTATTTGATCTTTGAAGCTCAAGATAAAGAAGTCAGCAGCGCACAAGATAGTGATAGCAATATGGAAGTGTATCAAGAAATTGAAGAAAAACTTGCTTCTTTAAATCAGCTAGGTGTAGATAATACAGATTTGGAAAAAGTGGTTGCAAAAGATGTAGAGGCTTATTTTGCCAATTATGTAAAAGAATTAACCCAAACTTCGACACAAAGAGGGATGATAGCTTCTAATATTTGGAATTTGACTAATCAGTTATATGATATTGCAGAAAAGAAACTAGGGCGTAGTTACAATGAGAAAGCGCGCTTTGCTTTTGCGCTGCATTTACAACTTACTTTGGATCGTATTCACAAAGGAGAAGCGATCGTTCATCCAGATTTAAATCGAGTAAGAAAAAATTTGAAGTCTGAGTTTCAACTAGCGTTAGATCTATCTACAACTATTGAAGAAGAATTACAAGTTGAAATTCCTTTTGATGAAATCGGTTTTATCAGTATGTTTCTTTCTATCCAATTGGGACAATATGAACAGCTACCCCAAAATAACGTGGGGGTTATTGTGATGATGCATGGAAATTCTACTGCTTCGAGTATTCTATCTGCTGCTCAAGAGTTATTAGGCACAACAAGTGGTGTAGCGATGGATATGCCCTTAGATACAGTGGTTAATCAAATGTATCAAAAATTATTAAATGATGTGATAGATAATAAATCGCAGTTTTCTAATGGCTTGCTATTGTTGACTGATATGGGGTCGTTAAACTCCTTTGCAACATTGTTATATGAAGAAACCGGAATTCGCACAAAGGCTGTTTCTATGACCAGTACAATGATTGTGATTGAAGCATTACGAATGTCAGAAGCAGGACGAAGCTTAGAAGATATCTATCAAAATATTCAAAGCTCTTTTGAAACGATTGTACGTGAGCAATTCCAAGATGAACACGGGGATAAAGATAATAAAAAAGCGATTGTGGTCACTTGTTTTACAGGTGAAGGTGTAGCTGCCAAATTATATGAACGTATCGCGGCAATTGTTGATCAAGCAAAAGTGGAAATTATACAAATGCAGTTTATTGAAAAAGAAACTTTTAAAAAACATATTGATGGACTGCTAGAGGAGTATGAAATAAAAGCCATTGCGGGGACTGTTGAAGTTGAATACCAAAATATTCCTTTCTTTTCCGCTTATGATGTTTTTGACGATCAAAAACTAAAAGTATTAAAAAGTATCGTTAAAGATGAAATTGCAGCGGATACTATTGTTAACTCACTTGACGGGACAATTACACACGTAGGGTCTTTAGCAGTTTTGGTAGAAACGCTAAAGTCACTTGTTCAGCAAGTACAAACACAATTGCACATTATTTTAGAACCTAGTGTAGAAGCAGGTTTAGTCATTCATTTAGCATTTTTAATAGAAGCATTACGGACTGCTGGGATACAAAGACAATTTCCTGATTTAGCTGTTTTTCAAAAGAAATATCGTCTAGAAACTGATATTTTAAAAACTTCTTTTATTTCAATAGAGAAAAATTATGATATTCAAATTCCAGATGATGAGATTGCGTATTTAACTGAAGCTTTTATTAAAAACCAAATCGATACGCCTTTTAAACTTTACACACAAATTTAGTGTGTAAAGTTTTGCTTTAGTGTGTAACGCTTACCTATATAGTCAAAAAGTTGACTTGTGAGGAAATAGCGTTCGTTAGTATTGGCATGTTTATTGCTTATATAAAGTTGAAAGATAAAAATTAAGGAGTGGAAAAAATGGCAGAAAAAACAATTATGTTAGTTTGCTCAGCTGGTATGAGCACTAGTTTATTAGTAACAAAAATGCAAAAAGCAGCTGATGATAAAGGATTGGACGCTGAGATTTTTGCTTGCTCATCTTCAGAAGCGGATCAAAAATTGGAATCTAATTCAGTTGATGTTCTATTATTAGGCCCACAAGTACGATTTATGAAGGGTGATTTTGAAAAACGCTTAACACCAAAAGGAATTCCATTGGATGTCATTAATATGTCTGACTATGGAATGATGAATGGTGAAAATGTTTTGCAGCAAGCTGAAAATTTGATGAAATAAAGCTAGGAGGAATTTTATATGGACGAACAAGACAATATGGAAGCGGTAATGGGTTTAATTATGTACGGCGGTAATGCCAAGAGTGACGCGATGGAAGCTATCGCAGCAGCTAAAAAAGGAGACTTTGAATTAGCCGATCAAAAACTAAAAGATGCTGATGCTTCCTTGAGCCAAGCCCATGAATCACAAACCGGCATGTTAACTAAAGAAGCACAAGGCGAGCATATGAATGTCACTTTGCTTGCGGTACACTCACAAGATCATTTGATGACAGCTATTGCTTTTAAAGATTTAGCGACTGAAATCATTGATTTATATCGTCGCTTAGACGAAAAATAAAAGCTAGCTTCAGGAGGAGAAAAATGGATACATTTGTACGTTTTATGGAAGAAAAATTTGTACCTGTAGCTTCAAAGATTGGCGCCCAACGTCATTTAGTTGCGATCCGTGATTCATTTATGGTAACCATGCCACTAATGATTCTGGGTGGTTTAGCGACTATGATCAATAATTTGCCTATTCCAGGTTTCCAAGAACTTATGAATTCAATTTTTGCTAACGAATCGTGGAAAGGCTTTGGCGATTCTGTTTGGGAAGGTACTTTTGCGGTACTATCAGTTATGATCGCTTATTTAGTTGCTCATAACTTATCCAAGGGCTACGGGAAAGATCCAGTGGCTACAGGAGTTGTTTCGGTAGCTTCTTTCTTTGCACTAGGCGGTGCGACAGGCATGTCAAGCACAGGTTTGTTTGTTGCTATTATCGTAGCTATTATTTCAACAGAATTATTTGTTCGCTTGATCGGAAATGAAAAATTAGTTATTAAGATGCCAGACGGTGTACCACCAGCAGTCGCAAAGTCATTTGCAGCTTTGCTTCCAGCGATGATTGTTATTAGTATATTTGGTTTAATTACAGCAATTTTTGCAGCTTTTGGTTTTGACGATATTATTAATTCATTCTATGAAGCTGTACAACAACCGTTTATGGGAATGGCTAATACGTATTGGTCAGCTTTATTGCTAGCATTTATTACACCATTTTTATGGTTCTTTGGTTTACACGGAGCTAATATGATTGATCCATTTATGCAAACCATCAATGCACCTGCAATTGAAGCAAATATCAACGCTATTTCAAATGGTGATGTTGCGCCTTACATTGTAAACAAACCTTTTATCGATAGTTTTGTAAACCTTGGAGGAACAGGGGCTACGCTTGGCTTAATTATCGCGATTTATCTTGTAGGTAGAAGAAATAAAGCTTATAAAGTCGTGAACAACTTGAGTGTTGCACCAGGACTATTCAATATTAATGAACCCATGTTATTTGGTTTACCTATTGTATTAAATCCTATTATGTTTATTCCGTTTATTATCGTTCCAATGGTCTTAGTATCTGTTGCTTACTTTGCGACAAGTATTGGCTTAGTTCCTGTTTCAACAGTGATGCCACCTTGGGTGACACCACCAGTTATTGGTGGATTTTTAGCAACGCAAAGTTTTTCTGGTGCAGTGCTGGCTGCTGTTAACTTAATTTTGTCAGTAGTTATGTATATTCCTTTTGTAAAAATGGGCGTAGACCAAGCATTGAAAAAAATCGCAGAAGAAGAATAAAAAAGGCTAAGGTAGCTGTGTAAGAATGGACTACCTTGGCTTTCTTTTAAATTTCGTGTATGTTTAGAGCAGTATATAAAAATGAGGTGAGTAAGTGACAATTAAAAAATTACAAGAAGAAAACTTTACTGAGAGTTATCAATTAGCGCATTACGCCTTTCGTTTTGCAGATGATCAGCAACATCAAGAAGGTTTTACTACATTGTTTAACCATTCAAACGTTTATGCTGCGTTTAACGAACAAGAACTTGCCAGCCAAATTATTGCTACACCTTTAAAGGTACAACTATATAATCAATTATTTGATATGGCAGGGATAGGTTTTGTCTCTTCTGATCCTTCATTTCGGGGACAGGGAAACATTGATCAATTAATGCAAAAAATGCTGGTAGATTGCTATGAAAATGGTGTTTTGCTTTCCTACCTTGATCCTTTTTCTTATCCGTTTTATCGCAAATATGGATATGAACTAACATTTGAACGTATTTGTTATGATTTAGAAAGTTCAGTTTGGCCAGATAGTTCAAAGCCTAAAGGATATGTACGAAGAAAGACTTGGGTACAAGCAAAAGAAGCAATCAAGCAAATTGATCAAGCTTCTTCTAAACATAAACACGGAGGCCTTTTAAGAGAAGACTGGTGGTATGAATATAAATTTAATATCTCGCATAGCTATTATTTTGCGCTTTATTATAATGAAGAAGATCGGCCAGAAGGTTATCTAGTATATGAGATTAAAGACGGTAATTTTAATTGTGTGCGTTGGGTAAATTTAACAGAATCTGCTTATCGAGGAATCAATCGATATATCAGTTCACACAAAGACTCGACGCAACGTATTATTTATGAGAAGGGCTATGCAAAAAATGAAGAGTTTTTCTTAAATGATAATCCAGTTGGAAAAGCAGAAATCCGTCCTGAAATGATGGCTAGAATCGTTGATGTAGAAAGTTTCTTAAATAAAAGTCTTTTAAAAGATATTAAAAAGTCTTTTGCTGTTACGATTGAAAAGGACAGTTACGCCTCTTGGAATGAAGGAACTTTTGAAATTGTAAATGACAAGCAAGCAAATATTGTCAAAAAGGAAGTTAACCAAACCCAGTTACCACAATTAAAAACTAGTGTCCAGCGATTGACGCAGTTATTATTTGGTTATTGTTCCATTGATACATTAATATTTTATGATTTAGTAGAAATAGACAAAGAAATTATCGAAACTATTCGTCAATTAACTCCGCAACAAGCACCCATTCTAGAAGATTATTTCTAAAAAACATCCTATTTTATCGCTGAAATTATCTTGCTCTTTTGCAAGCAAAGCGATAAAATAGGATGTGGCTTTTTTATATGTCCCTGTAGCTCAGCAGGATAGAGCGACTGCCTCCTAAGCAGTAGGTCGGAGGTTCGAATCCTCTCAGGGACGGTAATTTATGAATGCTGAAGTCTTTATTTAACAAAGACTTCAGCATT
>NZ_JAKEIT010000043.1 GCF_021474685.1 Tetragenococcus halophilus | reverse complement strand
ATAATAAATTTTGAGATGCATTACCAGTTACACCTTTATTACAATAAGTGACCGTTGCTACATATTTGTCTAATTCTACATTTCTTTCTCTCAGTTCAGCCAAAGGAACATGAATTGCTCCTTTAACATGTGATTTGTCATAATCTTTTTTAGAACGTGTATCGATAATTTGTAATTTTTCACCACTATTTTGGCGACGTATTAATTCAGCTGGTGTTAACAATGGATTTCGTTTTAATGCATTATCCAATGCCATTCCCGTATAAAGAATGGGGTCTTTCGTTGTCGCAAATGGTGGTGCATAGGCTAAATCTAAATGGAATAAATCTTCCGATTTTGCTTTAAACGTAATAGCTGTTGCGATTACGTCAATTCGTTTGTCTACGCCACCTTGACCGATAGCTTGTGCACCTAAGATGCGACCGGTTTCTTTATCTGCTAATGCTTTGATAGTCAATTCTTTCCCACCTAAATACTCGGCGTGGTCTGGCTTGATATTATATAAGATTTCAACATCATAACCTTCTTTTTTCGCTTCTTTTTCTGTTAATCCTGTTTGACCGACATGTAGATCAAAGATTCTGAATATTCCTGTTCCTAAGACACCTCTGTGCTCTAAATCGCCACCGGTAATGACATCTCCAGCGATTCGACCCATTTTATTAGCCGTTGAGCCTAACGGACGGTAGATTGGCTTACCTGTAATAACGGAGAAGCTTTCTGCCACATCCCCAACCGCATAAACATCTGGAAGATTAGTTTGCATTTTTTTGTTGACCGCAATTGCTCTTGAAGCTCCCAGTTCTACGCCCATTTCTTTAGCTAATTCTGTATTTGGACGTACACCTGCTGATAAAATAACGATATCTGGTTCAATTGTAATGCCGTTTGTCGTGATAACTCTCTCTACTGACGTTTCTCCTTCAATCGTTTTTACCGTGTCGCTAAGGATTAAATTAACACCTTTTGCACGCATATGCTCTTCTACACGGAAAGTCATATCTGCGTCCATAGGAGGCATGACTTGATCTTCTAATTGAACGATTGTTACTTCTAATCCTTTATGGATTAATTGTTCTGTCATTTCTAAACCAATAAATCCAGCACCAATAATCAATGCTTTTTTAGGTTGTTTAGCTGAATAGGCTCCAATATCTCGTGCGTCTTGAATATTTCGAACTTGGAACACATTATCATACTCTTTTTGATTAAATGGAGGTGGAGTGAATGGAGAAGCCCCTGTAGCAAAAACCAATACATCGTAATTTTCTAGTTTCTTTTCTCCAGAAACAAGATCCGTCACTTCTAACTGTTTGTTGGCATGATCAACTTTTGTCACTTTATGCTCGGTGAAAACTGAAACATTGTATCTCTTTTTGAACCATGCTGCATTTCTCGGGGTTAAGGCACTTAATTCTTCAACTTCGCCACCAATTTGATAAGGAATCCCGCAAACAGAATAAGAAATATCTTTTCCTTGATCGTAAACGATAATTTCAGCTTCTTCTGTGTTTCTTCTAGCTTTAGCTGCTACAGAAGTACCTGCTGCAACGGATCCAATGACAATAATTTTCATATAGTTTTTTCTCCTCACTTATTGTTTAATAAAAGCTTGTTAGTAGAACGGATTTGCTCATTAAAGAACTCAAATCGTTATCAGCTGTAAACCTGTATAGTCCATAATTTCTTTGTTAGAAGGGTACGAACCTATTTTTATAACTTCGTCATTTACAACGGTTATAGGCAAAGAATTCATTCCTTTTTCCTGCAAAATTTCCGTAACCTTACTATTTCAAACAAAAGAATTAGGGTTAGCTGATAAGTTATAACGGACAGCTTGAATACCTTCTGCTTTTTTTAGTTCGTTCATGATCGAAGAAACTCGTATTAAGTCTTCATTTACTGAAGGACCGCATACTCCCGTACTACAACACATCGCTGGCTCATACAAAAAGAGTTTTTTCACTTAAAGCAGCTCCTTTTTGATCTGTTTCAGAACAAATACAACTAGTTTTTTTTGAAGTAAGTTGACTAGTATCGATCACCAATTGATTCATATTTTTTTCATTCAATGAATAATGGTGCCATGTTCCTTTTTTTTCTACGTTTACTAAACCTGCATTCACAAGAACTTTTATATGATGGGATAAAGTCGGTTGGGTAAAATCAAATTGCTCTAATATATCACAAGCGCATAGCTCACCACAAGAAATAATATCTAATATTTTTACTCGTTTAGGATCAGATAAAGCTTTCATTACGGCTGCATAAGACTCATAGTCCATAAACAAACTCCTTTCTTTTGTGCTCTTAATTTAAATATAGATGATGTCCTATCTATATGCAACAATTAAAAATACCCTCCTAAATAGACATATGTTATCTATTTAGGAAGGTATATTTTTAATTTAAAATACTTTCAATAACGGAACCTTTTACTTCGATGGGACTCCACTCTACTACTGCAAAATGATCATTAGATAGTTCCACTACTTTATTAATCCAAGTGACTTCGCTTTTAGCACGAGCTTTGAGCACTTCATTTGTTGTACCACTCGTTAGCATACTATTATTTATGACCCACCAAGTATGAGCGATCTTAGCACGATTTAAATCTTCTTGTAGGCGCATAGATTCATATACTGGTGTATTTTCAGGTAAAGTAACCATGACAACTTCGGTTTGTTCTGGATCTTGTAAGACTGGCAACAGTCTACGAACGGACTCAGGAACTTCACCAGAAGTTCGTTCCACTTCTTTAGCATAGCTTTGAGAGGAATCTAATAACAATAAAGTGTGTCCAGTTGGGGCGGTATCAATGACGACTACATCGCAATCAACTGTAGCGACAATCTCTGCAAATCGTCTGAAAACGGCAATTTCTTGAGTACAAGGCGAGCGTAAATCTTCTTCAACATAATCCAATTCCTCAGAAGACATTGTTTTACGGGCTGTAGCTAACACTTCTTCCTTATAATCCTGTAATTCTTTTTTCTCGTCGATATGGCTCATTTTAATTGAATCCGATTCTTTTATTACAAATCCCAAATGAGCAGCAGGATCTGTTGTTGCTAAATGAACTTTTTTTCCTTTGGCTGCCAATCCCGTTGCTAGTGTAGCAGCAATCGTAGTTTTACCAACGCCACCTTTACCCATAGTGAAAACAACTTTTTTATTTGTACGATCTAATTCATCTACAATGTGTTGTAATTTAGGGTAATCCATTACTTCTGGAGCTTCTACAACGGCATTTGTTTGATCTGATGTTAAAAGTAATCGTAAGTTTTCAACACCTGTTACGTTATATGAGCGTAATGGAACGATAAATTTTGAAAATTGTTTCAAATTATCAGGCATATTTTTTAACGTTAATTGTTGTTCATCATAAATCTTTTGAGAAACGCTATCTGTCGGTCTTTCTAATAATCCATTGATAATTAATTGTTGATTTAACACACCGATTTCTTTTAATTCTTCAGAAGCTCTATTCGCTTCTACCAGTGGTCCGTTTTGCGGACGTGTAACTAACATTAAGGTTGTTTTTGTACCCTCTGATAGTGTGTCTACTGCGTGTTCATACATTTCTTGCTTATCGCCAAGTCCGGATAGCTGACCCATACATGAAACACCAGTAGTGTTTTCATCCAAGAAGTTACTCCATGCAGAAGGCAGTTGCAGCATTCTTAATGTGTGTCCAGTTGGAGCAGTATCAAAAATGATGTGATCATATTGAGCTTCAACTTCTGGATTCGTTAAAAAGCCAGCAAACTCATTAAAAGACGCAATTTCAACGGTACAAGAACCTAATAATTGCTCTTCCATGTTGGCTACAGCTGAATCAGGCAAAACCCCTCTATACGGACCAACAACACTTTCCATATAGTCACGTGCAGCAGTAATTGGATCAAAGTTCGCTACGGTTAATCCCTTCACTTCTGGAATTTCTAAGCCGTTGTTTGTTAATTCTTTCTCAAAAACATCTTGTAAATTACTAGCAGGATCCGTACCCACTAACATAACATTTTTCCCACTATCCGCCAAAGAAACTGCGGTAGCACAAGCTGTAGATGTTTTTCCTACTCCGCCTTTACCAGTAAAGAAAAGATATTTTGTAAAGTTTAATTGTTCTGGTTGATAATTTTCCATCTTTTAAAATCCTCCTAACAACATCCTGAATTTGATCCACAACAGCCACCGTAACAGCCACCGTCATTCGAGCCCATTGGGACAAATCTGACTCCTGTAAAAGCTGTTATTTCTTCAATTGAAGGGTATTCTCCCACTTTAACTACTTCTCCATTTAATAATGTTGCTGGCAACGCATCAGCGCCCTTTTCTTGCAATAATTTACTCATTTGTTCGTTTTCTACAAATGTTTGAGGATCACTAGATAAATTGTATCTTTTAGCTTGAAACCCCTCTAATGTATCTAAAGCGTTCATAACTGAAGTAATTTGTAATAAGTCTTCATTTACAGATGGTCCACATACACCTGTGCTACAGCACATTGCTGGTTCAAATAATGCTAATTCTGTCATAATTTTTTTGCTCCTTTGTATAGAATTTATTTTGAAACTAATACATAGACAATTATCTATATATAATATAGAACTTTATCTATCTATAGTCAATAAAAAATAATTTTGAGTAATTGTACTAGCTTAAATTCCTGCCGCCATCTCTAAGAGTACCTCTGATTAGCAAAAAAATAACCTCAAAATATCAAGGTTCTGAATACATGATTCTATCTAATTTCATGTATTAAGATGATTTAGAAAACCGACAGTACGCCATACATTAAGAAAAACTCAATAAGAGCTCCTACTATCGCCAAGCTAGATTTTTCTAAGTTCATTCTCTTCCTGTTTTGTGTTTTCGGATCATTTCTTACTTCTCTATTGTCCATATAATCTAAGATTTTTTTATAGGTTTTTAGATTTTCTTTATCTTGGATCTTTTGAAGTTTAATAGCAGCATTGACCATGATTACTATAAAAGTAACTGGCAAAATCAAAGAAAAATCGCCCCAGTATTTAAATAAGGATGCAGTAATGAGGGTTAAAACAAATGATCCTATAATAACCAACATTAATTGATTCATCTTAGCAATAGTTACTTCTCTTTTCATCTTATCGTCATCTCCTTTAATCAATTCGTCTAAGGAGATATTAAAATAATTGCTTAAAAGTAACAGACTTTGTAGATTTGGATAACTTTTAGGTGTATACTTAATTTAGATAAAGTAACTTTAAAAGTTACTTTTTAAAGAAGGTGAATAATTTTGAGTGAATTTACGATTGCAGTACATGGGTTGGTCTATTTAGGTCATAACAATTCAATTTTTACCAGTGAAGCATTAGCTGAGAACATTTGTACGAATCCAGTTCGTGTTCGCAGAGTTCTGGCAAAATGCCGAAAAAAAGGATTAGTTCAAACAAAAAAGGTGTGCATGGCGGATACTTTCTAACCGATAATTTAGAAGCTATCACTTTAAAAAATGTTTATGAGGCGATAAAGATCCCAATTATCCAAAATACTTGGCATTCAGGTTATATCAATGAACAATGTATGATTTCGTCTGGTATGTCAGAAGCTATGGATGATCTTTATGATGAGCTGAATAAAGATGCAGTAGCAAAACTAGCAACTATTACATTAAAAGATATGGAAGTAAAATTATATGCAATACAAAATGAGAGGGGCACTAAAATATGAATGAGTACACTACAGACGTAGCCATTATTGGATTTGGTAAAGCAGGAAAAACATTAGCAGGTGCTTTAGCTAAAAAAGGAAAAACCGTCACTGTGATTGAAAAATCAGCTAAAATGTATGGTGGAACTTGTATTAATGTGGGATGCTTACCGACTAAATCGTTGACACATAGTGCAAAAATTATTGATCAATTATCAGAATTTGGCATTGAGCGAAATCCTGAGATTAACAACCAGTTTTTCAAACAAGCCATGGACTATAAAACTGAATTAGTAACCAAATTAAATAAAAAAAACTACCATAAAATTGCTGATTTAGATAACGTAACAGTCTTAGACGGTTTTGCTCACTTCAAAGATGACCATACTTTGTTAGTGGATACAGATACAGAAACGCTACAAGTTACGGCTGCTAATATCATTATTGGAACTGGATCTACGGCTGTTATTCCAGATTTTGAAAACAAGCAAAACAGTCCACACATCCACACAAGTGAAGAAATTTTAGAGCTAACAAATCTGCCAAAAAAACTAGGTATTATCGGAGCTGGTCCAATTGGATTAGAATTCGCTTCTTATTTTGCTGAATTTGGTTCTGAAGTAACCGTTTATCAATTCAATGACTCATTATTGCCACGTGAAGATAAGGATGACGCAGCAGCTACTTTGGAAAGATTAGAAGAATTAGGGGTAACTATTGAATTTAACGCTCAAGCTAAACGTGTTCAAGATACGGATAATGGTGTACGTTTAACATTTGAACAAAACGGCGAAGAAAAATCTGCTGAATTAAATGAAATTTTAGTTGCTACTGGCCGTATTCCTAACACAAATAAATTAGATATTGAAAAGGCTGGCGTGGCGCTCGGCGCTCGTGGAGAAATCAAGGTAAACAAGCACTTGCAATCTTCTGTTGAACACATTTGGGCAGTGGGCGACGTTAAAGGTGGACCACAATTCACTTATATTTCTTTGGATGACTACCGTATTGTTTTGCCTCAATTGCTAGGAGAAGAATCCAACTATAATTTAGAAACGCGTCGTGTTTATCCTACAGCAACATTTGTGGATCCAACATTTGCACGGGTAGGCTTTAATGAAAAAGAAGCAACTGAAGCTGGTAAAAATTATAAAGTTGCTAAGATGCCCGTTGCTGCTGTTCCTAAAGCTCAAGTATTGCGTGAAACAAGCGGCTTTTTGAAAATATTAGTTGATCCAGAGACTGACCTTATATTAGGCGCAAGCTTCTTCAGCTACGAAGCTCACGAAATGATCAACTTAATTGCATTAGCAATTAATGAAAATATTTCATATAAGAGTTTACGAGACGGTATTTATACTCACCCTACAATGAGTGAATCCATGAATGATTTACTTGAAATGATTTAACTTAAATTTAACCACAAAAGAGGCTGGGACAAAATAAAATGGACCTTATAGAGATCTATTTTTCAGAGTCCACTCTATAGGAGTCATTTTACACTATTCACCTCCTATTCATTATTACTTATAACAGATAAGAGGTGAATATCATGCCCTCACTAGACGTTTATGTACCAATTAATAACTCTATTTTAGTACTTGTTGAAGAAATAAAAGAGTGTCTATAAAATCGTATAAACTAATTTATATAAGAGATTCCGGAAAACATCGTGTGCGATATAAAAATAAATTCTATCAAATATAGAACTTACCCAAATCTTTAAGCCCATCATAGCGTAAGTTTCATATCTAAAAAGAGAAGATTGGATTTATTGAGTAAATTAATCATGCAAATATAACATTACCGTTACTATATCGCCACCGCTTTTCCCTATCGCGTCTCTAATTTCCTTATTGATTGAGATGATCTTATCTTCATCTTTCCTTGGAGCCAAATAAATGTTTTTCACTTCAAAATCGTCAATTGTACCAGATACTTTTAAATGTCCCCATCTCCCTTTATTATCAGCTGTTCCTGGTAGTCTAAGGTGATAAGTCCATGATCCAAATCCCTCTTTGTAATGTAATTTGAGTTTCTGATTGTCAATTATTTTTATCATTTAAATAGCCCCATTTCTCATTCACTTTATCTATAGTTATGATACATGAAACTATCTAATTTCATGTGTTACAACTTAATAGGAATTTAAATTTTATTATTAGATTTTTTAATCATTTACACGAAAATTAATTTTATAAAGAGCATACTCTATACTCTTATTTTTTTTTCAAGAACTCAAAAAAGCGGAAACTCAGATTTTTAAATCTGGGATTTTCCGCTTTTGTCATTTCAAGGATGGACTATTGTCTCAGCCTCTTCTAATTTATTCTTAAGATATTTTTACTTTCTCTGCAGGTGCTGATACTTCTTTTTGTTCTTTTCAACTTTTCAACTTATACTTCATTAATCTCATGCCATTGAAAATTACCACCAAGATACTACCTTCATGAACCAACATTCCGATAGACATATTCATCCATTCGCTGAAGAAGACGCTGGTCAACAAGACCAACACTACTCCAATTGAAATCACGATATTTTGTTTCATATTATTTGCGGTAGCTTTTACTAATCCTAATGCGTGAGGCAAGTTGCTGAAGTTCGAGTTCATTAAAACGACATCGGATGTTTCAATCGCTACGTCCGTTCCGCTTCCCATTGCGATTCCAATGTCTGCTAAAGCTAAGGACGGACTATCGTTAACGCCATCTCCAACAAAGGCTACAATTTGACCACGTTGTTGAAGTTTTCCGATATAAGCCGATTTGTCTTCCGGCAACATGTGGCCGTGAGCTTCGGTCAAACCAAGTTCGCCGGCGACCACATCAACGGTTCCTTGGTTATCTCCTGAAAGAACGACTAGATTTTTCACGCCCAAGTCTTTTAATTCCTGCAAATTAGCTTTCACACCCGGACGGACTTGATCGCGAATGCCCATCAGTACTTTTAATTCACCGTCGACCGCTGTCAAAACGAGAGAGTTCCCTTGTTGTTCAAACCGTTTGATATCTTTTTGCACTTTTTTGCTGAGAGTGACATTTTCTTTTTCCATCAAGGCCACATTCCCAACAGCCACTCTATGTCCAGCTACACTTGAAACGATTCCGCCGCCTTTCACGACTTCAGTTCCTTCAACAGGATAAAAATTTGTTTCTCCAATTTGATTTAAGACCGCTTTTGCTAATGGATGATCTGATTCCCGTTCCACACTGGCCAGATAGCCAAGCGTTTCAGCAGAATCTTTTTCATACAGTTCAGTCGCTGCAACGGTTGGGTTTCCGACAGTTAAAGTACCTGTCTTATCAAATACAATTGTATCCACATTGCTGAAGTCTTGAATGACTTCACTCCCTTTTAAAAGAACACCGTTACGAGCACCATTCCCAATACCGGCAACGTTTGAGACAGGCACTCCGATAACTAATGCGCCTGGGCAACCTAGAACCAAGATGGTGATTGCTAACTCAATATTTTGACTGAACGCCCATACAACAATTGCCAGAACCAAGACAGCTGGTGTGTAGTATTTAGAAAAGCGATCAATGAACCGTTCCGCTTCGGATTTAGAATCTTGTGCTTCTTCCACAAGTTCAATAATTTTTCCAAATGTGGTGTCCTCATCAACTCGGTCAGCTCTGATTTGAATCGTTCCGTTTTCTAAAATGGTTCCTGCAAAAACTTCTGCATCAGCTAGCTTGTTGACCGGAACAGCTTCACCTGTAATGCTAGCTTCATTGATATGCCCTTCACCCGTAAGGACTGTACCATCTACTGGAACTTTCGCACCCGTTTTAACGAGCAAGATATCCCCTTCATCTACATCATCCACTTCTACTTCTTCAAATTCGCCATTATCCATTTGTTTCAAGGCGCTTTCGGGTGCCATTTCAGTCAATTCTTTGATAGCAGATCGCGTTTGGTTCAATGTTCGTTGTTCCAAGTAGTGTCCGAATAAGAATAAGAACGTGACAATAGCCGATTCTTCATAATTTTGAATAAAAAGCGCACCAATCGCTGCAATACTGACTAAGACATCAATACTGATGACTTTGACTTTCATTGCTTGAAACGCTTGAATGGCAATTGGCGTAATCCCAAAGACAGAGGCGATGATCAAAGACCACTCTGAAAGTCCTACGTTTTCTAAAACAAAGTGACTGAAGAAACCGAGTACGATTAACAATCCACTGATGACGGTGATAACATTTTTCTTGCTTAATATATATTGTTGCATGCTTTTTCCCTCCAAATTTAATTTCTCTTTTATTGATAAACACAGTATAAGATAATTGCCTAAGTAATTAATTGACTGACATCAAGTTTAGAAAGTTCTCTTTTATCGTTTCTAAGCACCTCGAATCGGATTGCAACAAAAAAAGCAATCCTGGAAAAATAGCTTTTCTTCCAGAATTGCCTAGTTCATTTAATCTGTTAAGCGGCCTTGACTTTTGCTTTAAGGACCGGATAGCCTACGTTTTCGATAGCTTTTTGAATCTCTTCAATCGAAGTGACAGCTGAATCAAAATTGGTTTTGACTTTGCTGGAGTTGAATAATACTTTAATGCTGTCTTTATCAATACCGTTAACTGATTTCACGGCACCTTCAATTTTTTGCATACAACTTGGACAAGACAACGTTTCTAATTGCAATATAGCTTTTTCCATAATTCCTATCTCCTTTATGTGTTTTTATTTTATCGGCAGCAGATTAATGAACACTGCCTTTTCCTCTTTACAACTGTAGTATAGCTCACTTTTAGCAAACGAAAATTGACGCATATCAAGTTTTGCACTTCTTTTTATCTTTTTGCTCAATTCACCATCTTAATAGTCTTTTTCTGCCCCTTATTGCCATCAGAATAATAAGAAATTGGTGGATAATCTTGTCTGCGTATAAACCATACTACAATCGCGCCAATAAACAGGGCCAGAGACAAGGCTTGCGAAACGCGGATCCACTCGCCAATCCATAAACTGTCCGTTCGCATACCTTCAATGAAGAACCGACCCACTGAGTACCACAAAACGTAACTCAAAGCGACTTCTCCTTGACGCAAAAGCTGTTTTCGGTTCCGTATAGTGACGATGAGGACAAAGCCCAACAAACTCCACAATGACTCGTATAAAAAAGTCGGATGGTAGTAGGTACCATTGATATTCATTTGTTCAATGATAAATTCAGGTAAATAAAGATTTTCCAAGAATTGACGAGTAACCGGTCCACCATGAGCTTCCTGATTCATAAAATTGCCCTAACGACCAATGGACTGGGCTAACAATACATTGGGCGCTAAAATATCAAGAACGAGTGCCAAAGAAGTACCTTTTTTCTTTGCATACCAATATAGCGTACCCCCTCCTGCAATCAATCCCCCATAAATCGCAATGCCGCCATTCCAAATCGCAAGGATTTGTCCTGGATTTTGCAGATAATAACCAAGTTCAAATAACACATAATAAAGCCGAGCGCCGAGGAGTCCAATCGGAATTGCCCATAAGGCCATATCGATAATGGTATCCTCTTCCAGTCCTTTTTTCTTTGCTTCCTTGGTGCTCAACTGGAGAGCCGCTAATATGCCTGCTGCAATAATGACTCCATACCAATGAATCACAACAGAACCAATCTCCACCACATGGGGATTCAAAACGCCTAATACGAATCCCATTCTATTTGCTCCATTTCTTCAATTTTTCGCGTCATTCTAGTCATGGTGATGCTGAACAAGATTCCGGCTAAGCTCCATGGAAACCAAACAGTGAATACACTTTTATCTCCCTGGTCACTCGCTTCGTAATACGCCACTTTTCCGTGTCCGATTACGCCGGCTCCTTTTACAACTTCCTCTTCTTCTTCCATAGCTAACCTATCTGCCTCAACAACGTTAGACGTTTTTGCTTCGCCGCCAATCGTGTTCTTGGTGAAAGGGACGACAAAGAATGCACCCGCTGCTGACAACGTGATGGCAACTATCACCCAAAAATAATGCACATTCACCTCTACTTATTTTTACGTTTTGTTCGGCAACCCTATCTTAAAGAAAAATAAAACAAAGAAACTTGAGGATTATCATGTTTGTACTTTTATTTTTCCAATGAATGAAGGTCGTTCTGTCTTAAAAAAGCCAAAAACGGACAGATGGAAGCAAAAGCACTGAGGTCTGTCCCGTTGTTAATGAAGAGCGACAGAACACCAACGTGTAGAAAAAAGTGTGTCCGATTATTCGCTGTAAAGCAATAAATCATCTAAATCCTGAATCTTGATCCTTTTCCCAGACAGTTGTTGAATCAATCCCTTTTTCTCCAATTCTCCAAATTTGCGACTGATGGTCTCAGGTGTCGTTCCTAAATAGGAAGCAATGTCCTTTTTTGCCATCGGCAGGGTGATGGTGGGAGAGTTACCCATTTCAGGTTCCACATTTTCTGCCAAAAACAAAACTAAACGGGTAATGACACTCTCCACGGCTACTTGTGCGGTTTGACGTGCGGATCTTTCTAACCGCTGCGACATCTCTCCTAGCAGTTTTAACGAAATTGCAGGATACTCTTTTAGAAACTCTTGTACATCATGTTGTTGAATCATGCAGACAGACGTATCTCGGGTAGCTTCTGCGTATTCCTCGTGCACAACATCAGGATTGAACAACGTCCATTCTCCCGTAAAGTCACCCGGATTCAAAATACGCACTAGTTGCTCTTTGCCAGAATCAGACAAGCGATAGATACGGACTTTTCCGCGATTCACAATATACAAGGCATCATCTTTTTCTTGTGAGCGAAACAGAAACTCCCCTTTTTGATAATGCTTCGTGTGAGCTTTTTCAGCGATGCGATCCATCGAGCTTTCCTCCAAATGATTGAATATCGGGACTAAGCGGATACAAGCTGAGTGGTCTCCTGCTGCATGTGGTTGGGTGTATTGAGTCAATTCGTTCTTCCCCTTTATCAGTTTACTGTCCTTTTTTTTAACTTTCCTATATTTAGTATAAAGGCCCCTAGCTCAAAAAAAATTGACACTCATCAAGAAAAGTCTTTTTAACGGCAAAAAAATAGGAGCTGGAAAGAGTCCCAACCCCAAAATCTTTAATTTTTAAATGTATGTTTACGAAAAACCTAATCTTCATCCTCATCAAACGCATCGTCATCTTCCAATGCCTCTTTGCCAATGAACGCTTGCAGCATCCAAATGTTTTTATCTAAGTCATTTTTAAAAGCAATCAGTGTATCTTCTAAAGCATCGTCACCCTCATCTTGTGCTAAACGAATAGCACGAATCGTTAATTCACGGGTACGTCTGAAATCTTCGATAATATTTTCAACCATGTCTTCTGCTTTAGCATATTTATTGATGGCATCTTCTGAAAGCATGGAATATTTTTCAAATTCAGCGGTGGTTGAAGCCGGTTTATGACCGGAAGTAATCAAGCGTTCTGCTAGTTTGTCGAACCATTCTTCGTTTTGATTATACAATTCTTCAAATTTTTCATGCAGGGTGAAGAAATTAGCGCCATTTACATACCAGTGATATTGGTGCAATTTCACATGTAAAGTATGCATGTTCCCTAAAAGATGATCCGAAATGGCCGCTGCATTAATTTTTGTATGATGGACATGTTCCTTGTGTTCTTGTTCTTCTTGCAATCTTTCTTGGGGTGTTCTTTCTTGAGACGCTTTATTTTTAGTCATGATCTATTCCTCCTATAATTTTGGTTTGTTTAAAATAGCTTCCTTTGATTCCTCCTTTTCCTTTACTGAATTTAGTATAGGATAGATTTCCGTTAAAAAAATTGACGCTCATCAAGAAAAGTATTTCTTAATAGACGCCAGGCTTCTCTATTAAATTCAACTGAAATAATCAAAGGAATGAAGTCGTTCCCTCCAAACAAAAATTTCATTAAAGTAGGGCCTAAAAAAAGAATAGCAACTATACTTTGTCAAGAGACCTGACTGCTATTTTTTTGCTTGTTATTCTTCAATTACCAAATGTCTTGCCTTGCAGTATATTTAATGCTCTTTCTCACTAGTGTTGCATGCAACACTAGTGAGAAAGAGTATTAATAAGATTAACCTAGAAGAATAACTTTACTTTATTTATGTCATACCATAAATAAAAATTGAAAAGAATTTTTTTATTTATTTTTAGTAGATCGATTAATAGGAGTTTTAGCTTGGGAGCGTCAATAATTTTGTGTAAATGGTTCTTCCCTACTGTAGATTGTTTCTAATTCTCCATCGGTTGACTCAGCATTTGTTCGAGCTCGCCTTCGGCCTGTTGGAAACCTTTATGACTGCGACCTAGGAATTTTGGGTTGTAAGTATCAAAAGACGAGACTAAGAAACGTTCCATCGACTCTTCATTTTGGAACTGTTCCTTGCGGTGGCTGTATTTCTTGATTTGTTTATTGAAAGATTCGATTAAATTAGTTGAGTAAATGCTTCGGCGGATACCAGGCGGAAACTCATAAAAAGTCAATAAATCTTGATTTTTTATCAGTGACTGCGTCACTTTAGGATAAGTTTTCTGCCACTTCTCAATCATACTCCCTAAAAAGGTATTTGCCTCTTCCTTTGAGCTAGCTTGATAAACAGCCTTAAAATCATCACAGATTTCTTTTCGATCTTTGACACGTACTTTATGACTGATATTACGGGAAACGTGAACACAGCAATGTTGGTATTTAGCTTTAGGATAAATCTGGTGAATCGTATCTTTCATGCCTTTTAAGCCATCGGTAATAAACAGTAAGACATCATGAACCCCTCTGGAGTAAATGTCCTGTAACAACTCATTCCAAACGTAGGTCGATCCAGTCCGAGCAATCGCATAACTTAGTACTTCTTTAGTGCCGTCTTCTCGTATACCAATGGCAATATAGATTGCTTCTTTGGAGACGGTTTGCCGTTTTAAAGGAATATAAGTAGCATCCATGAAAATAGCGACATACTTATCATTTAGAGTTCTAACTTTAAATGCATTTACTTCTTCAGTCAGCACTTTAGTCATGTTGGACATGGTTTGTGGAGTATAGTGATGCCCATACATTTTCTCAATCAAGTCTGCGATTTCCGACATGGTAATATGGATAGGCTACAATTAACTAGACAGAAAAATTAAGGTGTGTAGACTAGAAGAAAAC
>NZ_JAKEIT010000042.1 GCF_021474685.1 Tetragenococcus halophilus | reverse complement strand
TATTTACTTATTTTGTTTTAAATTTTGCTACTTAACATTTATGTCATCAATAAACTAATGTGTTTAACAAGGCTCAATTTAATATATTTCCACTTGTTATTCCAATTAAGCTCATAATTCTAAGGTTTTTATGAGACTATTTTCAAATACTAACATAAGTTTCTTATTCTTATGTGCTAAAGGCTAATTAAGGACATAAGTCAGCTTGTGTTATGTTTTAAAACATAACTTCGCTAAACTTATATCCCTTATTGGATGGAGAATAATACTTTTATTCAAAAAAGGTATAGTATAATGTTCGGATAGCATCTTGCTCGCGTTCTTTATGGATACCAAATATAATACTAACCTCTGAAGCTCCTTGACTGATCATCTCAATGTTGATCTTTTTTCTAGCCAAAGCTGCCGTACTTTCGGCCATACTTCCGATCCTTTGTTTCATCCCTTCACCGACGATCATAACCATAGAAAGGTCGTGAATGACACGAAGTTCATCGGGATCAATAACATAAGCGATCTTTCGTAACAAGTCTTCTTCTAATTGGGGGTTCAATTGATTGGCCCGTAAAATAATAGAAATATCATCAATTCCTGAAGGCATATGCTCGTAATTTAAATTAAATTCTTTAAAAATTTCTAGTACTTTTAATGTAAAACCAACTTCCCGGTTCATCAGGTATTTATTAAGATAGATCATACTAAACCCATCATCACTTGTGATACCGACGACAGGTTGTTCCTTATTTTCTCGCTCATTAGTTATCAAAGTTCCCGGATGCGCTGGATTATTTGTATTTTTGATAACTACCGGGATTTTAGCACGATAAGACGGCATTAATGCTTCATCATGAAAAATGGAAAAACCGCCATAAGACAACTCTCGCATTTCACGATAAGTAATTTCACGAATGGGTTCTGGATGGTGAATATAACCCGGATGTGCTGCAAAAATACCATTGACATCAGTGAAATTCTCATACAGATCCACATTCATTGCTGAAGCGACAATCGCCCCAGTAATATCTGAGCCACCTCGAGAGAACGTACAAATTTCGCCTTTTTCAGTATAACCAAAAAAGCCGGGGATCACTAAGACTTCTGAACTGTTTCGCCAATCTTTCATAGCTGAATAAGCTTTTGATAAAATACGCGCATTTAAAGGTTCGTCTGATACAAAAATTCCCAATTCTTGTGGGTTAATATAACGGGCAGCCACACCTTCTTCTTGTAAAACACCAGCTACAAGTTTGGCGTTATTATTTTCTCCATTTGATAAAATTTCATCCAAAAAATGAGGATTATTTGCCATCGGTAAGTTTTTTAAATTTTCCAATGACTGATAGATTTCAGTTAAAATACTTTTTTTGATTTGGAACTCTCGACTGATTTCTTCATAGCGTGCAAAAATTTTAGTGATTAAATCATCTGTTGCTTCATTGTTAATTCTTTTTTGATAAAGCTCAACCAGCAAATCAGTCACTTTTTGATCTGTTGCATATCTTTTTCCAGGTGCAGAAACCACCACAAAGCGTCGAGTATTATCTGACTTGATAATTTCTGCGACTTTTTTTAATTGCGTTGCATTCGCTAAAGAACTACCGCCGAATTTTGCTGTTTTCATACATTATCTCCGCCTGACTAATTCAAAAACTTTTTTAATAGCGTAACTTTAAATGGATCATAAATCAAGTGCTGTAGCATATATCTCTTAAAAAAGAAACAAATAATTGAAAAAATTAGCACAATAAAGTATCATTTTCTTAAGGATTCATAGTGATTGACAACTGTCTTTATGCTATAATCAAAGCTAGATGTCTTTTCTTTAGAAAAGAATGAATCTCTGTGGGATGTAATGATCAAGTAAATAAAATCATCTGTCTTTTATTACAGATTGATGGATAGGATCAAAAATGGAGGCAGCTAAATGGGAAGTAATCTGATCTTAGGAATTGTTATAGCGATCGTTGTGCTTGCAGCGGTTGTTTATGGTATAGGGTTTTTTATGCGCAAGAAAAATCAAGAAAAGTTAAAAGCTTTAGAAGACCGGAAAAAAGCGTTATTTGACTCGTCTATTAAAGAAGATATAGATGCTATAAAAAAAATGCATCTTGTAGGACAGAGTCAAAGTACTTTTAAAGAGTGGGAACAAAAGTGGGAGCAACTTTCTACTGACAAATTTGCTGAATTAGAAAGTCAAATTTTCGAGATCGAAAATTTGAATGAAGCCTTTCGTTTTGTAAAAGCTAAGGCAGCAGTGGAAAAAGCGCAAAAAACGATGGATGATCTTGAAGAAGAAATTGGAAAAGTACGTCAAGGTTTTAAAGAATTACGTGAAAGCGAAGAGCGCAATTCATTGAAAGTCCAACAAGCAATGGATGTTTATGAAGAAATGAAGCAAGCGCTAAGAGATAATGGTGATCAGTTCGGGCCTGCTTTTGCTGAAGTGCAAAAACAAGTAAAAAGTGTAGAAAGTGAATTTACACAGTTTATTACATTAAATACTTCTGGTGATCCAGTAGAAGCTCGAGATATTTTAGAGTCAGCTGAAAAGCGTACTTTCGAACTAGAAGAACTAATGAGAAAAATTCCTGATGAATATGAAAAGCTGCATAAAACATTCCCTGAACAATTAGAAGAAATCGAAGAAGGATATCAAACATTAATGGAGCAAGAATATGTGCTTCCTGTAGGAAATTTTGCACAAGATATCCAACAAGTGCATCATCGCGTTGAAAATTCATTAGAAGATTTAGAAAAAGTCGAAATTTCAACTGTAGAAGCTGCAAACATTGAAACGGCCGATCAAATTGACCAATTATACGATGTGATGGAACGTGAAATCGAAGCTAAAAATTATGTCACAAAAAATCGTAAAGCAGTTGCGGATTACATTCAACATGCGACAAGTAATAATCGTCAACTATTGATTGAACTTGACCATACTTCGCAGACTTATACGTTGAACAATAATGAACTAGCACGAGTACGTGGTTTCCAAACAGAAATTGAAGAAGTTTCTCGTCGGAATGACTCAGTGGATCCTCAGCTTGAAGCTCGTGAGATTCCTTATTCTGAAGCCCAAAGCTTTTATAAAGAAGCGTACAGGATTTTGGATGGGGTCGAAAGTGAACAAGTTGAGATCGATCAAGCGATCCGAGAATTACGTAAGGGTGAGAAAGTTGCGCAACAACAAGCAGAAGATCTTGAGTTTGATTTGCGAAACTTGAAGCGCTTGGTGGAAAAACAACGCTTGCCTGGTTTGCCAGGTGATTATCTTAATTATTTCTATGGTGTAACTGACCGATTAGAAGAATTAGATGATTCATTGAACCAAGTCCGAGTGGACATGGATGAAGTTAACGAGATGGTTGCTCTTTGTAAAGAAGATCTGAGTGTTTTAACAGAAAAAACGCATGATATGATTGATGAGGCTGCTTTAACTGAACAAATGATGCAGCATGCTAATCGCTATCGTCATTCTCATGCTGAAGTGAAAGCTTCGATTGAACGTGCTTTTGATCTGTTTTATTATGAATATCGCTACAAAGATGCTTTAGATGAGATCGGTACAGCACTGGAACGAGTTGAACCAGGAGCCTTTAAGCGGATTGAAGACTTTTACTACGAAAATCGAGAAGAATTAGTTTAAAAAGCTGGATTTTGAACTTCTTTAAGTTCATACCAGCTTTTTTGCTGTGAATCACTACGACTCAGCGACCAAAGGGAGCTGAGAGTAGCTGATGAACAGTACTAGGGCGAGCGAAAGCGAGGCGTAGTGTCCGTACTTCCCGAATCACTACGACTCAGCGACCAAAGGAAGCTGAAAGTAGCTGATGAACAGTACTAGGGCGAGCGAAGCGGACGCAGTGTCCGTACTTCCCGAATCACTACGATTCAGCGACCAAAGGAAGCTGAAAGTAGCTGATGAACAGTACTAGGGCGAGCGAAAGCGAGGCGTAGTGTCCGTACTTCCCGAATCACTACGATTCAGCGACCAAAGGGAGCTGAGAGTAGCTCCTTCAAGGACTTAGCGACTTGTCGTTTAGACCTTGATGAGATCGAAGCGTAAGCGAAGTGATGAACAGTACTAGTGCGAGCACAAGCGAGGCGTAGTAACCGTACTCTCCGAATCACTGAAATTTAGCGGCTGCTAAAGGTTGGAGAAACCAAACTTAGTTAGCGAAATTTTTTCTAATTTGAATTTACCCAAAAAATTTAAGTATGCCAGTTAAAAATAAAACCGCGTCGTTATCCCCAGTGGAAAACAGGGAACGGACGCGGTTTTTGGGTATCCACAGATTGAAATCTGTGGATAAAAATAGCCTTATGCTATGTTATGATAAAGTCGACCAAAACAAACCACAAATAACGAAAGGCTGGGTTTATTATATCATGAACACAACAGATAAAACAGACATCTATCAAACGAAACGAGCCCTCGTTCAATTTACAGAAAAATTAGCAATGGGAATGTCCCAACCTGATCGAAAATTTTTGTTAGATATGATCTATGGGCTCATCAAAAGTCGTTCTCCTATTCTCACCGAAATTGCGCGTGCTTTGGAAGAAGACACGCGCCTGCTTTATACCGTGAAACGTCTTTCCAACCGTGCCGCTGCTTTTTCGGATTTCTCTCGTTTGGAAAAAAATTATTTAAACACGATCCAACCCCAACTTCATGACGATATGTATGTGATCGTAGATAACTCCGACATTACGAAACCCTTTGGTCAACAGTTTGAATACTTACAGCGAGTTTATGATGGTTCTCGCGGTGGCACCGAAAAAGGGTATATGTCGGCCAATATGGCCATTGCTTCTACAAAAACGAAGCACCCCACTCCCGTTTACTCTCATTTATTTTCCGCGGCTGAAGAATATTTTGACAGCACCAATGTCGAAACCTACAAAGGGCTCAATAAAATACAAAGGCTCTTCGGAGACAAAACTTATACGCTTGTCATGGATCGCGGCTACGACAGTAATGACATTTTTAAATTTATGCATAAGCAAAAGAGTCAGTTTATTGTTCGACTCCAAGATCAGCGTTATCTAAAATATCAAAATAAAAACTTTCTTGTGCCGGAACTTGCGCACCGTCGTAAAGGAAAAATTGCCATGACATCCACGATTAAAGGCGAAAAATATCAGTTGAAAATTTCTCATATCAATGTAGAATTGCCTTGTTTACCCAAAGTTCCCCTTCATATGGTGGTGATTTATGGCTACGGACAAAAACCTATGAAGCTATTGACCAACCAATCGATCAAAAGCAAAGAAGACGTACTGTCCATCGTCAAAGGATATATCACACGCTGGCGAATAGAAGAACTTTTTCGTGTACAAAAACAAGAATATCACTTGGAACAGGTGCGGACATTAAATTTCAACAGTTTACGTTTGATCTATCGACTAGTGAATGATTTAATCGGACATCATACGCTTTTATTGGAAAAAGAACATGCCTATACCAAGCAAGTTTTTCATCGATCGAAAGCTCTTTTTGATGAATCAAAGATTCGTTTTAAGCTATACCGTTTGATACGAGGACTAGCTGAGATCTTAAAATATGACCGCGCCGGGATCTATGCCTATAAAAAAGTGAAGCGACGGCCACCTTGTCGACAACTTACTTTAGCTGTGTGAATAAGGAACGAAATATTTTAAAAAACGCATGTCATGCATGCGTACTATTTGCGTGTCCGAAAACAGCTTAGCCAGACCAAAAAAGATAAATGTTACGTTAAAAAGAAAAAATAACGTCCTTTTTTACTTTCTCCATGTAAATTGGGTAAATTCAAATTTCTAAAAGTTGAGTTTTCTGGAATACTTTGCTATACTGAAAATGAAAAGAGGACGTATAATTATACGTCCTCTAACAGCACCGTTTAAGACGGTGGCGAAATTAATTATTTAATGAAAAATAACCGTGACTCGCCAAAGTATGACGGTTATTTTTTTTGGCTGTTTTTTATCAGCTCAACAACTAGCGCAATTAAGGCAACGGTAAAAGTACCGAAACCTAACACCAGTTGTAAAGCGTCTGAAACAGACACCTAGGCATCTCCTTTCTAAAGGTTTTGATAGTACGATCATACGCACCACCTCCCACTCATAAGGATAGCCACCATCATAAACTTTACTGTTATAGATATAATAACATACAAAATGTTTTTTTATCTATTAAAATTATTGGTCTTCTAAATTTTTTTGCTATGCTATAAAAAATGCCGCACTTATAAGTGTCTTAGAGTGGTCACTATACAAATTGGTTTTGAATTATTAACATTTAACCTTAAACTACTAAAATAGTCAAACAAACGTTCAACTTGAAAGCAAGCCTAGTTGTGGATATAATGAAACAGTATTTTTATAGAGAGGATCTTATATAAATGATCTATTTTGATAATAGTGCAACAACGGCAATTTTGCCTGAAAGTTTAGATACATATGTAAAAACCAGTAAACGAGTATTTGGCAACCCTTCAAGTTTACATTACCTTGGCACGCAAGCAGAACGCTTGTTAACGCAAGCTAGAAAACAAATTGCAGATATGCTGCAGGTTTCTTCTGAAGAGATTGTTTTTACCAGCGGAGGAACAGAGGGTGATAACTGGGTGTTAAAAGGGACTGCTTTTGAAAAACGACCTTATGGAAAACATCTAATTATATCAAGTATTGAACACCCTGCTGTGAAAAAAACAGCTGAACAATTGGCTGATTTTGGTTTTGAAATTGACCAAGCACCAGTAACCTCAGAAGGCTTTGTAGATGTCAAACAACTGGCTGAACTCATTAGAGAAGATACTGTTTTAGTTTCTGTAATGGCAGTTAATAATGAAGTAGGGACAATCCAACCTATTAAAGAAATTAGTGGACTACTGGAAAACTATCCGAAAATCCATTTTCACGTGGATGCTGTTCAAGCAATTGCTAAAGTTGATACAGATGAATGGCTGACGCCACGCGTTGATTTTGCTAGTTTTTCTGCTCATAAGTTTCATGGACCGCGTGGTGTAGGTTTTATTTATTGGAAAAAAGGACGACGCATGCAAGTATTAATGACAGGCGGTGGCCAAGAAAAAGAACAGCGTAGTGGCACAGAAAATGTACCGGCTATTGTAGCTATGGCTAGAGCTTTACGCGTTGTTTTTGAGAAAAAAGCGCAACGTCCCGACCACTTAGCCAACTTAAAAAGAGCGCTTATAGACGGATTGCGTTCTTATAATAAAGTGACAATTTTTTCGCCCGAGGAAAACGGTGCTCCCCATATTTTATGTATAGCATTAAAGGGTATCCGTGGAGAAGTACTCGTTCATGCCCTAGAAGAAAAAGAGATCATCGTATCGACTACAAGTGCTTGTTCAAGTAAAAAAAATACAGAGTCAAGCACACTTGCGGCGATGAATGTTTCTAGTGATTTGGCGACTTGTGCGATTCGGATCAGTTTAGATGAAAGTAATACGATGGCAGAAGTTGAACAGTTTATGATTGTATTTGAGCAATTGTATCAAAAGTTTTCAAAAGTTAATTAAGAGGTGTTTTTGTGAAATATTCAGAAATCATGGTTCGTTATGGCGAACTATCGACAAAAGGAAAGAATCGACGTTCGTTTATTATGCGACTGGCTAAAAATGTACGACAAGCCTTGGTTGATTTTCCTCGATTAAAAATTCATGCAGATCGTGATCGTATGCATTTAGTTTTAAATGGTGAAGATAGCGATTTGATTATTCCTAAATTAAAAATGGTGTTTGGTATTCAAGGGTTTTCGCCGAGTATACGAGTAGAAAAAGATATTGAGCAAATTAAAAAATGTGCCCAAGAAATGGTCAGTGAAATTTATACAGGAAAAGAAAGTTTTAAAGTGACTGCTAAACGTAGTGATCATACATTTGAACAAACGAGTAATGAATTGAATGTTACAGTAGGTGATGCAGTTATTGAACAGTTTCCTGAGATTAAAGTACAAATGAAAAAACCAGATATTAATCTACGGGTAGAAATTCGTAGTAACGGTGCCTTTTTATCTCATGAAACAATTTCAGGTGCAGTTGGCTTACCTGTTGGTACAAGTGGCAAGGGGATGTTGATGCTTTCAGGGGGGATTGATTCTCCAGTAGCAGGTTACATGGCCATGAAGCGTGGCGTGGAAATTGAGGCAGTTCATTTTGCTAGCCCTCCTTATACCAGTGAACAGGCTTTACAAAAAGCTAAAGACCTAACAGCAAAAATTGCCCCTTATGTAGGACAAATTCAATTTATTGAAGTGCCTTTTACTGAAGTTCAAGAGGAAATCAAGAATCGAGTACCTCAAGGATACTGGATGACGATCACTCGACGAATGATGTTGCGTTTAACAGATAGTATTCGTCAATCACGGCGTGGATTAGTGATATTAAATGGGGAGTCTTTGGGACAAGTGGCTTCTCAAACTTTACAGAGTATGGTCGCTATTAATGAAGTTACTAATACGCCGATTATTCGTCCTGTAGCGACAATGGACAAACTTGAAATCATTGATACTGCTCAAAAAATTGATACTTTTGACCTGTCGATCCAACCCTTTGAGGATTGTTGTACTATTTTTGCGCCGCCTCAACCTAAAACGAAGCCACATTTGGATAAAGTTCATCAATATGAAGAAAGACTAGATATTGAAGGACTAGTTGAACGAGCTTTGACAAATATTAAAGTAGAAGAAATTGTGCCAGAAAGTGCGCAAGAACAAGAAGACGAATTTGCCGAATTATTATAAAGGTAGAAAAAAGAGTAAATTTATCCTTCAGTGGATGAGTTTACTCTCTTTTTTAGTGAATGAGGATAATAAAGTAGAATTTCCGGACCTAGGCCTAGCAAAGAAAGGGCTAAACTGTGCCCTTTTATCCCCACATCAAACAAAGATGGGGCTACAAAAAGTCTCTCAACCTAAGTTTAAAAAAATCAATCGGCTGAATATCTTTTTTAATAATACATCTAGAAAGTCTTCGCTTTATCTTATATTGTGAAAAATGTGAAATTCTTGCTAATAAAAAGTGTACTATTGCTAAAAGACGGGAAGAGTGATACACTTTTATGTGAACGAATTAACAAGGAGGCTGGCAAGTGAAAGATTATAATAAGGAAAAAATACCGCGCGCTACAGCTAAAAGGCTACCGTTGTATTTACGGAACCTGACAATTTTAGATACAAAGGGTATTACACGAATTAAATCAAAACAACTTTCTGAGATCACACAGGTTCCTGCTGCTACGATACGTCGTGATTTTTCTTATTTAGGAGAACTTGGTCGTAGTGGTTATGGTTATGATGTTAGTTATTTAATTAAAGTTTTTAGTGATATTTTAGATAGCGAGGAAAAAAGTTGTGTAGCTATCATTGGCTTTGGTAACTTGGGTAAGGCGTTAGCCAATAATAATTTTCGACGTAATAAAAATCTTACTATTTCTTGTGTATTTGATACAGATCCAGAAATTATTGGTAAGACGATCGCAGGTTTTTATGTTTATAGCATGGATGTTTTTAAACAAATCGCTCAAGAAAAAAATATTAGAGTTGTGATATCGACCGTACCCAGTGAAAATGCGCAACAAGCCATTGATGTAGTTGTTGATAGCGGAATCACTGCGATATTAAATTTTGCACCTGATCGTGTGGAGATACCAAATCATGTTAGTATACGCTATATTGATTTAACAACTGAACTGCTAACGCTGCTCTTTTTTGATCGTCATTATAAGAACTCACCCTCAGTTGTTACTTCATAAGCATATTTTTTTATAAATTTTTCTGGCTACTTTATACTAACAGTATGTTAAAAACTTTTGTAAGTTTTAAACGTTATTTTTAGTGATAAATAGTTAAGGAGAGAAGAAAATTATGATTATTACACGTAAGGGCGAAGAATTAGAAGTACCTGGTCAACAACCAGCAGTTGGTGAAAAAGCAGCTTCCTTTTCCTTGAAAGATTTGCAAGATCGCACGTATACTTTGGAAGATTTTGATAACGGAAAACCTACAATTTTGAGTGTTGTTCCTGATATCAATACCCGCGTATGCGCCCTACAAACTAAACGTTTTAATCAAGAAGCTAGCCAACTTGAAGACGTTAATTTTGCTACGATCTCAAATAATACAAAAGAAGATCAGGCTAAATGGTGTGGCCAAGAAGGTGTGGATATGATTATGTTACACGATCCAGAAAATACTTTTGGTAAAACATATAATCTTTATATTCCAGAAGCAGATAAATTTACTAGAAGTATCTTTGTGCTTGACCAAAATGGCACGATTACTTATGAAGAGTTTGTGCCGGAAATGTCTGATGAACCAGATTATCAAAAAGCTTTAAAAGAGGCAAAAGCCTTAATTTAAGTTGACTTTGAAAAATGCGCATTGTAAAATAAAGCGGACGAGGATCAAGAGGAGTAACTGACTGAATTGTTTTTAGAGAGAAAATTCCAGGCTGTAAAATTTTCAACAATAAGCAGTGAAGGTAGCTTGATAGTCTTTGGTTTGAAAAAAGTAAAGCCAAACGAGTCGTGATCGTTAATTCACTTAGAAGCGGCAGTACATAAAGACTGCAAATTAGGTGGTACCGCGTAAATAGCGCCCTAAGATGTATATACATCTTAGGGCTTTTTGTAGTTATTATAAGTGAAGGTGAAAAAACCTAAGAAAAAGTGAGTCGAACAAAGTATAAACTAGAATGTCATCTACAAGGAGGAAGTAAAATGTCTGAGAATCAGTTATCAAAAAAATACGCACCACAAGAGGTTGAAAGCGGTCGTTACCAAGAATGGTTAAAGCAGGATTTATTTAAACCAAGTGGTGATCAAAAAGCAAAGCCTTATTCAGTGGTTATCCCGCCACCTAATGTTACTGGAAAATTACATTTAGGCCATGCTTGGGATACAACTTTACAAGATATCATTATCCGACAAAAGCGTATGCAAGGGTTTGATACTTTATGGCTTCCAGGAATGGACCACGCTGGGATTGCGACCCAATCTAAAGTGGAAGCTCAGTTAAAAGAACAAGGGGTTTCTCGTCATGATTTAGGACGAGAAAAATTTATTGAACAAGTTTGGGATTGGAAAGAAGAATATGCTCAACATATCAGAGAGCAATGGGCAAAATTAGGCCTTTCTCTTGATTATAAGCATGAACGCTTTACCTTGGATGATGGATTGTCAGAAGCGGTACGAACAGTGTTTGTGAAATTATATGAAAAAGGTCTTATCTATCGAGGCGAATACATCATTAATTGGGACCCGCAAGCTCAAACCGCTTTATCGGATATTGAAGTTATTCATAAAGAGGATGAAGGCTCCTTTTATCATATGACCTATCCTTTAACAGATGGTTCAGGGGTGGTAGAAATTGCTACAACTCGGCCTGAAACTATGCTTGGTGATACGGCGGTAGCTGTGCATCCCAAAGATGAACGTTATCAAGAATTGATAGGAAAAACTGCTGTTTTACCTTTGATGGACAGAGAAATTCCAATTGTAGCAGATGAATACGTTGATCGTGAATTTGGAACAGGTGTGGTAAAAATTACGCCTGCCCACGACCCTAATGACTTTGAAGTGGGTAATCGACACGATTTACCACGAGTAAATGTGATGAATGATGATGGAACAATGAATGAAAGCGCCGGTAAGTATGCTGGAATGGATCGTTTTGAAGCTAGAAAAGCTATTGTTTCAGATTTGGAGCAATTAGGACGTTTAATCAAAGTAGAAAAAATGGTTCATAGTGTGGGGCATTCTGAACGTAGCGATGCAGTGGTAGAACCTCGTTTATCTAAGCAATGGTTTGTAAAGATGAAACCTTTAGCACAACAATCAATTGAAAATCAAGCAACAGATGATGCGGTAAACTTTTACCCGCCACGCTTTAACCAGACCTTCTTACGTTGGATGGAAAACATCCATGATTGGGTAATTTCGCGTCAATTATGGTGGGGACATCAAATTCCAGCTTGGTATCATAAAGAAACAGGAGAAGTATACGTAGGCATGCAAGCTCCTGAAGATAGCCAAAATTGGGTCCAAGACGAGGATGTTTTAGATACCTGGTTTAGTTCTGCCTTATGGCCATTTTCAACCTTAGGCTGGCCGGATACTGATAATGAAATGTATCAACGTTATTTCCCAACGAATACGCTAGTAACGGGTTATGATATTATTTCCTTTTGGGTTAGCCGTATGATTTTCCAAAGCTTAGAATTTACTAATGAACGTCCATTTGAAAATGTTTTGATTCATGGACTGATTCGCGATGCAGAAGGTCGCAAGATGAGTAAATCACTGGGAAACGGCATTGATCCGATGGAAGTTATTGATCAATACGGCGCTGATGCACTGCGCTGGTTTTTATCAAATGGTTCTACTCCTGGACAAGACGTCCGTTTTAGTTATGAAAAAATGGATGCTGCTTGGAACTTCATTAATAAAATTTGGAATGCAGCTCGTTTTGTTTTAATGAATGTAGAGGAAATGACTGTAGAAGATATCGATCTTAGTGGGAAAAAATCAGTGGCGGATCGTTGGATTTTAACACGTCTAAACGAAACAGTAGAAAGAGTGACAGAATTATTTGATCGTTTCGAATTTGGAGAAGCGGGTCGCCAGCTATATAACTTTATCTGGGATGATTTTTGTGACTGGTATATCGAAATGAGTAAAGAAACACTTTACGGCTCTGATAAACAAGCACAACAAATGAACAAGAGCGTTCTTGTTTATACTTTAGACCAGATTTTGCGTTTATTACATCCAATTATGCCTTTTGTAACGGAAGAAATTTGGGAGAAGATACCACATGCTGGAACTTCACTCGTGACTGCATCATATCCAGAGGTTCATCCAGAATTTAATGATAAAGATGCAGCACAAGGCATGAATGTGTTAATGGAATTGATACGTTCAGTACGCAATATTCGTGCTGAAGTGAATACACCGATCTCCAAACCAATTACACTACTTATTCAAACGAGTGATCAAGGAATTGAAACATTTCTAAAAGAAAATAAAAACTATATTGATCGCTTCTGTAATCCGGAAAAACTTGTCATCGATAGTGAATTAGAAGCACCTGAGTTGGCGATGACGGCTGTTCTGACTGGCGCAAATATTTATTTACCATTAGCTGGTTTAATTAATATTGACGAAGAGTTGAATCGTTTGGAAAAAGAATTGGAAAAATGGGATCAAGAAGTAGCGCGTGTGAAAAATAAATTGGCTAACGAACGCTTTGTTGCCAACGCACCTGCAGAGGTAGTTCAAAGTGAACGTGACAAACAAACAGATTACTTGGAAAAACAACAAACAGTAAAAGAACGGATTGAACAATTACAAAAAATCAATCAATAAATTGCTAGCTACTTTTTTGGATCGTGTATCATAGTATGTGTTGAGTCGATTTGTTATAATAACTTTTGAGGTGAAATATCGTGATAAAAACAGCAGAAGAAGCGATCCAGTTTATCGAAAGTCGACAAAAATTTGGCTCAAAACCAGGTTTGCAACGCATTAGTGCCTTGTTAGATGCGTTAGATCATCCAGAAAAAGATCTTTCAATTGTTCACATTGCTGGAACAAATGGGAAAGGTTCCACCGTTAGTTTTTTATCTGCTATGCTGCAGGAAACAGGATGGTCAATTGGGACCTTTACCTCACCTTATATTGAAGAACTTAATGAACGAATCGCTATTAATAGTCAGTCCATTTCTGATGACGCATTGACAAGTATTGTAGCAAAAATACAACCTATTATTGATTCAGCCGATGCTGCTAGCGATCTTTTTGAGATAACTGAATTTGAAGTATTGACTGCTGCTGCCTTTCTTTATTTTAAAGAACAAGGTCCTGATATGGTAGTGTTAGAAGTTGGTTTGGGTGGTTTGTATGATAGTACGAACATTATCTCTCCTTTGCTTACAGCTATCACTACTATTGGGATGGACCATGAACAAGTATTGGGCGATACGATTGAAAAAATTGCTGCGCAAAAAGCAGGTATTATCAAAGATAAGGTGCCTGTTGTGACTGGAAAAATTCCTCCTGAGGCACTAAAAGTCATCGAAGAAACGGCTGAAAAAAAGCAAGCAAAGGTTTATCATTTTAATGTGGACTACTCTATTGACTATAAAGGACCATATCCTGACTGGGGCGAGCAATTTGACTTTTATAATGAAGCGGGGAAAATTCCTAAACTAATCACTTCTTTACTTGGAAAACATCAGACAGAAAACGCGGCTGTGGCTGTTCAACTTTTCTATCTAGTGTGCCAATTTAAAAAAATTCCATTTGATGAAAAAAACGTAAAAAATGGTTTGTTAAAAACAGCTTGGCCAGCCAGAATGGAAAGAATCAGTCAAGAGCCTTTGATTATATTAGATGGTGCGCACAATGAACAAGGGATCAAGCGGTTAGCAGAAAATATCAATAATGAGTTTAAAAATCGTCATATCTATGTAATTTTTTCAGCTTTAGAAAGAAAAAATGTTGAAGGAATGCTTGAGCAATTATTGGAAATTTCTAATGCAGAAATTTATCTGACAAATTTTGATTATGCAGGGGTTATGCGTTTAGAAAAAAATTATCAACGAATAGATGAAGATCGAATCAATATTGTATCTCTATGGCATTTTGGTTTAGCAAATATTTTGGAAAAAATTTCTGATGACGATATGATTTTAGTAACAGGTTCTCTTTACTTTGTGGCAGAGGTACGTAAATTAATTAAAGATCTTATTTCTTAATCAGGAGGAGACAATGCAGAATATACAAGGAATTATTTTTGATATGGATGGATTGATGTTTGATACTGAGAGCCTTTATTATAGGGCGACACAAGAAGTGGCAGATAGAATGGGCTTTTCTTATGACTTTGCCATTTATGAGAAATATATAGGGATTTCTGATGAAGAAGTTTGGCAAGCTTATCATGAAATGTATGATTCGCTTTTTGGCCAACAAACAGTAAATACTTTTATCAACCGTTCTTTTGATCGGGCAGTGGAGTTATTTGAATCAGGCGCTGCTGAAGTAAAACCTGGATTAAAAGAATTATTAGCTTATTTACAAGAAGAAAATATTAAATGTTGCGTCGCTTCTAGTAATCAGCGTAGAATCATCAATATTCTTTTAGAAAAGAATAATTTGACAGAAGAATTTTCTCATATCGTTTCCTTTGAAGATGTCACAAAAGCTAAACCTGACCCTGAAATTTTTGAAATAGCGGCAGATCGTTTTGACTTGCCTAAAGAGAATTTGCTTATATTAGAAGACTCGAAAAATGGCATATTAGCAGCTGATCAAGCAGGCATCGATGTAATAATGGTGCCCGATTTGATTAAGCCTATTCCCGAAATTAAGGAAAAGACCTCAGCAGTTTTACCGTCATTAAATGAAGTTTCAACAATTTTAGAAAAGTAAATGTAACCTTTTTGCGTACTTATTAGTATAAGGACGCAAGGAGGTTTTTTTATGGAAAAAAATAAAGTCCCTTTAAGTTCACTTCCCCGTGAGCGATTATTAGAATATGGTGTACAGGCACTTTCTAACCAAGAATTACTGGCGATTTTGTTACGAACGGGTTCAAAGAAATATAGTGTAATGGAACTTTCTGCTAGAGTCTTAACACTGTTTCCCAGTTTATACGAACTAAAAAATGCTAGTTTAACTGAGCTACAACAAATCTCAGGAGTAGGGCAAATTAAAGCAATTGAATTAAAGGCGATGATGGAATTAGGTTGTCGCATTCAACGTGCAAATCAACCCAAGCTTGGTAAAGTAGTGACAAGTTTTGACTTGGCCCATCAATTAATGTTTGAGATGAAAGATTTTTCGCAAGAACATTTGATTTGTTTATATTTGAATACCAAAAATGAAGTGATTTTTCGTAAAACTTTGTTTGTAGGATCGGTTAACCAATCTGTCGCACACCCTCGTGAGATTTTCCGCGAAGCTGTCCGTTGTAGCGCAGCACGCATCATATGTTCGCATAATCATCCTAGTGGTGATCCGTCACCTTCGGAAAATGATCGTCAGTTCACCAAACGTTTGAAACAATGCGGAGAAATGATGGGCATTGAAATTTTAGATCATTTAATTATTGGTAGCGAGGAATATGTCAGTTTAAGAGAAGAAGGATTTTGGAATTAATCAATTCGCGGTAATTTTTACTTGCAAAAAAACAGCCACGAGAGTAGAATAGTGTTTGTAATTTTGTTTGGAAAATGGAAGTGGCACTCAGTTACCTGTCTCTAACGTAGTACGAGCAATGTTACAATTTTATAAAGTGCTAACGCACGAGGAGGAAACTTGAATGGAACAAGGTACAGTAAAATGGTTTAACGCAGAAAAAGGTTACGGGTTTATCTCTCGTGAAGACGGAAGTGACGTGTTTGTCCACTTTTCAGCAATTCAAGAAGAAGGCTTCAAAACTTTAGAAGAAGGACAATCTGTGTCATTTGACGTTGAAGAATCAGATCGTGGTCCTCAAGCTGTTAATGTTGTAAAAGTATAGTTAAAAACTAGCAATACTTTAAAAACCAAATTCACAAAGAAGGCGTTCATAATGAAAGTTATGAACGTCTTT
>NZ_JAKEIT010000041.1 GCF_021474685.1 Tetragenococcus halophilus | reverse complement strand
TCTTTTGTTCTTCTTCTGATAATTGAATCAAAGTTTCATTTCTAAATTTTTGATAATTGTCTAAGGTATATTGTAGTACCCAGCTAGCAATTTTATTGGTAAACCAGTTATTGTTTACGTTGTTTTCATACTCGTTAGGTCCGGTCACACCATGGATCATATAAGCCTTATTTCTTTTAGAATAATGTACCCGATCGGCCCAAAAACGGGAAATAGCAATAAGAACTTCCAATCCTTCTCTTTTTAAATAAGAAGTATCGCCTGTATAGTTGGTATAATTGTATATAGCATAAGCAATTGAACCATTGCGGTGAATTTCTTCAAAAGTGATTTCCCATTCATTATGACATTCAATACCGTTAAAGGTTACCATAGGATAAAGAGCACCCTTTAAACCTAGTTTATCAGCGTTATAATAAGCTTGTGGTAATTGTTTATGCCGGTATCTTAGAAGGTTTTTTGTTACTTCTGGTTGAGCTAGCGCCAAATATAAAGGAACGGCAAAAGCTTCTGTATCCCAATAAGTTGCTCCGCCATATTTTTCCCCAGTAAAACCCTTGGGCCCAATATTTAAACGTTCATCTTCACCATAATAAGTAGAAAAAAGCTGGAATAAATTAAAACGAATCCCTTGTTGAGCGGCTTCATCGCCTTCAATAAGGACATCAGAGAGTGCCCAGCGTTTATGCCAGGCTTTGCTGTGTTCAGCTTTTAGAGTAGAAAAATCGTTACCAAAAGATCGTAATAGTGCTTGGGCATGGCTGATTTGCTTTTCTTCTGCTACATCACGACTTGTTACTACAACAACTTCTTTTTCTAAGCAGGCAGTTTCACCAGCATCTAGAAAAAATTCAAATTCATTACTAATAATCAATGGTTCTTCTCTTGTTTTTACAGGAGTTAAATTATGCCTCATACTTGAAGTAACAGTAAATTGCTCAACGTCGAAAGGGTTTTCAATGGTTTGTACTGTTAAAAAACTTGCTTTATCTGTGATCTTCTTATTTCGTTCCTGCCAAAACATCTCCTCATAATTACTATCTTCATTTTGTACATTGTTATCTAACTTTGAAATGACATAAATTTTTGCCTGTCCTTCTAAGACCTCAGCTTTCATAGTGATACATGCAAGTTCCTTTTTAGTGACACTTACAAAACGTTCAAAAGAGAACTTCACCTTGGTATTATCTATATTAACGGTAAAATGACGATAAAGAACGCCATCATACATGTTTAGCTCTATATAAAAATCTTCATAATCACAGCTAGCCAGATCAATTCGTGTGCCATTAACATAGAGATCTAGTGCAATAAAGTTTACCGCGTTAATGACTTTTCCATAGTAGTCAGGGTAACCGTTTTTCCACCAACCAACACGTGTTTTATCAGGATACCAGACGCCAGCCAAGTAAGTCCCGCGGTGATGGTCTGCACTATAATATTCTTCAAAGTTCCCACGCATACCCATATACCCGTTACCGATACTGGTGATAGATTCATGAAGCCGTCGATTTTGTTGGTCAAGTTTAGTGCTAGTAATTTTCCAACGATGAATATCTAGAGTTGAGTGTGTGTTTTTCATAGGAATCCCTCCGTTCATCGGTTCATATATTCATTGTAATTGAAAACGATTTCAATAGTCAATAAAATTTATAGTAAAAAAAGATATGCAAGCATATAAAGCCTACATATCTTCTTTATTAATCTAATTCAAACAATTCATCCTTGGCATTTACTGCTTTTTCTTCTACATTTGGGAATTCTTTTTCTTCTGGGAATAGGACCATCAAAGTATCAATTTTTTCTTGTTCTTTTAAGTAGGCGCGATCCATTCTAGCCAAAAGCGTATCGTTTTGTACTTTATCATCAACGTCTACAAATACTTCGAAACCTTCGCCTTTTAATTCTACGGTATCGATACCAAAATGAAGCAGCACTTCCTTGCCATCTTTTGTTTTTAGCCCAATAGCATGTTTTGTTGGAAAGACATTGGATACCGTTCCTTCAACGGGAGAATAGATATCATCTGAAGAAGGTAAAACAGCAATGCCAGGGCCCATCATTCCTTGCGAAAAGACCGGATCTTCAACCTTTGATAATGGAACTAGCTGTCCATCAGCGGGACTAAATAAAGCGGTTTTTTTCTTTTTTAAAAAAGAAAACATAATTAAAACTCCTCTCGGGTATTAAAATATAAGAACCTTTATACTACCTATTAACAGTATAAAGGTTCTTATATAATAAAAAAAGTCTTTTTAATTAAGAAATAGCCTGGCTAGCTTGTTCACCATATTTATTTACTAGAGCAGTGTCAATTAACCGTTTGGCTAATATTTCGTTTCTTGCCAGAATTGGACCATGGAAATAAGAGCAAAAAACATTGCGGTAATGAGCGCCTTCTGTTTGATCTTTTCCATTATTTCCATAACCTTCAATAATTCTTCCTAGCGGCTTTTCATTTTTTCCTAAGACTGTATAGCCATTATGGTTTTCAAAGCCAACATAGCTTTCATCGAATTCATCATTATAAATTTTGATATCTCCGATAAAGCGATTATTATCTTGACTTAAGGTATAGTGATCTAATGCAGAAATGCCTTGAATTTTTTCTCCGTGAGCGCCAGTGTAGTAATGACCTAAGAGCTGATAACCACCACAAATTGCCAGCATCACGCCATCGTTTTCGATATATTCAGTCAAACTTTCCTTTTTTGTTTGTATGTCTTTTGAAACGATATACTGTTCAAAGTCTTGACCGCCACCAAAAAATACTAGATCGTAGCGTTTAGGATCGAAAGGTTCGTGGATACTGACGATTTCAGTGGATAAACTAACACCTGAATTTTGGGCTGTGTAGCCAAGCATCAAGATATTTCCATTATCGCCATAAGTATTTAATAAATTGCCGTACAGATGTGCCATCTTTAATTGATAATCAGCCACGATCCATACCTCCTTTTATATATCCCATATCTGCTAGTTTTTTACGTAATTGTAAGACAGCAGTATAGGTTGATAGAATATAAACTTGTTCGGTAGGTAATTGTTTGATCTGTTCAATGACCTCATCTAAATTCTGTGTTTCCATAATTTTATCTTCGGAAATACCTGCAACTTTTAAACGTTTGGTCATATCTTCATGACGTTCTCCGCCGGAAATTACTTTTGGTATATCTGTATTACTAAAGGCTTCATAATTTCCGTCCCAAATCCAACTAATATCTGTACCATCGGCATAATTAGCGTTTAGCAAAGAAACAAGAGAGAAATTATAAGGCGATAAACCAATCATATCAATTACTTGATTTAGGCCAACCGGATTTTTAACTAAAACCAAGGTACATTTTTTACCGTCAATATCTACAACTTCCTGACGGCCAAAAACTTTTTCGTCAAATCCAATTCCTTTACGGATTTTTTCGGGTGCAACATGGTAATATTCAGCTACAGCGGTTGCCGCTAGGGCATTATATATATTATACATACCACCGACTTCTAATTTGTAATCGTTATTGTCGATTGTAAATTCTGCCGAGGTATTCGTCATATTTCGCAAATCTGTTAATTTATAATCTAATTGAGGTCGCGTAAAGCCGCAATTTGGACAATAGTATTTACCTAGGTTTGCATAGGTAATCATTTTATAATGTAGAATGTGTTGGCACTTAGGGCATAACACGCCATCCGTATTGTAATGTGCCATTTGTTCCTCATCAGATTCATGGTCAAAGCCGTAATATTGTCTAGGATTTGTTGTTTCAAGTGAATTAAAGATCGGTGAGTCACCGTTAGCTAAAATGGTGGCTTCAGGCGATTTTGCTGCACCATCGACAATTAACTGATAAGTTGTATAAATTTCGCCATAGCGATCCATTTGATCGCGAAAAATATTTGTAAAAACAAATAATTCAGGCTTAATATAGTCAGTTACCTTACTCAAACTTGCTTCGTCAATTTCTAAAACAGCAAATTTCTTCTGTTCATTTTTAGGCTTAGCAGAAAGAAAGGTAGAAACAATTCCTTGTACCATATTGGCGCCTGTTGGATTTGTTAATACATTATCAAATTCTTGTTGTAAAATGTTAACTGTTAATGCGGTTGTTAATGTTTTGCCATTTGTACCAGTAACAACCACCACTTTATAATCACTGGCCAAGTGATCTAAAATAGCCGGGTCAATTTTTAAAGCTAATTTACCCGGTAAACTTGACCCACCTTTAGTAAAAGTTTTTAAAAACCATTGTGAACTCTTTCCTACAAAAGAAGCAATATAACTTCGAAATCCCATGTCAAACCTCCATCATATAAACATAAATTCAATTTATCATACCACAACTTAAAAAAAAGATTAAACCAATTTTCTTGTTCTTAAGAATAAGTGAAAAAATTGATTAACCAATAATAATTTTTTCAGTGGGATAACGGTAACCTGAATCATGTGGTTTTTGCGGGATAAATAACATAAGTGTATACAACATATTTACCCGGCCAATAAACATCAAAATTGCAATGACCAACTTTCCAATGGTCGACAAATCACTTGTAATACCTAAAGATAAGCCTGTGGTACCAAAAGCAGAGGTGACTTCAACAATGATAGAGATCAAGGAAACATCTTCGATAGCAGACAAAAAAACGACACAGCTAAAGCACATTATAAGTGATAACATAAAAATAACGATCGATTTACGAATATCTTCTCTATCGATGGTACGACCAAAAACATGGACATGTCTTTCACCTTTTAAGAATGAATAAAGGTAAAGACCAATAATCATTATCGTTGTTGTACGAATCCCACCACCTACGGAACTAGGACTACAACCGATAAACATTAATAAGGAAAAAACGATCAGAGATGTTGTTTGAAAGTTATTTAAATCATGAATCTGTAGACCAGCGTTACGAGTAGTAGTTGAGTAAAACATACTGTTAACACTTTGTTCGATAAAATTCATATTTTCAAATAAGTGATTTTTTTCTAAGAAAAAAATCACTATGCTACCACCAACAAATAAAATTACTGAAGAAAGCAAAGCGATTTTAGTAAATAAAGAAAATCGAAAATGCGATGGCTGTGTTTTTTTAGAAAATTTATCAGAAAACCAGCTTTTAATATCCATTAAGACGGGAAAACCGATCCCGCCGATAAAAATCAAAAACATTATAGAAAATAAAAGGAAAAAATCATTAGCATATGGAAAAACGGAATAGCCAGTAACATCAAAACCAGAGTTTGTAACTGAAGAAATTGCCTCGTAAAATCCATAATAAAATGCAGCGCCCCAGCCATCGTGATAACCTTGTAGTTTTAAATAGACGCTAAAAATAAGGCCACTAATAATTTGCAGACCTAATATAATTGTAAAAGTTGTTCGAATCAAGCGCACAATTCCACTTAGACGTGGTTGGTTCATATCTGTCATGATCAATTGTCGCTGTTTTAACGTAACTTTTCTTTTTGAAAGGACAAAGAAAAAGGTAGAAATCATCATGATACCTAATCCTCCTACTTGGAAAAGGATTTCTAATAAGATGACTCCTTGTTCATTGAAGACTTCATTAATCGGAAATGTTGTTAATCCAGTGATGCTGATTGTGCTAACCGCCATGAAAAACATATCAATAAATGATATATGAGAACCAGCTTGGCGAAAAATGGGCAAATAAAATAGTATAAGTGCAATCAATGTCATTAGCACATAGTAAGACACAATAACCTGAACAGAAGAAAGTCTATGTTTAAAAAAGAATTTACATTTTTGCCAAGTATTTTGTGCGAAAAATTTCATTGACATTTTTAAGTCTCCATTCTAATAGAATACCCACAGTATAACAAAAAAGTCGATGTATTCCAGCAAGTTCGTTTATAAAATGTATAAAGAAATCAAAAGTTTCTTAAGGTAACTATGTTTTTTTTCTTATTATTTTAGGCTGTGGTATACTAATGCCGTATTATAATATAAAAATAATAAATGAAATTTTATCAAAATCAATAAGGAGTTTACATTTTGAAAGAATTTATAAAAAATTGGGGTCCCTTTTTTCTTATTTTAGCGATTTTTTGGGCGTTGTATATATTTGTGGTCACGCCTGTTTCGGTGAATGGTCATTCTATGGACCCAACGTTAGCTGATGGACAAAAGTTGATAACTTATAAGTTGTCTAATATTGATCGTTTTGATGTTTTAACAACTAAAGAACCTGATGATTTAGACAAATTGGCTGTTAAAAGAGTGATCGGCTTGCCTGGTGATCGAGTTCAGATGAAAGACGACGTACTTACAATTAACGGCGAACAAGTAGATGAATCTTATTTGAAGCCTTATCAGCAAAAATTTGCTGACGATAAAATGCAATCGGAGTATAGCTATAATCCAGCTTTTCAAGATATTGCTGCAAGCGCAGATAGTTTTACGAGTGACTTTGTTTATAAAGTTCCTAAAGGTCAATATTTTGTTTTAGGCGATAACCGTTTGATTTCTAAAGACAGCCGCGCCTTTGGCTTTGTAAATCGTTCCCTGATCGAAGGCGAAGTAGTTTTTCGCTATTGGCCGCTGAATGAAATTTCCATTGTAAATAATTAAATTTTTTGCTAAATTAATTAACAAATTTGAAAGGCAGTTGTAGTTATACTTTGCTTTTTTACGCTTTCTAATCGAAGGCGTATTTTTTTATAAAAAAAAGAAGTGAGAAATTCACTTTGGTTCATAAAGAAAAATTCGCTATAATGAAGGAGAAAAGAGGCGAAAAAATGACAGATTTAGAAAGTATTTTAGCTGAAAAATTCGGATTTACTAGCTTTCGCAAAGGACAAGAAGCGATTATTCAAAAAATTTTAGACAAAGAAAATGTGCTTGGAATCATGCCCACTGGAGGCGGGAAATCTATATGTTATCAACTGCCAGCGCTTTTATTGGATGGTTTGACGCTAGTGATTTCCCCTTTAATTTCTTTAATGAAAGATCAAGTAGACAGCTTAAATGATATGGGAATACCAGCGACCTTTATCAATAGTTCGCTTTCTTATTTAGAGATAAATAAAAGATTAGATGATGCAAAAAAGGGTCGCATTAAGTTGTTGTATATTGCGCCGGAGCGTTTAGAATCAGAAGAATTTTTGCGTTTATTAGAAACGGTTCAAATTGACCTTTTGGCAGTTGATGAAGCTCACTGTATTTCGCAATGGGGCCATGATTTTCGTCCCAGTTATCTGAAGTTAGCCCAAATGATTCAATCGTTAAAGCAGCTGCCGACAGTTGTAGCCTTGACAGCTACGGCTACACAACAAGTTGCACAAGACATCTCTCATTTACTGTCTATACCAGAACAAAATCAAATCAATACCGGTTTTGCTCGGGAAAATCTAGCTTTTCAAGTGGTAAAAGAGCAAAAAGACAGTTATTTGTTTACCTATCTAAAAACGAATAAAAATCAGTCAGGGATTATTTATGCGACAACCAGAAAAGAGGTTGAAAGACTTTACCATTTGCTAAGACATAATGAGTTTTCTGTGGGGATGTATCACGGCGGCATGGGTAAAAAACAACGAGCAAAAAGTCAGGAAGACTTTCTGTTTGAGCGTGTACAGGTTATAGTAGCGACAAATGCTTTTGGTATGGGTATCAACAAAAGTAATGTACGTTTTGTTATCCATGCTCAGATACCAGGAAATATTGAATCTTACTATCAAGAAGCAGGACGTGCAGGTAGGGATGGACTAGCAAGTGATGCTATTTTACTGTATGCACCCCAAGATCTACAAATCCAACATTTTTTCATTGAACAATCCAATTTAAGCAATAGCTATCAACAAAATGAATACGAAAAATTACGACAAATGAACCAATATGCCCACACTCAAATGTGTTTACAACGTTATATTTTACGGTATTTTGGAGAAAATGGCCAAAAATGCGGTAAATGTAGTAATTGTTTAGATGAGCGTGAAGCAGTTGATATCACACTTGATGCGCAAAAAATATTGTCTTGTGTGAAACGTATGGAAGAACGCTTTGGTAAAACCATGGTTGCAAGAGTTTTGACAGCTTCAAAGACTAAACAAGTCAAGGATTGGCATTTTGATCAGCTTACAACCTATGGATTAATGAAGGAATGGTCACAAAAAGAAGTAGTTAGTTTGATCGATTATCTGACGGCCGAACAATATTTAACATTGAGTAAAGGAGAGTTTCCTAAGTTAATTGTTTCATCAACAGGCATTGATGTTTTATTAGGTAAGCAAAAAGTATATCGTAAACAAGCAACTGTAAAACAGTTAGCAGATAACGATGAATTATTTGAAAAACTACGTGGTTTACGCTTAGAACTAGCTCAGGAGCAAAACTTGCCTCCTTATATCATTTTTTCGGATAAAACATTGCAAGAATTGGCACAGAAAAAACCAAAAACACCTGTTGAATTTTTACAGATCAAAGGCGTAGGACAAAATAAATTGGATAAATATGGTGAACAATTTATCTCCTTATTAAATGGGGAGACAGTTTAAATAAAATTAATAATTAGCACTTTTTGATTTCGAATGCTAATTATTTGACCATTTTTGACTAAGGTTGTATATTGTAATTGTAAGGAAGTTAGAGAGCTTCCGATAAGATAAATCGAGGTTGAAAAATCCCGTTTTACAAAAGAAACTGCCAATTCTTTTGTAATAAAGAAAAAAAGAAAGGAAGGATTATTTATGGCAAACTTAATGTCAAGAAACAATGATCTTATGAATATGAGAGATGACTTTTTCGATAATTTCTTCTCAAACTTTATGGGAAACGATAATTTTCAAGTCGATATCAAGGAAAAAGATAATAGCTATGAAGTAACAGCTGATTTGCCAGGATTTGATAAAACAGATTTGAATGTTACCTATGACGATGATATTTTGACGATTGAAGCAAGTCGTAATGATGTAAGCGAAGATAAAGATGAAGAGGGCAACTTCCTACGTCGAGAACGCAGTAGCAGTTCTTTCCGTCGTCAATTTATGCTAAAGGGAATTGATGAAGATAAGATCGATGCTTCATTTAAAGATGGTGTCTTGAATTTGGAATTACCAAAAGCACCAGGCAAAGATGAAGATAAGAAAAAAATTGATATTAAATAATTGAATATCAATAATGAAAGTTAACTCTGAAAAAAGAGAACACACGAAGGCTTTTAAACTAGTCTTCACGTGTTCTCTTTTTTGTTTATCTATTTAATAAATATATGCCTATTAGTTAAAAGGCCACCAGGCAAAATTTTTACCACTACGAGACTCAGCCTTTGAATTATATGGCATAGGTGTCTCCTGCTTGTTCACGCATCACTGCTGGTATCTATTTCTTATTTATAAGACGTATTGCAGATACATAAGAACCCTTGTGTTCAACTAATTCCATAAGAAAGAACCCTCCCTTTAAGTAGTATGGTAAATAAAAATCCTTAGGAAGTAACGCAATTATCACGTTACATAGGGTGTTTATTATAAAAATATTTAATATTGTTGTTTTAAAGTTTTGCTTTTTTGTTTAATACAAGTTCTTGAAAATATTATAGCAAGTTTTATAAAAATTTGGCTGAAGTTTTTTATTTTTTAGCGTATAGTAGTCAAATAAAGGGTATCTGAGAAAACGGCAAGAAAGATTAGTGGAGAAAATTATGTTTTTGACGGACCACCTCAAAACGGTTAACTGCTAGCAATTAATTGTTATTAACAATATAGGGGGAGTTAAATAAAATGGAAGAAAAAAATGTTGAAATCAAAGTAAACGAGCCTTTATCAGTAGAAGAAGTGGCTGCTGTTTATGAAGAAACTGCCTTTGATAAGCCAATTGAAGATAAGAATAGGTTGCAAGACATGATCAATCATACGCCTTTAGTTTTTAGTGCGTGGTGTAATGGGACTTTGCTAGGTTTTGCGCGTTGCTTAACAGATTTTGAATATTTTTGTTACTTAAGTGATATTTTAATCTTGCCAGCTTATCAAAAGCAAGGAATCGGGAAAATGTTAGTGAATGAGATCGAGCAATACCTAGGTAATCGAACGACAATTTCCTTAAGAGCAGATGAAAAAGCTTTAGGTTTTTATAAGCAGTTCGATTTTCAGCCTACAGATAAGATGTATCGCATACATAGGGAGGGCTAGTGATGATAGAAATTCGAGATAAGGAAAAAATTACGGTAGAAGACTTGATAGAAATTTTTGTTCACTCGGGAATCAAGCGACCGGTTTACGACCAAGCAAGGATTAAACGAATGTTAGATAATGCCAATATTTTGTATACTGCTTGGGATAATGCTAAATTAGTAGGTGTACTCCGTGGTGTTTCTGACATGTCTTACTGTACGTTTGTATCAGACTTAGCTGTTCTAAAAAGCTATCAAGAACAAGGCGTTGGTGCTAAATTATTGTCTACATTGAGAAAAAAACAAGGAGAAAATATTTCAATCGTTTTAATATCCGCACCTACTGCAAGTTCTTTTTACCCTAAAGTAGGTTTTGAACAAGTAGAAAATGCGTTTAAAAAGCAAAGACGTTATTAGTTAAGAGATGGCTAGTTTTAAACTTAAGAAAGTAGCAGAGGAGCACGATGCTCTTCCTTTTTGTTTAGTTAAATTTCAAAAAGCTAGGGCTGTAAAAATCATTTATTTTCAAGTATACTTTTAAGGGGAAGTATACGGAGGATGAGAAAATGGCACAATTATTTTTTAAGTACGGCGCGATGAACAGCGGTAAATCAATTGAGATTTTAAAAGTTGCTCATAACTATGAAGAACAAGAAAAACCAGTTGTTTTGATGACAAGCGGCTTAGATACACGGGCAGGTGTTGGGCAAATTTCTAGTCGAATTGGCTTAGAAGAAAAAGCACTGCCGATATTTGAAGAAACAAATGTGTATGAGCTTATTGTGCAACTGGAACGTAGACCATATTGTATATTGATCGATGAATCGCAATTTTTAGAAAAACATCACGTTTTAGAATTTATGAGGATTGTAGATGAATTAAAGATTCCAGTTATGGCCTTTGGTTTAAAAAACGATTTTCGTAACGAACTATTTGAAGGATCTAAATATTTATTATTATACGCCGATAAAATCGAAGAAATGAAGACTATTTGCTGGTTTTGCCATAAAAAGGCAATCATGAATTTACATTTTATAGATGGAAAGCCAGTATATGAAGGAGAGCAAGTACAAATTGGGGGAAATGATGCATATTATCCTGTCTGTCGTCATCACTATTTTCACCCAGAAATCGAGTAAAGGAGAATGTTAAGTGTATTACGATCAATTACAAAAGATTGAAGATCGCTATCAGGAATTAGGCGAATTAATGAGCGATCCAGATGTGATCGCAGACACCAATCGTTTCATGAAGATGTCTAAAGAAGAAGCGGATTTACGTGAAACAGTAGAGGTTTATCAACGCTACAAGAAAGTAGAAGAAGATATTAGCGAAGATGAAGAAATGTTAAGCGAAAATTTGGATGAAGAAATGACTGATTTAGCCAAAGAAGAATTAGCAGAGTTAAAAAAAGAAGAAGCAGATCTACAAGAACAAATCAAAATTCTGCTATTGCCTAAAGATCCTAATGATAATAAAAACATTATTATGGAAATTAGAGGAGCAGCTGGCGGCGATGAAGCCGCGCTTTTTGCTGGTGATTTATTCGACATGTATCAACGCTATGCAGAGTCACAAGGTTGGAAAGTAGAAGTGATGGATGCCAGCATTACCGGTATTGGCGGCTATAAGGAAGTGATCATGATGATCACTGGTGATAAAGTGTATTCGAAATTAAAATATGAAAGTGGCGCTCACCGTGTACAACGTGTGCCAGAAACTGAGTCACAAGGTCGTGTGCATACTTCGACAGCAACAGTGGTTGTGATGCCAGAAGCTGAGGAAGTGGAGTTAGATATCGATGATAAGGATATTCGCACGGATATTTATCATGCTTCTGGTGCAGGTGGACAGCACGTCAATAAAACGGCGTCTGCTGTACGTTTAACACATATTCCAACAGGTATTGCGGTAGCGATGCAAGATGAACGTTCGCAAATTAAAAACCGCGAAAAAGCAATGAAAGTTTTGCGTGCACGTCTTTATGATAAGTATGAACAAGAAGCTCAAAATGAGTACGATGCTAATCGGAGATCAGCGATCGGATCAGGCGATCGTTCCGAACGTATTCGTACGTATAATTTCCCGCAAAATCGAGTGACTGATCATAGGATCAATTTGACTGTTCAACAATTAGATAAAATTTTAGGTGGGGACTTAGAAGAAATTATCGAGGCTTTAATTTTATATGACCAAACTTCGAAATTGGAAGAGTTGCAAAATGAGTAAACAAACTTATCAAGAAGTCCTGAATTGGGCTTCTTCTTTTTTAGAAAAACAAGGAAAAGAAGGTTATGCGATTTGTTATGTGTTTTTAGCTCGTAAAAAATGGACAAAAACAGATTGGTTACTACACATGAAAGACAAGATAGCACAAAAAGAATACGATCAATTACAAAATGACCTAGAACAGTTGCTAAATGATTATCCCCCGCAGTATTTACTTGGTTATGAAGAATTTTATGGGCGAAGTTTTAAAGTCAATTCTAATACATTGATCCCGCGCCCAGAGACAGAAGAATTAGTTGAATGGTGCCTGCAAAATACTGTTAAGCAAAAAGAAGAAGCACTCCAAGTAGTGGATGTAGGTACTGGTACTGGAGCGATTGCAGCTACTTTAAAATTAGAACGACCTGCATGGCAGCTAAGTGCCGTGGATATTTCAAAAAAAGCTTTGGAAGTAGCACAGGTGAATAGTAATTTACTTGAAGCGCAAGTAGAATTTTACCTAGGTAATACCTTGGAGCCTATCAAACATCCTATCGATATTCTGATTGCCAATCCGCCTTATATTAGTCAAGAGGAATGGGACTTGATGGATACAAGTGTTCAACGTTATGAGCCTTCCATCGCTTTATTTGCTGAAAATGAGGGCTTAGCTATTTATCAAAAGATTGCTGAACAAGCTCAAGAAAAGCTTTCTAAACAAGGAAAAATATTTTTAGAAATTGGTTTTAATCAGGGAGGGAAAGTAGAAGAAATTTTTCAAAAGAGTTTTCCGCAAAAAACAGTTCAGCGGAAAAAAGATCTATCAGGAAATGAACGAATGCTACTTGTGTATTAGTTATCCACAAGATTGTGGGTAACTAATGATTCTATAAAAATTATTTCGGAAAAAAGTCGAATAATACAGAAATTATAGCTATTTCCAAGTTATGAACAGATAAATACACAATAAGATGTCACTTTTTCCACAGATTGTGTATAACTTGATCTAAACTGTTGATAACTTGGTGTTGATAAAAAGAAAGGATGTGGATAAACTGTGGAAATAAAAGAAACAAAACATTGGGCAGTTGATGAAATAGATGAAGCGGCACAAACGTTGAAAAAAGGTGGTTTAGTAGCTTTTCCAACTGAGACTGTTTATGGTTTAGGTGCAAATGCAATGAACTCAGATGCAGTTTCTCGCGTATTTGATGTTAAAGGAAGACCTCATGATAATCCACTGATTGTCCATGTGAATAGTTTTGAACAGGTAAAGGATTATGTAGTTGCGTTGCATCCTTATGCGCAAAAATTAGCTGATACTTACTGGCCAGGCCCGTTGACTTTAATCTGTCAAACAAAAACAGATTTATTTGCCAAAGAAGTCTCTGCAGGTTTACCCTCAGTTTCTTTCCGCATGCCAGATAATGATACTACTTTAATGTTACTCAAAAAAGCAGGCGTTCCCGCGGTAGGCCCTAGCGCGAACACCTCAGGTAAACCTAGCCCTACAACTTATGAACACGTTTATCATGACTTACACGGCAAAATTGATGGAATTTTAGATGATGGTGCAACAAAAATCGGGGTGGAATCGACGGTAATTGATGTTAGTGACCCTGAGCAAAAACCAATGATTTTACGCCCGGGCGCTATTACTAAAGAACAAATCCAACAAGACCTAGGTATTGAGGTCAGCTATGATAAACATCTATTAGAAACTTCTGAGATACCTAAATCACCGGGAATGAAGTATAAGCACTATTCACCAGATACAAAAGTTCTAATGATAAAAAAACAAGATTGGCCAGCTGCTATTAACTGGGTGAAAGAAAATGATCTATGTGCAGGAGTATTGGCTGGACCAGAGATATGTGATGAAGTTCGCGCAAATACAGCAGCTACTTTTTCTTATAGTGATAATAGTATGTTAGCAGCTACTAGAGGCTTGTATGCGGGCTTGCGTGCGTTAGATGAAGGACAACTACCTTTGGATATTATTTTGGCCGCTGCTTTGCCTGAGGAAGGTTTAGGCCTAGCTTATATGAATCGTTTAAAAAAAGCTGCTGCTCAAAAGTATTTTGAAGGTTAAAAGACTTCTTCATTTTCCTGTGATACAATATTGTAAGAAAGTAAAAGGGGTGTTCTTGATATGGGGATAAAAGATTTTGATTTTGAGATTGGCACTGCAATTGAAAACGAAACTAGGCGTCAGCAAGATAATTTGGAATTGATTGCTTCAGAAAACATTGTCTCAGAAACGGTAATGCAAGCCCAAGGAAGTATCTTAACGAATAAATATGCAGAAGGATATCCTGGACGTCGTTATTATGGTGGTTGTGAATTTATAGATGTTGTTGAAAATTTAGCGATTGAGCGCGCGAAAAAACTATTTGGAGCAGCGTTTGCTAATGTTCAACCACACTCTGGTTCGCAAGCCAATACAGCGGCTTATTTGTCATTGATTGAAGAAGGAGATACTGTTTTAGGAATGGATCTATCTGCAGGTGGTCATTTAACTCATGGATCACCGGTAAATTTCAGCGGTAAGACTTATCATTTTGTTAGTTACGGTGTTGATCCCACAACTGAAATCATTGATATTGAAAATGTTCGCACTTTGGCGCACAAATATCAGCCTAAACTTATTGTTGCTGGAGCCAGTGCCTATTCTCGTAATATTGATTTTGCGGCTTTTAAAGAGATTGCTGACGAAGTGGGTGCCAAATTGATGGTGGATATGGCTCACATTGCTGGTTTAGTTGCTAGTGGCCTTCATCCTAATCCAATTCCTTATGCTGACATTACGACGACTACCACGCATAAAACATTACGAGGACCTCGTGGTGGTATGATTTTAACAAACGATGAAGCACTTGCAAAAAAAGTCAATAGTAATGTATTCCCCGGTATTCAAGGTGGACCTTTAGAACATGTAATTGCAGGAAAAGCTGTTGCGTTTAAAGAAGCATTGGATGATAATTTTAAAGCATACAGCCAACAGATACTTAATAATGCTAAAGCGATGGAAGCCGAATTTAACCAAGCTGAAGAAACACGCTTAGTGTCTGGTGCAACAGAAAATCATTTACTTTTAATTGATGTGACAGAATATGGTATGACAGGAAAAGAAGCTGAGCAGCTTTTAGATTCTGTGCATATTACTGTAAATAAAAATGCCATTCCTTTTGAAAAATTGAGTCCTTTTAAAACAAGTGGTATACGTATAGGAACACCTGCAATCACTAGTCGTGGTTTTAATGAAAAAGAAGCAGCGCAAGTAGCTCGTTTGATTATAAAAGTTTTAGAAAGCAACAAAGATCAGGCGGTACTTAATGAGGTCAAAGAGGACGTTAAAAAATTGACTGATGCTCATCCAATTTATACGCATTAAGTTGTACAGCAAAGCCAATTTCTTTTGATGCATTGCTTGTATACTGCTTTTAGATTACAATAAAGAAAAAAATAAAGGGGCCTTAAAAAATGGGAAAATTTCAAGTGATGGAACATCCGTTAATTCAACATAAATTAACAATTATACGGGAGAAAAATTGTGGTACAAAAGTTTTTCGGGAAGTTGTTGATGAACTTGCAATGTTGATGGCTTACGAGATTTCTCGTGATATGCCAACTGAAAATGTTGAAATTGAAACACCAATTGAACTATCAACGCAAAAAACATTAGCCGGCAAAAAAGTGGCTATTGTTCCAATTTTGCGTGCAGGTTTGGGTATGGTAGATGGTATTTTACAACTTATCCCAGCAGCTAAAGTGGGGCATGTTGGTTTGTATCGGGATGAAGAAACATTAGAACCTCATGAATATTTTTTCAAAATGCCAGAAGATATCGATAGTCGTCAATTATTAGTGGTTGATCCTATGCTTGCGACAGGAGGATCAGCGATTATGGCGATTGATTCTTTGAAAAAACGGGGTGCTTCTAATATTAAATTTGTTTGTATCGTTTCTGCTCCGGAAGGGGTTAAAGCCTTGCAAGAAGCTCATCCGGATATAGATATCTACACAGCTGCTTTAGATGATCATTTAAATGAAGACGGCTATATTGTTCCAGGTTTAGGTGATGCGGGAGACCGTTTATTCGGTACGAAATAGTTATAAAAAAAGAAGCTGGAATTTCATCATCCAGCTTCTTTTTTTATTGATCTGTTGGTTCCATCTGTTTGTAGTTAATGATAACGACGCCGTTGCTTTCGGAGATCAACTCCTGATTGGAACTTGTTTCATCAATGGCAATAACGGCTGAGTTTTTCAGTTGCTTTGTAATTGTGCCTGTTTCCGGCTGATTATGTACTTGAAACCTTACGTGCTCGTTAACTGAGAATTCTTTGCCTATTTCTGATGGGTCAATAGACGAATCAAACTTACCAAATGCTGCCATATATAAAACCT
>NZ_JAKEIT010000040.1 GCF_021474685.1 Tetragenococcus halophilus | reverse complement strand
TCTTTACTTAAATTCTCTTGTAATTTCATGCGAAAAAGTCATCCTCCTCTTCTTCTTTGGTCATAGTTCCTGTGGCGTTGTTGTTATTATTTCCATTGGTAGAAATATCTCGCATCTGTAAATCTCGTTGTGCGCTAACTACACAAATAACAACACCGATAACCGCAACGGCAACAGCCGGTAAGTCTAAATAGGCAGTAAGTACAAAACCTAAAATATAAAAAACGGCTAATTTATTATCCCATAGAAGTTTCATTAACATCGCAAACCCGACAGCTGGTAATAAACCTCCTGCAGCACTTAATCCGTTCATCAATTTTTCTGGAATATTTTCTACAAATGTGTTGACTGGTCCACTTCCTGCTAAAATTCCAATGAAAGCTATTGAAGCGATAATTAAATAATAAATAACCCAAGTACCCCAATGAAGCGTAATAATCATTCTTTCGTTTGCTTCCCGAGCATCTTTGTCTAAAATAGGCGCAAATAAGTTCATAAAAACATTTTTCAAAAACATGACTACAAAAGCTGCTAACATCCCAATAGGAACAGCTAAGGTCATTGCCGCATTTTGTTCTATATTTGAAATAATTGCAAATGTAGTAGCAAGTGTTGTGGCAGTTACTGGTTCAGCCGCAATGACTCCACCTATATTTACATTTCCTAAGAAAATTGCTTCTAAAGAAGCACCCATTAAAACGCCAGTTCTCATGTCTCCCATTACAAGACCCGTTACAAGACCAACAACTAATGGACGTTCCAACATACTTTGGCCTGTTAGATAATTTCCGGCAAAACAGACAAATACGACAAGCGCGGCTAATATTGCCTCTATTAACATAAGTTATGAAACCGATAAATTAAGTAAAAAAAGCCAATTAAGTGTAAATTGTAATTTTATTTTGCATTAAATTTAAGGGGTGCTTTGCACTAATAAATCGAGTAGGAGACTAGCCATTAATTAGCTAGTCTCCTACTCGATTTAAAATAGTCCTTTTTTCAATATATAAATACTTTAACTGCCATAAGCATACCCTTTTTCCAGTTCGTCTTTACTTGTAGTTATTTCTATTGTGATATGATCCTTTACACCCGATGTATGGGCAAGCTCTGCTATTTCTTCTTTGATTTCCCTAGTCTTGTTTATATCGGAAGAGTCTATAAGAACCGTAACGATAAGGGCATTTTCTTCTCCGTCCAGTGACCAAATGTGAAAATGAGAGAGGTCCTTTACAGCAGGAATATTGTTAATGGAGTTCGCCAGGTTCTCTACGTTTACATTTTCCGGCGAACCGTTCAATAAAATTTTCATTGTACTGAAAAATTCAGGTACAGTTTTATAGAGGATATAGAGTGCTATCAAAATCGATAAGATTGGATCCAATCGATAAGCCTCGGTAAAGTTCATTAGAATACTCACAATCAAAACTCCAATCCACCCTAATACGTCTTCCAGCATATGGAGGTTCAACATACCCTCATTTTTGGATGTGCCTTTGCTTAAAATCCAAGCAGCATATCCATTCAATGCAATAGCTACGAGAGAAAGCCAGAACATGCCACTATAATTTACGGGTTGTGGGTCAAGCAAACGTGGCACACTACGATAGATCATAAAGAACGAGCCACTAATTAGCACAACGCCAGTTATCACGCGCCCAGTAAAGAAAATCGGTTATAGCCAAAGGTGAACCGTTCATCTTGTTTTTTCTCTGAATAACCTTGAAAAAACCAAGCGAATCCAATTGAAATAGAGTCCCCTAAATCATGAACGGCGTCAGACATAATGGACACACTATTGAAAAGAAACCCAAAGAAAAATTCACTTATGGAGAAAATAAAGTTGGTGAAAAAAGCAATTTTAATATTTTTTTTCGATTGATCCTGATGCGAGTGATTATGATTTTTATCTGATTTTGACATTTTAAAAACCTCCATTTAGTTTTATACCTTATTAGCTTTTATTGTTCTTGTTCATTGATATGAGTTAAGACTTGTTCGAGAATACTGAAAACATGAAGATCATCAAGACTGTAAACCATGCTTTTCCCTTCTCTTCTTGCCTTCACTAAACGTGAATCTTTCAATATTTTTAGTTGGTGTGAAACCGCGGACTGTTCCTTATCCAATGCAAGCACAATGTTTCCAACACTGAGCTCTTCTTTCTGTAAAAGAAAGAGAATTGACAAGCGTGTAGGGTCACTAATCACTTTGAATACTTTGCTTATTGATTGGATCTTCTCTTTATTGATTGGCGAAGTTGTTGATGTATCCATATGCTCTTATTCCTCTCACATGATTTTCCATTCATATATATAATACCACATGAGTAAAACGATGCTAGTTTTTTGTTTATAGACAAAATTAAGACTTTTGTATCAGCAATAGTAGTCCATTTGAATAAGAAGCATCTTGTCTTGACAAAGCTCATACAGTGAGTTAATATGATTTCATAAACATATGAACGAAACTTCATATTAAAATAATAATCATTCCGATTTACAAATAAAAGGAGATGGATACTGGATAAGCCCAAACCATATAAATCCTTGCTTTACTTAAGCAAGCATACGAAATCAGAATTTGCAAGACACAAAAAAGTCGGTGTATAGCTATACTATTTCTATTAGTTTAACTCAAGTTGAAAAATATTTTACGGCAGTTAAAGGATGTGTATTTTAATGGTTGATTGGTTTTTGAGTTTAAACCCAATCTGGCAAGCAACATTAGCGGGTGTATTTACTTGGCTAATGACCGCCCTAGGATCGAGTTTAGTATTTTTATTTCATGAAGTGAATGATAAACTTCTTGCCATTATGAATGGTTTTGCTGCCGGGGTTATGTTTGCAGCAAGTTACTGGTCTTTGTTAGCGCCATCCATTGATTTTGCAGAGCAAAATGGTTATGGTATTTGGTCATTTGTGCCTGCTTTGGTTGGTTTTTTAGTAGGAGGCCTCTTTTTAAGAATTGTGGATAGCGTTGTCCCTCATTTACATAAAAGAACAAGCGGTGTTGAGGAAACTGAAGGAGTTGCTTCATCTTTATCGTCTACAACCCTTTTGTTTCTAGCGGTAACCATTCATAATATACCAGAAGGGTTGGCAATTGGTGTGGCTTTTGGAGCTGCTGGACAAGGAGCTTCTGCTATTACAAGTGCATTGATGCTTGCACTGGGTATTGGGCTGCAAAATTTTCCCGAAGGTGCTGCGCTTTCAATGCCTATTCGAGCAGAAGGCAGTACAAAGGGACATGCATTTAATATGGGGCAATCCAGTGCACTTTTTGAAATTATATCAGCAACTATTGGCGCTTGGCTGGTCACACAGATAACTGTTATCTTACCTTATGCATTAGCTTTTGCAGCAGGAACCATGGTATTTGTCTGTGTTGAAGAATTGATTCCTAATTCTCAAACGAATGGACATAGCGAAATAGCGACAATGGCATTTATGATTGGTTTTGCTATCATGATGACATTGGACGTTGCTCTTGGTTAAACAATAAACAAAGGACACAAAAAAGTCTACAAAAATCAAATAAATTATATAGAAAGGTGATAGAAATGGAAACTACCCAAGAACAACAATCACAGGAAAAAGGGAAACATAATCATAACCACGACCACGATCACGGAAAGATGCCTATTGTTTTATACTTTATTGGTTTGGCATTGGCAATTGTTGCGTTGTTCTTAAGTGACGAATATCAAACCGTAAAAAACATCATGTTCTCACTCGCCACAATTAGTGCGGGCTATCATGTTATTATTCTGGAAGGTCTTGGAGAGACAATTGAGAATACAAAAACAAATAATAAGTTCATGCCTAATTCTCATATTTTAATGGGACTAGCAGCTATCGGAGCTTCAGCAATTGGGAATTTTTGGGAAGGAACGTTGTTGATTCTCATTTTTTCAGGCGCACACTTCCTGGAAGATTACGCTGAAGGAAGAAGTAAACGAGAAATAACGAAATTACTTGAAATGAATCCAACGACTGCTCGGTTAATTTTGCCTGATGGGAATACAAAGATTGTTGATGTCAGTGAATTAACAGTGGGAGACCAACTTCAGGTATTAAATGGCGACCAAGTACCCATTGATGGCGTCATCTTATCTGGCTCTACTTCCATTGATGAATCGTCCATTAATGGTGAAAGTATACCCAATGAAAAAACAAAAGGAGATACCGTTTTTGGGAGTACGATTAATGGGACAGGCACGTTTACAATGGAAGTCACCAAAGAAAACGAAGATACAGTCTTTTCAAAAATTTTACAATTAGTGAACCAGAACCAAGATAATCAAACAAAAGCTGCAAGTATTATCCAAAAATTTGAACCGAAATACGTCACAGTTGTTTTAATTGCCATTCCCCTGTTTGTATTATTGGCTCCTGCTCTATTTGATTGGACATGGGCACAAAGTATTTATAGAGGATTAGTTCTTTTAGTTGCAGCTTCACCCTGTGCTTTAGCAGCAGCTACCGTATCGGTAACCTTATCAACGACCTCTAACCTGGCCAAAAATGGAGTCCTTTCAAAAGGTAGTTCTTATCTATCTCAATTAGCTGATACTCAAGCAATTGCGTTTGATAAGACCGGAACTTTGACCAAAGGAAAACCTGAAGTAACCAATTATTATTTTGCTGATTCCGTGAACGAAGAAAATATGATTGATATCGTGGTAGCTCTTGAAAAAGAATCCAATCACCCCTTAGCAGATGCCATTCTAAGAAAGTTTGAACAAAAAAATCAACTGACTATTGAAGTAGAAAATCAGATTGGTAAAGGGTTGACAGGAGATTACAACGGCAAAAATTATCGGATCGGAAAACCAACTTCATTTGACGAGGTTGCAAATGAATATATTCGTTTAAATAATGAGTGGGCATCAGAAGGTAAGACAGTCGTATATGTAGCAGAAGATGAGAATGTCATTGGACTTATAGCTCTCATGGACGTTCCAAGTGAACATGCAAAAGAAACTATTAAATACTTTAAAGAACAAGGCATACACACCACTCTAATCACTGGCGACTCAGAAATGACAGGAAAAGCAGTTGCTGAACAATTAGGAATAGATGAAGTAATCGCGAATGTCATGCCAGAAGATAAATCTCGAATTATAGACGAGCAAAAAGAGAAATACGGCGTAACAGCAATGGTGGGTGATGGTGTAAATGACGCCCCAGCCCTTGTGAATGCAAATGTAGGGATTGCCATGGGAGACGGAACCGATGTAGCAGTAGAGGTGTCTGATTTAGTTTTAATGCAGGATGACTTATCTAAATTGGTTAAAGCTCATGGAATTTCTTCTAAAATGAATCGTGTCATATGGCAAAACATCCTTTTTTCAATGGCAGTCGTATCCTTTTTAGTTGTAGTGAGTTTATTAGGTCTAACAGATATAGCAATCAGTGTCATTATTCATGAAGGAAGTACGTTGGTCGTTATTCTGAATGGACTTCGTTTATTAAAATCTAATTAATTCTATCAAAACCCATAAAGCTAGGGCATAGTAATAACTGTCTGAAGTTAATATGCCTTTAACGTTCTAAAAACGTTAGAGGCATATTTTTTATAAATTACTTTGTCTCAAAAACAATAGTTTATAATTCCTCCTTCTATAGCTTACTTAAAGCATCATTTAAATTGTATCTGGAATTTGTAGGTAAAACTTGATTATAACTATCTACTTGTTCAATTTTAGATAATTCTCTTGCTGCTTCAAGCTCGTCTGGATTCAATTGCACACTTGGAAATAACATTGTTTTTGATTTTGGATCTGTCTTATCAAAACGCCCAGTATTGGCTACATTTACCGATTCAATAGATTCAACATTTTGAGCGATTTTAGTAGCATCACTGACGCTATTGACGATGACAAAAATCCGACGATCTTTACCTCGAGGGTCGTTGAAAACATCTATTGCTTCATCCACTGAACGAATCAATAACTTTATACCATTAGGCACCGCCATTTTTAACGTCATTTGTGTAACCTCATTTTTCGCAGCTTCATCATTAGCAACCACTAGTAATGGCGCGTTTAACTCTTTTGTCCAAACCATTGCTACTTGTCCGTGAATCAATCGGTCATCTACTCTTACTTGTGTTATCATTAGCTTTTCCTCCTAAAAAAATGTATCTTTTTCTACTGTTTGGCTTGTAGGAACTAACTTTACTTGACTTTCTTCTATAGCTTCTTGTATAAGTTCAGCGTTTAATTTTTCTTCCTCACTTCCTACAATCAGTGTCAATAAAACAGCTAAGTTAGTATTTGATATAATAAAAATATTTTCTTTTTTTTGTGTAAGTACCTCCGCTACTACCTTTTGGTTTACACTTCCACCGAATAAATCTGTAAAAATAATTGCTTGTTCATCTTGTTGAATTCCTTGCACAAATTCAGTAATTTTAGGAGTGTAATCCTCATCAGTTACATAAGCATTAATGACTTCAATACTCTTTCCTTTATCTGCTAAAATATTCAAAGAGCTTTGAAATCCATCAGCTAGCTTTCCATGTGTCGCCACTAAATATCTTTTTTTCATTAACATCACCTCATCCTTATATTAGCAATAAGTATGCCAAAAAATAAAAAGCTTATAACCCTATTATTTCAGAGTTACAAGCTTTAATTCTTCTGTTTAAACAGTTTGATTTATTTTTAAACAAGTATCAGTCATGTTTAATTCTATAATAAATTATTTATTGAATAGTAAACGAATAGTCTAGAGACCGAATACCATTGTAGCTGGCTTATTCAAAAAAAGCCTCTACAAATCTCTTATAAAATGCAATAGATTTACTAAAAACGTCAATGTCTATGTTCTCATTACTTTGATGCTCGCTATTATTCCCTGGTCCAATTTGCACTATACTAAAATTACCTTTGGCATGTGAAAATTCTGAAGCATCACTAGCACTTGTTTGGCCGACTACTTTTATTGGATCAGGATACATATTTTTATGTACATTTTTAATCAACCTCACTAGACTTGCATTGCTATCACCAGACATTGCTTCTTCTGGAAAAATATATTCAATACTTAAGTTATAGTCTGGTTTCTGATTTAAATTATCAATTAAATGGTTCAATGCAGAGAAAACCAATTGATTAGGGTAAGCAGGGATCGTTCGTATATTTCCTTTCATGATCGCTTTTACAGGGACGCTATTAATTTGTTCACCACCATGAAAGACACTTTGAACATGGGTTAACTTCCCTAAAATAGGATCAGTTTTATCAAAATTTTCCATTAGTGGTTTTACTTCATTAGCAAAATTAATTAAATGATCAATAGCATTTATGCCATCCTCTGGTTTGGAACTATGAGCTCCCTTACCTATGGATGTTACGACGTAATCAATAACACCTTTAGAGGATATCCCTATCTCTTTCATTTCATTGGTAGGCTCTGCGATAATTAAACCATCCAATTCATCAGCATAGCCTGCTTTAGTTAACTGCGCTGCACCATATTCTCCAGTTTCTTCACCAACTGTCGCAAGCAGTCTAATCTTTCCAGGAATCGCATCCTCTGCAAGAAAATCAAGCATGGTAATTACTAAGGCTGCTAAGCCACCCTTCATGTCAGTGACACCGCGTCCAAATAATTTATTATCTTTTATTTCAGCTTTAAAGGGGTCACTGTTCCAAGCTGACAAATCACCTTGAGATACAACATCTTCATGACCAGAAAATCCTAAGATCTTTTCACCAGTACCAATCGTAACAACTAAATTGTCTCTATTCGGTGCATAAGTTACTCGCTGGATATCTACATCTTCACGATCATTATAAGGCTCAAATAAAGAAGCGATATAGTTAGCAACCTTCGCCTCATTATCGTCCACCGAATCTATAGCAATCAAATTTGCTAAGATTTCAATTTGTTTTTCTTTGTCCATCTTATTCACTTCCTAAAGTATTAAACAAACTCTATACCAATTTTGTGTAACTTGCTGCCAATATTCTTTTATTTTAGTGGATATTTCGCTGACTTTCCACCAATAATTTTTATTTTGGTGGTTACTATGGCCATTTATCTCCAAAAAAGTCATGAAATTTATTCTGATATTAAACGTAATATTTTAAAAAGATAGACAAACATTTTTATTTATGGTCAATCATGCTAGACTATAGTTAAAAAACGTTTGGAGTTGGAGACATGGACTATCGTACATTCATGGAACAAGTTACAGAAAAAGTAAATCAAATGTCAAGTGCTGACAAAACAGATTTTTTGCTGAATTTATTACGATTAACCCCCGAGGTAAAACGTGAAAAAATTTTACAATTAATGACGGATGATACTTCCTCTTTTGAACAACAATTTCAAGAATATCAAGATTATCTAGCAAAGTTAGAAGATAAAGAATTTCATTTCACTGCTGAAGACGAAGAAATCTACGATGAATTTGACTGGGAACCCGACTACCAAGTTATTTTAATAGACTCTGAAAACGTTGGCAAAACATTAACAGAAATCTTGGACTTTGCTAAGCAGTTAGTTTATCAAAAACACTACCATGCTGCTTGTGCGCTATACATTCGTTGTTTGGGACTCCAATTTCTAACCTATGATAAAGAAATTGGAGATCAATATGAATATTATTTAGGTGAATTGATTCAAGAAGGGGTCGTTGATGATGATAACAGCAGCGTAATCACACATCTACTGTATGCCATTTATCAAACAACCAAAGACACTACAGAACTTGTCAAGACCTTTTATCATTACTTAGCTACTCCTACAAACCAAGAGGTAAAAATTGCGGATATATTCACTGTGGGACCCGAATCTTTAGAACAATCAGAAGAATTTTTGTTTGACTGGATCAATTTTTTAAAATTAAATCCTTCTCCCTTAGCTGATCGACTTTTATTAGATGCTGTAAGAACAAGCTCTTATTTTAAACAAGCGGATCATTTATTTACTTTAGCCCAAGAAACTGCTGCCACTCACCCTTATTTATACCTAGAATGCATTCATTTATTTAGTTCACAAAACGCTCCGGAAAAAGCTCTTGAGGTGGGAAAAGATGGTCTTGAAAAAATTCCATTACACAATAAGGTTCGTAGTCAAATAGCCGAAAAAGTAGTCTATCTTGCCAAACAGTTTAACGACGATTCCGTCTTCCATGCAGCTACACAAGATACTTTTTATTCTGACCCTTGTCTTGACAATTTATTTCCTGTTTTAAAATTAGACTTATCGCAACAAGAACAAGAAAAATTACTGCGTTTTGTACAAAATGACCATTCAGTGACTAACCAAGTTGTTCTGCTTTTCTTCCTAGGTCAATTCGAAGCAGTCTATAAAAATATTAGTAGCGATCACCATGCCTTAGGATGGAGCAAGAGTAACAAAGGGGTAATAATTCCTTTGTTACTCTTGTTATTGCGGCCCATGCAGTACTCAAAAGCCGCTAAAGCACTCATGGCAGATATAAATTTTAGGATATCGTCCCATCAATTGGATGTGTTTGAAGACGAGTTTATTTATTGGAAAAGTTCGGTTTTTTTACCAGAAAAAAACAAGGCTCAATACCTTAACTGGTGCAAAAAAGAAATCGAAAAAAGAGGCAAAGAACTTATTGTAACTAAATTTAGACATCATTATCATCGTATGGCAGCACTTATTGTCACATTAGGTGAAGCAGAAGAAAATAATGGCGTCATGGGTGCTCGTGCACAAATTATTCAAAGTTATCGTAAAAAACATAGTCGCAAACGAAATTTTACTGCTGAACTAGATAAACTAATTTGAAAGAAGGTTCAAAAATGAAAAAAAGTAAAAAAGAAAAGAAAAAACTACTAGCTAAACAGCACGCTTCTGATCATCTTGCAAGTTTAAAACAAGAAATTAGCACGATGCTAAGTTTCAATCTAAATCCTTATATGGTATTTGCCCTCTACATCATGGAAAGATTCGAATACACTCATGTTGAAAAAATGAAACCTGACGTGACGCAATTTATGGATAACTATTATTTAGATTTTCCCGATTTAGATAAAATCATGGACCACATAGAATTAAGAGAAGCTTTCAACAGCTATCTTCAAATCGTGCAATACTACTATCTATTAACTACCACAAGTGGAAAAGAAGAGTTTGAAAAAATCGTAGAGTGGCTTCCCACAGAAAATAAACAAAGACAAACTTTGTTAAGTTGGCCAGATAATTATATTATTAGTTTATTTCATCCGATCATCTCAGAAGGTACTTTATATTTTCAAGATTTAAAAGATCAGAATAATTACGACGTATATGTAGAAGATGGAAGTGAATTAATGGATATTATCCAAGAAAAGCAGCCAACTTTTTTATCCTTACTTTTCCCCACTGAGAATGGATATACCATCAGTCCTTTAGTGGAATGCCAACATTTTGATAATTTAAAGGATATCCTCGATAACGATCTACCTAAAACAAAGTGGGAAAGCGAACTTTTTCTCTGGTATCGAGATAATTTATCGTATATTCTTAACTCAGCAACCTTAGATCCATTTGGCGAAGATTTGCTACCCGAATTTTATTCAGCCGAACGTTTTGCTAACGAAAGTGACACTGATTTTGCGGATCGTTTATTAGATCAAGATCCTATGTTCGAAAACTTCCCATATGTACTGGAGCTAAAGCAATTGCTCGTTAAAGTGATTCAGACATTTCCTCAATTATTTATTGCCCGAGCTAACGTGTTTCCATTACTTGATGCTCTTAAGGTCCTTTTTAGCGATATAGAAATAGAATCTAAAATTGATGAATATTTAGGCGATTCCCTTTCTCATTTTTGGATATTACTAATTTTAGAGTATCTGCCCGAAGAAGTAAAAATGATAGAAGAATTTAAAGTTGATCCTGATGATTGGACTGATTATGACGATCTAGACTTACCTTTTTAAAATGTTGCATTTTATTAATTGTTTGATTCAACTTATGTGCTTAACACTACTTCCCTATTAAAAATAGAGCTGCCAAAGATTCATTTTCTTTAGCAGCTCTATTTTTTTATTCTGTTACCTAAACAAGCAACGCTAATTTTTTATTCTTAGCTTATGATATTTGTATATAACAGTATGAAAGGATGAGTTTTTTGCAAAGCGAAAAAAGATTAGTGATTCACATCCATGACCTGACACAAAAATATAATATGTCTTTACGAGAACTTTCTCGCCAATCTGGTATTGATATCGCTCGTTTAAGTGAGTTAGCTAGTGGCAAACGCAAGCGGGTCAATATTGACTTTGTTATAAAAATTGCTGAAGCATTAAATATTACTGACATTCGTGAAATTTTTACCATTGAAGATAAATAAATCAATTTTACTGAGTTTCCCCTAACTGCTGCTTCTTGCTTTCGACATAAACCTCGGAGGCAGCGCTTTCATTTATACGATCACCTTTCTTTTTGTTAAATCCAATCCCCTTTCCAACAAGAACCATTGATTCATCATTATCACTTTTAGCAACTAGAGCATTATGGCTAAATACTTGCAAAATTTTCACTGCAACCTTTCCTCCTTTAAAAAATAGTTGGTTATTCTCATTCGTTGCCCTTAAGGACAACGTTTTCAAACTTATTATAACCTATGATACTTATATAAGCAACAAGCTTTTGAAAGGATCTGGTTATTTGTATACAGAAAGAAAATTGGTCGTACATATTCATGAACTATTAAAAAAAGAAGGCTGGTCCTTATCAAAACTTGCGCTTGAAGCTGATATTGATAAATCAAAATTAAGTCGTCTGGCTAGCGGACAACGTGAGTATTTATATATTGATTACTTAGTAAGAATCGCTGAAACATTAGACATTGACGATTTAAATGAAATTGTTTCCCTTGAAAGAGTAGAAGATAAAAGCAAAAAATAAAAGCGGCTAATTTTTTAGTCGCTTTTTAGTTTTCTGAACAAACCAGTTTTATTATTCATTCGTCTTCTGAGTGAACAATTTTTTCTATTCTACTATCTGTTGCTTGACTTTACGCCATCAAAATTACATCAAAAAAACAGCTGACATCTTATCGATGCAGCCATTTAAGTAATATTATTCTATGTTTCCCAGTGCTAAATCTTCCAATAAATGTTCTGTTTGAGAGTTTAATTGCAGTAAAGAAAATGATTTTTGAACATAAAAAGTACTTGTGATTGTCTCATTTTCATTTATAAATATTTCAATAGAAGACCGATCAAGAAAAATTTGCACAGACAAAGCTTTTTTTGTATCTATAGCTAGCACATCAGATTCCTCCATAGAACTATCACCTTCCCCGCTTATTTGGTAAGCAGTATTTTTACGAGAGAAAAACAAGCCCTGTTTTTCTGAAGAATAGCTGAACTGTAAAGATTCTCCCTCTTCATTTGTAAAAAACAAATCAAAAGGCGTTACATTATTTGCTGCTATTTTAAAAGCAATATAATTTCTATCTTCTATTGAAATCTCATTATTTTCTAATTTTGTTTCTTATATTTTTATTAAATCAAAAATTTTTAAAGGGACTTTTTGCTGTAATTCCCCATCTTTAGCAGTAATCATTCTTGGCAATGTCATTTGTCCAAACCAGTTATGACCTAGTTCGTAAGTTGGCCGGTTTGCTTGCCAGTTCTGCATCCATGCAATAGCTAAATAGCGTTCCTCTGCTAATTTTACTGTTTGTGGAGCATAAAAGTCCATTCCATTATCCATCTCTTTTATAGATGTTTGTTGAAATTCAAAGTTTTCCCAGTCCATCTCACCTTCAATTAACCAAGAAATATGAGAGTGTACTTTTCCTTTTTCATCAACATAGTCCATAGCGCTTAAAATAAAAACAGCTTTATCTTTAAACAACAATAAATCTGGACATTCTACCATCGTACCTAAATAAGGGTTATACGGAAAAATAACTGAAACATACTCCCAATTCAATAGGTCCTCTGAGTGGTATAATATGACCTGCCCTTTGTTATCCAATGTTTTAGAACCGATCACAGAATAATATATGCCATCTTTTTCGAAAATTTTTGGATCGCGAAAATCAACGACCGAAGTACCTGCAGGAATATCATCTTCCGTTAGCACAGGGTTTCCCTCATATTTTTTAAAATTCACACCATCTTCTGAAATAGCTATATTTTGATTTTGACGCGTTTTCGTTTCATCTGTTTCATCTGGCAAGTGTCCTGTATACATCACATATAATTTTCCATCTTTTTCAATAGCACTCCCGGAAAAAACACCGCCCTTATCATAATCTTGATCGGGAGCAAGTGCTACTGGCAAATCTTGCCAGTGTAAACCCTCCTTACTTTTTGCATGCCCCCAATGCATAGCTCCATGCTCTGCTTTATAAGGATAATGTTGATAAAATAAATGAAGTTCATTATTAAATATAACTACACCATTTGGATCATTTGTCCATCCAATTGGAGGAGCAAAGTGATAGTCTGGATAAAATTTCTTCCCAGTAGTTTCCTTGTTCCCTCTAATAAATTCATTAGCTTTTTCAATTGTATAAAGCATAAATAACTTTTCTCCTGTTCCTAAATAAACTAAACTTTTGTTAAACCAAACCTTAAATTAAACATTAACTAACATTGTCGTTTACTATCCTTTCGAACTCTTCTCGTACTTTTGGAACCTCCATTCCAACAATAACCTGGATAGCTTTCCCATTTCGAACTACGCCATAAGCACCATAATTTTTGAAAAAAGCATCATTTTCCAACTGATCTGGATCTTTTACCGAAATTCGCAAACGAGTCGTACAGTTATTAATATCAGCAATATTATCAGTCCCACCCAAAGCATTTAAAAAACCTAACGCTTTTTTACCTACATCGCTTAATCCTTCATCACTAGAAGCAGCGCCTTTTTCTTCTGCTTTTTTAGCTTTATATTCTTTCTTACTATACATGTGTACTTCTTCGTCCTCTTCACGTCCAGGCGTTTTTAAATTGAATTTTAAAATTACCCAACGGAAAGCAAAATAGTAAATGAAAGTGAGTACAATACCACTAGCAAAGTAAATAAAAATAGCATCTAAATGATTTTCAGCCATTGGTAAGAGAACGCCCGTAATACCTCCAATATTTGCCGCGAATCCTCCAGCTAAACCAAACGCATATATGGTCATTGCAAAGATAGATGTTAATGCTGCATGAACAGCAAATAATTGGGGTGCTAAAAATAAGAAGGTAAATTCAAAAGGTTCTGTAATCCCTGCAATCATTGCTGTAGCAGCTGTTGGTATAACTAAAGCCATTGTCTTTTTCCATTTTTCAGGTTTTGAAGTAGCAACAAAAGCTGCTCCAATACCTATTGGAAAGAGAAACATAGATGCATTTTGTAACATAAAACCGCCTTGAGGAAATATCTCTCTTATTGAGCCATCAAAAGCAGCAATTTCCGAAAGATTTTCAAACCAATAATTAAGTAGCCCACCTTCAACGGCTGCTGGACCAAATTCAAAAGGTTGATTAATAAAATGATGCAAACCTGTTGGAATTAAAAGTCTTTGTAAGAAAACATAAATTCCAACACCAGCTGTTCCACTAGAAGCCATAAACCCTTGCAATTGAGAAATAACGTCTTGAATCGATGGCCAAATCCATGCAGTTAAAAATGCAAGAGGAATAGCCATAAAGAAACCAAGCATAACCACAAATGATGAACCAGAGAAAATCCCTAACCATTCTGGTAAAGGTGTATCGAAAAATCGGTTATGTAAGTATACAGCTAACCCAGAAATCAATAATGCCCCAATTAAATTAGTATCCAATGTCGCAACGCCACCAATTTCTTTAATACCGATAGCATCTTCCACATTACTCATATCTACGCCAAAGTTCCATGTGTTTAAAATGTAATTAATATTTGTATTCCAAATCATATAAATAACAAAAGATTCCATAACTGCTCGCGCCTGAGCTTTTTTCGCTAGCCCGATAGGCAAACCGATTACAAACAGTAATTCCATATGATCAAATACTGTCCATCCGCCAGATTCAATCATTCCCCAAATATCGCTCCAAAAGGAACCTTAAGCGGCGAGTCCTCCTACTATTGATTCATTTTGAAACGCAATAGATAAAGCTAATATTATCCCGTTAAAAGCAAATAGCATAACTGGCGTAAGCATTGCTCCACCAAAACGTTGTATTTTTTGCATCATTTTATTTAGCTCCTTTAATGCCTTTTTTATTTTATCCAGATATTTTTGACAGCGATTTCTAAAAGGGACAATTTATAAAGCTTTACTATGAATAAAGCTTTATAAATATATTTTTTTACTCTAATATTATGACTTCAACACCAAAATGATCACTCACAATAGATTCATTATCTTGATTGAAAATGACATGGTTTTTTTGAACAGTTAATTTATCACTAACAAAAATATAATCAATTCGTTTACTATCAGAAGTTGTTTTCCAACCATCGATTTTTCCCTTCATGGTTGCATACCCGTAATTTTCTTGTGCGATTGTATAAGAATCATTTAAAAAGGGCGCTGTTTTTAAAACATAATCATATCCTTTATTGTAAGTGCTAGCTTCATTGTTAAAATCACCCATAAAAATAATGTTTTCTTTCATGTTTTCATTAAGGGCAATTTGGGCTCTATCCCACTCATGTTTGAAAATTTGATTATCTTCTGGATCTTCCCACCAAGAAAAATGACCATTAAAAATTAACCATTTTTTATCAAAAATTGATATTTCACTTTTTAAAATATTTCTAGTGCCTACGTTATCGTATTCTGTAGACTGAGAAATATTTATTACCTGGGAATTTTGTGGCGTTTTCGATAAAATGGCTAGTCCTTCATCATATTTATCATATCCTATATGATTAGCGCTCCAAGTCCAAAAATAGTACTTTCCAAATTTCTCTAGTTCTTTGACCAAAACTCCTGCATAATTGCCTTTTTTTAATGGAACGAGATTAACTTCCTGACTGGGTTTTATAAAGCGCTTATGCTCAGTCATTCCTTCTTTCATAGGCTGATTAACTTCTTGAAGAGCGATCACATCATAATCTTTAGTCGCTATCACTTGCGCTAGTTGTTTTATTTTTTTACTAGCAAATTTTTCCATCCATGTACATTTAATGTTAAAACTTTCATCTTCCAATCCCTTAATTTTAAAAAATTCAAATTCAAAATATTTTTTCCTATTTTGAAATTTTATACATACGTGCTTCATAAGGACGTAATAAGATACTATTATTTAAACGATCATTAACTTCATAATTAGCTAGTACAAGTTCTTTTAGATTACATTTAGAAAAGTCCATTTTTTCACGACCATCAAACATATTTACCATAATAAGAAAATCTTCTTGCTCACCGTGTCTGAGATAGGCATAAACTGATGGGTGCTTTTCTTCAATTAATTCATAGGTTCCATAAATAAGGGTTTCTGAACGACGTCTGATATCAATCATTTTTTTATAGAAATTATAAACAGAATTAGGGTCTTCATAAGACTCAGCTACGTTGATATCTGCGTAATTGTCATTTACTTTTAACCATGGCGTGCCCGTTGTAAATCCTGCTTGCTCTGTAGAATTCCACTGCATTGGCGTTCTTGAATTATCACGAGAACTTTCCCAAATATATTCCATTGCTTCTTCTTGCTTACTACCTTCTTTAATCATAGTTTTAGCTTTATTGACTGACTGTATATCATCATATTCATCTAAAGAATCAAAATGAACATTTGTCATACCAATTTCTTGCCCTTGATAAATAAAGGGAGTCCCCTGCATAAAGAAATACATCGTTGCTAGCGCTTTAGCAGATGTTTTACGCATATCTGTATCATTTCCCATTGACGAAACCGCACGCACTAAGTCATGGTTTTCAAGAAACAAAGCATTCCAACCAACACCTTCTAACCCTTTTTGCCACTTGGTTAACACTTTTTTAAATTCTGTGAGATCAAAAGTAGCTTTATCTCCCCAAAGATTTATATGTTCAAATTGAAAAATCATATCAAAATAACCGTTTTCTTCACCAACCCACTGTTCTGCATCCTCTACTTCAACACCATTTGCTTCTCCTACTGTCATAATATCGTAGTTATTGAAGGTTTCTTCAGCTAATTCTGTGAGATGTTTATCAATACCCGGTTGATTCATATGCGCATCAAAAGATGGCACAACATCTTTTTTCAATGGATTAGGCAAATCTGGAAAACCAGGCTTTTTCTTGATATGTGTAATTGCATCAATCCTAAAACCGTCGATTCCTTTATCTAACCACCAATTAACAGTATCATACAGCGATTGCCGCACTTCTGGATTCTCCCAATTTAAGTCAGGTTGTTTTTTAGAAAATATATGCATATA
>NZ_JAKEIT010000039.1 GCF_021474685.1 Tetragenococcus halophilus | reverse complement strand
AACCAGCGAACTATAACGAAGGCCTTTTCGAATCCCTAGAAATTCATCTAAAGGGTAACGAATGTCGTTGGCTTGATTTTTCATTCGCCGACGAACATAGGTCACGGGACCAAACAAGAAGGTGATGGTTCTTTCGCTTTTACGATCGACGCGAAAGCCTTCTTTCTTACATTGCGCACAAATTTCTTCATCAAGCGTTTGAAAAGCTAGTTGGGTAATGGTCGCTATAAGTTGTGTAAAAAAGATCATCATGGCTCTTTCTCTTGCTAAAAAATTCGTTTCCTTCTTCATTACTTCCACTAAATCTGTTACAATAGAATCCATAAGAGACCGCCTTTGTTCATTAGTGCCTGTCACAGCCCAATGAATAGAGTAACGGTTTCTTTTTTATTCGTCTAGAGGATACCTCAATAAATTTTACACTTAGATTGGTTGGGTCATCATTTCTGCGTTTTGGCTACTTTTAACGAGTCCGCCTTTCATAGAGTAGTAATTTAAGGTATAGATGTTAGTCAAACGACCAAAAATTTCTACAACACCGAATAAATCTAAAGATTCAAAATCATCAAATACCAAAAAATTTACGTTGATCATTGTTATCCTCCTTTTATGACGCTTTTTACCATTTGTCTTGAAAAGAATAGAAAATTATTTTTCCTCTCAGACCTTTCGTGATAAATATCATACGCATATAGCATTAGAATTGTCAAAATGTTATAGCTTTTAATTCTTTTTAACTGCTATTCATTATAACTGTCATTTTGCTTTACTTTTTTAAAATTGGAGAATGATTTTCAATTTCTTTATTCAACTTTTTATGATTGAATAAAGAAATCAACTTTTATTGTTCAATAACGTAGACTAAATGAACACAAATTCGTTTTTTGTATATTTAACAACTAAGAAGAAGCCCTTTTCCTCTTTTTATTGGCATATTGAATAGTAAAAAGATAAAGTTTTATTCAATATTTGAATAATGAATAGTGGAATAAGAAAACATTATTCATTATTAGCCTGTGGGGATTTAACATCCCTTTGCAATGAACTTAAAAAAAAGTGGTCAAATAATAATGAAAAAATCTTCATTAAATTTTTGTCCTATTTTTAAGACAAGCTTTTAAAAATGTCTGATAATAAATAAAGTGGGAAAATAGTACCCTTCTGTTACAATAAAAATAAACATATCCTTTATAATAGAGACAAGAGGTGGGGAAAATGGAACCGTTAAACTTGTTATTAGTAGAAGATGAAGAAAGCTTGGCTAGTTTTATTCAAAGTGAATTACAGTTTGAAGGGTATAAGACGAGTTGGGAAAAAAATGGAGAAGCCGCGTTAGATACTTTTTTACAGTATAAAGAACAGTTCGATTTGATTTTGTTAGACTGGATGTTACCGGGATTAGACGGGATTACCATTGCTCGACGCATTCGTAAAGTAAGCAAGATACCAATTATTATGATGACCGCTCGTACACAAACGACAGATATCGTGACCGGCTTAGATACTGGTTTAGATGACTATATCACCAAACCATTTGAAATTGAAGAGCTTTTTGCTCGTATTCGCGTAATTGAACGACGGTTACAAGTGCAAAATGAAGAAAGTAACTTATTACACTACAAAAAAATTACAATGGATGTAGCTAAACACCAAGTGCAGGTAAAAGATGAATTGATTGAGCTGACACCAAAAGAATTTGGGATTTTATATCAATTAATGAAAGAGCCTGAAGTTGTCAAAAAACGCGATGACTTACTCAATGAAGTCTGGGGTTATGATTATTTTGGGCAAACAAACGTGGTTGATGTATATATTCGCACCTTACGTAATAAATTAAAAGAAGTTGATGCAGACTCTTTTGTTCAAACCATTCGTGGGGTGGGTTATGTTTTGAGGGATCCTTATGAAAGTTAAACAAACAGCTAAACGACAATTAACCGTGCGATTTATGGGTTTATTTGCATTGATATTATTGTTAATGAATGTCATTTTTATTGGTGTGTCTATCGCCTTTGTCTATGACTATGTTTCTGATCGCAGTGAGCATATTTTTGAAACGATCGAAAAGAGTGATCCATCCCAACAAAATTGGTCTGATTTGGTTGATAGCTATGTGATACAAGATGAAGGAGAAGTGCTGCAAGTACGCTTGCCAAATGGTGAAAGCTATTATTCAGAAGACGCAGAAGAGACATTTGCTGATGTTTCTCAAGGAAGAAATATTCCGTTTTTAGAACATTTTGTATTTGTAGACGACGACCGTTATTATTATGAAGAAAAAGAGATTGGTGATGCTGAAGTATCTTTAATTATTGATAGTGAAGCCATTGCCGATATTGTTACCAGTTTATTGCTGGTCAATTTTTTGCTCAATGTCGTTGGTTTAATCGTGGGTGCGCTACTCATTTACTGGATGGTAGGCCGTTGGAGCCAAAAATTAAGTAAGATGTCGAACGAATTGAATCAATTGGAGGAAACGCAAGGGTATTTAACTGTGCCAGAAGATCCTCAGGAGATTTATCAAGTAGCCACGGCATTTAATACATTAGTGGAAAAACAACGAGAGGCGATTGAGCGTGAAAAACAATTTGTAAGTGACGCTTCCCATGAATTACGAACGCCGATAGCAGCGATTCGCGGGCATGTTAACTTGATTCAACGAAGAAGTGAGACGCACCCAGAAGTCATCCCGCAGTCTTTGGAATTTATCGATAAAGAATCCAAGCGTATTGAATTATTAAGTGAGCAATTGCTAACATTAGGACGTGTAGAAAATAAGAATAAATTAGAAAATATTGATTTTTCATCACTTGTAACGCAAGAAGTAGAAAACATGGAGTTGACATCTGGAAGAAAAATTACCTTACAAGTAGCACCAGAAATTTATATCAAAGCAGCTAAAACTGATTTGCAACAAATTATCCAAAATTTGCTAGAAAATGCTTTGAAGTATGCGCCAACAGGTGAAATCAAGCTATCGCTGCAAAAAAATGAGAAGATCTGCTTACAAATTGCCGATCAAGGCATTGGGATTGCGGATGATGAAAAAGAGAAAGTCTTCGAGCGCCTTTATCGTATTGATCAGTCACGCTCTAGTGAAGTGAATGGCTCAGGGATTGGTTTATCTATCGTAAAAGCCCTAGTTACAAAATACCAAGGCACCATTCAGATAGAGGACAATCAACCGAAAGGAACCATATTTATGATTACCTTCCCTAAAAAATGAAGAAATTTTCATCAGATTTATGTTCTTTTTTGATTTTTTTAAATGAAATTCTTGCTAATATAAAGATAGAAAAACAGGAAGGAAGGGAAATAAGATGAAACATTTCAAAAAGACAATGATTGGAAGTATTGCAGTTGCAGCGGTTTTTATCGTAGGCGGAAGTTATGCTTGGGCTTCAACCAGTGATAAAGAACTTGATAATTCTGATCCGGATAAAATTGAAGTAACAGAAGAGGAAGCTCTGGATACTTTTGCTGATGAATATGGGAAAAAAGTTGAAAGCATCGAATTAGAACCTACTCGCGATGGCTACGTATATGAAGTGGAAAGCTATGATAATGAAACGGAATATAATACGGATATCGATGCAGCTTCTGGAGATATTATTGATAACAGAAGTGATAAAGATGATGAAGACGATGACGAAGAGGAAACTCGTTATGAACTAAATCAAAAAGATGCCATTAGCCAAAAAGAAGCGACGGATATCGCAGAAAAAGAAGCTAATAGCGGAAAAGCTCGCGAATGGAAATTAGAACGTGTTTCTGATGATAAGCAAACTTGGGAAGTCAATGTTCTTGAAAAAGGAAACGAAACAGAAGTCACTATTGATGCAGAAAACGGTGAAGTATTAGAAGTAGAAGAAGACGACGATTAAAGTAAAAAGCTCATTGTCAATTTTGGCAATGAGCTTTTAATTGCGTATTTACATTAACTGTATGATTCTATAGATGATTATACTTGCGATAATAATCATGAAAACACCGCTAACACGGTTCATAATTAAAGCAGCGTGGGAAGGTTCGGCATCTTTTATCCGCCAACCAATTTCTAACCACCAGCCTGTTTTAGGTGAAAAAATATTAATAAAACCAAAAATAAGTACAATAATAGCTATTGTGATAATAAAAAGATATGTTAGATTCATAAACTTCACCACCTCTCATAAGTTGAATTTTTACGTACACAAATGTTGCAAATAATGAAGTGTTTCAATTTATTAGACGAATACATTTTTGACAGGTGAAGTTTAATTCCATTCACTAAAGCGTATCTTTATCATAAACGCAAGCGCTTTTATTTGTCCACTAATAAGGTCATAGATTTCTAAATATCAAGCAAAAAAGCCCCTTTTAAAAGGAGCTTTCATTTTGTGTAAGCTATTCTTTTTTCTCTAAAACAATATCGGTGTATAACCAGACCGTTAACAAATAATAAAGCAGATATAAGATGAAGAAGATAAGAAACGGTAACCAAATGCCGGCATAAGGTTCGGTAATTAAAGAAGTAAACATTTTTAGACCAAATAACACATGAATAGCGCCTAAAATTCCCGGTGCTAAAAATAATACCACAATTTCTCTTCTGATCGATTTTTTTAATAAACTCATTCGCGTACCAATTTTATTTAGCATGTTGTAACGAGCAACGTCACTGGCTGCTCCTGATAGGATTTTAAACATCAAGCAACTCGCTAGCATTGTCAAAAAAGCGATGCCGAGGAAAAATCCCATAAACTCAAGTCCAGAGAACATTTCATTGTAGAGTGTGTAAATGTCATATTTTTGGTTCATAGAAAATTGATCTTGGGCTAAAGATGGATTTTGTTTTACATTTTCAGCAACAATTTTTCCAACAGCATCTTTTTGGGCCATAAAATCTTTAACTTGAACAACTTGTAAGCGACTGCTTGCCTGATTAAGCTCATTAAACTCATCTGCAGCGACCATCGATATCTCTTTTCCCTGTTGCTCGGGAAGCAATAAGGTCCGTAGACTATCCATCTTAGCTTCATCATTAGCTAATTCTTCACCAGAATAAGTGGTTTTTTTAGGCGTTGTGTCATAGTAAATCGCGTTTAAAGGTTCTTCATCAAACTGTTCTTGGTTAAAATAAACCGTATCTTCATCTTCTTTTAGCTGATAACTAAGGTCTAAAGTCGGATTTAGCTCTTCGACTTGTTTTTGATCAGTATCTTGTGCGTTATTTAAGAATAAGTCATAAGTAGAGGTTTGCTCAGTCATTTTCGGAATTTCCTTGTGAAAACCTAATCCGACAGTTAACGCGCCTAGTGCTAAAGCGAAAATGATCGATACCATCGAAAGCATTTTAGTATAGTCTTGAATACGAAAGCTTAACTGCGATAATGTAAAGTTATTTAAATTTTTCAGTCTTAATTTATCGGAGCGTTTCAAAAGATTTAAACCAAAAATCATGACAGAATGAAAAACGAAATAGCTTCCTAATACAATTGTAAATAAAGCGATGATTAGCGCGAGTAAACCAATCTTGTCAACACTATTCATCATGTAATAGCCAATTCCGAGTAAGACCAGCCCACTGATGGCTTCTAGGGCTAATACTACTGGCTTACGTCGTGAGGCAGTCGGCGTTTCGTTTGCTTTTAATAAAGATAAAATCGGCTTTCTGACGATTGAAGAAGCGTTAATTGTCGCGGCCAATAAAAATAAGATCGTAAAAAAGATTAATGTAAGAAGGAGCGCTTTAGCGCTGAAGGCGGAAAAATTTGTTACTTGAATGTCCAGTTGATTGGTCAAAAGTTTGCTTACAATAGAGGACAATCCAACACCTATAATAGCGCCTAGAAGTGTTGCCCAAAGACCGATAATAAACGTTTCGATAAAAATCAGCAGAGCGATTTTACGTTGTTTAGCGCCTAACATCATAAACATCGCATAGTCTTTTTGTCGCATACTCATCAAAAAAGAATTGGCATATAAAATATAAACTAAGGTGATAATACCAAGCAAAACAGAGCCTAGCTGAAAAATAATACCTGTCATAGCTACAGGAGAATTACTTGATAAAAAAGCATCGTTACTTGCCATAGATTGAAACATATAAAATATTCCTGCGGCAATCATTAGTCCAGAAAAAAGAACTGCGTAATCGCGCCAGCGTCCTTTAAGTCCAGTCAGTGATAATTTTAAAAGCATTTGTGTTCACCTCCTATTGTTCTAAAGTTCCTAGAATCTTTAATATTTGTCTATAAAAACTTTCTCGACTTTGGTCGTTTCTTTTGACTTCTTGTTGGATGACACCATCTTGGATAAATAAAATCCGTTTACAGTAACTAGCAGAAAAAGGATCGTGGGTTACAAGTAAGATGGAAATCTGGTCATTTTGATTTAATTCTTTCATGGTGTCCAGCAAATCACGTGAACTTTGCGAATCAAGAGCGCCCGTAGGTTCATCACCTAATAAGATGGCAGGTTGAGTCACTAAAGCACGAGCGGCGGCTACCCGTTGTTTTTGCCCACCAGAAATTTCTGCTGGGTACTTTTCTAAAATGGCATCAATTGATAATCGCTGCGCGATTTGATTTACTCTTTTTTTGATTTCCTTAGCGTTAACACCTTGAAGTGAAAGGGGGACCGCAATATTCTCAGAAGCCGTTAGATTTTCTAAAAGGTTAAATTCTTGAAAGATAAATCCTATTTCTTGACTACGAAAATCCGCAATCTGGTTACCCTTTAGTTTTGTGACGTCATTTCCGTCGATGGTGATTGTTCCATCTGTTGGTTTATCAAGCGTGGCTAATAAATTTAACAAGGTCGATTTACCCGAACCAGAAGGGCCCATAATACCGATAAATTCTCCTTTTTCCACAGTAAAAGAAAGTTGTTTTAACGCCTCAGTTTGTTCTCCTTGCGCTTTACCATAAACTTTTCTCAAATCTTGTGCATCGACAATTTTTTCCATGTTCATTTCCTCCTCATAGTTTTTCTTTCGTATTTAGGATGTCAATTTCTTTGACTGGTTCATAAGTTGTCACGCTTCTTTTTTGTTTTAAGTACAATTCCAACCAAAAATTTTTGCAAAAGATTTCCTCCCTGTTATTTGATGATAGACTTATCTTAATAAGAGAAACTTTCGAATCTTTTTCGTAAATCTTACAAAAGTCTTACAATACAAAAATACTCCATAATGATTAGCTTGCTTCTCTAATCATTATGGAGTTAGTAATGTTTTTTTACATCTCTATAAAACCGTCATAATCCCTTAATAAAGTAACATCTTCGCCATCTGTTTGTGCTTGTTTAATCCGTTTTTCTCCCCAAATAGACATGGAAACTAGAATATCTCGTAATGTCTTTCCTTCTTCTGTTAAAGCGTAGACGACTTTAGGGGGAACTTGGTTATAAACTTCTCGAGCAATAATCTGATCTTTTTCCAACTCTCTAAGTTGTTGTGTTAGCATTTTTTGCGTAACGTTAGGGAGCTTTCTTTTTAATTCTCCTGAGCGTAAGGGTCCATGTCCTAAATTACATAATATAATAGGTTTCCATTTTCCACCGATAACATCTAAAGTAGCCTCAATGCCCATTTGATATATTTTACTCATGATAAATCCTCTTTTCTTCCAATAGGAACTTTTTGGTACCTATAGCACTTTATAGTGCGTACTTACGTATTCTTCTTCGTAGATTTATACTAACATATGTAAAGCAAAAGAAAAGAGCTTTGCTAAAAAATAAGGAGTGTTGAACTATGGCAGATTATCAATTTTTAGAACCTTTACAATTTAACAATGGCATCACCTTAAAGAATAAAATAGTCATGGCACCTATGACTATACAATGTCTAGCTTTTATAATGGCAAGATTACGCAAGATGAGCTTAATTATTTTGCTGCTAGAGCTGGAGGTCCAGGAATGGTAATTAGCTCAGTAGCTAATGTTTCCGATAATGGGAAAGGATTTGAAGGCGAACTTTCCGTAGCCCATGATGAAATGTTACCCGGATTAAGAAAGTTAGCGGCAACGATCAAAAAGGATGGCGCAAAAGCGATTTTGCAAATTTTTAATGCAGGGAGAAAATCAACCTCACAAGTATTACGCGGAGAAACACCTGTAAGTGCTAGTGCAATCGCAGCAGAATTTCCTCCCGGTTTGGAAACTCCTCGAGCATTAGAACAAGAAGAAATCGAACAAATTATTAATGATTTTGGTGCTGCTACTAGACGAGCAATTCAAGCAGGTTTTGATGGTGTGGAATTACATGGGGCAAATACTTATTTGTTACAACAATTTTATTCTGCCAATTCTAACCAACGTTCTGATGAATGGGGAGGTAGTCAGGAAAAACGTTTGAGATTCCCGCTGGCAGTTATTAAAGAAGTAACTGAAACGATCGAAAAGTATGCAACTGATTCGTTTTTATTAGGCTATCGGATTTCACCTGAAGAAGTTGAAACACCAGGCATTCATTTAGAAGATACCTTATATCTTGCTGAAACAATTAAAAATCAAGTGGATTATATTCATTTATCTATGGGAAGTTATAAACGTACTTCGCTAAATGATAAAACAGATACTACGCCTATTTTGAAAAAATTTACGGAAAAAATCGCTAATGAGGTTCCGCTTATCGGCGTGGGTTCAGTGGAGACGCCAGAAGATGCTGAAGAAATGATAAATAGTGGCACTGACTTAGTGGCTATTGGACGTGAGCTTTTACGTGAACCTCATTGGGTAGAAAAAGCAATGACAGGCGATGAAGCAAGTATCCGTACGACAATGAGCCTTGCGGATATGGAAGAACTAGGCATTTCAGGTGCTATGCAAACTTATTTGAAAGAATCATTTGGCAGTGTAATGAACTTTACACCTGATGGCAAAAAAGCAGAAAATTACCAAAACCAAGCCGCTCCAATGGAAGGTTTCGAAAAGAAACTATAAGGGTCAAGGACGGGGAGTAAATTAAAAAAGTGTTCCCTATCTTTGGTTTTTCAGGGGTTAAATGGCGATTTTACTCCCTGATATGTTCATCACAGGGAGTAAATCAGCTATTTAACCCCTATGTTTCTTCTTTTTTGCTATATTTATACAATTTTATGCTAATTGACGCTAATAACAGGGAGTCGTCTTTTTTTAATATACTCCCTGTCTTTTACTTCTCAGGGAGTAGAATCGAGAAACGTTCCCTATCTTTTCAAACATAGGGAGTCGATTTGGATTTTATTCCCTGTCTTTATTCATATCAGAATGTTTATTACTTATAAAATAAATGGTATAGCATCCCTAAATCTAAGCTAAATTTGAAATGCTCATACTATGATACACTCAAAGACTCTACATTGAATAATCCGCTTTTATATGCTATACTTCCTTATATAAGGAGAGAGGAATTGCTATGAACAATCCCTCAATGACAGCACCGTTTAAGATGGTGACAGAACACATTATTTAATTAAAAATAACCGTCGCCCTGCTAAAGTTGACGGTTATTTTTTGTCGTTTTTTACTATTGCTAGGATACCAAAAATTAAAGTCGCGATTAAAGAACCGAAACCAATCATTAGCCCTAACGCTTCAGCCACAGACAAAAGGCCTCTCCTTTCTTTTAAGATTTTAGCACTTACATTCATAAGTACCACCGCCTTTCAAAAAGATAGCCACCGTCACAAACTTTACTGTCCAATACAGTATAACATAAAAATGGTAAGGCTCTCATTTCTTCAGAAAAATTTCTTAATAATACACCTATTAAACTTCCCATAATGATGGCTGTTCCATTAATCAAAACAAATGATTCCCGCTCTTTTTCAGAAAGAGTATGTCATAAGGAAAAGTTGTTGGGTAGTAAGATTTACGAAATATATGAAAGAAAATAAAAAAGAGAAGAATGTTTGAGCGATACTTAGCGCTCTTACATTTTCTCTTTTTTATTATTTAACTACTCTTTATCTGCAACTTTCACAATTTGTTTTCCGATATTTTCCCCGCTAAATAGACCTAAAAAGGCATCTGGTGTTTTATGGAAACCATTGTAAATGGTTTCTTCAAATTGTAATTCACCATTAGCTACTGCTTTTTCCAGAGCGGTATAAGCTTCATCGAAAGAATCCGCGAAATCACCGACTAGCAATCCTTGCATTTTTGCCCGAGAGTTAATTAAGAAACGTTGTACACGCAGGCCGATATCTTCTTCGCCTTCTTTAAGGTTATAGGAGGAAATCGCGCCACATACAGGAATACGGGCAAAAACATTTAATAAAGGCCAAACTGCTTCTGAGATTTCGCCACCGACATTTTCATAATAAACATCAATACCGTTAGGGCAGGTTTCTTTTAGTTGTTCACTGACATTTCCCTTTTTATATTCTACAGCCGCATCATAGCCTAATGTTTCAGTGATATATTTTGCTTTTTTCTCTGAACCGACGATGCCAACGACACGAGCACCGACTCTTTTAGCGAGTTGACCAGCCACTTGTCCAACCGCTCCAGCTGCGCCTGATACGACGACAGTTTCGCCTTTTTTGGGTTCGCCAATATGCATCATACCAAAGTAAGCTGTTAAAGCAGGCATTCCTAATACGCTGAGTGCATTACTTGCTTTTAAACCTTCTGTTTGCACTTTTCGTACATCTGAAGCTTTTATGACATTATACTCTTGAAAGTCAAGATTACCAGTTACTAAATCGTCTTTTGAAAAATTATTATCGTTTGAACGAATCACTTGGCTAACGACCGCTCCGTTTAGAGGTTGACCAACTTCAAATGGCGCAGAATAAGAAGGTGCGTCGGACATTCTGCCACGCATATATGGATCTACCGATAAATACAAGGTTTTTACCAACATTTCATCTTGTCCAGGTTCAGGAATATCAATATTTTTATACTCAAAAGTATTGTCATCAGGTAAACCATTAGGACGTTCTCGTAGAATTAATTGTTCTTGTTGCATTTATATTACCTCCGCTTAATATATTTTCTTTACAATAAAAGTGTAGCACGAATAATATCTGAACGTAAAAATTTTACAACCTCTTAAATGGTTTTTTATCAGGAAAAAGCGTAGTATAATAAAATGGGTAAAATGAATATATCTAGTAGGAAGTGAGTTACATGAAAGTTATTATAGCAGGAGCCGGGGCTATGGGAAGTCGTTTTGGACTAATGTTACATCATGCAAATCATGAAGTTGTTTTAGTGGATGGCTGGCAAGAACACATTGATACGATAAATAACAATGGATTGCAAGCTAATTTTAATGGAGAAAAAATTGTTGAAAATATTCCTGCTTATAATCAAAGTGAGATTGCAAAGGTTGATTTTTCAGCAGATTTGGTGATTTTATTTACTAAAGCTATGCAGTTAGATTCTATGTTGCAATCTATTAATAGTCTTTTACATGAAGATACGAAGGTACTTTGTCTACTAAACGGCATTGGTCATGAAGATATGATTAAAAAATATGTACCTTATCAAAATATTTTCTTAGGAAATACTATGTGGACTTCCGGTCTGCAAGGCCCAGGAAAAGTGAAACTATTTGGCGATGGTTCGATTGACTTACAAAACTTAGCACAAGGCCAAGAACAAGCTGCCAATACAATCGTTGAGGCATTGAATCAAGCTGATTTAAATGCAAAATATTCTTCTAATATTTTGTCGTCTATTTATAAAAAAGCATGTGTGAATGGAAGTGTCAATGGACTATGCACTATTTTAGAATGCAACATCGCTAGTCTTGGTGCAAGCAGTTACGCCAACACTATTATTTCTCAAATTGTCGATGAATTTATCGCAATTGCTAGCGCACAAAATATTTTTCTGGACAAGGACGAAGTTTTAACACAAATAAAATCAAGTTTTGATCCAGAGACAATAGGTTTACATTATCCATCAATGTATCAAGATTTAATCGATAACAAACGTTTAACTGAGATTGATTATATTAATGGCGTGATTGTTAGAAAAGGAAAACAATACCAAATACCAACGCCTTATTGTAACTTTTTAACAGAATTGATTCATTCCAAAGAGGAAATTTTAGGTGTTAGATAAAAACAAGACTATCAGTAGCTGATTTTTGCAATAACGGAAAATTTAAGTACATTCTTATGTAAGAACTATGTGTTTGGCTAAGGCGAAGTGCATTAGATTATGAAAATCATGTTTTTATTTTGACAAAAATAACGTTATCATAATAATTAAAAAATTTGATTTAGCAGCAATAGTATACAAGGACTAATATTTAAAATGGAAGAATTTTCAAAAAATAGCTTGACAAAGTTTTGACTATTCTCTATACTAATTTGCAAATCACAGATAAAGCGATAATAGAGAAGAGTAACTATTGCGTTTGTTAAAGAGAGCCCGGATGGTGTGAAAGGGCGCAAATAAATTTAGTGAAGATGAACTCTAAGCTTTTTGTTCAGTTAGCGCTGAATAAACGGAAAAGCAGCCGATATACTGCCGGGTATCATGCGTACCGTTGAGATATTGGCTGTGAGGTCGATATGAATAAGGGTGGTAACACGAAAATCTTCGTCCCTTTGTTTATTAGAAATAATAAGCAAAGGGATGGGGATTTTTTTTATCTCTAAAAACATATAGGAGGGAAGAGTTTATTTATTGGCGTGTCATTGATTGTTTAAACATTAAGGAAGGTGACCAATGAAAAAGATAAGTTTATATATAGGTGCGGCAAGTGTTGTACTGCTTTTAGGTGCTTGTGGAAATAGTGGATCTGCAGAACAAGATAGTACGCAGCAAAATGATGGTGTGGTTCATATCAGTTCAGTAGATTCGGATGCGGAAGTTTGGGATCATATCGCAAACTCAGATGCAGCCCAAGAAGCGGGACTTGAAATTGAGGTAACAGAAATCACAGGAGGAACACAGTCCAATAATGCCGTGACAGATGGAGATGTAGATGCGAATGCTTTTCAGTCTATTGAATATTTAAAAAGTTATAACGAAGAAAGTGAAACAAATTTAATTCCTATAGCGACAACTTATATGGAACCTATGGGATTATACTCAGACAAGTATGATTCTGTGGAAGATCTTCCTAATGGTGCTCAGGTAGCGCTAGCAGATAATCCAGCAAATACCGCACGAGGATTGCGCCTATTAGAATCGGCTGGATTGATTACACTAGAAGAGGACTTTGATGATGGGCTGGGTACACCTGATGATATTGCAGAAAATCCTAAAAATCTCGAGTTTAGCTTAATTGATGATCTAACGGGCCCTCGTGTTTTATCTGACTTGGATTTAATTCCGATTAGTAACACGGTCGCACTTGAAGGGGGTCTAAATGTATTAGAAGATGCTATTTATCATGAAGAAGTTAATGATGACAATAAAGGGAATTTTAACATTATTGCAGTTCAAGAAGGAAGAGAAGATGAAGAAGATCTGCAAAAGCTAGGAGAAATCTATCACGACCCTGAAATCCAAGAGTATATAGATGAAGAATTTGAAGGTACCAAAGTAGAAGTAGACGAATCAATTGATGAAGTTTGGGGGGGAATAAAGTGAAAATTGCTATTATTGCGGCGATGCCAGAAGAAGTAACTCCTTTTCGTGAATTCTTCACACAACGTAAACAAATTTGGCAAAAAGGAAAGACGGTTATTGAAAAACTCAACGAAGATGTTTATTTAGTTGAATCAGATATTGGTAAAGTAAATGCGGCTGCTAGTGCGGCTTGGTTATGTGAACATGTCGCACCCGATTTAATTATTAATACTGGAACTACTGGTACTTTTCACGCAAATGCAGCATTAGGAGAAATACTTCTTAGCGATCGTTTTGTTTATAGTGATGTGGATGCGACAGGCTTTGACTATCAATATGGTCAAGTGCCTCAGATGCCAGCTGATTATCCGATTAACCATGCTCTTTTGCAAGAAGTTGAACAGTTATTTGCTGTTCACAATATTACTTATCATTTAGGAACGATTGTAACTGCGGATTCTTTTATGAGTGATGATGCCACTATCAATACAATACGTAAAAATTTTCCAGACTTGATAGGTTCAGATATAGAAAGTTGCGCCATTGCCCAAGTAGCCAGTTTTTATAATATTCCGATACTCAATGTGCGCGCAATTTCGGATAAGGTAGGAGATAAAGCACCACAGATGTTTGATGATTCAGTGGATAACGTGAGCGTTCAAGCATTTCAAGCTGTTCAAATTCTTTTAAACAGCTTATCAAAGGATGCTGTAGATAAAAAAATTAAATAAAAAAAGGATGATATAAAGGAGGAGAGCCAATTCTCAAAAGTATTTAAAAATAATAAATAAAAAGATAACACAGGAGGAATTATGATGGCAGATACAAAATTAAAACAACAATCACCTTATCGTTATGACATCGTCGGTAGTTTCTTAAGACCCGAGGCGTTAAAGCAAGCTAGAGAAGATTTTGAGCAAGGAAATATCTCGGCAGAAGAATTAAAAGAAGTAGAAGATCAGGCAATTATTGATTTAATAAAAAAACAGGAAGAAGTTGGACTTAACGCTGTAACGGACGGTGAGTTTCGTCGTAGTTGGTGGCATTTAGATTTCTTTTGGGGACTCAATGGTGTTACAAAAGCAGCAAGTGATAAAGGCTATCAGTTTAAAGACAAGGAAACTCGAGCAGAAACTGCTAGATTAACCGGTAAACTGGGTGGAAAAAATCATCCCTTTGTAGAACATTTTCGTTTTGCCAAAGAACATGCCAAAGAAGATACGGAAGTAAAATTAACGATACCAGCCCCTGCACAATTTTGGGCAGAATTGGCTAGACCGGAAAATGAAGCATCAACTAAAGAAATATATTCAACAACAGAAGCCTTAGTTGACGGGATTATTTCTGCTTATCGGGAAGCTATATCGGAATTTTATGCTGCAGGTGTTAAAACTTTACAAATCGATGACTGTACTTGGGGAATGTTAGCAGCTGGCACGCCTATGACAAATGGCATTCCAGAAAAAGTGGCTAATAAAGAGCACGCTAGGGCCGAAAAAGAAGCAGAAGAACAAAAACGATTGTTTGTTACTTTAAATAATGCGATTATTGACAATCAACCACAAGATCTTGTGATCAACACACACATTTGTCGAGGAAACTATCAGTCGACTTGGTCCTCTTCGGGGGGCTATGATAATGTGTCTAGTCCCTTATTTGACCAAGAAAATGTTAATGCTTATTATCTAGAATATGATAGTGATCGTGCAGGCGGTTTTTCACCTTTAGCTAATGTAACAGCTGGAAAGAAGGTGGTTTTAGGCTTAGTGACTTCTAAATCAGGAAGTTTAGAAAATCGGGAAGATATTATCGCACGTATCAGAGAAGCAAGTCAGTTTGTTCCTTTAGAAAACTTATGTCTTAGTCCTCAATGTGGTTTTGCCTCCACTGAAGAAGGAAATATTTTAACCGAAGAACAGCAATGGAATAAAATAAGATTTATCAAAGACATTGCCCAAGAAGTATGGAAAGATGCTTAATTTAACAGCAGAAGTCCAGATCTATAAAAGAATAGGTCTGGGCTTTTTTAGGATGTGCTAAAAAAGCCAGATCGTATTATTTTTTATAAGCAAAAATTGCTATAATAGATTTATAAGAAAGAAATTTTTTTAGTGACGAAATGAATAAAGATGATAAAAGAAAGGTGGAAAAAGATGTTATATAAAAGTAAATATGCATCACCTTTAGGCAATATCCTAATATTAGCTGACAACAGTTCTGTGTTAGGGTTATGGTTTGAAGATCAGCAATATTACGGTGCTTCCTATTCTTTAGAAGAAGCTGTTGATCAAGAAAACCGTGTGATAAAGAAAGTAAAAGAGTGGTTGAGTGACTATTTCGACGGAAGAAAACCTGCAAAAGAGCATTTATCATTAGCTCCTAAAGTTACAGATTTTCGTCAAAAGGTATTATCAATTTTGCAAACTGTACCTTATGGACAAACGATTACTTATCAGCAAATCCTTGATAAATTAAAAGAAAATTACGGTAAAAACGTTGGATCAGCACGAGCTGTAGGTGGCGCTGTAGGGCATAATCCTATTTCGATCATGATTCCTTGTCATAGAGTCATTGGAAGCGATGGTTCTCTGACCGGTTATGCAGGAGGGATCGAAAGAAAATTAAAACTGCTTACTTTAGAAGGCGTTCGATGAGAGGAGGTTTGTTGTGAGCATAACAAAAACTGAGTGGCAGGCAATAAAAGATAATAATAAGTATTATGATGATATCTTTTGGTATGCAGTCAAAAGTACTCGGATTTTTTGTCGCCCTTCTTGTCTTTCAAGATTACCCAAAAAAGAAAATATAGAAATTTATTATACGAAAGAAGAGGCTGTACAGGCAGGTTACAGACCTTGTAAAAGATGCCAACCCTTAGGTGAGCCAGTTAGCAATCAGGAATGGGTAAGAGAAATTGATACGATTTTACTTCATAATTATCAGCAGAAGTTAACCCTGGAAGAATTAGCTCACCTAGCACGAGGTTCAGAATCATATTTACGCCACACTTATAAAGTGATTACCGGAATAACTCCGCAAAAAAGATTGATGAATATTCGTTTATCTATGGCAAAAAAAGAATTATTAGAAACAGATCTAACTGTTAAAGAAGTTGCCGAAAGCGTAGGGATGGAAAATGTCGCTTACTTTATCAAAAAGTTTGGCGAGTATTATGGTGACTCTCCTTTACAATTTAGAAGGAAAATATCAAATAAAATTGTCCCTCCAAAATCATAAAAATTGGTGGCATATTTTTAAAGATGCCACCAATTGAAAAATTATTGGAGGGACATCAAAAAAGTTTCCGCCAATATTTGTAAATGATGGTGGGAACAATGAATATTTTATCTTAATTGATATTGATAAAGCCGCTACCTAGGACATCTCTGACATCATGGATGGCCAAAAATGCATGTTCGTCTTCTTTATTGACAAGCTTTTTGATCCTAGTCACTTGTGATTGCGGTACAACAACATAAAGCATCGTTCGTTCGCTTTTACTATAACCGCCGCTACCTGTTAATAACGTTGAACCTCTACCTGTAAAAGTATTGATTTTATTACTGATTCCCTCATTTTTATTGGATATAATGGTAACCGCCTTTTTAGGGTTAAAGCCTTCGATAATAAAGGAGGTGGCTCTTTCCGTTACAAATAGCATAATGATAGTAAATAAAACATTTTCTACAGGAAGGACTAAAAGGAAAGATAGGACAACTAAGCCATCCAACATAAAAATTCCTTGCGAAGTTTTTATATCAGTATATTTATTAATTATTTTAGCTATGACAGAGGTCCCTCCTAGTGTGCTTCCAGTTGAGATCACCAGACCAGCGCCAATCCCGATAACAGCACCTCCGAATACAGAATTTATAACGAAATCATCGATCCCTAAATTAATTCCTTCAGTTAAATTTAAAAAGAAAGAAAGCGATGTATTGGCAATCACGGTGTAAATGGCTGTGGTTTTACTTAAAAATTTCCAACCGACAAAAACGACTAAAGTATTTATAATTAAAGATGTTAAAGCGGGTGAAAGACCCAGCGTATACTTTAAAGCCAGAGATATTCCGACGGTACCTCCATCACCTAAATTTGCTCCAAGTAGAAAGCAGTTAACGCCCAACGCATTAACAAAGGTTCCTACCAAACAAAATATGATATTTTTATAATGTTT
>NZ_JAKEIT010000038.1 GCF_021474685.1 Tetragenococcus halophilus | reverse complement strand
TATATTAATGCACCACTAGTGTGATAATTTATATTTTCCAAAAAGGTTTGGAATTAATTTTTATCATACTTACAAAGAAGATTTAAAACTACTTGCAGACATAGGATTTAAAACTTTTCGTACTTCTATCGATTGGTCAAGAGTGTTCCCTAATGGAGATGATACTGAGCCAAATATATCAGCTTTAAAACATTACAATGAAATGTTTGATTATATGCTAACCCTAGGAATTGAACCGATTGTTACTATGTTACATTATGAAACTCCGACTAATATTACATTAAATCACGGCGGTTGGGCTAATAAAGCTGTAATTGATATGTTTGAGAACTATGGAAAAATTTTACTAGATTGGTTTGGTAAAAAAGTCAAATATTGGATTGTTATTAATCAAATTAACATGATACAAATTGAACCATTTTTATCTTTAGGAATTTGTTCAGATCAATATGAAAATTTTGAACAGGCGATTTATCAGGGCGTTCACAACCAAATGGTTGCAGCTGCAAAAATTAAAGCATATGCAAAGGAACTTGATCTGTCAGAGTTACAAATTGGTACAATGGTTGCTGATGGGACGGTTTACCCGGGGACTTGTCACCCAGATGATGTCATATTAGCTTTAAAGCATAATCGTATGCAGTATTTCTTTACTGATGTTGAATTCAGAGGAGAATATCCACAATATGCAAAAAATTATTTTGCTAAATATCATATTGATATTGCGATGACAAAAGAAGAAGAAACGCTGTTAAAAGAAAATACATTAGATTATCTAGCTATTTCTTACTATTATTCTAAAGTAGTAGATTCAAGAAAAAATACTGATAAGCCTGAATCAGCTTCTGAAAATCCTAATTTGGAAGCTAGCCCTTGGGGTTGGTCAATTGATCCACAGGGATTATATAATACTTTATCACAGTATTGGGACCGTTATGAAAAACCTTTACTTATCGCCGAAAATGGGTTAGGTATGTATGATAAATTAGAAGATGGTACTGTTCACGATGAATATCGAGCACAATATCTGGGTGAACATATCCGACAAGTAGGGCGAGCAATACATGATGGCGCTAACGTATTTGGTTACTGTGCCTGGGGACCTATTGATATTGTTAGCTGTTCTTCTCAACAAATGTCAAAAAGGTATGGTTTTGTATATGTTGATCTTGATGATAACGGACTGGGGACTGGTAAACGTTATTTAAAAGATAGTTACTTCTGGTATAAAAGCGTTATTGCTAGTAACGGAAAAGTGCTATAAATTTTATTTAAAATAGACCTCAAGGCATAGTTTAGGTTCACTTAAAGTATGATCATCATTGCCTTTAGGTGACCCTAATGTATAATTGAGAGACTGTTAATTAAGTTTGTCTCAAGAGGATGATTATATGAGAGTTTCAAATGAGGACATCATTTCATTTTTAAAACAATATTCTGATTGGCAAAGTGGCTTAATCATGGCGACCCAGTTTGGCGTTTCGAGGCGAACGATTAGAAATCGCATTCAGGATATAAACAAAGACAAAAAAAGAATTGAATCAAGTCCGCTTGGTTACCGTCTGTTAAATGAAAATTATGTAAATTCAACTTTTCAAAGTGAAAAGTTAGAAGATCAAATATTCGCTACTTTATTTACTTCTGTGAGTAATAAAATGGCGATTACTGAATTGTTAGAGAAATTATTTTATTCAGAGTCAACAATTCGTAGTGCCATAACAAAATTTAATAAAATAAATAAACAGTCAGGGGTAAGAATAAAAATACAAGATGGCTTAATTTTTATTACGGGAGAAGAATATAACCGGCGATTGATTTTTCATAAATATGTTGGGGAAAAGCTACGTAGCTCGGATTATAAAGGTTCTATACTAAATTTACAAAAACTTATACCAATGATTCCATTATCAGATCTGCAAGATATTATTGCTTCTGTAGTAAGTAAACAGGATTTAGTTATCAACGGTTATGAATTAAATGATTTATTATTACATTACTCTATATCAATTAATAGAATAAAAAATGGGAAAAAATACAAAAAACCTATATCAAATAAAGAAACTAAAAGATTTATGCAACGTTCTGAATACTCTATTACAAAAGAAATTACTAAAAAAATCGGCATGACATATGGTTTGAATTTTAATGAGTATGAAATAGAAGAGTTAACTTTAGCTTTGATAGGAAAAACAATCTCTAAAGGAACTGGAGAACAAAATCTAAATAATCTAAAAGAATTCGTACCTGATTATATTATAGAAACATGTTTAACGGTTATAGATGAAGTAAACGAGGAGTACGGTTTGCAACTAAAAAAAGATAATTTTTTAGTACGTTTTATAATTCATGTGAACAATATTGTAGATCGCTCTAAACTTAAAAACGATTATCCTAGTAATGAATTTGATTATTTGGAGAAAGTGTACCCTTTTATGCATGAATTAGCTTTATATATTTTAGAACGTTTGTCGGAAAAGTTAGATATGAAACTAAATAGTGAAGAAAGCATCTATTTGCTCCTTCATTTAGGTACTTATATGGAAGATAATGTTAAACATAAAATTAACACCGTTATTGTCACTCCTGAATACTATGATTCTGCGAAAGTAATTACACGTAAAGTTAAGGAAACTTTTTATGAACAATTGCAAATTTCTCAGGTTATCTCTAAGTTAAACAAAACAACAGATATAAATTCAAGTCTAGTACTAACTACCTTTGATATACCGGTTCCTAGTAATAATTACGTTGTAAAAATATCTCCGTTAGTGTCTAGTTTTGATGTTAATAAAATAAAAAATGAAATTAGTAAAATATATCATGATTTAAAAGTAAAATTTATACAAGAATGTTTATATAAATATACGGATCGGAGGCTTTTTTTTACAGATACTAATTTTGCTGATAAAGAAGAGTGTTTATGTTTTGGAGCTCGACAATTACAGAAATTAAATTACGTGGATAATGAGTTTTTACAAGAGCTGGTACGACGTGAAAATATGGCAGCAACAAATTACGGTAATGTTGCAGTTCCGCATACGCTTAAGATGCAAGCAAATTCCACAGGTATTGTCGTGATGATGAATCAAAACAGTTTGCAATGGAACGAAAATAGTGCAGAAGGTGTACAGCTGATTTTTATGATAGCAATAAATAAACAAGATACTCGAATATTTAATGAGCTCTTACAATCTATTATTAGTATTGTATCTATTAAGGGGAATGTTAAGAAATTACTTAGTGTTGAGGACTATCAAGATTTTATGCAAATGATGGAGCAGCTTCTTGACCAAGATTTGGAATTAAGTTAAATAAAAGTGTTTTTTTAATAAATACTATCGATAGTCAAAACTTGTTTTGTACATTTTTTACAATAGTTTTTTAAAGAGGGCGTAAACAAGGCCTACTAAGAAAATGTCATGCCTCTTATTATTTTATCCCATTTATCGATTTCAACAACATATTTGAAATAACAACAATTATGTACTATCGTTATTTACGGAAGATATAAAAATTAGAAGTTATATTTCGAGGAGATGTAGTGTTGGATATTCGTATTATTGGTTTAGGAAAAATGGGATTAAATTTAGCCTATAATTTATTAGAACACGGCTATAATGTATCAGGTTTTGACCGAAATAGCGAAATTAAAAATGAATTTGAACAAAATGGCGGTACTTTTTATTCAAGTTTTGAAGCATTAATGGATGATAAAAAGACGCCTGCAGTAGTTTGGTTGATGCTTCCAGCTGGAGAAGTCACGAATAATCAAGTCGCTTCTTGTGTGGATATTATGGATCAAGGTGACATTTTGATTGATGGTGGAAATTCTAAGTTTACTGACAGTCAAAAAAATGGCGAAAAAGCTAAAGAACAAGGTGTATATTTCTTTGATGTGGGTACATCAGGTGGCACTTCTGGCGCACGAGAAGGTGCTTGTATGATGATCGGAGGCGACGCCGAAAAATTTGAAGAAATTCGTCCATTATTTGAAGCTCTTTGTGTAACTGATGGCTATTTTTATTGTGGTCCCGTAGGTAGTGGACATTACTTAAAAATGATTCATAATGGTATCGAATATGGCATGATGCAAGCGATTGGTGAAGGTTTTAATCTTATTCATAACGGAGAATATAATTATGATTTAGCAGGAGTTGCCAAGGTATTTAACAATGGTTCTGTTATCCGCAGTTGGCTGATGGGTCTGACAGAAAACTTGTTGCAAGAAGATCCACAACTTGAAGACATTGACGGTGTCATCCCATCTTCTGGTGAAGGTAAGTGGACCGCAGAAGAAATGTTGCGGCAAGAATTATCAGCTCCTGTAATTACACAAGCTTTACTGGCTAGATATGCTAGTGTTGATGAAGAAAAATATGGTGAAAAGATTGTTGCTTCTTTAAGGAACCAATTTGGCGGACATGAAGTTTCGAAGAAGTGATATAAAAGATTAAGTAAAAGTATGTAAGGCGTGAAAGCTTTGCATACTTTTTTATAGTAGATAATTAATTAAAAATATCTATGAAATTTTTAATACTAGATGATAAAATATGTATTAAGCAAATTTCTGATATAATAAAAATTTACGAACTTTAGGAGAAATAATGAATACTTTTATATTTGATATGGACGGCGTAATCGTCGATTCTGAATATACTTTTTTTAAATCAAAAACAGATATTCTTCGTGAAGAAGGTCATGATGTTCCTGTTAGTTATCAATATCAATTTATGGGAACGACTGCTGATTTTATGTGGCAAAAGATGAAGGATGAATTTGATTTGCCTAAAACAGTGGAAGAATATGGTAAAGAAATGAATAGACGACGCGATGAAATTATTAAAAACGATGGTGTACAAGCAATTGCGAATGTAAAGGATTTGATAAAGCGGCTATATCAAACTGGATTTAAGTTAGGTGTGGCTTCAGCTTCTCGCAAAGAAGAAATTATTCGTAATCTAAAAGAACTTGGTTTAGATGGTTATTTTACTCAGGCTGTTAGCGCAGAAGAAGTGGAGCATTCTAAACCAGCACCGGATGTCTTTTTGCATACAGCGCAGTTATTAGGCTCTGAGCCTAGCGATTGTATTGTGATTGAGGATACGAAAAACGGTACACGTGCAGCTAAAGCAGCTAAGATGTATTGTGTTGGCTTTGTTAACCCGGATTATCCAGAGCAAGATTTATCTTCTGCTGATGAAATCGTAAAAGATTTTCGTGACATTGATGAAAATTGGTTACAAGAGAAAAAATAAGAACATAGAAAGCGTAATTTAATGAGAATATGCGCAGATAAGATCATTAAATTGTGAAAGTATTGTTATTCATTGCAAAAAAAGAGCTAACAATTATGGAATAAGTTGTATTGAGCACATTAAAACATAAAAACGTTGAGATAAATCAAAAATAATACCACTAGTTTTTTCATTCTAGTGGTATTATTTGTAGTTAAGCACATTAAAATAATGAGCTTAATTCGCGCCATTTCGTAGTTCTTTAAAGTTAAAAAATAAATTCAATGTAATAGCTGTTAACGATCCAGCTAAGATGCCACTCCCAAAAATATTTTGAATAATATCTGGAAAGTTTGCGTAAAAGTTTGGATAGACAGAAGGTAACATACAGATACCAACGCTCAAACCAATGATTAACATATTTTGATTACCTTCAAAACTCACTTGTTTCAAAATATTAATGCCACTACCGATAATAATACCAAAAATAGCGAAGCCGAGTCCGCCTAAGACTGGGTCAGGTATGGCTGAAATTAAAGCGGAAAATTTAGGGATAAAACCGATCAACAATAACATAAGTCCAGATGTTACAATGGCAAACCGGCTTTTGACTTTTGATAGATCGAGTATACCGACGTTTTGCACAAAAGCAGTGGGCTGTACGCCATTAAATAGCCCAGATATAAATGTGCCAATTCCTAAGGTTTTAAGGACACGGCTAAATTGGTTTTTGGTCATTTCTTTTTCAACAATATCATGAATCCCCATAGCTGTGCCTGATATTTCAACCATTCCTAGGATAATGGCAATTAAAAATGAAAGTGTTGCTGTTAAATTAAACTTAGGAATTCCGTAATGGAAAGGTAAATTTAGCCCAAACCATGGAGCTTCTTCTACCGACGAAAAATCGACCATTCCTAAAGAAAATGCTAGTAATGTACCAAAAACAAGAGAAATAAGGATTGTTAAATTTCCTAGTAAGCCTTTAAAATACTTACTGATAATGATATGGAAAACAAAGATTGCTAGAGCCATTAATAGCGTTTGATAATCGATGCTTTCTGTTAAGTCGTAAGCTTTGTCTCCCATTAGCCAATGAAAAGTATTAGGTAGTAAAGAAACACCTAGAACAATCAGATTTGTCCCAACCACAATAGGCGGGAAAAAACGTTGCAACTTAATCCAAAAAGGAGCGGCTAAAAAACAAAAAGCACCTACAATCATTGTAGAACCGGCGATGATTTGAAAACCTGTTGCAATATCAGGAGCGTCATTTAACGTAGTACTTGCAATAGGAACTACTGCAAAATTAGCGCCCATAACCATAGGAATCATTGGGCTTGTTTTGGGGATAATATTTAAAGACATTAATAAACTAGATAAACCAGCACCAAAAATGATTGCATTAATAAAAAAACGTGTCTGTTCTGGCGTTAACCCAGCATTGGTTGAAATTAATAAGGGAACCGGTATGGCAGCTAAGACAGCAATTACAGTATGTTGTAATCCTAGAAGTAAATTCTGTCTCAATGGAAGCTTTTCATCAACTTCTGGCAATCGATCATTTTTGTTCAATTATTTTCGCTCCTTTGTATAAAATTGAAAACAGCAGGAAGTCATACTAAATACACTGAAATATTATAGCAAATGGTATGCGTATTAGATGAAAACTTTCTGTTTAAAAAAAGACGAACTACTTGCTTTATTCTATGTGTTATACCACGTTATTTTCAATAAGAATAAGCAATTAATCTAAAAAAATAAGAAAAATGTTTGCTTTTAAGGCGCTAACATTTTTTCCTAACATTAGATAAAAAGAAAGTTAATTTCTGTAAATTACAAAAGGAGCAGATTACTCTACTATATCCGAACAAATTTCTAAAGGGCTCAAGAAAGATAAATGGTTTGTTTTAGGTTTTCCGTAGTGGAATATACTGTTTATATCAATTATAATAAGAATAAGTTTTTTTAAGTTAAAGAACATGTAACATTAAACAGTCACATGTTCAAATGTATTGAAATTGTAGGAAAGGATTATCCATAGTATGTATGTAGGAGTAGATATTGGCGGTAGCTCAATTAAAATTGGACTTTTAGATGAAGAGGGCACAATGAAGGATAAGAAAAATTTTCCTACGCCTAAAACTAAAAAAGGAATTTTAGATGATATTGTTCAAGTTATTTCTGATTATAAAACAAAGTATGCGATAAAAGCGGTAGGTATGTCAGTTCCTGGTGTAGTTGAAGAAGATGGTTATTTAACGACTGCTGGTGCTATTAAGTGTTTATATGGCGATAACATTAAAGAAGAAATCGCTAAACGCACGGGGTTATTTGTCTATGTAGAAAACGATGCAAATGCAGCTTCAATAGCGGAAAAATGGGGCGGTGCAGCTCAAGGTGTTGCGAACTATCTTAGTTTAGTGGTTGGAACAGGCATTGGGGGTTGTCTAGTTGTTAATAATGAGATTTATCGTGGTGCTCATGCCCGGGCTGGTGAATTCGGTTGGATGCTTTTAGATGATAATCAAGATGATTTGAATTTAAGTACTATGAATCTACAAGCTGCTACAATCATTGGTTTACTGCGGATTTATAACTTAAAATCTGGCGAGAAAATCGATGATGCTCGTGTGATCTATGATCGTGCTGAAGAGGGTGAATATTTAGCGCAAACCGTATTAGCTAAATTTCATCGCAAGCTAGCGCAAGGGATTTTGAACGTTGCAGTTGTATTTGATCCCGCAACGGTTGTCATTGGCGGTGGAATTAGCGTCAATAAAACCTTTTTAAAAGAGTTGAAGAGGGCTTATAAACAATTACAAAATGAACATAGTGCACTAGTTGATATGGATTTTCCTGAAATTGTTCCGGCAAAATTTGAAAATGAAGCGGGAATTATCGGCGCTGTTTATAGTTCGAAAATCACTTTAAATAAAGAAGAGAAATAGTTAGATAAATGTTTTATTAAAGGAGAGGCTAATATTGGAAAAAATTGCAGCTTCATTGATGTGTGCAGATATGTTAAATATTCAAAAAGAATTAGAGTATTTGGAACAAGCAGGTTGTGATTTATTACATCTAGATGTAATGGATGGTGTATTTGTTGATAATTTAGCATTAGGACCCGAGTGGATGGCAAGCGTGCAAAAGAAAACATCCCTACCTTTTGATATTCATTTAGCAACTGAAATGCCGGAAAAATATATTGAAATGTTTCGTTTTTTACAACCTGAAATCATCTCTTTTCATGTTGAGGCAGCAGCCAATCCAATTCTTCTCATTAACCGTTTGAAAAAATATGGTATTCAAGCTTCACTAGCCTTTAATCCGGCTACCCTTGTGGAGGATGTTTTGCCTTACATAGCAGAAGTCGATCAGATTTTATTGATGACTGTACCCACTGGTTTTTCTGGACAAGATTTTCGTAAGGAGACTTTAGAAAAATTACGTCAGCTTAAAACCATCTTGGCTAAAAGGGGATTGAAAACGAGAATAGAAATAGACGGAAATATCAATGCACAAACCATTTCCTGGATGAAAACAATAATGCCTGATATTTTCGTTTTAGGAACTTCGGCTTTATTTCAAAATAATGCTGCTGAAACTTACAAGCAGCGAATTGATCAGATTCGACAAACAATTGATAATTATAGATAAGAAAAAAACGATGCCTTCATTGTAAAAGGCATTGTTTTTTATAAAGAAAATAGATTACTTTGAAGCTGTAAAAACTTTTGTGAAAGGATTGATTTGTTGAAATCAAAAATCTATTACTTAAATTGCAGCATATTGGAGGAAGATTTTTAAGTTTTCCGCCAATAATTTATCAATTAGTGGGTATTACGAAAGTTAGCCCCAATATCTATAAAAATTGGAGCTAAGCAGCATTTATTTATTCTAGTGATTCTTTAACATCTTCTAACATCTGAGTGTAGGCGATAGGTCCGTTATAAAGCCAGCTGCTGTCTGGGCCAAATTCAAATAGCTGATCATTTTCTACTGCAGGAATATTATTCCACAAAGGATCGTCAAACATTTCAGCTCCTTCATCGCTATTTACCAAGAAAAGATAATCAGCATCCAATTGTGATAAGCTTTCCAAAGAAACTTGCGTCCAGTCAGCTTCGGCATCTTCAGAAATTTCTTGGGTTAATTCGGGTACTTCAAAGCTTAAATCTTCGTATAATAATCTTCCGCTTGACCGGTCTTCAGACACCATAAATGCTGAATTATTGGTAACCCAAATTACGGCTACGGATTTTCCGTCAATTTTATCTTGTAGTTCGTCTTGTGTTGCTTCAACCTTATTTTGATAATTTTCTTCAACTTCTTGCGCTTGTTCTTCTTTATCAAATACTTGTCCTAGGTCTTCCAAACGCTCTTCCCATGGTATATCTTCGCCATTTTTTACAACATAGGTGGGTGCAATTTTTTCATATTCTTCATACTTACCGCCTTCGACAGTGGCATCTGATTCAATGAGTAATAAGTCTGGTTCAAAATTTAAGACATCTTCATAAGGAAGATCAAAATTAATGGTCGGAAGGTCTTCTAAATCGTCCTGTAGATATTCTTGAATTTGACCTTCTCCGACTGTCCATTGTGCCACGGGTTTTTCATCCAAAGCGATTAAGTAATCTTCTAAATAAGGGGCAATAATTCTTTCGGGTTGATCAGGGATTTCGACCTTGTTATCCTGGGCATCGGTTAAAGTCCGAGTTTGCTTTTCAGTATCAGAGTTAGAATCAGTTTTTGAGTTCGCATTTTCACAAGAAGCTAAAAAAACAGCAGATAAACATAGCAAAGTAAATGGTAGAAACCTTTTCATCATAATTTTCTCCTTTTTTACAAATGATAACCGTTATCAGTTAATATTATCACAAATCATTTATTAGAAGTCAACAAAGTTTTAGCCAAAGCAAAAATTTTTTTGTTCAAAGGTTGACGAAGTCATTAGAAAAAGAGATAATTGAGAAGAGTTATCACTAGAAAGAAATGAGTGAGATTTATGACAAAATTAGCGACAAATAGCCTTTATTGCGGGTATGAAAAAAAGATCGTTTTAAAAGATATAAATATAGAAATTCCTGCTAAAAAAATCACAAGTATGATTGGTCCAAATGGAAGTGGAAAAACGACGCTGCTTAAAACATTGGCGCGCATTTTATTGCCTGAAAATGGAAGCGTCCACATCAATGGAGAAGATATTAATACACTAAATACTAAATCTGTGGCGAAAAAAATTGCTTCTTTGTCGCAGAAGAACAATGTAATAAATGGATTGAGTGTAGCAGAAATCGTCGCTTATGGTCGTTTTCCTTATCAGAAGAGTTTTGTTGGTTTGCAAAAAGATGACCATGAATTGATTCAATGGGCATTGGAAGTGACCGGTTTGTTGGAATTAAAACAGCGGACATTAAATACCTTATCCGGAGGGCAACAGCAACGTGTTTGGATTGCTATGGCCTTGGCCCAAGATACAGATATTTTAATTTTGGATGAACCTATTTCTTCTTTGGATCCTGCTCATCAGTTGGAAATTCTTTATCTATTAGAAGATATTAATCGACAAGGTAAAACGATTTTAATGACGATCCATGATTTAAATCATGCGGCGCAATTTTCAGACTATATCATAGGATTAAAACAAGGTCAGTTACTATTAAAAGGGGAACCGCAAGAAGTGTTCACAGCAGAACGTTTATTAGAACTATTTGATATTCGACCAGAAGTTGTGCTTTCAAAGAAAAACCAAAAACCATTTATTCTTTCTTATGATTTAGTGAGGAGTTGATCATGAAGAAAACCTGGTTTTTCTTATTACTAGTCATTTTATTGATTATAGCAACAGCATCCTCTTTAAAATATGGTGCGATTGAAAATTCTTGGCAAGAAGTAAGAGACTCTTTTTTACAATTTGATAGGGCTAATCAAACACACCAATTAATCTATTATTTGCGTCTCCCGCGTACAATCGCCTCCTTGGCTGTAGGAGCAGCTTTTGCCGCTGCAGGTGCCTTGATGCAAGGAATCACGCATAACCCTATTGCCGATTCGGGACTTTTAGGTATTAATGCTGGCGCTGGTTTGGGTCTTGCCCTCGCTTTTGCTTTTTCAACTACGCCCACACCATTTGTAACTATTCTGTCTTCTTTTATTGGCGCTGCAATCGTATTAGCTGTGATTTATGTAGCTTCAAATCGAAGTGTTTTTGCGCACTCACCTATTTATATGGTGCTTTTAGGAGCTGCGATCGGCTCGTTTTTTACAGCTTTAAGTCAAAGTATCCGTTTGTTGTTTAACTTAAATCAAGAGATCACTTTCTGGTTTGTAGGCGGTAGTGGCAATGTTAGCTGGCCACAGCTTAAGTTGGCCCTTCCTGTGCTGTTAGTGGGTCTTATCGGTGCTTGGCTGATCAGCAAGCAAGTGACTTTATTAGCTATGGGAGATGAAACAGCGGTTTCTTTAGGGAAAAAACCAGAAAGGATTCGCGAAAAGAGTATGTTTTGTGTGTTGTTACTAGCAGGGACTGCTGTATCTTTAGTGGGAACCATCAGCTTTTTAGGCCTGATTGTTCCGCATGTCGTACGCTTTTTTGTGGGTCATGATTACTGTTTTGTTATCCCTGCTGCTACTTTATTTGGTGCTTTATTTTTTGTTGTAGCTGATATAGGTTCACGTTTAATTGCTCCACCTTTAGAAACTCCGGTAGGCGTCATTATTACATTAATTGGCGTACCGTTATTATTGATTCAAATCAGGAGGGGCAATGTATGAAAAAAGGAGTTGTTTGGCTACTACTAGGTATTTTATTAGCTGCTGGGCTAACTTTAAGCCTTATTATGGGTACGATTCCCTTATCTTTTTCAGAGCTTTTAGCCGTGTTAACAAATCAGGGGACATCAGCTCATCAGTTAGTTGTTCTAGATTTTCGCCTGCCTCGTACACTGGTTTCTATTTTGGCGGGTGCTGGACTGGCGGTTTCAGGTTATTTATTTCAAGGAATTACCCATAATGATTTAGCCGATCCGGGGATTTTAGGGATCAATGCTGGTGCTGGTTTGACTGTTTTACTTTATCTAGGCTTTTTTACCAGCCAAACGTCAAGTCATATATTACCGCTGATTGCTTGTTTAGGTAGTTTTCTAGCTACTTTTCTAGTTTATTTTTGCGGTAAACAAAAAGAAAAATTTGATCCGAATCGCTTATTACTGGCTGGAATAGCAGTTAACGCCGGTATTTCAGCATTAACATTGATCGGTACTGTTCGTATTTCGCAAGATAGTTATCGTTTTGTCACTTCCTGGTTAGCCGGAACGATTTGGGGAACAACTTGGGACCATGTTCTCATGATTTTTCCTGCTTTGCTTATTTTGTTGCCTCTTATTTTATTTCAAGGAAAAAGTTTAGAAGTAATCAATTTGGGAGATGAGGAAGCTATCGCTTTAGGTGTTTCTTTGAAGAAAAAACAACTTTTTTATCTTATTAGTGCGGTTATTTTAGCAGCAACCAGCGTATCTGTTGCTGGAAGTATTAGTTTTATCGGTCTAATCGCACCTCACTTAGCAAAAAATATTGTGAAACGAAAAAATAACCACGCCTTACTCATGTCAGTTTTTATAGGCAGCTTGCTTTTATTATACAGTGATATTTTAGGACGTGTTATTTTAACTAATGGAGAGATGGCGGCTGGGATTATTGTATCTATCATCGGCGCCCCTTATTTTATTTTCCGTTTATTAAAAAAGAATCAAGTAAATATAAATTAAAAAAGCAGCGGTAATCCCGCTGCTTTTTTAATTATGCTTAGCTTGTCGAAAATGAATGATGCAGGCAATGATAATGATTAAAAGTAAAGACAATAGAATAAGCATTGCTACTTGCGCGCCTATAGTCGTGCCTACTTGGTAATCAGCGTTATTTTCTTGGAAGATATTAATAACACTTGCCACGATAGAAGTAGCGGCTGCACCGGAAAATTGTTGCAAAGTATTAAAAAGTGTATTTCCATCTCCATATTCTTCTTGTGTTAAAAGATTCATACCGCTTGTCATCATATTACTATAAGCAAAACCAAGGCCAATCATATAAAATACATGACTGCCTACAAAACCCAATAAACTGGGTTGTTTTAAAAGTAGTGTTAAAGCGATCCAGCCGATAGCAGCTAATATTAAACCAGTTAATATAGGTTTTTTAGCGCCATATTTATCCAACACTCTTCCTGAAATAGGAGCTAAAATGGCGCCAACAGCGGCACCAGGTAACATCACTAAGCCAGCGATAAAGGCATTTTCCTCAGAGACGATCTGAACAAAGTTTGGCAATACAAAAGAAATACCTAAAAGTAAGAACTGACAAACAAGAAATCCACATAGAAATAGGACAAAAGCTTTGTCTTTCAACACATCAATCTTTACTAAAGGAAAAGATGATTTAGCACTACGTTGTAAGAAAATCACTAAACCAACAATTCCAATGAATAGCGGAAGTAAACTTTTGAGGCTTCCCATCTGATTGAGAAAAACTAATAATCCACTAAATAATAAAGCAATGCCAAAAAGACTGATAATATCAAGTTTGCTATTTTTTTCTACACTTATCTCTGGAATAGCATATAAGCCTAGGGCAAGAGAAAGTAGTAAAATAGGAATTAAAAATAAAAAGATATAATGCCAAGAAAGAACCGAGGTTAACAACCCGCCATATGTAGGTCCGACGGCTGGTGCAATGGAAGTTGTTAGCATACCAACACCCATCATCCCGCCTCTTTTTTCTAAAGGCGTAAATGTTAAAATAATATGAAACATCAACGGTAAAGCGATACCTGTACTAACCCCTTGTAAAATGCGTCCTAAAAGTAAAACGAAAAATGTTGGGGAAATAAAGTCAGTTATAAGTCCAGCGATGAAAAAGAAATTTGCGATCATAAATAATTTTCGAATGGAGAAGTTTTTAATTAAATAATTCGAAAAAGGGACCATAATAGAAATAACCAGTAGATAAATCGTCGTCACCCATTGGACCATCGAAGTCGAGATATTAAATTCTGAGATTAGAGTGGGGAAGGTGACATTCATCGCTGTTTCAATCAACACTCCCGAAAATGACATGATACCAGCTGCTAGAACGGCCGGTAATAAATGAATTTTTACTTTTTCCATTGTGTGTATACTCCTTTAAAATCATTAAAAAAGAGACTGCTTCTAAGTCAATAGAAACCGCCTCTTTTTCGACACGGAAAAGTCCCGTGTTATCTGTACGATTAGTTCAAAAATATTATAAAAGGGTTTTTGATTTGGGTCAAGATAAAATATTAATGCATCAAATCATCTGCATTGTCTGGGTATTGGTGGGCCAAACGACTGGCACCAGAAGCAGCGATTGCTCCTACGATATCATCCAAAAAGGTATGAATACGCGGACCCTCGTGATCATTTAACATTTGTAAAATTCCCGGCTTTACCTTATCAATATAGCCGTAGTTGGTAAATCCGATCGATCCATACACATTGACAATGGAAAGTGCGAGGATCTCATCAATACCATAAAGCCCTTCATCTTGAGCAACAATTTCTTGTAAAGGTTGCAATAGTTTATCTTCTTCGGCCAAAATATCTAATTGAATGCCTGTCAAAATCGCATTGTGCACTTCTCTTTTAGATAGGACCGAATCGACGCTATCCACACAATTTTCCAGTGATAAACCTGGAATATAATCTTTTTGTAAATACATGACTAGTTTAGCAATATCGATAACGGAAACACCGCGTTCTTTTAATAATTGTCGTGCTTTTTCTTCTAATGTTTTTGTTTCTAATACCATAAATGAACCTCCTAATTACCTTTGTTGAAAAAGACTGGATGAATGCATAGGCTGTGTTCGATTTTTAGGGTCAATATAATGAAGCGCATTATTAACCGCTGTAGGGGCTTCCCCAAAGCCGGTTGCAATTAAATCTACTTTTCCATCATAGGAAGTAATATCGCCACAGCAATAGATACCATCTTGTGAACTTTTCATATCAGAATTTACCGGAATACCGCGACGGTTACTATTGATTTGCCAATCTTTTAAATCCAAGTTGGTGGAAAAACCATAATTGACAATTAAATAATCGATGGCTAAATCAACCGTTTCCTCGCTTTTAGCCACTTGTAAGTGTAGACTGTCTAAGCTTTTATCGCCTGATACTTCTCTAATGATGTAAGGCGTTAAAATTTGTACAGATGAATTTTTTAACTGTTGCATACTATGCTCATGCGCTCGGAAATTTCCCCTACGATGAATAATGGAAACTTCTTTAGCGATAGGTTCTAACATCAAGGCCCAATCAACAGCTGAATCGCCTCCGCCTGCGACAGCAACTTTTTTACCGGCATATTTCATAAGGTCAGTAATAAAATAATCAATACCGTTATTTTCAAAGCTTTCAGCTTGTTCTAACTTTAACTTTCGCGGTTGAAAAGAGCCATTACCTAAAGCCAAAATTACAGCTTTTGAATAATGCGTACGTTGATTGGTAACAATTTCAATAAAATCCTCTTGATAGTTAAGCTTTATCACTTCTTCTTCCAAACAATAACGGTGATTAAACATCGTTAGTTGCTTTTCTAAATTTTGTGCTAGTTCATCTGCTTTTATTTTCGGAAATCCAGGAATATCATAAATATATTTTTCTGGATACAGGGTGGTTAATTGACCGCCTAGTTGTGGCAGTGTGTCGATAATTTTAGTTTTCGCATTGCGCATGCCGGCATAAAAAGCAGCAAACATTCCTGCAGGACCAGCGCCTACGATCGTGATATCGTATATGTCCATTTTCTGGCCCCCTTCGTATAGAACTTTCTGGATTTTTTAATGCAGTTAGATGTATTATAACAAAGAAATGAAGAGCTGGCATTCCTATTTTTTTCTGCTAAGATAAAAGGGTAAGCATTTAATTTTAAGAAGGAGGAATTTTTTTGACTGAGTTTCCACAAATGAATTTAGCAAAACAGGAAGGTCCCCAAGCGATTATTCAAACCAATCTAGGGGAAATTAAATTGCAATTATTTGATAAACAAGCACCAAAAACTGTAAAAAACTTTATCGAATTGGCAAAAAAACAATACTATGATGGCGTTATCTTTCATCGGATTATCCCCGATTTCATGATTCAAGGCGGCGATCCAACAGGAAGTGGTGCTGGGGGCCAAAGTATCTATGGTGAAAATTTTGAAGATGAATTTAGTAGTGAGCTGTTCAACTTGCAGGGCGCTTTATCTATGGCTAATGCGGGTCCTAACACGAATGGCAGTCAATTTTTTATCGTAACAAATAAAAACCTTCCTGAGAACATGATATCGCAAATGCAAGAAGCAGGTTATCCTTTGGAGATTGTGGAAGCCTATAAAAATGGTGGGACACCTTGGCTAGATTTTCGTCATACAGTCTTTGGACAAGTGATTGAAGGCATGGATATCGTTGACACGATTGAAAAAGTACCAACAGACTCGCAAGATCGTCCAGTAGATGATGTGATTATTGATAGTATCGAAATAAAAGATTAAAAATAAGACGTATAGCGCAAAACTCTAGCATTTGCACTATACGCCTTATTTTACCTAAAAGCCGTAGCGATCCTTTGTAAGCCTTCTTTTAAAGTAGCGCGGGGACAGGCAAGATTGATACGCATATGTTGTGAACCTTCTTGGCCGTAAGAAATTCCCGGATTTAATACTACTTTTGCTTCATTAATAAGTTTTTCTTCTAGTTGTTTATCTGTTAAATGGTAAGCAGAAAAGTCTAACCACATAAGATAAGTTGCTTCTGGTTTACTTACTTTCACATCAGGTAGTTCATTTTGGAAAAAGTTGTAGGTGATATTGATATTTTCTTTTAAATAAACTAATAGTTCGTCCAACCACTCTTTACCACCTTCATAGGCTGCTTGTGTACCAATGATACCAAAAGTATTGATATCATCCTGGCAGTTTTTCTTTTGAATATTTGCAAAGGTTTGTCGTAATTTTTCGTTTTTGCTAAACACCATTGAATTTTTAATACCTGCTAGGTTAAAAGTTTTTGTAGCTGCAGTTAATACGATAGAGAAATCTTTAAATGAAGGATCCGCATTTTGAAAGGTCGTAAACATTTCTGGCTGATAGACAATGTCTTGATGAATTTCATCGCTTACCACTATAACGTTATATTTTTTACAAAGATTACCGACAGCTTGCAGTTCTTCTTTGCTCCAAACACGTCCTCCAGGATTATGTGGATTACATAGAATAAATAAACGAATATTTTCTTTTTGAATCAATTTCTCCATTTCATCTAAGTTCATGGTAAATTTATCGTCTGTATTTAATTTACTACGAACCAGCTTGCGGTCGTTTTCTTCAACTACTTGAGCAAAAGGTGGGTAAACAGGGTCATGGATTAAAACTGCCTCTCCGGGTTTCGTATAAGCTTGTACACTTAGAGCAAGGCTGGGGACAACACCACTGTTTAACAAGATTTCTTCTTTTTTTATAGTGAAATTGTGACGATCTTTTTGCCAATTAATGATAGCTTCATACAAAGAATCCGGGATAATTGAATAACCGAATACGCCTTGGTCCAGGTAGTTTTTAAAAGCTTTTTGAACCGCTTCAGGCGCCTTGAAGTCCATATCAGCTACCCACATTGGTAACAGGCCCTTTTGCTTATAGTTTGCTTCTATAGTATCCCATTTCACGCTTTGTGTTTTTTTACGGTCAACAATCTGATCAAATCGACTCATATTTTTCCTCCTCAATAAGTATCGTAGTCAATACTTCATTTTTCTTCTATTTCCTAGTATAATAAAATTTGCGAAAAGAGGGAATAAAATGGACTATAAAATTGGAGAAATTTTAGAAGGAACAATTACCGGAATTCAAACATACGGTGCTTTTGTTTCTTTAGATGATCATACTCAGGGATTGATTCATATATCAGAAATCCAATCAGGTTTTACTAAAGACATACGAGAAGTGGTTCAAGTTGGCGAAAAAGTAAGAGTACAGATCATCGATATAGACGAATATACGCAAAAAATTAGTCTTTCAAAACGTACACTTGAGTCGCAATTTGTTCGTCCGCCTTATCACAAAAAACGTTATTTTACGAATAAAAATAAAGATATTGGATTTCAATCAATAGAAGAATGTTTACCAGAATGGACTGATGAAGCGATGGATATGCTTTTATCTGGTAAGACTTCACAAAGTAAATAACTTCATGTTAAAATATACGATGCTGTTAAAAAAGGATAACTAGCCGAGGTGAAAGATTTGAGTAATAAAAAAGTTGCTGGTACGGTGATTCTTCATTTAGAAGATGGATCAAAGAAGTTCTTAATAAGAACAACAGAAGACAGATTTACTTTGGCATTTACAGATTTTTCTGATGAACAAACAGGTTTAGCAAACATTCTTCAACTTTTAAAAGAAGAAGTAGCGCTTGATATTAAAAATATTCGATTAGTTGAACTGACCAATGGACAAGTGCAAGATGCAAATGTTCCTTTGTTTGTTTTTGAAACTCAAGAGAAACAACAGCAAGCAGAATTGCCTAACCAATACTATTGGGCAGAGGCACAAACCTTTCGTGAGATTATCCAAGATATGGATATCGAAGGGATGCCTTTCTTTTAATTAAAATCAATAAAGAAAAGTTATGATTCTTTATTGATTTCAAGATTCATTCGTGATAAATTAGTTGAGGTCAATTGTTCGACAGATATTATATATAAGTTAAAAAAAGTTATTGACGTTATTTTAGTGAAGTGCTAAGACATTTAAGTCGTTGATTTTTGAATTAATTAAATTTATGAAATTAACGAAAGTCAA
>NZ_JAKEIT010000037.1 GCF_021474685.1 Tetragenococcus halophilus | reverse complement strand
ATCGAAAAAGCTTCCTCAAAAACAAAATAATGAATAAAGAAAATCAAATCCCTTCCTCAATAATCAAGAAAGAATGGCTATTTTCAAATTTACGCTAGTTCACTATATTTGATTTCATAGATTTTATTTCTTATCATGTTTATTAGTTTAAATAAAAAGATAAGGAGAATAGAAATGTCTAAAAATGAAGTAGAGCTTTTTTTAGATAAGCAGAATATCGCTTATCAATCCTATGAATTTTCTTCTGATAATATTGATACAAGTAAAACACCTATTTTTAAGACTTTAGTACTTAAAGGAAATAAGACCGGACCAACGATTGCGTTAGTTCCTTTAGATGCTCGGCTGGACTATAAAAAAACGGCTGCTGTTTCTAAAAATAGAAAAATAGGACTCCCGCCGATGGATTATGTGATGGAGACCACCGGTTATCCGCATGGTGCTAATACGCCTATTGGAATTTATATGCATCACCCAGAATATCCGATATTATTCGATGAAGTAATAAAAAATTATGAACGTATTACTGTTTCTGCAGGTGAACTGGATAAAAGTGTAGTAATTGCGGTGCAAGATTTGATTGATTTAGTTCATCCAGTGATCGCTGATTTGTTATCTAATAAAGATAGTTAAAAAAAATGAGCCTCTGATGACAAAAAAGTTATCCGAGGCTCAAATCGTTTATTAATTATTGTCGACTTCCATTTTTTCCATGCGTTGCAAATGCTGCATGCCCCAACTTCTCATTGAAATCATGATCGGAGATAAGCTATTTCCGTATTTGGTCATCGAATACTCTACTTTAGTTGGCACTTGTTGGTAGACCTTACGAGGAATAATACCGTTATGTTCTAATTCTCTTAATTGAGAAGTTAACATTTGAAGGTTATTCCGCGGAAAGGTTTGTTAAATTCAGTGTTGCTGAACTATTACGACCTTTAGAAGCGACAACGAACTTTGTCGGAGCATATTATTTGGCACCTTTTGTTGTGCACGGCGTGGCGCACCAAACAGACGAACAAATTGTAGAAAAAGCGAAGCAATATGCTTCCTATGCTTTAAGTGCAGAACGTATAGCTGTTTAATAAAAATAAAACGCAGATTCATTAAAACGAGCGATTCCTCTTAGTCAATATAGAGGAGTTGTTTTTTTAACTTATTTGTTTACAACTGTAAATAAAAAATGATAAGATTCTATTGTTTACAAAGGTAAACAAAAAATTTATTTCTACATATAAAACAAAGGAGGAATAAACGTAATTGAATCATTAGAAAACATGATTGCCTCTTATTTAATTTAAGGACTGTCCTGGCAAATGTTTTCATTTTACTTTTTAAAAGTACTGTAACAAATAAAGTAACAAAAATATTTCTACGTTTGATAAAACAGTAATTCATTTGATAGTAAGAATCAGTGCAATTGCTGTTTTATTTTACAACACTCTCTGCTATGTTTAAGTAAGAAAATAAATTTTTCTATGATAAAGGAGAATTTTTTATGAAAGTTATTATCATAGGTGGCGTTGCAGGTGGAATGTCTGCCGCTACTCGTCTACGTCGTTTAAAAGAAGATGTGGAAATTATTGTATTAGAAAAAGGCCCGTATGTATCTTTTGCTAATTGTGGTTTGCCTTATTATATTTCTGGAGAAATCGCAGATCGCAATCAATTACTTGTACAAACATCTGAAAAGCTAAAAGAACGTTTTAATATTGATGTTCGTCCAAATAATGAAGCCCTGCAAATTTTTCCAGATAATAAAAGTGTAACTGTTAAAAATGAAGATGGAGAATACGAAGAATTTTATGATAAGTTAATTCTTTCTCCCGGTGCAAATCCGATTATGCCTGCAATTCCAGGTATTGAAAAAAGTGATAACATTTATACTTTACGCAAAATTACGGATCTGGATGAAATTATGGAAGCTTTGCAGGAAGAAGTTAAAAATGTGACGGTGATCGGTGCTGGTTTTATCGGATTAGAGATGGCAGAAAATCTCTACAATAGAGGACTCAATGTAAGGATTGTAGAAAAAGCGCCGCAAGTTTTACCGGCTTTAGATGAAGAAATGGCAGCTTTTGTACAAAATGAATTAACTTCACAAGGGATCGAAGTTATCACTTCTAATTCCGTAGAAGAATTTAAAGCAAATGGCACACAGCTTATTTTAGCCGATAGCAAACAGTTAGCATCTGATCTTACGATTTTATCGATCGGCGTTCAACCTGAAAGCAAATTAGCTAAAGATGCAAATTTAAAAACGGGAATTAAAGATAGTATCACAGTGGATAAACATTACCAAACGAGTGATCCAGATATTTATGCTATTGGAGATGCTATCAGTGTGCAACAACAAGTTAACGGCCAAGAAGCACTGATTTCTTTAGCCTCACCTGCAAATCGTCAAGGAAGACAAGTAGCAGACATTATTGCAGGTCTTTCTAGAAAAAATCTAGGAAGCATCAGTACAGCAATCGTGCGTGTATTTAATCTTTCAGCTGCTTCTACAGGTTTAAACGAGAGAGTAGCTAAACAAGCAGGACTCTCTATAGCAGTTGTACATGTCAATGGGCAAGACCATGCAAGTTATTTTCCTGGCTCTACAGGTATTACTTTAAAATTGATATTTAACCCAAAAACTGGAGAAATTTACGGGGCTCAAGGTATTGGACAAAAAGGTGTGGATAAACGAATTGATATCTTAGCAACTGCTATAAAAGCAGGTTTAACCGTTATGGATCTTCCAGAATTAGAGCTTTCTTATGCACCACCATTTGGTGCAGCTAAAGACGTAGTAAACATTGCTGGTTATACAGCCTTAAACGTTATGGAAGGTTTAAGCCAAAATATCCAATGGTATGAATTAGAAGAAGCATTTGCAAAAGGAAAAATTTTACTCGATGTAAGAAGCGATAATGAATTAAAAGCTGGTAAATTTAAAAATTCTATCCATATCCCACTTGATCAATTGCGCAATCGATTATCTGAATTGGATCCTTCCCAAGAATATATTGTCAGCTGTCATACCGGCTTACGAAGCTATATGGCAGAACGAATCTTGAAACAAAATGATTTTTATGTAGAAAATTTAGATGGTGCTTTCGCGCTATACAAAACAGCTCGCCCAGAAAATTTGATTGATTAAAAAGAATTCCTTCATTGATATTTTTTATATTAATGGAGGAATTAGCTCAAAACTGTTTACGAATGTAATCGTTTATTCTATAATACATTTAAGCGTTATTCATAGAAAGTGGTGACAAAGACATGAAAAGTACAAATTTGGAAATTTATACGCGTTCACTTTGTGGTGATTGTCAAGCATTGAAACAATACTTGAATGATCATAATATTTCTTTTAAAAACTATGAGTTAAATAGCAGGCCAGAAAAAGAACGAAAACTAATGCAGATTACAGGGAACCGGATCGTTCCCACTTTAGTTTTTAGTTCTGGATCTTTATTCAAAAAGCAAGAAAAAGTTTTTATTGGTTTCGAAAGAAATAAAGACCAAATCAAAAAATTTTTGGAAAGCTAAAATTTTTTTGATTTTAGTGTTGACAATTGTAAACAAAAGATGTAGATTAAAGATATAGTTAAAACTACAACTGTAAACGGAAGTGCAATATGGCACATATGCATATGCAACATGTCGAAAGTGGAGATCTACCAGAAAATATTAAAGAAGTTGAAAATCCTAAATATCCAGTAGGAACAACAGTTGAACTATTAACAGATCATATGTCAGATATATTACACGCTAAAGCGATCGTTGATGGCGTCTATGATACAACTGTTTATTCGGTGACTTATAGTGACACAAACACCAATGATCAAATTGCTGATCATAAATGGGTAGTTGATGGTGAGGTAATTTACAATGGTAGTGTTGATGTCGACGATCAAGTAACGATTCTGGATAAACTCATGGATGGGATGCAAGGTGCTACAGCTACGATCGAACGTATAACCACTGAACCCGTTTATATGATCGACTATTATTCATCTGATCATGGCCGTTGGGTAAAAAATCACCAATGGATTGTTGAAAGTGCGCTTAAAGCTTGGGAGGAATAAGCCATGCAAGTAACGAATGCAGAATGGCAAGTGATGAAAGTTGCCTGGACAAAAGAAACAATGACAGGTAAAGAAGTTATTGATTCATTACAAGAAAAATTTGAATGGACAGCTTCCACAATTAAAACATTGTTAAGTCGATTAGTAAATAAGGATTGCTTGGCAACAACAAAAGAAGGAAATAAATATTATTATTCTCCACTTTTGTCGGAAAAAGAAAGCATTCATCAAACGACTCAGGAGGTTTCAGATAAAACTTGTCCTATGCAAATGAGCACAGTTGTTAATGAGCTTTTATTAAAAAATGATTTTACAGATAATGATTTAGATAAGATCGAAGAAGTACTCAATGAAAAACGTCAATATACAGTTAGTCATGTAAAATGTAACTGTGTGTAAAATAAATAAAATTTTTGGAGGAATTGATTATGAATACAAATACTTACTCAGTACCAGATATGTCCTGCGCTCATTGCAAAATGCGTATCGAAAAAGAAGTGAACAAACTGACTGGCATTCAAAATGCCAATGCTAATCCGGAGGAAAAGAAATTAACAGTTACTTTTGATACAAATGACGTGCAATCTGAAGATATTGTAAATGCAGTAAGTGAAGCGGGTTATACAGCAGAAAAAGCATAGTGAGCATTGTTATGTAAGAAAATAGAACAATTTTTCTTACAAACATCCGCTATTGAAGGAGGATGAAAAGGGTGTTAAAAGACACATATAATATCGAAGGGATGACCTGCGCTTCTTGTGTGCAAGCTGTAGAAAAAAGTGTGGGAAAGCTTGACGGCGTACAAGAGGTGGCTGTTAATTTAGCGACTGAAAAGATGGATGTTTCTTATGATTCGACAATTGTTGCCGGAAGTGATATCGAAGGAGCGGTAGAAAGTGCAGGGTATAAAGCACTTAAAAATATTGCTTCGCAAAGTTTTGATATTGAAGGAATGACTTGTGCTTCTTGTGTTCAAGCGATTGAAAAAAGTGTAGGAAAAGTAGACGGTGTCCAAGAAGTTGCTGTCAATTTAGCTACAGAGAAAATGAATGTTTCTTATGATGAAGATGCAATCAATGCAGGAGACATTATTAAAGCTGTTCAAGACGCTGGTTATCAGGCAGCTGTGGAATCAGATAAAGTAAGTAGCGATGATACAGATAAAAAACAAAAACAGATGAAAGATCTATGGGTACGTTTTTTAGGATCCGCTATTTTTGCTATACCTCTTTTATATATCGCTATGGGTCCTATGTTACCTTTTGGCGGTTTACCCATTCCTGAGTTTTTAGATCCGGTACAACATACCGTGACCTTTGCATTAGTACAACTAGTTTTAACTTTACCAGTCATTTATTTAGGACGTTCTTTTTATACGGTAGGTTTCAAATCACTTTTTAAAGGGCATCCTAATATGGACTCTCTTATTGCCATCGGAACGACAGCAGCTTTATTACAAGGGATTGTGATGACTGCACTTCTAGCGATGGGACGTGTGGAAGTTCATCATGGACATCCCGATTTATATTTTGAATCAGCGGCAGTTATTTTGACCTTAATTACTTTAGGGAAATATTTAGAAGCTGTTTCTAAAGGAAAAACTTCCGACGCGATTAAAAAATTGATGGGCTTAGCGCCTAAGACTGCTCGTGTTATTCGTAATGATGAAGAAGTGGAAATTTCCATCGATGAAGTAGTGACAGATGATATTGTTGTTGTTCGTCCAGGCGATAAGATCCCAGTTGATGGAGAGTTGGTTGATGGCAGTTCTGCTGTTGATGAATCGATGATCACAGGTGAAAGTATTCCGATTGAAAAACAAGTCGGCGACAAAGTTGTAGGCGCAAGTATCAATAAAAATGGTTCTTTCCATTTTAAAGCAACTAAAGTAGGAAAGGATACGACACTATCACAAATCATCAAGCTAGTAGAAGATGCGCAAGGTTCTAAAGCACCTATTGCTAAATTAGCAGATAAAGTTTCAGGTGTATTTGTTCCTATCGTGATCGGTCTGGCTGTACTTTCTGGCTTAGCTTGGTTCTTTTTAGGACAAGAATCTTGGGTTTTTGCTTTAACGATCACGATTTCCGTTTTGGTTATCGCTTGTCCTTGTGCTTTGGGGTTGGCAACACCGACGGCAATTATGGTTGGTACTGGAAAAGGTGCTGAAAATGGTGTATTGATCAAAAGTGGTGACGCTCTAGAAGGTACGCAAAAAGTTCAAACCATTGTTTTTGATAAGACAGGAACCATTACAGAAGGCAAACCAATAGTAACGGATATAATTAATTATAATGGTTATGATGAAAAATCTGTTTTAACCTTAGCCGCTTCTGCGGAAACAGGATCAGAACATCCATTAGGAGAAGCAATTGTTGAAAGTGCCAGAGATCGTGGTGTAACTTTACAAACAGTCAAAGATTTCCAATCGATCCCAGGTCATGGGATTCAAGTTGCTGTTGAAGGACAAAGGGTTTTGCTAGGGAATCAAAAATTGATTACAGAAAATAATATTGATACCCTTGATGCTCAAGAAGTTTCCGATCGTTTAGCTAATGAAGGGAAAACACCGATGTTTATTGCAGCTGGTGGACAGCTGATAGGCATTGTAGCTGTAGCAGATACGATTAAAGAAAATAGTGTTGCCGCTATTGATAAGTTGCATCATATGGGCTTACAAGTAGCGATGATAACCGGAGATAACAAACGTACGGCAGAAGCGATTGCCAAACAAGTGGGAATCGACCGTGTTTTCAGTGAAGTTCTACCTGAAGACAAAGCCAATGAAGTAGAAAAATTACAAAATGAAGGGCTTCATGTAGCTATGGTCGGCGATGGTATCAATGACGCGCCTGCTTTAGCTCAAGCCAATGTAGGTGTTGCGATCGGCTCTGGTACAGATGTTGCGATTGAATCAGCTGATATTGTCTTGATGCGTAGTGATTTAATGGATGTACCAACGGCTGTAGAACTAAGCCGGGCTACTATTAAAAATATTAAACAAAATCTATTTTGGGCCTTTGCTTACAATACGATTGGTATCCCAATCGCCATGGGTATCTTATACTTATTTGGCGGACCGTTATTGAATCCAATGTTTGCGGGTGCCGCAATGAGTTTAAGTTCAGTTTCCGTCTTATTAAATGCACTGCGTTTGAAAGGATTTAAACCAGCCAAAACTGAAACAACTAAAGAAGAAGCAGGCCAAGCAAAGAAAGCTCTTGCTTAAAAAGAATCTCATCTAAGCTATCTAACAAGAAGTCTTATGCTATCTTGTTAGATAGCTTTTTATTAAGTGGATTGGACAATAAGGGAGTAAATGAGTTCAAACAATCCCCATGTTTGGCATAACAGATAATGAAATCACAAAACACTCTCCATCTTTTCAAAGATAGATAATGAATTTACTTTTTATTCTTCATCTTTAACATCAATAACTGTAAATTATTCAAACTTTCCAAATAAGAAGAAAGTTGACGAGTTCACAAAAAAAGGCTAGGATTTAATTATAAAAGTCAGAAGGGAAGGATCATGTGTCTGAAGAAGTTTTATTAACCAATAAAGAAACAACAACAGTTGCTCAAGCCATTAACAAGCTCTACCCAAAGTTGGGAACAGACTTGAACCATGAGACCAATTTTCAATTATTATGTGCTGTTTTGTTAAGTGCACAAACGACAGATGTGTCTGTGAATAAAGTAACGCCTCAGTTGTTTGAAAAATTTCCAACACCTGAAGCTATGTCAGTAGCGTCTTTAGAAGATATTCAGCAAAATATTCGAAGTATTGGTTTGTACAAAAATAAAGCGAAATATTTAAAAAATATGAGTCAGATGTTATTGGAAAAATTTGATGGTCAAGTTCCAGATAATCGGGAAGAACTAACGACTTTACCTGGTGTGGGTAGAAAAACAGCCAATGTTGTATTGACAAATGGTTTTAATATCCCAGCTTTTGCGGTAGATACTCACATTAAAAGAGTGACCAGAAAGCTGCATTTTGTTCCCCAAGATGCTTCGGTAGAAAAAGTGGAACAGATGATGTCAGACAAACTTCCAGAAGAAATGTGGTATCCAGCACACCACTCGATATTACTGTTTGGACGTTATCAGTGCGTAGCGCGTAAACATGACCATAGCCAATGTATAAAGCGTATCAAAGAAAGTATGCCGGAAAATGAAATTGCTGCCAATGCTCTAAAAAAGATGACTACAGAAGTAGAGAGTTAAGTTGTCGGAATCTTAATGAAAAAATTCCAAAGAGTAAATTTTAACGCTTACTCTTTGGAATTTTTTTAGTTAATTAGCTATTTAGTTTTTTATTATTAACATCATAAGTTAACCATACAGTACTGTCTTCTTTAGTTTCTACATTTTTTAAAGTGAAAGAAACCGGCGTATCGTCTGTTAAATTTTCTTTAGTGTCAAATAAAGAAGGAGCATCCGCTTTAGCATCAGCGGCTGGCGCGATGACTATACTGACTTCATCACAGAGTCCTGCTTGGATAAAGGACCAATTTAAAACACCGCCACCACCGAGCATTACTAGGTCCATGTCGAAGAAATCTCTTAATTTTTGTAATAGTAATTCTGCATCTAAGGATTCTTTTCCGGCAATAATGTAAGAAATATTCTTTTCTCTTAGAAAAGCTTTATAAGCATTGCTTACTTTTTCTGTTAAGACTTCTAAAACTTCAGCAGTTGTATCGCCGTATTGTAAGGTGTTTTTGCTCCATCCTAATTTTCCTGAAGTATTAATTGAAATATAATATTTATGTCCAGTTGGTTCAGCGACAAAATCCCCCTCAGGAACAGTAGGCGCCTGTTCATTCAACTCAGGCTTTTTATAGTGAGTAAAGTTATCATCGGTAGTCGTTCTTCCCGATAACCAGCCTTGATGTTTATAATGGGCATTCTCGCCAAAAGCGACATCATAAAAGAAAGCACCAGATCCTTTGCTTTCTGGAATGTCCATAAATTTACCAATAATCTTTCCGTCTAAAGAAACTTGCATGTGACAAAAGACATAAGGTCTATTCATAACAAAATCTCCTCTTTTCTTAAAGTATTCAATTGTAGTCTACTACCTAGACTTTACTCTATGTCAATCAACAAATTATGCCTAGCTTCAAATCAAATGTAAAATCACAGAAAATAGGGACTACAAGGAATTTTTTCATTGCTTTATTATCTTTTTTGTTTCATTATTTAAGTAAAATAAGTTGGAGGAAAATTATATGGAGCTAAGAGTACTTAGATATTTTTTAGTTGTTGCTGAGGAACAAAGTATCGCAAAAGCTGCTCAGACATTACATATCACACAGCCAACTTTAAGTAGACAAATAAAGGGACTGGAAGAGGATTTAGGGACAGACCTTTTTACAAGAACAAATCGTAAAATGTTTCTGACTGAATCCGGACTGTTTTTGAAAAAAAGAGCAGAAGATATTTTATATCTTAGCGATAAAACAGAAAAAGAATTTAACGATAGTAAAGAAGAATGGCTCAGTGGACATATAAGTATCGGCTGTGTGGAAGCGGATAATTCCGACACACTAGCGCTTATGTTAGAAGAATTTGTGTCAGAACACCCACAAGTAACTTTTTCGATTTTTAGTGGTACTAGTGATGTTATTGTGGATAGATTAGATAAAGGCTTATTAGATTTGGCGATTTTATTAGAACCGATATCCACTGATAAGTATCATAAACTAGTTTTACCCAGAGAAGAAAAATGGGGATTGATGGTATCACAACAGTCATATTTGGCAAGTAAAGATAGTATTTATCTAGAAGAGCTGGTCGGTGTTCCTCTCCTTTGTTCTCCACGTGAAGATGTACAAAAAATGTTTCAGTCTTATGAAGCCTTACAGGATAAAAAGTTGAACATTATAGGAACCTATAATCTAATCTTTAATGTTTTTTCATTAGTAGAAAACCGAGTAGGATCAGCTTTAACGATTGAAGGTGTGACAGCCAATAGAAATACAGCTAATGTGAAATTTTTACCTATTGTTCCAGAGATAAGCACTCATTGTGTGCTTGTTTGGAAAAGAAATACTCTATTATCTCCTTCAGTTAATAAACTGCTAGAAAAATTTTTACAAGCTTTTCAAGCATAGCCCTCTGCATAAAAAGTAATCGTCATAGTCAAAAATCAGCTGTAAGATAAACTTATGAAATAAGCCAGTTATAGTTTCTTGAGGTGAGGGTATTGTCTAAAATAGTCTATTTTTCCAGAAAGTATGAAAATTTAATCAATGGGAAAGTGGTTGAACTTGCAAAGGGTAATACAGAAGTTCTTGCCGATAAAATCAGTAGTAGCATTGCTTGTGAGCAATTAAAGTTACAAGCTGTCACAAGCTATCCTAAATCTTATACTAAGATGCTAGAAATCGCTGAAAATGAAAAGAGAGATCAACTTAGGCCTTTATTCTATGGACTAGAAGAATCCTTAATAGGGGAACAAATACTTTTTCTAGGCTTTCCTAATTGGTGTGGCGGCCTACCTAAAATTGTGGTTCATTTTTTAGAAAACTATAATACAAAAGGGAAAATCATTTTTCCTTTTTGCACCCATGAGGGAAGTGCTTTTGGTAACAGTCTATTTGAATTAAAAACACTGTGTCCACATGCAAAAATTATGACAGGGCTTGCTATACGGGGCTCTCGTGTTTATAAAGCTGATGAAGCTGTAAAAAATTGGCTTGTTCAATATAATAAATTGGAGGAATAAACAATGGCAAAAAATGAAGAAGTAAAAGACGGTATTATTTTTTCAAGTGGTGAAAAAAATGATGCCTTTGCGCAATATTTTGTAGGACAAAGTTATATGAACAGCTTGGTTGCTGATCTAGAAGTCAATGTAGGCGTAGGGAATGTGACTTTTGAACCCGGTTGTCGCAACAACTGGCATATTCATCACGATGGTTACCAAATCTTGCTAGTTACTGGTGGAGAAGGCTGGTATCAAGAAGATGGAAAAAAAGCACAGTTCTTACAAGCAGGATATGTAATCGTCACTCACGATGGTATCAAACACTGGCATGGTGCCACTAAAGATAGCTGGTTTGAACATATCGCAATTACAGCCGGAACACCGGAATGGTTAGAAGCAGTTTCTGATGACATTTATAATCAATTAGAAAAATAAAAGGAGGCTTTCATTATGGCAAAACAAACCGCAGGACGTGACAATCTAGGCGATTTTGCACCGCAATTTGCGGCGTTAAATGATGATGTTTTATTTGGTGAAGTATGGGATAAAGAAGAACAACTCTCAGCACGGGATCGTAGCTTGATTACTGTAGCTAGCTTATTAACCCAAGGTGTGCCCCAATTAGAAGCACATTTAAATATAGCCAAACAAAACGGCGTCACTAAAGAAGAAATCGTCGAAGTAATTACTCATTTAGCATTTTATACTGGTTGGCCAAAAGCTTGGTCAGCATTTAGCTTAGCGCAAGAAATATTTACAGAAGATTAAACAAAATTGTTAAAGTTTTCGTTATACAGGGTTCAGGAAATGCTCCTGAACCCTTTGTTCATATAAGGAAAGATTCACTGTGAGTTATACAATTGGCGAGTTAGCTCAAGAAGTAAGCATGACTATTCACGGCCTTCGTTTTTATGAAAAAGAAGGGCTCGTTATGCCAAAAAGAAAAGGAAAGAATCGTATATATTCTGAAGAAGATAAGATGTGGATTGAATTTTTACTACATATGAAAGAAACGGGCATGTCGATTCAAGATATGAAAAAATACACCACTTTAAGAAAGCAAGAAAATCCACCGTTCGATGGATTGATGGCCATTTTACTCTCTCATAGAGAAAAAGTACAAAAGCAGTTAGAAATTTATCAAAAGAATTTGGGATTACTGGATAAAAAGATTGAAATTTATCAAGAAAAAATAAAGGCAGGGCAAGGAGGAGATTTATTTGATAGCTTTGTTGCTGAGCATAAAAAGTGAACACTAAGAGATTTTCTGTTTCTATTCGTGCAGTATAATTTATGCTAAAGTGAAGTCAGTTCATTTTAAGAAAGAAGGATAAATATGAATTCTCATTATGATGATCCCACTTTTTTTAATGCTTATGCTGAGATGAACCGTTCAAAGTACGGTTTAAAAGCTGCTGGAGAGTGGCAGGATTTAAAAACAGTTTTACCGGATTTTACGAATAAGACAGTTTTAGATTTAGGCTGTGGTTATGGCTGGCATTGTAGATATGCTGCGGAACATGAAGCAAAACAGGTAATTGGTATTGATGATTCGCAAAAAATGATCCAACAGGCGCAATCTATGACAGAAAATAACAATATCCAATATAAGACGATGGATATGTTTGATTTAGATCTGCTAGGCCAAACTTTTGATGTGATTATCAGTTCACTAGCTATTCATTATGTTAAAAATTATGCTGAGTTAGTCCAAAAAATTTATAAGCAGCTGAATACAGGAGGCAGCTTTATCATGAGCGTGGAACATCCTGTGTTTACCGCCCAAGGAAGTGAGCAGTGGGTGGAAAATTCGCAAGGAGAAAACAGCTATTGGCCGGTGGATCATTATTTTGATGAAAAAGTAAGAACTACCGCCTTTTTAGGTTTTTCCATTAGCAAGTATCATCGCACTTTAACCACCTATGTCCAAACTCTGCTTCAAGAAGGCTTTATCCTGGATCACTTGATTGAACCACAACCACCGCAAGAAATGTTACAGGAAAATCAAGAGATGCAAGAAGAATTGCGTCGTCCAATGATGTTGATTTTAGCGGCACATAAATTAAATAAAAAAAGCTGAGTCTGCAATAAAATTGACTCAGCTTTTTCTATTCATTAATCGAATCCTTCTAAAACAATTTTACCAATGGTTGTATCGGATTCCAGTTGTTTATGGGCTTTTTTTAAGTTTTCTGCATTGATTGTACCATAATGATAGTTGACGGTTGCATGGATTTCATTGTTATCTACCATTTGCGAAATTTTATCTAAAAATTCATGCTGAGTAACCATATTCTCTGTTTGATAACTTGATTTAGTAAACATAAATTCCCAAGTGAAGGTGGCGCTTTTATCTTTTAATAAACCTAAATCAACAGCTTCTTCGGTTTCTACGATAGAGCAAATTTTTCCTAAAGGTGCAATCACATCTGCCATGGCTTGCCAATGCATTTCAGTGGAATGTAAGCAGAGGATATAATCCACATCTGCAATATTTTCTTCTTTTAACTGAGAAGAAAAATCTTTATGATGATTAATAATCACATCTGCGCCTTGTTTTTTTACCCAATCGCGAGTTTCGGGTCTGGAAGCTGTCGCAATAACAGTTAAATCCACACTTTTAGCTAGTTGGGTTGCAATCGATCCAACGCCACCTGCGCCATTTACAATAAGTATTTTTTTACCTACATTGCTACTTTTATTTTTAATAATGGCTAAGTGTTCGAATAAAGCTTCATAAGCCGTTAAAGAGGTTAAGGGTAAAGATGCAGCAGCAGCAAAATCTAAGGAGCTTGGCTTTTTACCTACAATACGTTCATCAACTAAATGAAATTCACTATTGCCACCAGGACGTGTGGAATCTCCTGCATAGAACACTTCATCTCCTACTTGAAATAAGGAGCAATCTTCTCCAACTTCTTCGACGACACCTGCTACATCCCAGCCTAAAATTTTTGGTTTTTCTTCGACCTTTTCTTTAGGCGAGCGTATCTTCGTATCAACCGGATTAACCGAAATAGCTTTAACACGAACAAGCAAATCGCGTCCTTTCGCCTGTGGTTTAGGCAGAGTCAAGTCTAATAAACTTTTTTCATTATCAATTGGTAAGTAGCGATAAAGACCCACAGCTTTCATTGTATCTCCCATCAGAAACTCCTCCTTGTACTTTTTCTTTATTGTAACATTGTTTGCTAAAATATATAGAAATACATGCTTTTAAGAATTCCTTATAAAAATTTTACATGAAAGCAGTCAATCTTTCATAATTTATTCATAATTAGTCGTTACTATAGACTCATACCAACAAAATGTCTTTTTATAAGACAACCCTAACACTTTTTCATTTTTACTCCTTGCCTGTCGATACATTCTCGGCAGGCCTCTTTTTTTGTTTACTAGCTTTTTCATTGCCTAGAATTTTTGCAGTTAATCATTTCAAAAATCGCATATTTCTGGGGGAATTTAGGCTTTAAGAAGATGATTTTGTTTTGTTTTAATGAAACAAAAGACAAAATCATGTATAATAGAAACGACGCTAAAAAGATTTAAATCAAATGAGGTGAAATTTTTTGAAAAAAATATTAGTTGTTGACGACGAAAAACCGATTACTGACATTGTTAATTTTAATTTGTCAAAAGAAGGTTATGAAGTTTATACAGCTTATGACGGAGAAGAAGCATTGGAACAAGTAGAAGAGGTAAAACCTGATTTAGTTTTACTTGATTTAATGTTACCTAAAGTCGATGGGCTAGAAGTAGCGCGTGAAATTCGTAAAACTTATGATATGCCAATCATTATGGTGACCGCTAAAGACGCAGAAATCGATAAAGTCTTGGGCTTGGAACTAGGGGCAGATGATTATGTCACAAAACCATTTTCTAACCGTGAATTGGTTGCTCGTGTCAAGGCCAATCTAAGACGAGGGTCTTCTAGTGCTAAGGGCGCCGATCAAGCAGCCAATGTGGAAATTACAATTAATGATATTACCATTCATCCGGATGCTTATATGGTTACCAAAAATGATGAAGAGATTGAATTGACCCACCGTGAGTTTGAATTGTTACATTATTTAGCACAACACATTGGACAAGTAATGACACGTGAACACTTATTACAAACGGTGTGGGGTTATGATTATTTTGGCGATGTACGTACTGTGGACGTAACGGTACGACGCTTACGCGAAAAAATCGAAGATAATGCTAGCCATCCAGGCTATCTAGTTACACGTCGAGGCGTAGGCTATTATTTACGCAATCCAGAACAGGAGTAACGCTATATGAAAAAAAAGGTTCGCTTTTTTCGATCAGTGAACTTTAAAATCGCCCTGACTTTTATCTTGGTTTTACTTGTTTCAATCGAGATTATCGGGGCGTATTTTATTCGCGGATTGGAACGATCAACCATCGAAAGCTTTAAAGGCAGTATGGATACACAGGCTGAAACGCTGGCGAGTACTTTAGGCAATCACTTAGGCAATCAAGATGATGAAGATAGTGGCCAACAAAACGATGAACTGCAAAGAGTGCTTGATAATAGTGATTCTCCTGATATATTGGAAATGAAAGTGGTCGATGAAAAAAATAACATTCGTGCAACAACCAATGTTTCAGAGCGATATACAGTGGGAAAGAAAAATGATGATCCTTATATTGATGATTTTTCTACCAAGAGTTTAGTGGCTATCGATGAAGGATCTTCTAATCGAGTACAAATCAATGTACAGCCTATTCAAACAACAGGTGATACAGTAGCAGGTGCTTTATATATTAGAAGTGATTTAGAACAACAATATGAAGAGATCAATGATATTGCTTTAATCTTTATTACTTCTTCAGTGATTGCAGTATTTATCTCGATGATCGTGGCTGTTTTAGTGGCGCGTTCGATCACTCAGCCGATCGGGGAAATGCGGCAGCAAGCCCTTCGTATTGCCAAGGGAGATTATAGTCGTAAGGTCCAAGTAAAAGGAAATGACGAATTGGGCGAACTGGCAGCGACTTTTAATCAATTGGGCGAACGAATTGAAGAAACACAAGAAGCGATGGAATCAGAACGTAATCGTTTAAATAGTGTGTTATCCCACATGACAGACGGTGTTGTGGCAACAGATCGTCGCGGAAAGGTCATTACTATCAATGAGATGGCCTTATCTTTATTAAATGTCGAACGTGAATCTGCAGTAAACCAGTCGATTTTAACGCTCTTTGATATGGGAGAAGATTATACTTTACGTAAAATTTTGGAAAATCCAGAGGAAATTTTGTTAGAGCGACCTTCTGCCGATAAAAATTTAGATAACGTCCTTTTGCGTGTAGATTTTTCCATGATTCGCCGTGATTCCGGATTTATTTCTGGTTTAGTGGCTGTTTTACATGATGTCACTGAACAAGAAAAAACCGAACAAGAACGACGCGAATTTGTTTCCAATGTTTCGCATGAATTGCGTACGCCTTTGACAAGTACTAGAAGTTATATTGAAGCTTTGTCAGAAGGAGCTTGGAAAGACGAAGAAATCGCACCGAGGTTCTTGGATGTTACTTTAAATGAGACAGATCGTATGATTCGTATGATCAATGATTTATTGAGTCTTTCTAGAATGGATAGCGGAAATTATCAACTCCAATCAGAATATATTAACTTTAAAGAACTGGTGAATTTTGTGTTAGATCGTTTTGATATGATGGTCGATGAGCAAGAAAAAAAATATCATATCAAACGTGATTTTACAAAACGAGAATTATGGGTAGAGGTAGATACCGACCGCATGATTCAAGTGATCGATAATCTGATGAACAATGCGGTGAAGTATTCACCAGATGGCGGTACAATCACGGTACGATTGGTGGAAACACACAACAACGTTATCTTAAGTATCACCGACCAAGGTTTAGGCATCCCACCTAATGATATTAATAAAGTCTTTGATCGTTTTTATCGGGTCGATAAAGCAAGGGCACGTAAGCAAGGCGGTACCGGCTTAGGCCTTGCGATTTCTAAAGAAGTATTGAAAGTTCATGGAGGTAACATTTGGGTTGAAAGTCGTGAACATGTCGGTTCAACTTTCTTTGTTAGTTTGCCTTATGAATCTTATGAGGAGGACTGGTGGGAATGAAGTTTTCAAAATATTTTTTGGGGGTCGGCTTAGCGCTCATGATCATTTTAAGTTTCTATCTTTCTTACTTGATATGGGCCAATCCCACGATTGAGGGTCAGACACTTGTCGAGGAAACAGAAGAAAGTCATGCACATGATGAGGAAGAAGAGGATTATATAGCCGCTGAAGATGTCTTTTTGCCTATAAAAGCTGTTTATAAACCAGAAGATCAAATACAAGCTAGTAATTCGGAGAACTTATTAAAAGATTTACAGACAGATCTTTCGCAAGCTTCTTTTAACTCTTTAAATGTCCAAAATTATGATTCAACTGAACAACTAGTTCAACAAACAAGAATTTCTGATGGGATTGAAATGGATTATGCTAGTTCCTTTCCTTTAGAAAAATACATTGACTTTTTTAATTTAGAGTTGACAGATGAAGAAAATGAAGAAATAAATTCAGTGACATTTCAATTGATTCAAATTGATTTTACAGAAGAGAAGATTCGTTTTATTAACAAAGATGAACAGCTATCAGCAGAAGCCGATATTCAATCTTCTTTAGATGGTATGAAGGATAGCTTAAATGAAGATTCTGTGGACTGGTATGACGTTGTTCAAGATGAAAGACTTGATTATTTTGAATACTTCAATGATCAGCCAGTAAAATTGAAAAAGTTTAGTTACATTGCTTCTTCAAGACCCTATACCGTTTTCCGTGATTCTTTCTTTACCAATCCGGATAATTTACGCAGTAATGATGATACTGATAACCTAAATATTTACGACGGATCTGAGTCGATGGTTATTGAACCCGATAACCAAAAAGTCGATTTTCAGGGGAGTACTTCTGAAGAAGAGGAATTCGACCCTTATACTGATAGTTATCAATATATTCGCAAGCTCGGGACAAATTACGGTTCAATACGCTTTTTAGATTCCATGCAAAATACCCTTGATTACCATATTTTTGTAGAAGGTTTCCCAGTCTTTAGCGATAGCGAGGAAGGGAAATTTTCGGTTGAGTTTTCAGATACTTCTCAAGAAGGTCAACGCAGTGTGGAAATCCAGGCCAATCTAAATATGATCCAAGTGCCGATTCCTTCTGATAGTGAAGTAGAAGTTCCTTCAGGAAAAGAAGTTTTAGAAGATCTGTATTATACAGGCGCGGATCCAGAAAAATTACACAGTCTGGTCGTTGGTTACAGCTGGGAAAATATTGAAGATACAGGTGTTGTCGATTTAGAACCGGTTTGGTATGTGCAGTATGGAAGTAGCTGGCACAAATCAGAAGACTTAATGCAACAATTGCAGGAAAGCGAGGAATAAATAAATGGATTTTAAAAAGATCGGTTGGATTTTTTTCTTTGCCTTTCTAGGATTGAATATATTTTTATTTAGTATTTATAAAGAAGCAGATGATCAGGAAGATGTTGTTTATCGAACAGACCAAAAAGTTCCTATTGAAGATCGTCTGGATTCTGAAGATATTAACTATAGCGGCAAGTTTTCTGAAAAACACCAAAAAGGTTATTATATTAGTGGCAAAGCTAGTGATATGAATGAGGCATTGGATGAAGAAAGGGATCGTCAAGATGACCAGGATCTTTTAAAAGATCAAACTTCAGTCGATAATAAGACACTTACTCATAGTCTGACAGAAGAAAATGCGATCACCGATACCTCTCAGACAAGTGAAGTGTTAAAGCAATTTTTACAAGAAGAAGATCAAGTGTTGTTTGGAGACGAATACAGTTACTTAGAAGATGTTTCAAGTTTTAAAGGAGATTATCCATCAATAATCGCAGCTCAGAGTTATGAGGGTATTCCTATTGACGATAGTTCGAGCCGTATTGAAATCGAGCTGTCAGAGCAAGATGATAAATGGGTTTTAAGTAATTATACACAAACGCATATTTCTGATTTGATCCCCTTGCGAGAAGCGATCTCTTTATATTCAGAAGAAGAAATTATTAATACCTTATATGTGAATAATAAAATTCCAAGCGGCTCTGAAATCAAATGGCGCCATCTAGCCTATACTTTAAATTTGAAAGTACGTGGACAAAATGTTTATGTACCTGCTTGGTTTGTTGCGATTGAAGATGAGGATGGACAGACCCAGATTGAAAAAGTCAATGCGTTGACAAATCGCATCATTACAAATACTACAGTTCAAACGGTAGAAAATTCATAAAAAGGTATGTATAA
>NZ_JAKEIT010000036.1 GCF_021474685.1 Tetragenococcus halophilus | reverse complement strand
GAATTTGACAAAAAAATAGAAGCCAGCGTTGGCTTCAAGTCCATTTTTATTCTTTTCAGGTGTCAAACTCCCGGATGTTTTGTTAGCACGTAGGAAGTTAAACTTCTTACGTGCTTTTTTAGCTTCTTAGAAAAAATTTTCGCCGCAAAAGACATTTTGCTTTTTATTTGAAAGTTCTTTATAATAAATAGTCGAAAATAAATAATAGGAGTAAAAAATGGCATCAGTACTTTTTGATTTAGACGATACATTATATGATCAGTTAGAACCGTTTAAAAAAGCTGTCCAAAAAAATTTTCTTTTTCCTACTTCTCAAATAGAAGATTTGTACTTATTTAGTCGAAGCTTTGCCGATGAAGTATTTCCTTTGACACATACAGGAGAAATGAAGCTAGAAGATATGTATGTTTATCGTATGCAAAACGCGTGTGCGCAATTTGGTATGCAGTTAACATCAACCCAAGCACTGCAATTTCAAGAGGACTATAAATATTTTCAAGGACAAATAGAACTGTTGGGAGATGCGAAAGAGGCACTTTCTTATTGTACTCGTCATAATATTTCTCTTGGATTAATTACTAATGGACCTACTAACCATCAATGGACAAAAATTCAACAATTGGGATTGCTGCATTGGATTTCAGAAAGAAATATTTTCATTTCTTCGACTGTAGGTTTTAGTAAGCCGGATATTCATCTATTTGAGTATGTAGAACAAAGTATGGGGCTAAGTAAAAAAGAGACCTATTATATCGGCGATTCCTATGAAAATGATATAGATGGCGCTAAAAATGCTGGTTGGAAAGCCATTTGGTTTAATCACCGAGGGCGTAAAAAACCACAATCACAGTTTGTGTTTGATCAAGTATTAGAGCGAAATTCTTCTTTATATAAAACTATCCAAACCTTGTAGAAACTTAATCTTTTTGCAGTTTCGCTAGCTTCATATAGTGCGAAACTGCGATCTTTTATATAGTTATGCATAGCTTAAAGATAGTTGACTAAAAATAACAGGAAAGGTCGTGAACTCTTGCACTTATTCTGTTGGAAAACAAGTTTGCTTGTGATAGCATATAAAAGAGGAGAGAGAATATGATTGAAATAATCGCAACAGTAGAATCGGTTTATCAAGCAACTAAGATCTTAGATAGTGTGGATACTATTTTCTTTGGTGAAGAAAAGTTTGGATTACGTTTACCCTGTTCTTTTTCAAAAAGTGAACAAAAAGAACTTGTGGTACTTGCTCATGAAGCAGGGAAACAAGTAATGGTTGCTGTTAACGGAATTATGCATCCAGCTAAAATGAAAGAAATCCCAGAATATCTACGTTTTTTAAAAAGTATTCATGTAGATAAAATATCATTAGGCGATCCTGGAATTATTTTTGTAATGCAGCAACAACCTGAACTGGCGCTTCCGTTTATTTATGATGGGCAAACTTTAGTAACTAGCGCCCGGCAGATCAACTTTTGGGGGAAAAAGGGCGCTAGCGGCGCTGTTTTAGCACGTGAAGTTCCCTTTATAGAAATGAAAGAAATGGCAGCCCATTTAAATATTCCAACTGAAGTATTAGTTTATGGCGCCACTTGTATTCATCATTCGAAGCGTCCGCTTTTACAAAATTATTTTCATTATACTAAACAAGACAACGTAGATGACAAATCACAAAATCTTTTTTTATCTGAAGAAAAACGTGAAAAAACTCACTATTCAATTTATGAGGACAGCCACGGCACCCATATTTTTGCCAATGATGATATTTGTTTAATGAATGAGTTACCTGAACTGCGGGCAAATGGTTATCAAACTTGGAAACTCGATGGTATATTTACACCTGGACAGAATTTTGTAGAAATTATTCAATTATACGATACTGTCAGAAAAGCAATTGAAAAAAACACTTATACTACAAGACAAATAGCTCATTATGCTTCTCGTGTTAATCAACTACATCCAGTGCATCGAACATTATCCACTGGCTTTTATGATATAGATCCAGAAAAGATCAAATAAGGGGTAATAAAAGTGACGGTAAAGCAAATATTAAAAAGACCAGAAATTTTAGCGCCAGCTGGCACTTTGGAAAAATTAAAGACGGCGATTAACTACGGAGCGGATGCTGTTTATATTGGAGGAAACGCTTATAGTTTACGTAGTCGTGCAGGTAATTTTTCTTATGAAGAGATGGCAGAAGGGGTTAGTTTTGCTAATAAGCATAATGCAAAGGTTTATGTAGCGGCAAATATGATAACACATGAAGCTAATCAAGCAGGCGCTGGAGATTTTTTTCGAAAAATTCGTGACATAGGAGTCGCAGCTGTGATTATTTCTGACCCGGCTTTAGTTGAAATTTGTATTACTGAAGCACCAGGATTAGCCATTCATCTATCTACACAAACGTCTGCAACAAATTATGAAACATTGGAATTTTGGCGCAATGAAGGCTTGGAGCGTGTTGTTTTAGCACGTGAAGTTTCAATGAAAGAAGTGGCAGAGATTCGTCAGCATACTTCAGTTGAACTTGAAGCTTTTATTCATGGTGCGATGTGTATTTCTTATTCAGGTCGCTGTACTTTATCAAACCATATGTCAATGCGAGATGCTAACCGCGGAGGATGTTCTCAATCTTGTCGTTGGAAATATGACTTATTTGATCTGCCTTTTGGCACAGAACGTAATTATTTAACTGAGAATAAGACATCAGAAAAATTTTCAATGAGTGCTGTAGATTTATCAATGATAAAACACTTGCCTGATCTTATTCAAAACGGCGTTGATAGTTTGAAAATTGAGGGAAGAATGAAGTCTATTCACTATGTTTCAACAGTAGCTAATGTTTATAAAAGGGCGGTCGATAGTTACATGGCTGATCCAAAACACTATTGTTGTCAACAAGAATGGATTGATGAGTTATGGAAAGTTGCGCAACGTGAGTTATCAACCGGATTTTATTATCATATACCGACAGAAAATGAACAATTATTTGGTCCGCGGCGAAAAATTCCACAGTATAAATTTGTTGGTGAAGTGATTAGTTATGATAAAGATACACAAATTGCTACCATAAGACAGCGTAACGTTTTTAATCTAGGTGACCGTATTGAGTTTTACGGACCAGGAATGCGTCATTTTACCCAGCAAGTCTCAGAAATGTATAATGAGCAAGGTGAATCAATTGGACGCGCACCGCATCCTATGATGATATTAACGATGCCAGTTAAAAAAGCAGTACAAGTTGGAGATATGATAAGAAAACAAAAGTAGTGGTGAACAAGCTGCGATTTTACTAGAAAAAGAGGAATTTTGTTATGGATATAGAAATTCATAGGTTACATCATATAGATAGCACTCATTATAAACTACTGTTAGAGGCCGATCCTTCTGAAAAAATCGTTGAAGATTATTTATCACGCGGTTTTTGTTTTGCGGCGCAAAAAAAGCAAAAGTTACTAGGTATAATCCTATTATTACCGACCAAGCCAAAGACCTTAGAAATCGTGAACATAGCTGTGCAAAAGAGTTTTCGTGGACAAAAAATCGGGCAACAACTTATTTTATTTGCCCTATCTTTTGCTAGGAAAAATCAGTATAATGTAGTGGAAGTTGGGACAGGTTCGACCGGTTTTGAGCAACTATACTTATATCAAAAGTGCGGTTTCCATATGACATATATTGAACATAACTTTTTTATTAACCACTATACAAGGCCTATTGTTGAAAACGGCTTACAGTTGAAAGACATGGTGCGCTTAAGTCAAACAGTTCAGTATCTTGACGGATAGATACGGGAGTGATAGCTTTATCCTTAGGCAGAAAATATCAGAGGAGGATACCATGGAAACATATGATTATATCGTCGTTGGCGGCGGAAGCGGTGGCATTGCCTCGGCAAATCGCGCTGGTATGCATGGCGCTAAAGTATTACTAATTGAAGCCAATGAGGTTGGCGGGACTTGTGTCAACGTTGGTTGTGTACCTAAAAAAGTAATGTGGCAAGCAAGTGATATTTATCAAACCGTTCAAAGGGATGCACCAAGTTATGGCCTTCAAGTAAAGGATAAAACTTTTGATTTTAAAACCTTGGTTAAAAACCGAAGAGACTATATTGACTTTTTACATGGTGCTTATAAAAGAGGCTTTGATAATAACGGTGTGGAATTATTAAAAGGATATGCACAGTTTATAGATGGCCACACAGTTGAAGTAGATGGCAAACAATATACTGCGCCACATATTTTAATTGCAACTGGAGGACACCCTACTAGCTTAGACGTCCCTGGTGGTGAATATGCAATTGATTCAGATGACTTTTTTGACTTAGAAGAAGCGCCGCAACATATGATTGTTTTAGGGGGAGGCTATATCGCTGCTGAACTTGCAGGGGTAATTAACGGGCTGGGAAGTAAAGTTTCCTGGGCTTTTCGTAATGAACGTCCGCTTAGAAAATTTGATGCAATGCTAGCTGATAACCTGGTACAAGAATATGAAGAAGAAGGCGTTTCTCTTTATAAAGAAAGCGTACCTGCAGCTATTGATAAAAACGGTGAACAATACACCGTTACTTTTGAAAATGGTGAAACAATTACGGGGGATTGCGTATTATTTGCCGGAGGAAGGAAAGCCAATGTGCAAGGTTTTGGTTTAGGCAATACCGAGGTAAAACTAGATGAACGGGGCTTTATTCAAGTAGATAAGTACCAAAACACAACAGCTGATGGGATTTATGCTATCGGTGATGTGATCGGTAAATTGGAATTGACCCCGGTAGCTATCGCAGCTGGACGCCGACTTTCTGAGCGTTTGTTTAATGGGCAAAATGACCTTTATTTAGATTATAACTTTGTTCCTAGTGTTGTGTTTACACACCCGCCTATTGCTACGATCGGTTGGAATGAAGACCAAGCACTGGAAAAATATGGTAAAGATGAAATCAAAGTGTATCATTCACGTTTTACGCCAATGTACTTTGCATTAAACGACTATCGACAAAAATGTGAAATGAAACTTGTTTGTTTAGGAAAAGAAGAAAAAATCATCGGTTTACATGCTATAGGCGTAGATGTAGATGAAATGCTGCAAGGATTTGCTGTTGCTGTGAAAATGGGGGCAACCAAAGCCGATTTTGATAATACAGTGGCTATTCACCCAACCGGAGCTGAAGAATTTGTTACAATGACTTAAACTTATAAAACAATAAAAATCACCAAGAACTTGAGGTTACTATTCAAGATCTTGGTGATTTTATTAGTAAGAGCAAAAAAGTTTCACGTGAAACTTTTTATGTAGATCAACTGCTAATTTGTTCGAGTCAATAGTGTTTCTGTAAGTTGATATAAAGTTACTTTAGTATTTTGAGGATCATTAGGTAGATTTTCAATTTTTTTTAACGCATTTTGCGTGTAAGTATTGGCTAGCTGTTGAGCTTTAGTTACGCCGCCTGATTCGTTAACTAAATGATATACTTTCTGCTTATCAACTTCTGTCATTTGTTCTTTTTTTTCTAACAATGGGACTAATTGTTGGCGGTCTGCTTGTAAAGCATAGATCAACGGTAAAGTGTACACGCCTTGCTGTACATCCTTTAGCACCGGTTTACCGAGTTTTTCTCCACCTTGAGTATAATCCAAAATATCATCAATGATTTGAAAGGCCATCCCGATTTGATGACCAATGTCTGAAACATTTTTAGCAAATAATTGGCTACTTCCACTTTCGAATGCGCCGACGGAACAACTTAAAGCAAATAGTTCTGCTGTTTTCCCTGAAATATTTGCTAAATATTCTTCGACGGTAATTGCGAGATTATAATGATCTTCCATTTGTCCTAATTCGCCCGTTAAAATATTTTCCATACTGCTCGCATTTTTTTGCAAGCTGCGTAAAGTTCCAGTATAGTCAGACATCAATTTAAAGCAGGCCACAAAAAGATAATCTCCAGCATAGACAGCAGTATTATTATCAAATTCCGCGCTGATTGTTGGTAGGTTACGTCTTAAGGACGCGTCATCCACAATATCGTCGTGGATCAAAGTGGCTGTATGCAACATTTCGATAGCTGCTGCCAGTGCAATAGCTTTTTGGCGATCTTGCTTGGCTCCAAATCGGGAAAAAAGAAGTTGGTAAGCTGGGCGTAATAGTTTTCCTCCTGCGTCGATCATCTCCAGTATAGCTTTCCTGACAGCTTTATTTTTTAATTGAATGGTATCTTCCATTAAGGTTAATGTTTGTGTTAGTTCAGCTTGTAATTGTGGGTAGTTATTCCATATAGGGTGAAGTTTCATAGCTAGCTCCTTTGTTTCAAAAACAATCCGCAATAAATAGTTAATACATCGACCATTTTTCCTGCGTCTGTTGTTCATGTTCATTTTGAAAGCGTCGTAAAGTGTCAACGCGTCTTAATAAATAATTTGCGGCGATACCAATAGCAATTCCTGATAAGATACCTAAAAAAGATAAGATGGGTAAATAAAGTAGAACGCTCCATGTTTGAGCAATAAAAGAGGCGGTCAGAAGTTGTCCGACGTTATGCATAAAGCCTCCAGTCGCACTGATACCAATAATACTAACATATTTCGGTCCTATTTTTTTTACCAATAGCATGCCAAAGTAACTCAACATTGCACCGCTCATACTATATAAAAAAGTTGAAAGTGTCCCCCCTAAAAGAGTGGTCAAAATTAAACGTAAGCAAACCAGCAAAAAACTATCTTTTTTGGACATCGTAAATAAGGCGATGATTGTAATTAAATTTGCTAAGCCTAATTTAGCGCCAGGCGCAAAAGCAAACGGGTAAGGGATCATATTTTCGATAAGACCGAGAACTACCCCTTGGGCAATCAAAAGTGATATAAAAATGATTTTTCTCAAATGACTCATAAAGTAACGATCAGACGAATCGTCATTGTCCCTCCTGACTTGTTGCTAGCCCCTTTATCAACCGTCTATTTTAGATTGTAATTTTTTATCTCATATTTTATTTTAGCATAGTAAAAGATACTGTGATTTATATTCTTTTAAAAATGGCTGGAACTTTTTTGAGGTCCCAGCCATTTTTCATTTTATTTTTGCCCGTATAATGATTTAGGAGTACCATAGCGCCATTTTCCTAATGTACGTTGTAACCATGGGATGACCCAGTGATCTAATCCCAGCGCGCGTCCGGAACCATTCATTAAGGCAAAGGCTACGGGAATAAACCAGATGTTTACCCAGTAAAACATTCCTGATAAACAAAAAGTTGCTACAAGAATAATTGTTGCTCCGCTGAATAACCAAGTAAATAAACCAGCCATTAAACAAAGAGCAATACCGATTTCCACAAAAACCATCATTTTTTGGAAAAACATTGCAACTTCCATGTTAGGCATGATTGTTTTCATAATATTCATAAACCATTCTGGAGAGTTTTCGATGACTGCCATAGGTTCTTCTCCATAAGCATAACTTAAACCAAAAATGGTATTTCCTGCTTCAACGGCTGCATCGGCACCTGCATCAGAAGCCCCACTAGCTGCATCAGCTGCTTCGCTTGCACCAGACGCTGCATCTGTTAATGATTGATAGTCCCAAGTCCAAGGAAACACACTGTCTCCTTCAAACCAGGAGCCTTCACCAAACCAAGTACTTGGAGTAAACCACTTGCCGTCGCCTACAATTTTCTTGAAGGCTTCTAAAAACCAAACTAAACCATAAAACACACGTAAAGGAACGCTCCACAACACATTACTATTACGCGAAGTATGGCCACGGGCTACATTACGGTCGTCTTTAACACGGAAAAATTCATGCATGATGTATTGGAACATGTAATATCCGGTACGAATATCGAAGAAATATTTCAAATTGACGATATGTTTCATTATCATAGCAAGAAAGCCGCTTAAGTGGATCTTATCAAAAAGATTAGCAACACCCCACTTAGCCCCGACAGAAACCATAAAACCTTGATAATTTCCTTTAAATTTAGGGCTTTGTCCACCGTTTATTGAACTGATGATATGTGTCGCAGCTGTGTGTCCTGTTTGTTCGGCTGCTTGCACGATTTGTGGTGTTGGTGTGTTGGAGAACTCTTCATAATAAACTAAGTCTCCTACAATATAGATATTCTTATCTTCATAGCCTTTTGCTTGCATGTATTCATTTGCAACTAAGCGATTCCCACGAGCTGTTTCTAGTCCGAAATCAGCAGCATCTGAAGTTCCCTTGACGCCTGCTGTCCAAATTAACGTATGAGTAGCAACTGTTGACCCGTCTTTTAATTTGATATGATCAGGACTGACTTCAACAATCGGTGAATTTATCATGATATCTACATTTTTCTTTTTCATATAACGTTCTGCTTTTGCTGCGTCATTTCGTTTCAGCATATTTAGGATCGTTGGCAGAGCTTCAACAACTTTTAGGTTAATTTCGTTGGGGTCTAATTTGTTATCTTTAGCAAGTCGTTCTTTCCAATCGATTAGCTCACCGATCATTTCAATACCAGTAAATCCAGAGCCGCAAACAACGAAAGTAAGCATTGCTTTTCGAATTTCAGCATCAGGTTCTAAAGCAGCTTTTGCTACAGTTTTTTCTATATGTTCACGAATGCGCAAGGCGTCTTCAAAAGACCAAAGAGTAAAGCCATTTTCTTTAACACCGGGTGTACCAAAATCATTTGGTTCACCGCCCATACCAATAATTAAATGATCAAAAGGATATTGTCCATTTTTGGTTTGAACGGTTTTTGTATCTTTGTCAATATTAGTCACAGTGTCTGTTACAAGTTGCACATTTTTCTTGCGACAAAAAAGACGTTGTAAATCATACTGAATTGCGCTTGGCTCAACCCTTGCAGCAGCTACTTCATGAAGTTCAGTCATCATTGTATGATAAGAATGACGGTCGATCAAAGTGATCGAGACATCATCATTTTTTTTAAATTTTTTAGCCATGAATTTTGTAGCTGAGACACCTGCATAGCCTGCACCAACAACAACAATATTTTGCTTAGCCATTGGAAATCTCTCCTTCAATAAATGAAATAATAATTACATAATCGCTCTCATTATATAGTTAAATTCTTCATTTGTCTAAGACTTTTTTAAAAATTTCACAAAAAAATTTTCTTATTCGTATATTTACACTTTCAAAAGTAGAAAAAACTTTTACTATTTTTTCGCAGATTTTTAAAGAAATGGTTGACTTATTTCAAAATTAATATAAAATGTTAAGTGAATCACAAACTTATTTGTGAAAAATATTATAAGGGTAAGGTGGGTAATAAAATGAAAACAAGAAAGTTTATGACTGGGGTTGCTGCGTTAGCATTTTCTACAATTGTTTTAGGTGCATGTTCAGCAGATGATGCGAATGAAGGAAACGGAGAAGATGCTTCACAAACTACTACAACTGAAGAAAGTGCTGATTCATCTGAAGAGGCTGAAGTAGTATCAGGGGCTTCATTGCAAGATGGTACTTATTCGTTAAAAGAGCTAAATGACGATAACGGATATCACGTTGAATTTTCGATTACCACAGAAGATGGTGAAATCACAGAGTCAGATTACGATTATGTAAATGAAGACGGAGATTCAAAACAAGATGATGAGGAATACAATGAAAATATGAAAGAAGAATCTGGCGTTTCTCCAGAAGAGTTTATTCCACAATTAAATGAGGATCTTGTAAGTGAACAAAATCCAGAAAGTGTTGAAGTTGTGTCAGGTGCAACACATAGTGCTCACGCCTTCCAAAATTACGCACAACAATTAGTACAAGCAGCGCAAGCAGGAAATACTGAGGAAATCGAAATTGATAACGGCGCTGAACTACAAGATGGCACTTATAATTTAGAAGAACAAAACTATAATAACGGCTATCGTGCAGTATTTTCAATCGAAGTAGAAGATGGCAAAATTACTGAATCAAACTATGATAACGTAGATGAAGATGGTAATTCTAAAAAAGATGACCAAGAGTATAATGAAGCTATGGAAGATGAGGCAGGAGTTAGTCCAGATGAATATATCGATACATTGAATGATGAACTTGTTGAAACGATGGATGATGACGAGGCTGCACCTGGTGATGTTGAAGTTGTATCAGGCGCAACCCACAGTTCTGAATCATTTATCCTTTATGCTGAACAATTAGTAAATGCTGCTGAAAAAGGTGATACAGATACAATCGAAGTTGATAACTTTGTTGAAGAATAATTGTTGAAGCAAGTTAAAAAGGGGTTGGGACATTATGTTTCCGACTCTTTTTTGCTGTGAATCACTATGATTCAGCGACTAAAAGGAGCTGAGAATAGATGATGAACAGTACTAGGGCGAGTGTAAGCGAGGCGTAGTGTCCGAATTATCCGAATCACAGCGATTCAGCGACTAAAAGGAGCTGAGAATAGATGATGAACAGTACTAGGGGAGCGAAGCGGACGTAGTGCCCGAATTATTTTATATGAATAAATCGTAGTAAATATCTAACTAAATTCGTTAACGAGCTTTTCATTCTGGGAAAAACAAGCTATGATAAGTAAATGAAGAGAAAGTGGAGGTTATTATGAAAAGAAAAATAGGCGTTCTTCTTACACTTTTTGTTGTATTTATCTTTAGTGCAGCTTGCAGTAGTGAAGAAGAGACTGATCAGTCAACAGAAGCTTCTTATGCTCAAGGAATGAAAAAAGAACCTTATACACAAGAAGAATTTTTACTAGGAACGTACACGCGTATCCGTGTTTTTGATGAAGATAAAGAAGATGTATTACAACCTGCTTTTGATCGGATTAAAGAGTTAGAAGATAAGATCACAATTAATCAGTCTGGTTCTGAAATTGATGAAATTAATGAAAATGCAGGGAAAAAACCAGTTAAAGTATCAAAAGATATCTATGATCTATTAAAACAGGCTCGTGATTACAGCAAGGAATCTGACGGTGGTTTTAATTTGATGATCGGCGCGATTACACAACTTTGGCGTATTGGTTTTGATGATGCACGTAAACCGTCACAAGATGAAATTGATGAAGCCCTAAAACATGTGGATTATAACGATATAGCCTTTGATGATGATGAACAGACAGTTTATCTAGAAGATGAGGATGCAATTATTGACTTGGGTGCGATCGCTAAGGGCTATATTGCTGATGAAGCAGTCGCAGTGCTAAAAGAACATGAAGTAGAATCAGCGATCGTTGACTTAGGTGGTAATATCTATGTTGTTGGTCATAGTAATCGCGGGGAAAATGTAGATTGGACTGTGGGTATACAAGATCCTAATGACGAACGTGGCTCTGTTTTAGGTTCGATCAAGGAATCTGATAAAACGATCGTTACTTCGGGAATTTACGAACGCTATCTGGAAGTAGACGGAGAAACTTATCATCACCTTTTTGATTCAGAAACGGGCTATCCTTATGATAACGATATTGCCAGTGCAACGGTTATTACTGATAAATCGATCGATGGCGACGGTTTAACTACGGTGATCTTTGATAAAGGAGTCAAAGATGGTTTGAAATATATAGAAGATAATACACCCGAAGGTACTTCAGCGGTCTTTGTGACAAAAGAAGACAAAGTGTATATGACAGAAGACATTGAAGATAGTTTTGAATTGGACGAAGACTCGGGTTATTCCTTAGGCGATAGAAGTAAGTTACAGTAAATAGTGGTTTAGGAGTAGGATATGTCTTTAAAAGTTTTTTTTGAAGTTGTTGAAATTAAGACAAAGGTGGCTAGCGTATTTCCTTTTATTATGGGGATTCTTTTTTCTATTTCTTACTTTCAAGAATTCCATTGGGGATACACATTATTGTTTTTCAGCGGAATGATTATTTTTGATATGACCACAACGGCTATCAATAATTATATGGATTTTAAAAAAGCGCAATCTCAGACTTATAAATATCAAGAAAATGTGATAGGACGAGAGCGATTGTCAGCTGTAAAGATTCAACGAATGATTTTATCTATGCTAACAGCTACCTTAATCATTGGCTTGATTTTAATTGCCCAAACAGGTTGGTTGATGCTTGTGATGGGTGGTGTTGTATGCTTTATCGGTGTTTTTTATACTTATGGTCCGATTCCATTATCTCGCATGCCACTAGGAGAATTGTTTAGCGGGGTAACTATGGGCTTAGGCATTTTTGCTATAACCATTTATCTTAACACTATTGAACAAAAGGTTTTTTACCTTACACTTGATTTTACCGAGGGAAATTTTTTACTTTCAGGACAATTATGGGGGATCTTAGCGCTGATTTGGGCTTCTCTTCCTTTAATTTTTACCATCGCAAATATTATGCTTGCCAATAATTTACGCGATATAAAGACAGACGTTAAAAATCATCGTTATACCTTAGTATATTATATTGGAAGTTCTACCGGAACAATGCTATTTCAAGGATTAATGTATGCTTGCTATGTGACGATTGTTGTTGGTTTGATTTTTGGTATTTATACTTGGCCTATTCTCATCATTTTCCTTACCTTCCCTAAAATTTCTCGTAATTTAAGGGAACATGAGAAAAGCCTGCCCCAACCCAAGAGTTTTGCTTATGCAATCAAAAATATGGTCTTATTCAATAGTAGCTATGCATTAGGATTATTACTTTGTATTTTTTGGCAAAACATATAAAAACAAGCAGCTGAACATGCTAGTGGCATTCAGCTGCTTGTTTTTAATAAATAGCTTCTAAACTGATTTCACCAGAAGAAAGTGCTTTACGCTCTTGCTCAGTCTGGACGATCAACTCTCCAGTATCAGTGATTTCTGTGGCCTTTCCGCTATAAGTGACGCCTTGTTGCTTAAATTGTACGTTTTTACCCAATACAAATGATTTTTTACGATAAATATTGATGTATTCTTTATCAGGTAAAGCCTCAAGTAATTCGAAAAAGTACTGCCAAATTAATTGAATCAATTGGTTGCGCGTTACCTGGGGATTTTTTTGCGGAAAAACAGCGCCAGCTTTTGTCTGTATATTTTCAGGGAAGCTTTGCGCAGGAATTGAAAAATTAATACCACAACCTAAGATTACATGTTTAATACGTCCAGTTTCAAAATCGCTGGTTGCTTCAGATAAAATACCGCAGATTTTTTTTCCATCTAAATAAATATCATTGACCCATTTAATCTGTGTTTGTTTCCCTGTGTAATGGTCGATTGCTAAACTCACAGCAACGGCAGCCAAAATTGTATATTGAGGCAATTCTTCAAAAGTTTGATTGGGCGTTAATAATAAACTCATATAGATTTGTCCAGTAGGTGAAAAAAAAGGTCGGCCAAAACGACCATGTCCGCCTAGCTGTTTTTCTGCAATAAAAAGAGCGGGTGTTGGTTGTTGATCCATAGCGGCAACCTTAGCGTCATCCATTGTTGAATTAGTTTCTTCCTTAATAAAAATGGACGAAGTTGGCAATGCTTGACTGCTTATCAATTCTTTTTCAAGAACGTCCGAAGTTAAATAGCGATACCCATTAGAAAGATGCTCAATCTGATATCCCATTTTTTCTAATTCTCGTATAGCTTTCCAGATGGCTGTACGAGAGACTTCTAAGCTATCGGCCAGTTTTTCACCAGAGATAACTTCTTTATTCTGTCTCAGGATAGTTAATATTTGTTGTTTGGTTGAACTCATGAGTATAAACCTTCCTCTATAAACTTTTACTATTAAGTATATCGATTTAAAAATGATTATACAATCAGGAAATGCCATTATAAAAAAGTTTATCCAAAGCCTTGACGAATATACTGGAATTATGTATAATAAGTAGATGCAAAAACTATCTGAAAATAATGAGCAGGAGCGAAATATTGTCCGTTCCGGCTTGGGAATAAAGAAACAAAAGTAGAAACTCATGAATATGTTGTTCTATTTTTGGTTTTTTTTTGCCTAAAGTTCGCAAAAAATGCTTAATGTTACTCAAATTTAATATTTGTAATTAAATTGTAACATTTTAGATAGCTTTTTTGGAAGACTTTTTAAGGGGTGAACAATTTGGCTGGACACGTAGTAAAGTACGGAAATTATCGTGAACGTAGAAGTTTCTCACGAATCAGCGAAGTACTGGAATTACCGAATTTGATCGAAGTTCAAACTGACTCTTATCAATGGTTCTTAGATGAAGGATTAAGAGAAATGTTTGAAGATATATTGCCAATTGATGACTTTAATGGAAACCTTTCATTGGAATTTGTGGACTATGAATTAAAGACCCCAAAATATACAGTGGAAGAAGCGCGTTCACATGACGCAAATTATTCTGCGCCGTTACAGGTTACATTACGTTTAACCAATCGTGAAACAGGGGAAATTAAGTCACAAGAAGTATTTTTTGGTGATTTTCCGTTAATGACAGAACAAGGTACTTTTATTGTTAATGGGGCAGAGCGAGTAATTGTTTCTCAATTAGTCCGCTCACCAGGCGTCTATTTTAGCAGTAAAGTAGATAAAAATGGCAGAGAAGGTTTTGGCTCTACTGTTATTCCTAACCGTGGTGCATGGTTGGAAATGGAAACAGATGCTAAAAACATTTCTTACGTTAGAATTGACCGTACGCGTAAAATCCCTATGACCGTTTTAGTTCGGGCTTTAGGTTTTGGTTCTGATGATACGATTTTAGATATCTTCGGAGATAATGATTCTTTGCGTAATACGATTGAAAAAGACTTACACAAAACAGCAACGGATTCAAGAACAGAAGAAGGATTAAAAGATATTTACGAACGCTTGCGTCCAGGTGAACCGAAAACAGCGGACAGTTCAAGAAGTCTTTTAAATGCTCGTTTCTTTGATCCACGTCGTTATGATTTGGCTGCTGTGGGTCGTTATAAGATGAATAAAAAATTAGACTTGAAAACACGGTTATTAAACCTCACTTTAGCCGAAACATTGGCTGATCCTGAAACTGGTGAGATTATTCTGGAAAAAGGAACAGAAATCACTAACCAGCTTATGGAAGATACTTTGGCTGAATATATTGATAATGGTTTAAATACTGTTACTTATTATCCATCAGAAGATGGTGTTGTAACTGACCCAATGAATATTCAAGTATTTAAGGTGTTTTCTCCTAATGATCCTGAGCAAGAAGTAAACGTGATTGGTAATGGCTTACCTGAATCAAATGTTCGGACAATTCGTCCAGCAGATATCGTTGCTTCAATGAGTTACTTCTTTAACTTGATGGAGGGCATCGGTATTACAGACGATATCGACCATTTAGGAAATCGTCGTATTCGTTCTGTTGGTGAATTATTACAAAACCAATTTCGTATCGGTCTAGCTCGGATGGAACGTGTGGTTCGTGAACGTATGTCTATTCAAGATACGGACACATTGACGCCGCAACAATTAATCAACATTCGTCCAGTAGTAGCTAGTATTAAAGAATTTTTCGGTTCTTCACAGTTGTCACAATTTATGGACCAAACCAATCCATTAGGCGAATTAACGCATAAACGACGTTTATCTGCCTTAGGCCCTGGTGGTTTGACACGTGATAGAGCTGGTTATGAAGTACGGGATGTACACTATTCTCACTATGGCCGGATGTGTCCGATTGAAACGCCAGAAGGACCTAACATTGGTTTGATCAATAGTTTGGCTTCTTATGCAAAAGTTAACCGATATGGTTTTATTGAAACGCCTTATCGTCGCGTTGACCGTGCAACAGGTCATGTGACTGATCAAATTGATTATTTAACAGCTGATATTGAAGATAACTATGTAGTAGCACAAGCAAACAGTCCATTAAATGATGATGGAACATTTGCAGAAGATGTTGTTATGGCTCGTGCTACAAGTGAAAACCTAGAAGTTTCTACAGATAAAGTCGATTATATGGACGTATCTCCAAAACAAGTGGTTTCAGTTGCTACAGCTTGTATTCCATTCTTGGAAAATGATGACTCAAACCGTGCTTTGATGGGTGCAAACATGCAACGACAAGCAGTACCGCTAATTAATCCACGTTCACCTTGGGTAGGAACTGGTATGGAATATACTTCAGCACATGATTCAGGCGCTGCTCTGTTATGTAAAGCAGCTGGTATTGCTGAATACGTAGATGCAACGGAAATTCGCGTACGTCGCGATAATGGTGCATTGGATATTTATCATATTACAAAATTCCGTCGTTCTAACTCAGGAACAAGTTATAATCAACGTCCTTTGGTTCAACAAGGTGAAAAAGTTGAAAAAGGCGATATCTTAGCTGATGGCCCTTCAATGGAAAATGGCGAAATGGCACTAGGTCAAAACGTTGTTGTTGGCTTTATGACCTGGGAAGGTTATAACTATGAAGATGCGGTTATCATGAGCCGTCGTTTAGTTAAAGATGATGTTTATACTTCTGTTCATATCGAAGAATATGAGTCAGAAGCTCGCGATACGAAATTAGGTCCAGAAGAAATCACACGTGAAATTCCTAATGTTGGTGAAGATGCATTAAAAGATCTTGATGAAATGGGAATTGTTCGTATTGGTGCCGAGGTCCGTGATGGAGATCTTCTGGTCGGAAAAGTGACACCAAAAGGAGTAACCGAATTATCGGCAGAAGAACGTTTATTGCATGCTATATTTGGTGAAAAAGCTCGTGAAGTTCGTGATACTTCACTTAGAGTGCCTCACGGTGGCGGCGGGATCATTCACGATGTGAAGATCTTTACTCGCGAAGCTGGAGATGAATTATCACCTGGAGTGAATATGCTCGTTCGGGTTTACATTGTACAAAAACGTAAAATCCAAGAAGGCGATAAGATGTCTGGTCGTCACGGAAATAAAGGGGTTGTCTCTCGTATTATGCCCGAAGAAGACATGCCTTTCCTACCAGACGGAACGCCAATTGATATTATGTTAAACCCACTAGGTGTTCCATCTCGGATGAACATCGGTCAAGTATTAGAATTACACTTGGGAATGGCTGCTAGACAATTAGGTATTCATGTTGCGACACCGGTCTTTGACGGAGCAAATGATAGTGATGTTTGGGAAACTGTGGAAGAAGCAGGTATGGCAAAAGATGCTAAAACAGTGCTATATGATGGACGTACTGGCGAACCATTCGATGGTAGAGTTTCTGTAGGCGTAATGTATATGATCAAATTGGCCCACATGGTTGATGATAAATTACATGCTCGTTCAATTGGACCATACTCATTAGTAACGCAACAACCACTTGGTGGTAAAGCACAATTTGGTGGACAACGCTTTGGTGAAATGGAAGTTTGGGCACTAGAAGCTTATGGTGCTGCTTATACCTTACAAGAAATCTTAACCTACAAGTCAGATGACGTAGTAGGACGGGTAAAAACCTATGAAGCCATTGTCAAGGGGGAACCTATTCCAAAACCAGGTGTTCCTGAATCCTTCCGTGTGCTAGTTAAAGAATTGCAATCACTTGGATTGGATATGCGCGTTTTAGATAACGAAAATGAAGAAGTAGAATTACGCGATATGGATGACGAGGACGATGATTTAATCACTGTAGATGCGTTAGAAAAATTTGCTGAAAAGCAAAATGCTGAAAAAGTAGAAACAGATGCTGCAAGCAAAGAGCCAGAAAAGAAACAAATGGATGAAGAAAACAATCCAGCAGATACTCCTGTAGATTAATTAAAATCATCTTTTTAGAAGAAATAGGGTTGCTATTTATAAAAATATTTTTATAAATAGCTGTCCGTTTTTTCAAAGTTACTTACATTTTCTGATCGAAGTTGCGAATTGAAATGGAGGGAACCCTTTTTGATCGATGTAAATAAATTCGAAAATATGCAAATAGGCTTGGCTTCTCCCGAAAAAATTAGAAGCTGGTCTTATGGCGAAGTCAAAAAACCTGAGACCATTAACTATCGTACGTTAAAACCTGAACGTGAGGGTTTATTTGATGAGCGTATTTTCGGTCCTACAAAAGACTGGGAATGTGCTTGTGGAAAGTACAAGCGAATCCGTTATAAGGGTATTGTTTGCGATCGTTGTGGGGTAGAAGTAACACGTTCAAAAGTTCGTCGTGAACGAATGGGACACATTGAACTAGCTGCTCCTGTATCTCACATCTGGTACTTTAAAGGTATCCCGTCTCGTATGGGGCTTGTTTTAGACATGAGCCCACGCGCGTTAGAAGAAATTATCTATTTTGCTTCTTATGCTGTTATTGACCCAGGTAATACCAGTTTAGAAAAGAAACAATTGTTGACGGAGCGCGAATATCGTGAAAAACGCGAACAATATGGACAAGAATTTAACGCCGCAATGGGTGCTGACGCGATCAGACAACTATTGGAAAGCGTAGATTTAGATAGTGAAGCAGAAGAACTAAAAGAAATCTTGAAAACTGCTTCAGGTCAAAAGAGAACAAGAGCTATTCGCCGTTTGGATATCTTGGAAGCTTTCCGTACATCTGGAAATGAACCAAGCTGGATGGTAATGGACGTTGTTCCAATTGTACCGCCAGACTTAAGACCAATGGTGCAATTAGAAGGTGGACGTTTTGCTACTTCTGATTTAAACGATTTGTATCGTCGTGTTATCAACCGTAATAACCGATTGAAACGTTTGTTGGATTTAAACGCGCCTAATATTATCGTTCAAAATGAAAAACGTATGCTACAAGAAGCAGTTGACGCTTTGATCGATAATGGACGTCGTGGTCGTCCTGTTGCAGGACCAGGAAATCGTCCGTTGAAGTCTCTTTCTCATATGCTAAAGGGAAAACAAGGACGTTTCCGTCAAAACCTATTAGGTAAACGGGTGGACTATTCTGGACGTTCAGTTATCTGTGTTGGGCCATTTTTGAAAATGTATCAATGTGGATTGCCAAAAGAAATGGCAATAGAACTATTTAAGCCATTTGTTATGAGAGAATTAGTTAAACGTGAATTAGCTTCTAATGTAAAAAATGCTAAACGTAAAATTGAAAGACAAGAAGACGATGTGTGGGATGTATTAGAAGATGTTATTAAAGAGCATCCTGTACTATTAAACCGCGCACCTACGCTTCACCGTCTAGGTATTCAAGCTTTTGAACCCGTATTAGTAGAAGGACGTGCTATTCGTTTGCATCCTCTAGCTTGTGAAGCTTACAATGCTGACTTTGACGGGGACCAAATGGCTGTTCACGTGCCCCTAAGTGAAGAAGCTCAAGCTGAAGCTCGGATAATGATGTTAGCTGCTCAACATATCTTGAATCCAAAAGATGGAAAACCAGTTGTTACGCCGTCACAAGACATGGTTTTAGGGAACTACTATTTAACATTAGAAGAAGCAGGGCGCGAAGGAGAAGGTATGATTCTTCGTGACATGAACGAAGCAGTCACTGCTTGGAAAAACGGCTATGTTCACTTGCATTCTCGTGTAGCAGTTGATCCTGAACGTTTAGGTGGCAAGCCATTGACAGACTTCCAAAAAGGTCGTTTGATGGTGACAACTGTTGGTAAAATTATCTTTAATACCATTATGCCAGCAGAATTTCCTTACTTGAATGAACCAACTGATTTTAATTTAACCGTACAAACACCGGATAAATACTTCATTGATGCTGGGACAGATATTCCTGCTCACATTAAAGAACAAGATTTGATTGAACCATTCAAAAAAGATAATTTGGAAGATATTATCGCTGAAGTCTTCAAGCGGTTTAAGGTAACTGAAACTTCACGTATGCTTGACCGTATGAAAGACTTAGGTTATAGTCACTCTACTCATGCTGGTATTACGGTTGGAATTTCTGATATTACTGTTTTACAAGAAAAAGAAGAACTTATTAACGAGGCACACAAACAAGTTGCTACTGTTTCAAAACAGTTTCGTCGTGGTTTGATTACTGATGATGAACGTTATGAACGAGTTATTGATATTTGGAATGAAGCCAAAGATAATATTCAATTGAAATTGTCGAAATCACTTGGTAATCAAAACCCAATTTATATGATGTCTGACTCGGGTGCCCGCGGGAATATTTCTAACTTTACCCAACTTGCTGGGATGCGCGGTTTGATGGCAGCTCCAAGTGGTCAGATCATGGAATTACCGATTATCTCTAACTTCCGTGAAGGCTTAACTGTTTTGGAAATGTTTATTTCCACTCACGGAGCACGTAAAGGTATGACTGATACGGCCTTGAAGACTGCTGACTCAGGTTATTTGACACGCCGTTTAGTGGACGTAGCACAAGATGTGATCGTTCGAGAAGACGATTGTGGAACAGATCGCGGTCTTGAAATTGAAGCGATCAAAGAAGGTAACGAAATTATTGAACCTTTGGAGGAACGTCTCGTAGGTCGTTATACAAGCAAAGCTGTTTATCATCCTGAAACTGGGGAAGAAATCGTGGGAGTCAACCATTTAATTAACGAGGTTGAAGCTAAACAAATTGTAAATGCTGGTATTGAAAAAGTAACAATTCGTTCAGCATTTACTTGTAACAGTAAACATGGTGTTTGCCGTCTTTGCTATGGACGTAACTTGGCTACTGGTACTGAAGTAGAAGTTGGTGAAGCAGTGGGAACTGTTGCTGCGCAATCAATTGGTGAACCTGGTACACAATTAACGATGCGTACTTTCCATACTGGTGGTGTTGCTGGAGATGACATTACTCAAGGGCTACCACGTATTCAAGAAATTTTTGAAGCACGTAACCCTAAAGGTGAAGCAGTAATCACTGAAGTAACAGGAGAAGTTACTGAAGTAGCTGAAGATGCAGCTACTCGTACAAAAGAGGTCACAGTAACTGGTGAAACAGATACACGGACTTATACAGTACCGTATACTGCACGTATGAAAATTTCTGAGGGAGATTACATCCATCGAGGCGATCCGTTAACAGAAGGTTCTATCGATCCGAAACACTTATTGCAAGTGCGTGATGTACTTTCTGTAGAAAATTATCTATTACGTGAAGTACAACGCGTTTATCGTATGCAAGGGGTAGAAATTAGCGACAAGCACGTTGAAGTTATGGTCCGTCAAATGTTGCGCAAGGTTCGTGTCATGGATCCTGGAGATACAGACATTCTACCTGGTACTATGATGGATATTGCAGACTTTAGAGACCAAAACTATAATGTTTTAGTTACTGGTGGCATTCCTGCAACTTCTCGTCCAGTACTCCTTGGTATTACGAAGGCTTCTCTGGAAACTAATAGCTTCTTATCAGCTGCTTCCTTCCAAGAAACGACTCGTGTGCTAACAGATGCTGCAATTCGCGGTAAACAAGATCCACTTCTTGGTCTAAAAGAAAATGTTATTATTGGTAAGACTATCCCAGCTGGTACCGGGATGCCTCGTTACCGTAATATGGAACCTAAAGAAGTAAATACAGCTAGTGAAAATGTTTATAGTATTTCTGACATTGAAGCACAAATGGCTGCAGAAGATGCATTAAATGAAACACAAAGCTAATGTGGATAAAAGATACACTTTGTAATGTTGCAAAGTGTGTCTT
>NZ_JAKEIT010000035.1 GCF_021474685.1 Tetragenococcus halophilus | reverse complement strand
AAGTAATTTTCATGCATGAAAATTGTAAGTTCGTATTTTGTTGGTTACTTCTAATATAAGTTGAATAAACAATTGAAGGAGGAGTTAGGGGTGTTATATGCATCTAATAAGAGTGGAAACATCGTTTTAAATGAAGGGTTTACTGATTTTAATAATGAAAAAGTAATAAATAGAAAAAGAAGATTGTTATTTAAAAAGTTTTATGTATTTAAAAATGAAGAAATATTTAAGCTAGAAAAAAAGACTGATAAAGAAATTGAAATTTTAGAAATTCACGATAATCCTATGAATAGCAAGAATACAATACTTGTAATTTATGTAGACCCCAATAATAGGTTATCTTTTATAATAATCAAAAAACACCATCCAAAATTAAGTAAGGAACAAGTAATTGAAAAAGCTGAATCTAACCCACCACAGAAATTAAAAACGATATCACTTTTCAACTATTTCTACATATTCGGGGTTATTAGATTCAAATATGCAAACATGGAAAACGTAGATATAGCTTTAGGTTATGATAAATCATTAAGTTACAGCTATATCTATATCTTTCCAAAAAAATGGCGTAAAAAGCTAGCAGGTGCAACAAATAAATTTAGTCTATTATTTCATTTAGGATATGTAAAGATTGAAAAAGATAGATTATTAGATAAATATACAGATTCAAGCGAAGTGAATTTACCTGTATACATTAAAACAACAAACCACGATCAGTTACATTACTATTATCCATTAAAATTTGATTATAGACATAAATATAGCAAAGAACATTACATATATAGTTCGAGAAGCTATAAATTGAATAATACAATTGAATTTTTTGTAAGAAAATCGATTACGGGACAAATGGTGTTAGTAATGACCGACTATTTAAGCAAGTTTATAAAATTTAAAGAAAAAGCCGCTCGGTTACTTCTAGCTTTTCGTAACGAAGAAAAGTATGATATCTATTTTGAAAAATTTGCAAGGAATGCAAGTGAATCAGCATTTGAGTTATTTAAAAAGTCGAAAGAGGCGAATGACTCATATTCAAAATATATACTGAATAAAAATAACCCAGATTTTAAAGTATTACAAGATCGTTTTGGAAAAGAAAATATCTTAGCACATAATAGTTTTAAAGCTTTTTATTATATATTTAAAGCTAAAAGGTTTATTTCCTCTGATTTAGTTAGTCATTTACAGAGAAGGCTATATGATAATAGTCAAAGTATTAAGCGGAAGATTTTAAACAATAATAATAAAGTTTTTTTACAGCATGGCGTTTCATTAGCGACTAATGTATTTGAAAGAGGTTATTATAATAAAAAAGTTCCGATTTGCCCTGATTATATTGTTACTAGTTCAGGACTTGAATCCTCTTATTTTAAAGAATATCCTAAATTTAAAGATGAACAATTAATTGAAAAGGGTGTGCCCAATTTAGATTTATATGTTGAAGGAAGAAACAATAAAAAGGAACAAGTAACATTTATGCTAACTTGGAGACCTTGGGATGTTACAGGAAAGATTGAAAAAGATTCCTATATTGATCGTTATTTACAATTTTTAGAAATTATTGAAACAGATACGTTTTATAAAAATAAACAAATAAACGTTACGTTGCATCCTAAAGCTAGATTAATGATTGAAAACCAGTTCCCAGAAACTTATGAACAAATAAAGGGTTATATTTATGAAGGCGATATAAAAGATGCACTTTTGCAATCAAAAGTTGTTATAACTGACTATTCCTCTATATGTTTCTATGCATTTGCTGGAGGTAGTAATATAATTTATTTTTGGGGAGATAAAGAATTATCAGAGATAAACTATGGAGCCCCTAATATACTTCAGGATAATAATAGATTTGGTGATGTAGTGTATAATGAAATACAGCGGATCGTTGTGTAGATAAGTGTTTTGCTAATTTGAAGAGTATGTAAGATGTAGTTGAATTTATATTGTTGTGTTCTTACATTGCTTAACTCAAAAAGTTAGTGTTTTGATCTATTTTAGATACAGTACTTATTAACTTACTAAAACAATATTTAAGTTCTCACCTTCAAGGTAGATACAGACGTAACAGAATGTATCTTACTTTGAAGGTTTTTTAGGTAAAACATTCATCAAAATTTAAAATAACCATTTATATTATTTAACTTATATGACAAAAGTTTGAAAATTGTATCAATTTAATCATATGAGTGGAATGAAATATAGTTTATTTGTTATTTTATGATACAATTAAATTGTATAATTAAAGAAATAAACATAAGAATATGGCTTTTAAATGATAGGACATCATGTGAGGTGTAAAATGAATACAGTAAGATCATTAGATGAAAAAGAAATATTGAAAAATAATTTTATTGTGGCTAACGAAGAAAATAATATTCAATTTAAAAATTCTAAGATCATCTTTAAAGGAGAAAATAATTACATTTTCCTAGATAAAGATGCTCAATTAGTTGATACTACGGTGACTTTCCATGGTGATAATTCTGTCTTATATATAGGAAAAACGAGAAATAACAAAGTCCAATTAAAAGCTACGTTGTACCATAATTCACTGATATTTTTTAATGAAGGATGTTCTTTCAATAAGCCTTTATCTGTGATTGCTTCTGAAGCAAAAGATATTATCATTGGGAAAGATGTAATGTTTTCTTCAGGTTGTTGGATTCGTAATTCTGATGTTCATATGATTTATGATGAGTACCAGAAACGAATAAATGAGAGTAAGACTATTTTTATAGGAGACCACGTTTGGATAGGCCAGGATGTTTCGATACTAAAGGGATCGTATATTGGTTCTGGAGCAGTAATAGGTCTAGGATCTGTTGTTGCCAAAAGGATAAAATCAAATAGTACTAATGCAGGAAATCCAATAAAACGAATAAAAGAAAATATTTTTTGGGATAGACAATCTGCCCATTTTTTTGTTGAAAAGGATACGAAAAGAAATAAAGTATATGTAAAAGATCCTACTTCTTACCTTTTTAAGGGTAACGATAACTTAGTAAAATGGCAAAAAGCTATAAGTGAAAGACCTATGTTTAATAACAATTTTGAAATCGAGACATTTATAAAGCAATTAAAAAATATGGATTCTTTGGTTGTGTTGAATTCAATTACGGGAGAAGTATAAATTTTATTTTAAGATAAAATAGATCTAGTTTTGTCAAACTGGATCTAATTATATATAATTAGGTAAAAAGAAAAGGATACTTCAGAAGTATTCTTTTCAATTGATGTTAGAAGGTAAAAGTGATGAAAAATATTAAATATTCGGTTGAAGAAAACGATTTGATTATTGAATTTACGAAGAAAAAGTCACCATATGAATACGTTTTGTTTTTGCAACGAGAAGATACTCAATTTTATTTTCAACTTATAGAACAAGTTAATTATGACGAGTATGAGTACTATAAATTTTCCTGCTCTTTAAATGAATTTGCTGAGTTTCTAAGCAAAAATAAAGAGTTGCTACAGATAACTGACGAAAATGGTTCTGAAAATGATCAATATAAGTTTATGATTACTGCGCAATATTTTAAATATGACGAAAAGACGGATAGCAACAAACCAATCAATAAAATCGTTAAAGCCAGTAAAAAAGGTTGGAAATTTTGCAATTTAAACCATGTGGTAGACAAAAATAGTGGTCATGTATTTGTGCCTTATATTACTAAAAAGGGCAGTCTGGCCTTGTTGGTAAATAAGGAACTTTCTGATACTCATTATTATCTAAGAAAGACCATCTCGAAAATAAATGTGTACGAAAAAAAGTTACTTATAGAAGGAAATTTAACAACTCGATTTTTTGATGTTAAAAGTGGACAAATCGAGTTTATCCAACGAGGTGGAGAGAAGTCCGTAAGTTTTCCAGTAACAATTAATCCTAATAAGGAACAGAAAGTTAATAACTTTGCAAGAAGACATGTCTATCATGTAGAAGTACAGATGGAAGATCTAGTTGGTTTTTTGAATAGTTTGGAACAAAAAGAAGAATTAACAATTGATGTATTTTTCCTCTTAAAATTAAAAAATACTGATTCTGAATTAAGATTTAAAATAGGTAATCCACGGTTTTTAGCTAGATATTTTTTAAAGGGCGAGATGGCCTTTTTTTCTGAAAAGAACCAGGATTGGTTATCTTTAGTACCTTATTTCACTATTAAAGGAAATAATCTTTCTTTTAATTATAATGTGTATGATAAGGAAGCCTATGATTATTTTAGAAGTAATAAAAATCATTGGAGATCAATAAGTAAAAAGGGTAAAAGTCGAAATATTTGGGTTATTGGAGAACGCTCTTATAAAGCACAAGATAATGGATACCATTTTTTTAAATACTTAAGAAAAAATCATCCAGAAATTGAAGCTTATTATGTGATTCGTAAAGATTCACCTGAAAGAAAAAATGTTGAACCTTTTGGTAACGTGATTGATTTTTATTCAAAAAAGCATTTTCAATTAATGATGCAAGCTAGTTATATATGCGGCACTCATCATCCTTCCCATATATATCCAACTAGGAACAAAAAATATGTAAAAAACATAAAAGCTAAAAAGATATTTTTACAGCATGGAGTTTTTGGTACAAAAAACATCTCACCTTTTTATGGAAAATGGTTACCAGATTTTGAAACTGATATGTTTGTCACTAGTTCAGAAAAAGAAAAAAATATAGCTATACGTGACTTGGGATATGAACAAGATGAAGTTGCTGTAACAGGTTTATCTCGTTTTGAAACATTATTTCAAGATGATATTCCTCTAAAACGACAGGTACTTATTATCCCTACATGGCGTGACTGGATCACGAATAATCGTATATTTGAGGAGAGTGAATATTTTAAGAGGTACGAAGAATTGCTCTTTGATCCACGTTTAAAGGAGTTCTCACAAAATTACGATGTAGAGTTAATTTTTTGTTTGCATCCTAATATGCAAGACTATGTTAGTTACTTTGAAAATGCGCCTGTTACCGTGATAAAACAAGGTGACCGAGACGTTCAAGATTTAATTAAAGAAAGCATGGTTATGCTTACAGATTATTCCAGCGTTGCATTTGATTTTAGCTTCTTGCACAAACCCGTTGTTTATTATCAATTTGATCGTAGTCGGTTTTTAGGTAAAAAGCCCTCGCATTTGGATCTGGATAATGAACTACCAGGGGACATTGCATTTGATGAGGATAAGGTTATTGAGTATTTATTTAAAATTGGCGAAAACAATTTTAAAATGGAAAATGGATATGTAGAAAAAGCTGATAAATTCATTAAGTACCGTGATCGTTATCCAAATGATCGTATATTTGAAGCCATTCAAAATATACCTAAACAAAATCAAATAAAGAAATTTTTTAGAGAGGACCCTTTAGTTCTAAAAGTTTTTTCTCGCTATAGACGCTCGAAGTATTATTTTCCTACGATGAAATTATTTTATAAGCTCTTAAGTCACTTTGGAAAAACAAATGATAGACAAATTATATTTGAAAGTAGTGTAGGGAAAAGATATGAAGATAGCCCCCGTATGATTTATGAAAAAATGGTAGATAATAATGAAGACTATGATTATATCTGGGTAATGAATAACAATGAGCCTTTAAAGGCTAATTCTAATACGACTATTATAAAGCGTTTATCTCCCAAGTATTATAGATATTTAGCTACAAGTAAATACTGGGTAAATAATCAAAATTTCCCAACGTATTTAACAAAACCAAAGAAAACTAGATACTTACAAACTTGGCATGGTACACCTTTAAAGAAAATGCAACATGATCAAGAACAAATTGAAGGTAGAGATGAAGGCTATCTAGCTCGTGTAACTCATGCAAAAAATCAATGGAGCGCATTGGTGTCTCCTTCCTCATACGCTACGCAGACATTTCGTTCTGCCTTTCAATATAATGGTCCAGTCTTAGAACTGGGATATCCAAGAAATGATGTTTTTTATATGCCTAATTTAGATGAGAAAAGAGAAAATATTCGTCGTAAATTGAATATATCTGAAGATAAAAAAGTCATTCTTTATGCCCCTACTTTTCGTGATAATCAGAAAAAAGGGAAGAGGTTCACCATGAAAAATAAAATTAATTTCCGAATTTTCGAACGTCGCTTAGGAGAAGATTATGTCTTATTAATTAGAGAACATGTTGTAGTAGCTAGTAAGTTGAATATACCCGAAGAATTTCGACACAATATTATAAATGTGTCAAAATATCCAGATATTCAAGAACTGATGATAGCTTCTGATATGTTAGTTACAGATTATTCATCGGTTATGTTTGACTATGCGAATACAAATAAACCAATATATTTTTACTGTTATGATTTGGATGAATATGGAGATATGCGAGGGTTCTATTTTGATCTAGAAGAGCAAGCTCCAGGACCAATTGTCAAAAACACGTCGAATTTATTCAGATCAATTGCTCAAGAAGGACAATATTGGGATAATTACGGAAAGAAATATCAAGCATTTCAAGATAAGTTTGCTCCATTAGATGGTCCAGATCGGGCAGAAAAAGTTTATAAAAAGTTTTTTAAAAGTTGATTAGATGAGCACTTTAAAAATTTTAAATAATCTTTTTATTGAAAAAAATGTTTTGAAATAGAGGAGAATGGCAGTGGAAACTTCGGGAAAAATAAAATTGGACCATAGGGATACCAAAAGAAAGATCCGCCTAACAAAAAAGCAAATCATTATTGCTTTATCTATTATTATTTTAGCAGCTCTTTTAATGGTATCCGCTCAGCTTTATAAACATGGAATCATTCTCGGAAATGATATGATGTTTCATTTCAATCGTTTTTATGAAGCGTATATGCAAATAAAAACTGGTGATTTTAATTATTTTCAGTCAATCTTTTCTTTTGACCAATCAGGAAGAATCGTTAATGCACTATATGGACCTGATTTTTCTTACTTACAAGGTTTACTAATGTTTTTTACTAAAAATTGGTTTCGTTATCAATTATTGACTTCATTTCTTTGCTTTTTTATTGCAGGCTTAGCAATGTTTTCTTTGGCCAGTAAAGCGCGGGTTCATTATAAATTTTCTATCTTTATTTCATTACTTTATATGAGTAGTTCAATGGTTTCTCATTATGCACTATCGCAAAATATGACAAGCTGGGGAGCAGCTTTTATTCCCTTTATTTATATTCCAGCTGTTAGAGTGATCCAAGATCAAGAAAGACCGATAAAGCCTATTGAATTAGCACTTGCTGTGACAAGTGTTGGATTTTTGCACAATTTAACATTATTTCTTGGAATTCTTTCAAGCATTCCCTTTTATATAGTTGGTTTTTTACGCACAAAACATAAGGGAAAAATGATAAAAAATTTTTTTATCGCCGTCTTTCTAACGATTTTACTTAATATTAATACTTTAATAGGGTTTTTAGAAGTTTCCTTAACTAATCAACTTGTATATCCTAAATTCTTTGATGATGTTTTATCTTATACTACTTATTTTGATATTGGAGATAATAATTATTCCAGTTTAGGTCTGATCTTTTCTTGCTTAATGTTGTTTCAAGTCTTTTATTTGTTTATTAATTGGAAAAAAACTTCTATTTTAGAAAGATTATTAACGCTTGTAGGAATGGTTTTCTTAATCTTATCTACGAATTTTATACCTTGGGAAGATATTTCTCTTTATACGGACTTTGTCCAAATCATTCAATTTCCGAGAAGATTTGTTTTGGTAGCTTATATTTTTCTGCTGATTGCTTTTGCTTACACATTAGAAAAACTCACTGAAAATTTGAATATAGATAAGAAAAAAGTTATGTACTCCTTTTTATGTGTGGTTTCGTTTTTGATGATTGCAAATGTTAATTTAAAAGTATTACAAAGCGCTGAAGCTTGGGAAAGTGATACACCTACTTCTTCAGGAAACAACGCTTCTTGGGTTACTACAAATGACCCGGACGAACTTCGTGCAGCCTTTGCCAGTGACAATTATGGAGATGCTTTTAAAGCGATTAAAAAACCGACACCTGATTACTTACCTCTATTAAATGGTACAACGCAAGAAGAACTTGATGAGATGGGCGGCTATAAAATGTATAATGAACAAGTCGTCAATAATAAACTTAACGTTTCAAAAACAATCGATCAAAAAAATAGACTGGTTCTAACTTGGAGAGCTGATAATGATAAGGAAGATATACTGCCAACCACCGTTTATACAAGAAGTCAAATTAACTTTAACGGAAATAAACTGTCTTCAGATCAAGTACAAAAAACGACTTTAGGTGCTCCAATTGTTCAATCTAAAAAAGGTATAAATAAATTTATTATTGGATATAATCCTTTGGTGAATACAAAACTACTAATGAGTATTAAGTTTGTTACGATTGTGTCATTATTTGTTTTTGGTTTTGCTAAAATTGTAAGTAATTTTATTTATTTCAAACAAGAGTGAGCAAGTAATCATTGAAAATATAAGATTTAAATGTTTGCTTTACAAATTTATTGGTAATGACTTAGTATTTTCTGATGGATAATGTGTAGTAGGCTGATAGAATCTATATCATGGTATACTGATAGTTATGAAATTCAAGATTATTAGTTATCATGATTTTTTCTTTAGAGTGACTATTTAAAAATATTTTCCTCTTTTTGGTCGCATAACATTTAAGAATAGAGAAAGAAAATGATAAAAAACATTTTCTTTGGATACACTTTCAGGTATAATAGGACGAGTTAGAAACTTGAATGAAGATTAGGAGGCGTTGTTTTGAGTGACAAGAACCAATCAGAAGACAACCAAACTTCAGATAAAAAACAGAAAACAAATAATAAACCAAATAATAAGCCAAAAGATGTAAAAAAACGAAAGAATCGAAGGAATAAGGAAGATCGAGTTGTTCATAAGATTGTTTTAGTCATTATTTTAGCTTTAGTCGTTGTAGGGTTGATATTTGGTTTTTCTACTTATAATTACGTAAAATCTAGTATTAAACCACTGGAACCAAATAGTGAAGAATCGGTCGCTGTAACCATTCCTAATGGGTCTTCGAATAAACAAATTGGTGAGATTCTAGAAAAAGAAAATGTGATTAACAGTGGCATGGTTTTTAATTATTATATGAAATTTAATAATCAAGATGGCTTTCAGGCAGGTGAATATGTCTTTTCTCCAAGCATGACTTTAGATGAGATTGCAAATAGCTTGAAAGAAGGAGAAAGTGCATTTGATCAAGCCAGAATTGCTGTACCTGAAGGTTATGATGTCGAAGAAATTGCGGCAGAAATTGATCAACAGACAGAATTTAGCGAAGACGAATTTCTTGATTTAATGAAAGATGAGGACTTTTTCGATGAATTACATGACAGCTATCCTGATCTTTTAGATGATGCAGCAGAAGCTGAAGATGTTCGTTATCGTTTGGAAGGTTATTTGTTCCCGGCTACTTATGATTATCAACCGGATATGAGCTTGGAAGAGCTTGTAGAACAAATGGTCGCAACGACGGATTCAACGCTAGAAGGTCATTATGATGAAATTAAAAATTCTGATTTGAATGTACAAGAAACGATGACGGTTGCTTCTTTAGTTGAAAAAGAAGGAGTGACAGAAGAAGATCGCAAGGATATTGCTCAGGTGTTCTTCAATCGTACTGAAGCTGATATGCCGCTACAATCAGATATTTCGATCTTGTATGCCTTAGGTGAGCATAAAGAAACTGTTACTTATGAGGACCTTGAGGTTGACTCGCCATATAATTTATACCAAAATGTTGGTTATGGTCCTGGACCATTTGATAATCCGAGTGAAGATTCTATCGATGCGGTCTTGAATCCGACAGATAATGATTATTACTACTTTGTCGCAGATGTGTCTACAGGTAAAGTTTATTATGCAGAAACCTATGAAGAACACAATGAGTTGATTGACAAGTATATGGACGACTAAAAAACGTTTACAAAATAAATCGAAATTAGGTTTACAATTTAAAAAAATAGTGGTAATCTTTTGTGGACTTGAAAAGATTACCATTATTTCTTTTTTAATAAAACGTAAAAGAAGTAATTTATGAAGGAGATTTTAGAAATGGCAGAAGAAAAAGTTTACCCAATGACGCCAGAGGGTAAAAAGCAATTGGAAGATGAATTAGAAGAATTGAAAACTGTTAAACGTGGTGAAATTATCGAACGAATTAAGATTGCACGTGGTTTTGGTGACCTTTCCGAAAATTCAGAGTATGAGTCAGCTAAAGACGAACAAGCCTTTGTCGAAGGACGCATTACAACATTAGAAAATATGTTACGCTTTGCTCAAGTTATCGATAGCGATGAAGTTGATAAAGATGAAGTGTCTATTGGAAAAACTGTTGTATTTAAAGAATTACCAGATGAAGAAGAAGAGGAATATAAAATTGTCGGAAGTGCCGAATCTGATCCGTTTTCTGGTAAAATTTCCAATGACTCACCTATTGCTCAAGCATTGATTGGTAAAAGAAAAGGCGATAAGGTAACAATTGAAATACCTAATGGTAATATGGAAGTAGAAATTGTTAGCGTAAAAGAAAGCTAAGATGAAATAGGAATGAGCCCACGGGGTTTGTTCCTATTTTTTCAGCCGGAAGACGGATGAGCCTTAAATGGTTTTATAGTAAACTATAGAAAATAATGTTTTAAGGAGTGGAGTATGTGAGAAAACCTGGACGATTTTTCTTTGTCATTGAGAGTTTATTATTATTACTTGTTATTTGGCAGACGATCCATAACCCACTTTTATTCATATTGATTGCTTCAGGCATTTTTTTCATTTACTTGGCTTTACGTCGGAAAAAGAAAGCAAAGACAAGTAACTTTAAACTGCTTTTAGGGATCATCCTGATTTTATTTGGTTTGCTTAGTAATCCAGCAGTATGGCTTATGTTAGTTTTTACTATCCTTTTTATCGGCTTAAAAGGGATCGAAATTTCCGGTATTGATTTGTCTAGTTATGCTTTTTGGAACAAAAAGCAAATGATTATGGTTCAAACTCAGGAAGCTAGAAATCATGATGGAAAGAAGAAAAAACAACAATGGTTTGGTAACGAGCGTATTGGTAACCATGTTTATGAATGGGATGATATTAATATCAATGTATTATCTGGCGATACGATCATTGACTTAGGAAATACGATTTTACCTAAAAAAGATAATGTTGTTCTGGTTAGAAAAGGTATTGGACGAACCCGTTTATTGGTCCCTACAGGAATTGGGGTCCAATTAGAACATACTGCTTTAATGGGCACAGTTTATTTTGAAGACTATGAAACAAAATTAAGGAACGAAACGCTTAAACTTTATAGTAAAGAATATAGTGAAAGTGCACGCCATCTGAAAATTATAACCAATGCCTTGGTTGGAGATATCGAGGTGTTTCGTGTATGACAGATAAAAAGTCACGAAAAATGCTGTCTGCATTTAGTAGCCTTTTTTCTTTTTTAATGATGCTTATTGTTTTATTTTTTTACATGTTAGGAACAGATCAGGATCAACCTTGGCTAGAACTATTCCAAGTACGCATCGCTTATGTTCCGCTTATATTTTATATCATTGGCATCGCACTCGGATGTGGTTTAGTTACCTTTGTTGTGTTTACATATTTTCAGAAGAAGGAAATAGCGCCTATCGCGGAAAAGCTTCGTTTATTAGCAAGTGGTAATTTTAAAGACGCTATTTTAAATCGTTCAGATGTTTACTCAGATGAAAGCAAAGAGCTTACTACGATACATCAAGATATTTTTCAAATCACAGAAAAGTTAAAGGATATGTCAAGTGAGCTACAAGAACTTAACACGCGTCCACAATATATTGACGGTCAAACAAAAGAAGAAATATTAGCAAGTGAAAGACATCGTTTAGCAAGAGAATTACACGATTCTGTATCACAAGAGTTATTTGCGGCTATGATGATGATGTCAGCTGTTACGGAAAAAGCCAATGAATCAGCTATTTCCGAAGCGCAACAAAAACAACTGCAAATGATTTCTTCTATTATTAACAACTCGCAATCGGAAATGCGTGCATTACTATTACACTTACGTCCAGTAACTTTAGAAGAAAAGAGCTTGAAAAAGGGAATTGAACAATTATTACGAGAACTACAAAGCAAAATTACACTTTCTTTGAAATGGGATATTGAGGATGTGGACATTCCGCGTCATATTGAAGATCAGTTATTTCGCGTAATACAAGAATTATTATCAAACACTTTACGTCATTCTAAGGCCAATGAACTGGAAGTTTATTTACATTTGATTGAAGAAAATGTGCTATTACGCGTCGTAGATGACGGTGTGGGTTTTAATCCAGATCAAAAAGAAAGAGCTGGAAGTTATGGTTTACGTAACGTTCGTGAACGCATAGCAGCTGTTGGTGGAACAGTGAAAGTGATCAGTTTTAAAAATCAAGGGACAAGTATTGAAATAAAAATTCCTTTAATCAAGGAGGGTGTTAATAAATGATCAGTGTTTTATTAGTGGATGACCACGAAATGGTACGCTTAGGGGTATCTTCTTATTTGTTGGTACAAGAAGATATTGAAGTCATTGGAGAGGCAGAAGACGGTCAGGAAGGTTATGAAAAAGCAATCCAACTGCGTCCAGATGTTATTTTGATGGATTTAGTTATGGACGAGATGGACGGAATCGAAGCGACTCAGCTTATTTTACAAGAATGGCCAGAAGCTAAAATTCTAATTGTGACCAGTTTTATTGATGATGAAAAGGTTTATCCAGCCATGCAGGCGGGTGCTGCGGGTTACTTATTAAAGACTTCTAGTGCCGCTGAGATTGCTGATGCGATACGTGCAACCAAGCGAGGAGAGCGCGTAATAGAGTCAGAAGTATCAGATAAATTAAGTCATCGTCAATCTTATGAAGCAGCCCAATTACACGAAGAGTTGACAATTCGTGAAAAAGAAGTTTTAATGTTGATTGCACAGGGGAAAAGTAATCAAGAGATTGCAAGCGAATTGTTTATTACTTTAAAAACGGTAAAGACTCATGTATCGAATATTTTATCAAAATTAGAAGTGGAAGATCGCACACAAGCTGCGATTTATGCTTTTAAGCATAATTTAATCAATTAAAGGAGATCATCATGAAACAAAATTATGCGATTATCGGATTAGGGCGTTTTGGTGGTAGTATTTGCCAAACTTTGGTAGAATCAGGGCAAGAAGTGTTAGCTATTGATAAAAACGAAGAGCGTGCGAATGCATATATGGATATTGCGACGCATGTAGTGGTAGGTAATGCGCAAGATGAAATGACACTACGTTCATTAGGCATCCGTAATTTTGACCAAGTGATTATAGCGATTGGCGAAGATATACAGGCAAGTATTTTAGTTACCCTGATGGTAAAAGAAATGGGTGTCCCAAGTATCTTGGCTAAAGCAAATAATGGGTATCACGCACGTGTTTTAGACAAAATTGGTGCAGACCGAGTTGTACATCCAGAACGAGATATGGGTATACGGATCGCCCATAAGATGGTTTCTAGTAATATCTTAGATTCTATTGAATTATCTGATGAATATTCCCTGGCTGAAATTCGTGTGAAGAATAAAAAATTCTTTAATAAATCTTTGCTAGAAATGGATTTCAGACGACGTTTTGGCTTGACTGTAGTGGCTCTTCGTCGTCGTAGTGGAGATGTGATCGCTTCCCCTGCTGCAGAAGAAGTTGTTCGTGAAAACGACCATTTGCTAGTGATAGGAAACGTTGAGGAAGTTGATCAATTAGATGCAAAATTAAATGAGTAGGAGTGGAGTAGATGAATATTACAGTCACAACAGAGGCACTGGCATGGTTTAAAAGAGAAATCGAGTTAGAGCCAGGAATGGGCATTCGTTTTTTTGGAAAAGTTTATGGAAGTACACAAGTACACGACGGCTTTTCAATAGGGATGTCTGTTGATCGTCCAGAAAATCCTTTGGTTGAAAAACAAGAAGATGGGATATTATTTTTTGCCGAAAGGGAAGACGACTGGTTTTTTAAAGGTTATGATCTGACTGTAGATTATGACAAAGAGCTAGACGAACCTAAATATATTTTTACCGAAAATTGATTATAAAAAGCCAAATGTTAGGTAATAGCACTTGGCTTTTTTCGAAAATACATAAAGAAAGATGGTATCCATGCTAGTTATTTTAATTTTATTTATACTACTCTCCTATATTTCTTTAAAGAAAAACCGACGAAAAGTAAGTTTTAGAATTTTTTTGTTAAGTGGGGCTTATATTCTTTTATCCCTTTTTTTATGGCGAAGTTTTGACCGTGCCTTATTGAATATACCAGCTTTAATATATTCTCCCATAAATAATCCACAGAATATGGTTTTGTGTGTTCTCGCAGCTGCTATTATTTTTTGTTTATTACAAATATATATACTTTTTTCAAACAAAGGCTATTTCGTTTTCAGTCATTCTTTTAATAAACGTCAATGGTTTACCTTTGTTTTATTAGTGCTTTTTGCATTTGTAGGTAGTTTAATCTATACAAGCAGTTATTGGACAATGCATGATATGGGTAATGTTCGTTTTGACCAGATTGTTTATATTATGAGTCAGCCTTTAAAAGGCACAGATCCTTTAAAAATTAGAGAATTTATTGTGAAACCGTTACTTTCAGCAGTTAGTTTTGCCTTTGTTTCTGGAGTGTTTGTTTATTTCTTGGGTACACATCAGCTTTCTCTAAGAAACAATCGTTCAATTAAAAAGAGGAAAGTTTTATCTCCGATTTTTCTTTTCTTAGCTGTTTTGCTTTTTTCTTCAGGATTAACATTAGGCATAAGAGAAGTTGGTTATGAAGACGTTAAAGCATACTATTTTGAAGATACTGAGGTTTATGATGATCACTATGTTGATCCCTCTGAGCAAAGCTTACAATTTCCGAAAAAGAAAAGAAACCTTGTTTATATCTTCTTAGAATCTATGGAAAGTAGTTATGCCGACAAAGACATAGGTGGTATTGAAGAGAAGAATTTGATCCCTCATTTGACGGATTTTGCCCTGAAAGAAGGTACCCAATTTTCTAATACTGGACAAGGGAAGTTAGGCGGTATGATGCAAATTCCGGGTGCTAATCAAACCGCAAGTTCCATGGTTTCTCAAACTTCAGGTACGCCTTTAAGAGCAAGTAATGGCGTTTTAGACGTCAATGCATATGGTAAAGAAGATCCAAATGATTTCTTCCCCGGAGTGTATAGTATAGGTGAAGTATTAGATAAAGAGGGCTACAATCAAATGTTGTTTATGGGATCAAAAGCAGGCTACGCAGGAAGAAAAGCTTATTTTGAGCAGCATGGTAATTACGATATTCGAGATTATCATTGGGCAAGACAAGAAGGATTGATCCCAGAAGACTATTACGAATGGTGGGGTTATGAAGATGACAAACTCTTTGACTTTGCTAAAGATTCGTTAACAGAGCTTGCTGGCCAAAAAGAACCTTTTAACTTTACTATGCTAACAGCAGATACCCATTTTGAAGACGGCTATGCTACAGAAGAAACACCGGACCGTTTTGGTGACCAATACAGCAATGTCATTCATGATTCTGATCAAAAAATCAGTGATTTTATCCACTGGATGAAAGAACAACCTTTTTATGATAATACAACGATTGTTTTAGTAGGGGATCATTTAACTATGGATAAAGATTTCTTTGAAGATATTGATTCTAATTATCAAAGAAGTGTTTATAATGTCTTTTTAAATACAGAGCAAACGGCTTCTAAAACTGATGAACGCTTATTTAGCGCTGTGGATATGTACCCTTCTACTTTGGCAGCTTTAAATGTGAAAATCCCCCATGAAAAGCTGGGTCTTGGTGTAAACTTATTTTCTGATGAAAAAACATTAACGGAACAAATGGGCTACAAAAAATTTGAGGAGGAAATGACCAAGCGTTCCGGGTATTATGATAAATATTTAATGCAAGGTTCAGATCAAGAAGTTGAGCAGGAAAATGCTGATAAATAAAAAAATAGATGTTAAAATTTACCTAGTCTGCAAAATAACATGATATAATTAAAAAAGTGTTTATTTGAAGTAGGAGGCGTTTGTATGTTGTCCATTGTAGTACCGTGTTTTAACGAGCAAGAATCTTTACCTTATTTTGTCAAGGAAGTTGAAAAAGTCGCTTCAATCATTACACATTCCGTTGAATATGTTTTTGTAAACGACGGATCGCAAGATGATACATTACAAAGTTTAAGGCAGCTATATAAGAACATGCCTGATCGTGTTCGTTATGTTTCATTTTCCAAAAATTTTGGTAAGGAGTCTGCTTTGTACGCTGGATTACAAGCCTCTAGAGGTGATCTGGTCACGGTCATGGATGCTGATCTGCAGGATCCACCAGAGTTATTGCCTCAGATGATCGAACGAATCGAGACCTCTGATATCGACTGTGTAGGTACTAGACGCCAAGATCGAGAAGGTGAACCAGTCGTTCGTAGTTTTTTTGCCCGCTTATTTTATAAATTAGTCAATAAATTTGGCGATACAGAAATGATCGATGGTGCACGCGATTTCCGCCTGATGACAAGACAGATGGTTGATGCGATTTTGTCTATGACTGAGTACAATCGTTTTTCAAAAGGGATATTTAGCTGGGTTGGTTTTAATACCGAATATATTTCTTATGAGAATCGTGAACGAGTCGCAGGAAAGACTTCTTGGTCGTTTTGGAGTCTATTTAAATATTCAATCGATGGGATCGTAAACTTTTCGGACGCGCCTTTAACTTTAGCTGCGCTTCTTGGCGGCCTATCCTGTGTAGCGGCTGTTATTGCTTTGATCTTTATTGTGATTCGTGCTTTGTTGTTTGGGGATCCGACGACTGGTTGGCCTTCCTTAGCTTCGATCGTGTTGTTTATGGGAGGATTACAGTTACTGTTTTTAGGAGTGATTGGCAAATACATCGGTAAGATATTTTTGGAAACCAAAAAACGACCTATTTATATCGTTAAAGAAACTGAAAAAGATGTAAAAAAGAAAGATGATCCAAATTCTTAATGGACCATCTTTCTTTTTTAATAACCAGAACTCAAAGAGACTTCGTTTTCTATAAGTTTTCCTTCTTTAACAAAACTAGATAAATCATTCAAAAATATTTTCATAAATTTCTTTTGAAAATGAGGAGTATAACCTGAGATATGTGGCGTTATCAGGATATTGTCAAGAGACCATAAGGCATTATCAGAAGGTAAGGGTTCTTCTTCAAATACGTCAATAGCTGCAAAATTGATGTCTTTATTTTTTAAGGCAGTATATAAATCCTCTGTATCAACACTTGAACCACGTCCGACATTCATAAAGGTCCCAGTAGACTTCATACTATTGAAAAATTCAGCATTGTATAGGTGATAAGTATCTTCTGTTAAAGGCAAGATATTAATTACTATATCAGAGAGAGAAGCTTGCTGGTTTAGCTCACTTAATGGATATGTTTCTGTAAAGTGTTCTATCGAGCGCCCATTTGTATTGATACCGGCAGGTTTACAACCAAATACATCAAGATATGATGCTAATTGTTGACCGATTTTTCCAGTGCCTACGATCAATATCCGCAAATCATACAGATAGGAATAATCAGCGTTCTTATCCCAAGTTGCTGTAAGTTGATTGTGTATTGCAGTAAATATACCTCTACTTTGCATAAACATCATCGCTAATAAATGGTCTGCGATCGATTGCGCATGGATGCCGCTAGAATTGGTAAGCTGTATACCGTAGTCTTTAAACTTAGTAAGTGGTAAATAATCTACGCCAGCTGAAATGGAATGTACCCATTTTAAGGGTGTACCTTCAAATAGTAACTTATCATCCCAATCTTTACGCCAACCTATCGTAATTTCTACATTGTTCCAAATATCAGCATCGTTTAGCTCATCACTTGTTACAAATTGGTAATCAGGGTCAATTTCCTTCATTTTTTGCTGAAATTCTTCGCGAAATGGACGAACTGATAAAATATACTTTGTCATATTATCCGCTCCTTTATCAACTAGTATACAATATTTTAAAGAAAAAGGCATTTCCAGCTGGCTGAAAATGCCTTAAGTTTATTCAATTTTTTTCGTGCTTTTAATAGCTTGCATAAAGATAAAGAATGCTAAAATAGCAATCAGCATCGTACTATCGAAATCAGCAGAAAAACTATTGATCACTGTACCTATAATGACAGGTAAAGTTGCGCTTGCGATCATAATTTTTAAATTGTCTAAAAATCGGTTGCTGGTACGACGAATGCGACTATATAAATTTCCGATGATCGTCGTAATTAATAAAATGACGATCAGATTGATAAAAGAAGGGTAAGTAGCAACCAGTAATGCTACTAAGAGTGTCCACCAAGGTAGTTTACTTTGACTCAATTCATTGCGGATCATTTCTCCTGTTAAATTTTGCATCCGACTATCGTCATAAGACAACTCAAACTGATTGTCGCCAAATATTGCTTCTGTTGCTTCATTTGACTGAAGGCTCAAAACCGCTTCTTCTTGTAACAAACCTACGCTCAAAAAATTACCGATCATATCTTTTGAAATATCATCAGAAGTTCGTTGTCCTTCAGGATCAAAGGTGAAAATGATCGAATCCGTCTGATAAATAAAACCATCTTGTTCATTTGTCTGCATTTTTCCATCTTCGATTGTGAAATCAGGGATCTGTTCAGCGATTTCTTGACCGTCAGATTGGATATCAGAAAAGACCTGACGTACTTGCAGTGTGATAGGTATGGCTGCAATTAAACTTAATAACAATAGATAGAGGATCATCTTCCCAAAACCGATATTTTTGACATTTTTTAACTCATTAAAATGCAGTATTGAATTTTTTACTAACTGAAGAAAACTCATATTGTAACCCTCTTAATTTTATTTTTATTCATACCTAATATTTTATCTAACTAAAAGTGAGAAAACAAGAAGAATTCTCACTTTGATCTTAAAAGAGGCGGTTTGAAATCAATTAGTGTCCTATCTTAAAGGAAGATATTTTATAAAAATTTTCTAGAAATGAAATAATTTGTTGTATTTTAAATGAAAAAAGGATATTTTTATTTAGAGTTATAAATTAGCACTGAAGTGGTGGATGAGGTGAAAAATTGAAACAACTAATCAAAAGGTTAAAAGAAGATCAGAAATTAAAAGAAATTATTGCTTACTTATTTTTTGGTGGTATGACCACTGTCGTAAATTTTATTACATTCTTTTTAGCTAGAAGATTGTTTGGCTGGAATTTAGTTATATCAAATACGCTTTCATGGATTTTTTCTGTGTTGTTTGCTTTTGCTACCAATAAAAGATGGGTTTTTAAGTCACAAACAACTAGCATGGGGCAGTTTTTTTCTGAACTAATTAAATTTTTCTTTTACCGCATTGTTTCCTTTGGTATCGATATGGGGTGTATGTTGCTCTTTGTTGATAGTTTAAATATGGAAGAATTTTGGGCAAAACTCATAACCCAGATTATTATTGTGATTGCTAATTATGTTTTTAGTAAATTTTTTATTTTTACGCAAAAAAATACCTGATTTTTAAGGAGTAAGTTTTCATGCAACATCTTCGTCAATATAAAAATTGGCTAGAACGTAAGGGATTATGGGAATTTGTTGCTTATCTTTTTTTTGGCCAATTAGCGACGATTGCTAACATCATTATTCACTTTTTATGTATGGGATTTTTTCACGTTCACTATATGACAGCCACGATTATTTCTTGGTTTTTAGCAAACGTGTTTGCTTTTGTGACGAATAAATTGTGGGTTTTTCATTCAAAATCAATTAGCCGTTTTGCTTACTGGACAGAATTTTTGCGATTTATGTTATTTCGCTTGTTTGCTTTGGGGATTGATATCAGCTGTATGTATTTATTAAGAGAATGGATACAGCTTGGCAACGGCTTAGCCAAAGTGTTGACGCAAATCTTGGTAGGGATTGCTAATTACTTATTTAGCAAATTTCTGGTTTTCCGTCGTGTTTCTTAAAAAAAGGGAGCATTTGCTTTGAATAAAATCGCTTTCTTTGATAGTCTTAACTTGTAATTAATAAGTATTATTTTAGGAGGAATTTAGAAATGGCTTACACTTTACCAGATTTACCTTATGCATATGATGCTTTGGAACCTTACTTTGATGAAGAAACCATGCACTTACATCATGACAAGCACCATAACACTTATGTCAACAATTTGAATGCAGCTATTGAAAAACATCCGGAGCTGGGCGGAAAATCAGTAGAAGATTTAGTTGCTGATTTAGACAAAGTACCTGAAGATATTTACACAGCTGTACGTAATAATGGTGGTGGACATGCTAACCATTCTTTCTTCTGGAAAATTTTATCCCCTGATGGTGGTGGCGAACCAACAGGTGCATTAAAAGATGCTATCGACAAAGAATTTGGTAGTTTTGATTCATTTAAAGATGAATTTAAGACAGCAGCTACAGGACGCTTTGGTTCTGGTTGGGCTTGGTTAGTTTTAGATAATGGAAAATTAAAAATCACTTCCACACCGAACCAAGATTCTCCATTAACCGATGGCCAAACACCTGTACTTGGTTTAGACGTATGGGAACATGCTTACTATTTGAAATACAAAAACGTAAGACCCGATTACATTGCTGCTTTTTGGCATATCGTGAATTGGGGTCAAGCGAATAAAAATTATGAAGCAGCAAAATAATTTTGTTGTTTTGGCATAAGTAGAATAAAACCTCTCGCCAGAAATGCGGGAGGTTTTATCTAATAGAAGGTTTGTACAGAGGAGCTTGTCGCTTTGGAAAAAATAAAAATTACAACAAAAGAACAGTTGGACGATTTTTATCCAGTTTTAGTCAAAATTTGGAAAGAAGTTTTCACACCGGTTATAGGTAGTAATCAGGCAGAATACATGTTGGAAAATTATCAAAGCAAAGACTTGATCATGCAAGAAATTTCTGCTGGTATAAATTATTACGCCTTATTAATAGATGGTGTGTATGTTGGTTATATCGCTTATGAAGTGAAAAGGGACTATTTATATTTAAGCAAGATTTATATCGCGAGTGAGTATCGGAATCAAGGCTTTATGCGCGAGATTTTTGACTTCTTTGATGAATTAGGACAAAATTATGGATTAAAACAGCGCTTATGGGTGAATCAAGGAAATACACAAGCGATTCGTGTTTACCAACATTTGGGTTTTCAATTGTTAAAAGAAAAAATTACAGATATCGGTGAGGGTTATCAAATGGTAGATTATGTTTTTGAAAAGTAATAATGTATGAAACATTTCTTAGCTTTTTTTAAACAAAGTTGCTATTTTTTTATTTTTTTGATATCTTCAATATATTAAAAATAAGCATAGTGGTAAAGAGTCAAGATAAAAAATGAAAATCTTTCTTGTTTAAAATCTAAAAAAGTGTTCGCTGAACTAGACCTGCACAAGTAAAGCGTTTTCACAGGTCGTTTCCTAAGAAATACGCAAATAACAGTTAT
>NZ_JAKEIT010000034.1 GCF_021474685.1 Tetragenococcus halophilus | reverse complement strand
CTCTAATGAGAATATTATTTGAAGAGTTTGGGCTTCTTTGAGCTTGGAGAGTTGTCCGAGAGGCCGAAGGAGCATGATTGGAAATCATGTAGATGGTATTCACTGTCTCAAGGGTTCGAATCCCTTACTCTCCGTAACCAAGTTTGGTCCGTTGGTCAAGAGGTTAAGACACCGCCCTTTCACGGCGGTATCACGGGTTCGAATCCCGTACGGACCATTGACTGATAGTTGGAGGTTTAGCTCAGCTGGGAGAGCATCTGCCTTACAAGCAGAGGGTCATAGGTTCGAGCCCTATAACCTCCATACGGTCTGGTAGTTCAGCTGGTTAGAATGCCTGCCTGTCACGCAGGAGGTCGCGGGTTCGAGTCCCGTCCAGACCGTTGTTTTAGTTTTACAGTGTTGGATCGATAGCTCAGTCGGTAGAGCAACGGATTGAAGCTCCGTGTGTCGGCAGTTCGATTCTGTCTCGATCCATTATGGAGGAGTAGCGAAGTGGCTAAACGCGGCGGACTGTAAATCCGTTCCTTCGGGTTCAAAGGTTCGAATCCTTTCTCCTCCATTTATAGGGACATAGTTCAATGGTAGAACAACGGTCTCCAAAACCGTCGATGCGGGTTCAATCCCTGCTGTCCCTGCCATGGCGAATATGGCGAAGTGGTTAACGCACCGGATTGTGGCTCCGGCACGCGTGGGTTCGATCCCCACTATTCGCCTTTATTGGGATATAGCCAAGCGGTAAGGCAACGGACTTTGACTCCGTCATGCGCTGGTTCGAATCCAGCTATCCCAGTTAGTTAGCCTATTGAAAAATAGGATTTTTAATAGTATGATGGCGGTATAGCCAAGTGGTAAGGCAGAGGTCTGCAAAACCTTTATCACCGGTTCAAATCCGGTTACCGCCTTAGTACTAATAGTATTTTGCCGGCGTGGCGGAATTGGCAGACGCGCTGGACTCAAAATCCAGTGCCCGTTAAGGGCGTGTCGGTTCGACCCCGACCGCCGGTATTGTTGGTATAGCAACGTTTCTAGATGATTCGTAGCTATATCTTTTTTTGTTTTTTAGGCCTTTTTTTAGGTAGGGTATGCCAAAAATATGCCAAAAAAATCAACTTTACTCCCAAACACTGTTATTTTATTATTGCTTTTCCTTTTAAAAGTGTTTTTATTCCTTCTATACTTGTTATTTTTTTCTTCCAATTTTTTTCCTTTTTTACGTTTATTAACGATTTTCAATTAATAAAATTGATCTAAACGATCAGCGGTATCTAATTGTTTGCTTGGGTAAAGATGTCCATATAAATCATAAATCGTTTGGATAGACGCGTGGCCGATCCGTTCTTTAATCATATAGGGATCTTCACCATTATTAATTAAAAGAGCAACATGAGAATGGCGAAAATCATGAATCCGTATTTTTTTAAGTTCGGTTGGTCTTCTAAAAATTGCGTCATATTTTTTTCGGACATTGTCCTTGTGTAGTAATAAATGATCTTTTTGTACGACTTGTATTTTTTCTTGTGCTTCTTTTGTAAGAGACATTTCTTTACTCAACCAGGCGTATTGTGTTTTTTTCCAGGCTTTTAAGTCTTCAACCAATTTACGGTTGATAATAATTATCCGTTTACCAGCGGTTGTTTTGGGTGTGTTGAAGATGAATTTTCCGTCGACTTTCGTAAGATTTTTATGCACGTAAATTTCTCTGCGGAAAAAATTAAAATCTTCCCAAGTTAAACCGAGTAATTCGCCACTTCGCATCCCTGTAAAAAAAGCTAGGGTAAAGAAGATTAAATAGTTCTTCTCCTCTTTCGTAAATAATTGTCTAAACTCGTGAAACTCTTCAAGTGTCCAAAAGTTCATCCGTTTACTATCTGTAGGGAGTTTTTTTAACAACGTACAAGGATTATCTGACATATAGCCTTTGCGAATTCCTACATCAAGAATACGTTTTAAAAGAATCATAATTTTGTTCACCGTGTTGTTTGAAAGGCCTTTGGTACAAAGATACTCACGAAATTCAAATATATGCTCGTATTTTAGTTGGACAATGAGGCTACCTTGAAAATAAGGTTTTAGGTGTCGATTATAATTATATTTCTGTGTTCGAATATAGCTTGGTTTTCTTTGATTATTTTCATCCTCCCGCATTAAGTGATTGAAAAATTCTTGGATACGGATATGGTCATAATTTGGTTCATCTGAAAGAAAAATTTGGTAAAGCTTTTTTTCAGCTTTCTGTGCTTCTTTTTTTGATTGAAATCCCTTACGGACGATCCTTTTTCGTTTTCCGGAAAGTAAATTTTCACCGAGTGACAAATCAATGATCCAAGTTCTTCTTTGCTTATCTTTTCTAACTACCATTGTATTCTTCCTTTCGAAGAAGGAATGAACTCAATGTTTCTTTGAACTAGATGCGAGCTTTGCGTCTCGCACCTTTATCATAACACTAATTTAGGAATAATGAGAGTGAACAATACAGGCAAAAACAGAGGTGTTGCAGCAGGTGTTACCGTATCAGTGGTTTGTTGCTTTTTTACAATTAAATATAACTTGGTAAGAGAGACGTTTTATATAAGATGTCTCTCTTTTTTTATGTCTTTAAAAATTATGAGTAAAAGGAGGCAAGTCTCATGAGTATCTTTCAGTCTTTGGACTACGAAACGCAGCTTTCAAAGAAAAACCAAGAAGGGAAAATCCAACGTTATCATCGAAATAAAGGTTATGAATCGATTCCAAGAGATTTTGCTCAAAATGAAACACTATCTTATGAAGCACGTGGGCTACTCATTAGTATAGCGAGTTACCCTGAAAACTTTAAATTATATAAATGTGAATTATATAGACGTTCTGAGAAAAATAGTCGAAGAAAAATTGATCGAGCTTGGGAGGAATTAATTTCGCAGGGGTTTATCTTACAATTTCGAAAACGGAAAGGAAAGAGTTTTCTATTTACTTATGTTTATTCGTTAGAAGCTTATAATAAGCAAGATATTTTAGGAATTTTAGAAGAAGCTAGACAATCAGGTTACCATTTTTATCATCGGAGTATTCGGAATAAAGAAGCACGTACTTTAGAGAATTATTTAATCATTTTTTCAACTTTTCTTTCAAATGATGACTTAAAAGGAATCCGAGACTGGTTAGAAAAAAATGAATATATAGTAAGGAAGGGTGGGCTCAGCGGGGAAATTTCCAATGCTCAAAGTACACATCCCAAAACTGGTCAACTTTCTAATGTTCGAAATGAACAGTCCATCGTGGAAAGTTCAAAACAAGCAAATAATAAATTAACTACAGAAAGGTTTACTAATGAAAAAAGTGAGACAGAGGAAATCGATACAGGGAAAATCGATACTCAAAGTAACGAAGATAAACGTCCTCCTTTAACTCCGTTATCGAAAATCGTAACCCAGACTTTTTTGACAGCTGAAGCGATTGATTTGATAGCGGAAAATTCAGAAAGTATAGGCGTTGTAAAAGAAACTATAGACCTCATTTATCAAGCAAAAAAATATGTTCAAGATCATCTTGATGGTTTTACAATTGTTGCAGAATATTTTGACGAGCAAACCTATTTATTGCTTCAGCGTTTTTATTTTAAAAAGCATACGAAAAGAATTCATTCACTCAAAGGGTATTTTTATAATATGGTAAGAAATCATTGGCTTGAAATGGCAGAAATGAGCTTACATCAAAGTCCTTATCCAAATAAGGCGAAATATCTGACTCGGTGCCAAGAACTCTATCAGAAACTGAACCAAGAAGTATAAAAAAAGGAGAAAGAAGGACCATGAAAATCTCGAAGAAAGAATTGAGTCGAAAGAAAGCCAAAGCAATACTTATACTTGAATCACAAGGGCTATCTCATGATGATTGGTTAGCACAAAAATATGAAGAACTATTTGACCACAGCGAAGAAACGATTCGGCAGGCGCTAACTTATTTTAAAGAAAATAAGAAAGATAATTGATTTTATAAAAGGAGGATACCGAATATGGATTATGTTATCGAGAAATTTGAATTTATTCTGCGCGCCGTACAAGGAGTCGCAGGAGTGTATGCAGCCGTGATGCTTGCTGTTATGGGTTATCATTATATGACAAAAAATCGCCAAAAATTAGATGAAGCTCAAGATGGGATTAAAAATGTCGTTGTTGGTTTTATGATTGTTGTCGGAGCAGAAGCTATTATCCAGTGGTTACAGTAACAGCCCTTAAAATGGAGAAGGAGGACAAGCGTAATGTATGTAAAATTTCAAACAAAACATATCAAACTACAACGTTTGGTTTCTTCTCGTAAAACCTATAACTTACATCAAGCAGATAACCAACTTAAGATTTTAGATAAAACTTTAAGCGAAGAAAAAAAGAACTATTCATTGATTCTAATGCTTTACGAAAAAGAAGAATGTTTTTTTCGTAGTACATTTGAGACGGGAAATGACCAATCAAGTAATTTACTACTATTGTTACAGTATCTTTTAGCCACAGAATTTCCGAAAGTCAGTGAAGAAGAAAAGAAGGCCTTATTTTATCGGGTTTCTGAAGCTTACCAAAACGAGAATACCCAAGAAGCAGACAGATCTCAGGACACCTCAGTCACTGCTAAAAAAAAGAAACAAGTAGTAGATAGAACCATCAAAAAAATTTTTCAAAAGTGGAGTAAGAAATTTTCTTCTATGCATTATTTTGAACAACGGCCTACTAAAAAGTTAGTAGGCTTTTTCTTTTGGAAAAAAATAAGCAAAGAGAAAATGATTAGGATAATAGGAAGTCTCTGTTTGATTGGATTACTTTTTTTTCTTTTTATACATTTACCAATAGCTGAAACAAAAGAAAACACCTCTTACGAATCACTTGTAAAAAAAGAGGATTATGAAAAAGCATTAACAAAGTACCCCACAAAAGAACAAGAGCTTATAACAATGCTTTATCAGAAAGAAGATGAGAAACGTTTGAAACAGATCGCTACAAAATATGATTCTCCACTAGCTTCTTTTTATACTAATTTTTTAAACCAAAAATGGAAGCAGGTTATAAAAATTGAAGGAATCACTCAAAACACTACAGTTCAAGCCATGCGAGGTTATGCTTATTTAAAACTAAATCACTTAGAGGAAGCAGAATTAATTAACCAAGAAGTTCATAGCCAGGCATTAACAGAACAAATTGATAAGTATAAAAAAGAACAAGCCTATGATGTGTTGCGAAAGCAGAAGATTAGGCAGGCAGAAACAATCAATAGTGAGATCGAAGATGCACAATTAACAGAAGATATTCAAGTCGCAAAAAGTATGATGAATCTAATTGACAAATATGAACAAGATGCAAAGAATACCAAGCTTTCTGATCAAGAACGAAAAGAAGCCAGTGAAAACCTTGAATTATGGCAAAGGAATATGGAACAGATAGGAGGGAAACAAAAAAATAATGAAACAAGTAAAGAAAGTGCCCACCAGTAAAAAGTTTTGGATTGTTTTAGTACTTTGTACTGTCGTTACAATAGGTGGGGCTATTGCTTATGGAAGTTATCTAAAGCCAGATGCCAATCAACAAACTTCTTCTAGTAGAGAACCTTTTAACTTAAACAAACGGGATCAGCAAACACCAAAAAGAGAGAACAAAGAATCTAGAAAGAAAAAAAGTATAAAAGATTCTTTGGGAAATGCTTTATCATCTATAGAAAGTTCACAAAACGAAAGAAATACAGAGGAAGCCGTACAATTAACGCCAGATGCGCTCATACATCAGTTAGCGACTGCTTGGAACAAGCAGTACACGAAAGAAGATCAGCGCAAGAAAGAGACAATACAAAAAAGGGATCAACCCAGGAAGAAAGCTAAAAGAAGGGCTCAGGTTCCTTTACTGGAAAATCATCGAAAGAGCCATGAAAAACTGATATCTAAACATATAAGTTTCCAATCAGAGCCCAACGTTGAAAAGCGGCAACCCAAGAAACGGTCTTTTAATGAGACGGATAAAAATAGAAAAGTAACAATTTTTTTAAACACACCCGATTCAGTTACTCGCAAAAGTTCTAAGGAAAAAGATCGTTCATTTATAGAAAATCATCAAAATAAATTCTCAGATGAGGAGAACGTAAGCAGTGAATCAAAGGAAGAGGTTTCTAATGAAGAGCCAGAACAACCGATAGAGCCTGTAGAACCAAACCCCGATCAAACTATAGAAGAAAAAATCGCTCAATCAAAAGAGCGACTATATTCTGTGAATGAAGAAGCCAATCATTTAAACCAACGTTTAACTGATTTGAAGGAAGCGTTAGACGATGTTTTAACTCTTCAAAGAGATATCGAGCAATTAACTGCTCAAGCCAATCGGCAGTTGCAAGAAGTAGAAAATCTCGTAACTGAATACAATGAATTATCGGGCGAATTACGTGTTTTACTGGATGAAGAAGGACAAATCCCCGAAGTCAATTATGATTTATATCATGAAATTTATCGAAAATTAAAGACAAAGGTAGATGAAGTAAAAGTTGCTCAAGGACAAGCAAAAAAGACAACCAAACAGATAGACGAAAGAATTCAAAAAGCGGAAATTGCGCAAGAACAATTGGATCAAAAACAGCAAGAGTATCAAGAAGTTCAAGCAAGAGTCATTGAAAATAACCAGAAGACACATGAAGCAATTAATCAAGCCAAAGAGGAAGCGGTAGTTTCTGAAAATACAGAAAATGAACAAGAAACTGTACGACAAGGAAATCAACAAATGAATGAACAGAACCAAGAGGTTGAAAAAACGTTAGAAAAAGTACGAGAAACAGATACACAAGTCGCTATTGATCAAGCCAAGGAAAAGGAACAATCCGTGAATAAAATAAGCGAAGAGCAAGATACGAGCGTTGATGATGTGGAAGAAGATTTTAAAGCTTATCCTGAACCAGAATTGGATAAAGAAAAAGAAAATTCAGAACAGGAAATTGAAACAGAAGAGTCGGAAGAATTAGATGAAACCGAGCTTTCCGAAGAAATCAATAGAGAAGAAAAACAAGAAGGCGCAGTAGAGAAAGAGGCACCGATAGAAGAAGTCGGAACCGAAGGCGAGATGGAGACAGAATAAGTGGCCAAAGAGAGGTCGAAGATTGAATGAATAAAGAATTTAAACAATGGAAAAAAGTTTTAGCGAACCCATACTTTTTAGGAAGTGTGGGTTTCTTGTTAAGTCTAGGAAGTCTTCTACTGTTAAATTTTATATTTAACGGATTGAATGCAATGAATGGTTTCGTCCCTCGATTGAAAAATTACATTTTGGAAGGGTCTAAATTTCCTATACAGATTCGTTTGTTTTGGGTGCAAGTCCCTGTTTTCACAACTCGGATTGCACTCATTATATATATTGTCTGTTTCATCTTCTTCCTCGTCTTCATTTTGAAAAAATTGTACGATGTATTTAATGCCTATAAAGATATCAATCATTTTGTCAAAGGTAGCGAGCGTTTTACAACTAAAAAAGAGTTGAGTCAGCAGTATAAGAAAGTGCTTTTGGATAATCAAGAATATCCGGGAGCTTCTGGAATTCCTGTAGCAAGTGCCACCGAAACAAAGGAAATTCAAGGTAAGAAAATCCAACAAAAGGTTGTTTATATCGACACTAAAAATACGAACTCTTTAACTGTTGGGGGAACACAGTCAGGGAAGACCTCTCTTTTCTCTTATCCATTTTTAGATTTGATTATGCGAGCAAAAGAAAAAGATACGGTCATCGTTAACGATTTAAAAGGAGATATGTTGAAAAATACGCAACAAGCTTTTAAAAGTTGGGGGTATGACGTCTACTGCTTAAATTTGATCGAACCTGAAAATGGCATTCGATATAATCCTCTAGATTTGGTTAAAGAAGCCTACTTTGTTGGAGACACCACTAAAGCTCAGATGCTTGCCAACAGTCTATCTTTTAGCTTATATCACAATCCCAATGCTAAAGAGCCCATGTGGGAAGAAGCTTCGATTTCCTTGTTAAATGCATTAATCCTTGCGATCTGTGAAAAAGGAAAAAACGAAAGTAAACCCGAAATCGTCAATATGTGTGCTGTAACAAGCATGTTAGAAGAAATGGGCGCTTATCCAGATGAAGATGGAACAACAGATTTAGATCGATACTTTGATCAGCTACCGACAACTAGCGTAGCGCGGAAACAATATGGAACGATTAAATTTTCGCAAGGAATTACACGAAGTGGAATTTTTACTACAACGATGGCGAAGTTAAAAAACTACACTTACGATGCAATTGCTAAACTGACATCCGAAAGTGATTTTCAGTTAGCTGATTTAGGCTATGGCGATCGTCCAATTGCTTTGTTTATCGTTTATCCAGACTGGAATGATAGTAACTACAGCATTATCTCTACTTTCCTTTCTCAGATTAACGAGGTTTTATCTGAACAAGCGACTTTGACCGGAGTTGGAACAAAGCGACGTGTCCGTTATTTACTCGAAGAAGCGGCCAATATTCCAGCGATTGACGGGTTGAGTCGGGCAATGAACGTCGGTCTTCAACGGCATCTTATTTATCACTTAGTGGTACAATCTTACGCTCAGCTTGATGATAAATATGGAGAAAAGTTAAGCAAAGCCATTACAGGCGCATGTGGGAATCAAATTTATATTATGTCGGATGAATATGACGATGCCGATTATTTTGCCAAAAAATTAGGCGAACAAACCGTGATTACAGGGGATCGGCATGGTGATCCGATGAGTCAAGATAAGAGCTATGGAGAAAAAGAAGAAGGTCGTCAACTATTGTTTGCTAACGAACTTCGTGACTTGCAAGAAGGGGAGTGGGTGTTAGATCGAACCAAGATGCGACGGGATTTAAATGGGAATAAAGTTCGCCCTTATCCTATTTTTGCGAATCTTAAGGAAGGTACTGCCATGACCTTTCATTTTGATTATTTGTTACCTCGTTTTAATGGGGAGAGAAATTTAAACCAAATGGATTTAGGCAAAGAGAATCACAAAAGTATCCAATTAAAAGATTTTATAGTTACAGATTGGAAAATGAAAAGTGTTCAACAAGCGTCTCATAAACAATTATTATCCAGGGAAGAAAAGAAGCAACAATTAAAAAAGAAATTTTATCAAATGGATCCAGTGCAACCAGAGATTGCTTCTGATCAATTATTAAAAGAACAGCTAGGGTATAAGAAATTTCTTCCCTTTGTCAAAGCAGCTCACAGTGATCAATTAACCGTTGAACAAAATGAACGGTTAAATCAATTAACTTCTTTAGTTGAGCTTCAAAACTTTTGTCATACACAGAATCGTCCTCATTTGCTTCAGGCGTATGAACAATTTTTCTCGGAGACAAAACCATTATAAAAAGGAGGTGGTTTTTCATTGGTGGATAAATTATTGGAATTCCAGGATCTATTACATGTAGCCAATATTCTGTTTGATTTTTTACGAGATATTGGCTTTTTTCTTCTAAAAATGGTGGCCTGGCTGGTGGATGGTTTGTCTTCTGGTCTCAAGGGTGTGTATAAGTTATTAAATTTCTATAACTATGGGCCAATAAAAGACTTTTTAAATGAGTATAACGCGGTTATTTGGCTTATGGCTTCAATATCTCTCGCTTTTTTTGGTTGGCAGCTTATTGTATCCCATAAATTAGATAAAGATAAGATTGTCACTAATATTATTTTGGCTATGACGATCTTTTTTGTTTTGCCTTGGGCGTTAGAACAAGGGGCAACATTAACCGAAGCAGGGGCAAATTTATTAAGCAATGAACGTTCTTCAAGTACGGAAACATTTAAAAATAATATTACAGATTTATATACAGTGGATAAAAACGGCTGGAAATCCATTCTTACCCAAAATGATATTGAAGAAAAAAGAGATATCAAAGCCTTAGATATGAGCGAAAAAGTCGATACTTCTGGCTGGTGGTTTACCGATGGAACGCCCATGTCTGATGAAGGAGATAAACTATTAAAAAAGAAACTTGTTCAAGTCAACGGTAAATACGAGACAGTTAAAATGAAGAGCTTCTGGGAAATTGGCGACCCTGCTTATTACCGTTATAGTTGGCATCCTTTTTTAATTACGATTGAACTTATAACAAAAACCATTGTTTATGTCATGGTTATTATCAAAACAGCCCAACTCATCAATGAATTAGGCTTATTGTATATCTTTACGACAGGCATTGCTTGGACCGACATCGGTAATGGACAACGAAATAAGCAGTTAGTAACAAAAATTCGTGATACCTTTATTGTCATTTACACTATGGCGCTGATGGTTACGGTTTTTGACATGTGGAGTGGATTTATCGCAGATGCTTCTTTAGGACAATACGTGAAGCCATTGTGTGTGATTGCAGGTGCGATGGTTGTTATTGATGGACCGAATTTTGTGGAGCAATTATTTGGCATCGATGCCGGTCTATCGAGTGTCGGACGAACCGTGATTGCAGCTACGCAAGTAGGCAATACTGCTAGCAGCCTAGCTCGTAGTACTACGGGGGTTGCTAAAGGTAGTGTTTCAAAAACAATTGGTGCGGGAAAACGACTTGCACGTGGAACGATATATGCCGGAGCTGCGGGAAAAGGAGCCCTCGCTGGCTTTAGCGAACCGAAAAAGAGCACTTCTTCATCCTCGGATGCAACTGGTGAAAATTCAAAAACGACAAAGGAAACTCCAATGAAAAAAGAGGGACTTTTCTCTAAAAACAAAGCGCAAAAAGATAAAGCAGGAAAAAGGTCTGAAGCAACAAAAGCGAACAAGCAACCAATCACTAATGAGTCCACTTCCGAAAATAAAACAAATAGAGGACAAAAGCCGCTAACAAATAGGAGGTCGACAAAAGAGTCCACTTTTGTTGCTGCTCATTCGCTAGCTGATAACCAGAAAGCTCAACAAAAAGCAGAAACATCTACAGTAACGCCGCTAGGAAAAACTAGAAATTCAGAGCAATTACGCCGAAAATTGAATGGTCAATCAGCGATCAAGACGCCAGAAAAAGTCAAACGAGAACAGTTGCCTGAATATGTACAAGCGACAAGCCAACAATTAAGAAAAGATCAAGAACCGAGAAAACGAGATTTAGAGACTGTGGGAGAAAAAGCTGTTGGAAAGTATGCTCAAATTGCACAACATTTGAGTCAAGGATCGACAGCTCAACGGGCGCGTAAAGTTTATGATGTTTCTCGTTCTACTTCGAAAAAAATAAAGAAGTCAAAGGATAAATAAAAAGAGGAGGCGCAGCGTTTGCGAAAAGAAATCGCCCGACCTAAAGAAGCCATTACTCCGATTAAACAAGGAAAATTGGATATGAAAGATGTTTTTGTCATTTTAGGGAGTACAGCAATAGGATATTTTAGCAAAAGTTTTGTTCCCGAAATATTAGAAATCGGGTATATCGCAAGTTATCCTATTAACCTTTATTTATTATTATCTCCGAGTGAGGTTGCAGGTAAAAAGAATTTTCAAGTTCTTTTACAATTACTGAGAAAAGATCGACAAGTTTATCACACAATTGGGAAAAATTGAAATGAAGAAGGGTTAGAAATGCAATTTGATTCGGTAAAACAAAAAAAGCAAGAAAAGAAACAAAAAAATAAAAAAACGCAGAGAAAGGTGAATCATTTAACGAAAGTTTATCCTATTGCAGGGGTAACTGAAAATGATTATATACAGATACGAAGCCGCCAGCAAATCTTTTATGCGGCTTTTTTTGATACTCAAAAATATGATCTGGCTTTACTGGATGAAAAAGAAGCTGATTTTGTCACAGAAACGTACTGGGATTTTTTAAAGCAGTACGCTTCTTCTGTGAAGGAGCTGTTCTTAAATTTTCCCGAGCAAAATCAACGACAACAACGATATGTTAAGTACAAACGTGATCAGGTACAAAATGTCCATCAGATGCAAATTTTACAGACAGAATTAGATAAGCTGAAATTTATTGAAAAGGAATATAAAAAATTAGCTTCCTATCTTATTATTTTTGGACAAACAGAGAATGACTTGGAAGAGAATATCCATACGCTCTATCGTTTTAGCGATCTTTTTCAACCTGTACAACTGGATCAAAACTATGTACGAAAAATTTTTTATTTATTGAATAATACGGGAGGGATACCCATTTATGGGAGTTAGACACAAAGCAATAGATAGCAATTTACAATTTATTTATGATACTCAGCCACAAGGAGGCGTTTCTTTTAAAGAAGACTTTTATAACCGATTTGGTGATGGTTATCAGACGTGTATTCATGTTATTCAAACGCAAACTTTGATGTCAGAATTTTGGCTGATGGATATTACGAGTTTAGACAATGTGATTGTAACAGTCGATTCCCATACCGACGAAAATACTCCTTATAGAAAATCGCTTAGTGAATCAATTGAAGAGTTGGAATCACGGAAGAAAAAAGCACCTATTACGGAGATAGATAATTTAGAAGATGAAATTATGATTTTACGTGAATTAAGCCTGAATATGAATAAAAAGGGGGAACAAATCAAAAAAGTTGTTATTCGGATCTATTGTACACAACCCACATTAGTTGCTTTAGAAAAACAAGTCAACGATATTCTCATGAAATTAAGTGCTAATGGCTATGTGGGTTCTGTTTTGTTAGGAGAACAAAAAGAAGAATGGCAATCGCTGTTTTTACCTATGACCGAGCAAGGTCGGTTGCGGAATCATCGAGAAGGAATGGACATTCAAGCTGAAGCGTTAGGATTGGGATTTGCTCATAATCAAACTTTTTTAGATGATGAGACAGGTTTTTATTATGGATTTACTCGTACAGGAGGAACGGTCTACTGGGATCTTTTTCATAAAAATGCGAAACGCCTTTATTACAATCTGTTTCTTTCAGGAGATATGGGAAGTGGAAAGTCCACTGTCTTAAAAAAATTGTTACGAGATAATGCCGCAAAAGGGAACTATATTAGAGGATTTGATAAATCGGGCGAATTTTTGGATGTGGTTAAAGAATATGGAGGTATTTCCATTCCACTGGATGGTAGTGGTGGAGTTCTTAATATGTTCCAAGTTTATCCAATGGTTTCCAAACAATCAGACCATGACACGTCAATTGTTGATGTTCTTGGGTCATTTACCCAGCATATTTCCATGCTAGGGATTTTATTTAAAATTCGTAATAAGACGGCTAATAATGAATTAATCAATGTTTATGAAGATCTTGTATGGGATTTTTATGTTGATTATGGTATTTGGCAAGATGACGAGTCATTGGATATTACAAGCTTATCCAATGAACAATACCCAACAGTGAGTGATTTTCTTTCGTATCTTGATCAATTAGAGCGACGCGAAAAGGATCCGGAAGTGAAAGAATATATTGCAAAAATTCGAATTACTATGAAGCCCTTAACCAAACAATACAAACGAATTTTTGACGGTAAAACCACAGTACCAGATTTGGGAGAACGCCCGATCGTTTTCTTTGATATTGATGGGGTTTCTCAATTAGGAAGTGAGGTTTTTGATTGTCAACTGTTTTTGGCTTTAAACAATATCATGGGTAATGTCACACGTATTGGAAAGAAAGAAAAAGACCGTTACGATCGCAAAGAAAAGAACTGGTGGGACCTTGTACGTTGCTTAATTTTAGTCGATGAATGCCATAACATGCTTAATATCGAGAAGGCTTATGCAACTAAGTGGTTTGTAACGTTAATGTCTGAAGCTCGTAAACTATTTATCGGATTGGCTTTAGCTACGCAACGGATTGAGCGCATGTTTCCCAATGCAGAAAATGCTCAAGACAAAGAAACGGTAGAAGCGGCCAATAAGTTATCGGAAATCTTTGGTTTGACGCAGTATAAGATTATTTTGAAACAGGATAGTACTTCCATGAATTTTTTAAAGAAGACCTTTGGTAACGTATTTACGGACGCTGAATATGCCATGATGTCTCAATTTCAAACCAGTAAAGAAGTGGGGGGCTCCCAGGGAATTATGAGTATTGCTGGAGATCAAAATATTCAAATGACGTTTCAAGTAACGGACGTAGAATTGGCGTTGTTTAACGGAGGCGCTTAATGTTTAATGGAAAAACTAAAAAAGTTGTTAACGAAAAAAATTCTAATCACTTTTCTTTTCTCTCATCTCGTTCTTCTTTTTCTAGGGGGTCTATTTGTAACAGCGGGTATTTTAGCGGTATTTATTGCAAGTGGCGATTCAGAAAATGAAGGGTGTCCTGTCAATCTCACAGAAGAAGTTGCTGCTTCTTCCATTGAAGATCAAGGCAAAGAAAAAAATGCTGAAGAGATTTATCGCTACCTAACTGAAACAGAAGGAGCCACGCCTCAAGGGGCAACTGGTGTGATGGGAACGATGGAATTTGAGTCGCATTTTGATCCAACCGCTGAAAATCCTTCAAGCGGAGCTTATGGTTTAGCCCAATGGTTGGGAAGCCGAAAGGACGCACTGAAGGCATTTGCAGTAAAAGAAAAACAAGAAATGTCGGATTTAGGCACACAACTTGCCTTTTTATCACAAGAATTGGATGATCCTGCTTATAAAAAAGCGAAAAAAGCATTAAAAAGTTCCGATATTAGTAAGGCACAAAAAGAATGGTTACTTTGGTATGAAGGTTTAAGCGAGGACTCTTCTCAATGGTTTTTAGGCCAACGTAATGCTATGGCCAAAGATTGGTATGCCAAATTTAGCACAAGTGATCCAGCAGTTTCGAGTGCAATAGAGAATGCTGCTGAAGATCAGAGCAACGCAACCGATTGTAATAAAGAATCTCCAGAAACAGGAGAGAGTGATGGAAATATTTTAAAGACTGCTAAAAGTTTAACCGGTTATTTTCACTATTCACAACCTAAACGAAAGAAATTTGGCAGTGTCCAAGCTCCTGATAAAAATGGCTTTGCGGACTGTTCTTCTTTTGTCTGGTTGGTATTAGCCAAGGCAGGTTATAAAACGCCTGAGAATGTTGAATGGTTTACCGGTAGTATGAGTGCAGATGCTCAAGGAAAAAAGCAGTATTTAACTACGATATCCCCTAAAAAAGGCAAGGCTGGGGATGTAATTATTGTTAATCAAGGAAGCGGCGCAGGAAATGATGGGCATACAGCCATATTAGCGGAGTCCTGGCATGGGTTAGAAACCAAAATAATCGAACAGGGTGGAATGCAGAAACAAGGTGTTGGTGAAGGCCAAGTCGACTTGTCTTTTGGTTATTTACTTAAAGGAGGAGATCTTTCGATTGCTCGGCCAATAAAGAAATGAAAGGAGTTCGTATGAAAATAAGAAGACGATGGCTCTTCGTTATTTGTTTGTTTAGTTTGTGTTTTTCTCTTGGTTGGAATATTTATCAACGTGAAAGTATAAAAGAACTGCAAATAAAAGAGCAAATGGCACAAAACACAATCCAAAAAGTAAACGCAGAATTAACAGAAGAAAAGGAAGCATTACAGCCAAAAGAAGCTGAGACTTCGACAAATACGTCGAACCAAGAAACAGAAAATGATTTTACTCAAGTAGTTAATCAAGCATTTGAAGGACTTTATAACTTTACGCCAGAAGATATGACTCAAAGAAAAGAAAAAGTGACTCCCTATTTATCAGATGATTTAATGAAACAGTACTTTTCGGATCGAGAGACTTATGGAGATTCGGACCATGTATCTTCTCAACTTTTGAAAGTTCAGCTATATCAAAATCTAGAAGGTTCATCTACCTCTGATGGGTTAGCCGTGGTGCAATATGAAAGTAGTTTAGAAGATGAAACGCCTACCAAAGCGACCAATATTTTTGAGGTGTCTTATAATGAAAAAGACAAAAAGTTAACGAAGGTCATAAATTTAGGGAATAGTTACACGAGCCAACTATGGGAAGAATGAGGAAGTGAATGATGAAGAAAATAAAGAAGCTATCAAGTCGTTTTCTGTGGAGTTTTTTTCTCTTGGTTTTGGTTTCTTTGCTGTGGATTCATCATGTTGAGAAACAAGCACCGACAATTCACTTAGGGGAAAAATCAAGTAAAACGGTCGTCTTTTACAGAGACGACTGCTTGCATTGCCAATATGTCTTTCCCTATCTGTATTATCGAAAGTTGATTAAAAACGACATCACTTTGGTCAATTTAAACAACCCTACGAATCGACTTTATATCACGAAATACAAAGTAAAAAGCGTGCCTACATTGGTTACGCCCAATCAATCTCGATACGTAAGCAGTCACTTAAAAAAGATTCATTATCTTCTCAATAGTGTCGAAAATGAAGAAGGTGTCAGAGATGAATAACAAAGTAAAGTTAAGCAAAAACGAACGGAGAAAGTACTATTTATTACTTGCCTTGATTGTTTTTGTTTTTCTTTTCTTCTTTTCTAGTCACTTCTTTTTTAAGGAGAGAGCAACAGCTGAAACTACTAAAGTTGGACAAACATTGCAATTGGAAGATCGAACCTTTACTTTAGTCAATCGTAGTTACTACCCCAAGGAAGAGACGCTCGTCTTTTCTTTTCTATCTCCTGTCAACAGTTCAAATATTTTAGATCAATTAGAGCTACAAGTGAAAGCTTCAAGAAGCGATAGGGAAAATTATCATACGAAACTGAGGAAGATTTCTGACGATTATTATGTCATTTTTATTTCACAACTTCCTCAAGAAAGTTGGCAGTCACTAGCTGTTACTGTTTACCCAGAAACGAAAAATCTTGAAACGATTGCTGAGGATCAAAAATTTACTTTTGTGCAGGAAGAAATCATACAAAGTAAACATTTAGATCAAGGAAAAACTGCTCCAGAATACGAACTGGAAGGGATCGATTTTGAACAGAAGCAGACACGGAACAATTTAAAGAAGCAGCAAAAAAAGAAACAAAAACAGGAAAAAGAAATTGAAAAAATTAACCGCGTGAATGAGGAAATCGAAGACCGTTTTGAAGAAAAAACATCTTCCGAAAAAGAAGAGTTAGAGAAAACCATTCAGCAAAATGAAAGTAAGATAACAACTCTAGGAAAAGACATGACTGAGACAGAGAAAGCGATGAAAGAATACCAAGCAAAACTTGAGAAGCTAAATGAACGACAGAAAAAACTACAGAAACAATAAATTTTGAGACGTTTCAAAGATGCTTTCTGGAAAAAGATCTTTCTTTTTTGGAAATTCAACTGTCTTTTAGGCGGTTTTGAATCTTTTATAAGGAAAATAAAGGCTGCTTTTAACAGCCTTTATTTGATTTTTTGCTATCGAGCTGAAACCAAACCGCACTGCGGTTTCTAGCATAAATGCTAGCGGGTTTCCCTTATGCTCTTAAAAAATGCTCTCTCATTATTGTAGCGGAGTTCATTGTTTTGGAATATCTTGGTCCTTTATGAAAAATAAATTTAGAAAGAAGAGATGATATGGCAACACAAATTATTCGAAATTTACCAAAACAAACGATTGTTAGTCTGGACGAATTGGCTCGAAGAAATAGCGAATCACGAGAAAGTTACGTACGTGATCTATTAAACCATCACGTGATGTTTGCAGAAGTAGAAGGAATCCATTATAAGTATGAAAATTTAGTCAAAGAAATTAGTCATGATGTGATCCTAGCTCTTAATATGAACACAGAAGCACTCAACGAATTTAATCAATGGAAGGGGAACGTTGATCATGAAACGGGTACAAATTAATCTTCGTGAGTCACATGAGTCGGATTATGGTTGGAAATATATTGAACCCTATATCTATCCAAAAGGTAGCCAAAAACAACCTGTTTACATGGCGCTCGAACAGATTTTTCGTGAGCATCAAAGATACAAAAAGCTGGCTCTTGAGGAACAAAGTTTTATTAAACAATTAGAAACGATGGAAAAAGAAATTCATTATGATTTATTGCGTACTAGTGATGCTGAAAAAAACGTTCGCACCTTATTATACTTATGGAATAATTACTATTTTGAACAAGGGAAACAAGATTATATTGAACTATCAACCTATGTGACACCTCCTGTACAAGAGGCGATGAAGGAAGTAGATAGTTATTATCAGGACCTAGCTGCAAAGAAACGTAGCCGAAATGAAATGTTAAATGATAAGAAAACAGAAGATGGACACACATAAAAGAAGAAGTGATGTAACGATTAAGATAAATGAAAAAGGAGTAAGCTCTTGATAGTCAAGGCAAGGGGGAAAATATGATACAAGCAGCTATTGTTGTTAAGTGGCGTTTTACTATGGCAGGACAGCAGAAATTTCAGAAATATATTGATTATGTCGATCGGAAAGAAGCGATTCGTAACCAGCATTTTCATCAATTCAATGTTGTAAAAACGGATGGCTATAACGAATACATGGAAGATCCAAAAAAGTCTTCAGGTTTGTTTACGAAATATAAAAATCAAATTAGTGATGAGGATCGGAAAAGGATCAAAAAAATCTTCCAGCAGGCGCAAAAAAATGATTCATTGATGTGGCAAGATGTGGTAAGTTTTGATACGCAATGGTTAATACAGCAACAATTGTTTGATAATAAAAACGAGAAGTTAAATGAGGGTAAAATCATAACTGCAATTCGAGTCGCGATGGAGGAACAACTTCAAGCGGAAAATTTAGCAAACAGCGCTTTTTGGACAGGTGCGATTCACTATAATGAAAAGCATCATATTCATGTCCATATTGCGACGATTGAAGCCACTCCTACTCGTGAATATAAAACTTTTAATCGCAAAGATGGGACTGCTTATCTGGCAAGAAAAGGCTATCGTTCCAAGCAAAATGTGGATCGATTTAAACGCCGTGTAGTTAGTCAGTTATTAGATCGTGATGAATCATTAGCACAGGTTTCGAATCTTATTCGTCAACAAATTACACAGCCGCATGCGATGAACCAATTGCCAGACAACGAGTTGAAATATCTTTATCATAAAATCTTCCAGCAGCTGCCTAAGGATCAAAGGAAGTGGAAGTATAATATGAATGCACTTGATTCTGTACGTCCGTTAATGGTTCGATTTATTCATACCTATCTAATGACTTATGAGAAAGAAGACTATCAAAAGTTACAAGAACTTTTAAAAGAAAATGTTTCGTTTTATAAACAAATTTATGGGAAAGGGGCAAAGGAATATCGACGTGCGCAAAATTTTTCTGTGAATAAAAACGAGGAAGTTTATACGCGCTTAGGCAATGCGTTGTTACGAGAAATGCGTGAACTAGCAAATGAACAAATGAAGGTAGACATCAAGGGTGAGACTCTAGGTAATCCTGGTATCCTACGTGAAATGAAAGGATGGCGGTCTACACATTTGGATTCAAGAATAGACTTAGGGAAAATAAAAAAGGCGTTTCAAAAAGATTTTAAAAGTATTAAAAACCAACAAGTCTATTTAAAGAATCTACAGCAAACAACAAATTCACAAAATGAGCTTCAATATTGAAATTTTTCAATATCAATAAGCTTAAAACAATTGGATGTTTTTCTCATTTTAGGGCGATAAGTTTTCTTACCGTCCTTTTTTGCGTTCTTTATCTCATTTTTGGTTTATAGGATAAATCAAATTTCAACTATTTTTTTAGCGAGGAGGTGAACGAATGGATAGAGAAGTTAAAGACCGCTTTCCGGATTCTCAATTAATGAAAGATAGATCGAAAAGGACTTCAATCAAGTCAGAGGACCCATTGAAGAAAATAAGCTTCCAAGAACAGATAGCAGCGGCGAGAGAAGTAGCGATTACTTCGGTTATGAGCGATCAGGGGATGAATTTTAATGATATGCGTAATTTTGCTCAGGGTATCGAACACGATAGTTTAATGATCGATAAACGACAAAATCGATATTATTGGAATTCGCAAATAGAGAATGGAAAAGTCGTACAAGGCGATGTGATCGATTTTGTTCAGCGTTTTTATAATAAGGCTTTTACGGAAGCAGTTGAATATCTAACACTGGAGCAATCTGAACGCTTCGAAAGAGTAGAAGAACAAAAAAGCAAGCCAAAAGAACCGTTTCATTACTACTTTCAACATTATCATAATTTTCGACAAGCGCATGATTATTTAGTAAACGAACGAGGTCTTTCTTCCATTTTAGTCAATGCCTTACATGAAAAAGGCTTTATTCAGGAAGATAAATATCACCAAACAATTTTTGTTTGGTCAGATATGGGAAAGGCAGCGGGAGCTTCGGTCATAGGTGCCAACCAAGACTTTGAGAGATTTGGGAAACGCGTTCGCTTTAAGGGAATCGCACGGAATAGTACTTCGAATTTCGGTTTTAATATCGCATTAGGGACACCAGATAAGCTTTATGTTTTTGAATCACCGATCGACTTATTAAGCTACTGGACACTCAACCCTCAACTAGAAAATTGTATGTTAACAGAAATGGAGGGATTAAAAGAACAAAGTGTCTATAGGTTTGTTGAACAGATGTATATCAGTAAAGGGGCGTTGCCGACAGAAGGTATCTATTTAGGCGTAGATAACGATTCTGCCGGACAACGCTTTTTTGATAATCTATCAAAACTAAGTTATATCGAAAGAAACAGTGGAAAAGAAATTCAATTTAAAAATTTAATTCCGCACGATTTGGATATCCCGCAGTCTAATCTTAGTACTTATCAAAAAGTGGCAAAACAATATCAAGTGGACTGGCGCGCCATTGCGGCCGTACACAAATCGCTAACAAATTATTCTGAAGAAGGACAAGTTGCTAATCACTGGAACCGAGAAGGTCATTTTACCGGAAATGAATATGATCTTCAGGTAGAAAGTGAGAAAGTCGCCCAAGTTTTAGCAAATAATGAACAGGGTTCAGGTCAATATGATTTTTCCAAATTATTCCCTACTGAAGATCCAGTGAATGCTCTTGCTTTAAGAAATTTAAGAAAAAAAGTGGAACACTATTATGATAATTATCAAAATCGCGGATATCGACCGACAGAACAATGGTTTAAAGACTGGAATGATGTATTGCAGTACCAAAATTTTAAACATGAAGAAAAAGCTTTATTAACGACAGTCTATCAAAGAAATGACAAGGAAGAACTAAGAGTATGGAAAACGCAACAGAAAGCTAACTATCAAGCGTTTTTCACCAATGAAAAAGAAGATACGGAACCGTTTTTCGAAGCAGACAGCCCACGTGAAGCTTCACTTCTAATAAAAAGTTATGGTTTTCAAGCAGTTGATAAAGAAGATCGAAGAAAATATCAGATGAAGTCGTCTCAAAAAACAACAGTTAACGAACTAAGCCGATAATAGCAAATAAAAAATAAAGAATAATTAGCACAAGAGATTCCTATGAGGGTCTCTTTTTTTTGTAGCAAAGGGGAGCAATTCATATGAATAAAGAAGAGTATAAAAACGAGATTAAAGAATTAATTGAAAATGATGACGAGCTTGCTTATGGTAGTGATAAAGAAGTCATTTATGAAATCGATGGGCTAAAGGTTTATGGTGGCTTTTATAATGGGATTCGCGGAGTGGATCATAATATTTTATCAAACAATGAAGTAAAATGGAAAGATATTTTGCAGTGGGGGACGTTAGTCGTCCCCGAGTTTCAAACTTACATTGGTGATTTCCCTATACTCAAGTACGAAAAAATGGGCTATAGAAGAGCAGATTTGGATAACAATCATATTATGGGTAGTAAAAAATCTCAACAATTTGAACAAGGTTTGGAATTATAATTAGTTTTTCGATTTACAACTGAGCTTTAAACAAAAAAAGATTAG
>NZ_JAKEIT010000033.1 GCF_021474685.1 Tetragenococcus halophilus | reverse complement strand
CAATAAATAGGCTCAAACTTAAAAAAGGAACAAAAGGTAGTTTTAACTTTTTTATTTCGTGTGAAGTTGTAATAGAAATAAAGCAATAAGTTATCAAGGCAGTGAAACTAGCGAAAAATAAGAGTTGTGACACCTCAAGGGGCGTAAGCCAAGGGATCCAAAATAAGAGTAAAAGTAAGTCACCCATTCCCATCGAATTTCGTAAAAATAGAGCGATAATGATGCAGATAAATAAATAAAGTAAGAGGCTTTCCCAATAAAAATGAGCATGGGAGTATAGTAATAAAGCAATCAAAATAAAGTGTGTTGGATAAAAAATTTTTGGTTCGATAATTAAGTAATAGACGTCTGTTAATGAAAGTAATAGAGCAATTGTTAGCCAATATAAAGTGATCATACATTCTAGTGTTGTTGATTGGTTAAAGCTAAATACGAAAATAAGGCCATATAAGATTTCAGTAACAAAGTAAGTTATTGGAATTTTTTTATGACACGTTCTGCAGCGAAAGTTTAGTAATAGAAATGAGAAGATCGGAATCATTTCCCAAAATTTTAACGTTCGCTTACAATGTACGCAGTGTGACCTACTTATAATAAACGGTTGTTTAATAGGTATGCGTTCAGCAATAACGCATAAAAAAGAGCCTAGACAGCTTCCCAATAAAAAATAAAACATATATTTTTTCCTCCCTTTCTTTTCTAATGATAATTACGCAAAAAAACCATATTTCTATTATTTTATGAGGTTGTTATTTGAGAACCCTTCTCAAATAATGGAATCTATTTTACTTTTCCATTGATTCATATTAAGCTTAATATATTGAGAAAGAAGGAGGAATTATAAATGAAGTTCGGAAGAACAAAAGAAACATTGAATCAATTGGTAGCCGATTTAAGTCAGTTTGCAGCAGTTATTCATCAAACTCATTGGTATATGAGAGGCCCAGGATTTTTAACACTGCATCCGATGATGGATGACTATATGGATGAAATCAATGATCAATTAGACGTCATCGCAGAACGTTTGGTTGCAGTAGATGGTTCACCTTACTCAACACTTCAAGAGTTTGCAGATCATACTGGTATCAAAGACGAAATCGGTACGTGGGATCGTTCAATGTCTGAAAGACTAGAAACGCTAGTATCTGGTTATCGTTATTTAGCTGATCTTTATCAAAAAGGGATTGAAATTTCTGGTGAAGAAGGCGACGATAGTACGCAAGATATCTTTATTGCACATAAAACGGATATTGAAAAGAACATATGGATGATACAAGCACACCTTGGTTATGCACCAGGTAATGATCCGGAATAGCTAATAAACTTTATTAAAATCATTTTTTATGAAACCTATGACTGCTTGTCGTAGGTTTCTTTTCTTTATTTACAATTTTTTCTTATTATTGAGAGAAAAACATTGACTTTAAGCTTTTTTATAGGTATTATATTAAATGGTATTGTTTGCCCCACGAGAGCCCCGGAAACTCAAGTGTATGTCAAACATTCGAAATTGAATTGGAGGAAAAAATCTTGCGTACAACATATATGGCTAAAGCAAGCGAAGTAGATCGCAAATGGTATGTAATTGATGCAACTGATGTTCCTTTGGGACGTCTTTCTACTGTAACAGCATCAATCCTTCGCGGAAAAGATAAACCAACTTATACACCTCATGTGGACACAGGTGATAATGTTATTGTAATTAATGCAGATAAAGTGAAATTAACAGGACATAAAGCGACTGATAAAAAATATTACCGTCATTCTCATTATCCAGGTGGTTTAACATCAACTACAGCTGGTGAAATGCGTGCTAAGAATTCTCGTCGTTTGATTGAAACTTCTGTGAAGGGTATGCTTCCTAAAAATTCTTTAGGCCGCGCTCAAGGAATGAAGTTACATGTTTATGGTGAAGCAACTCATCCACATGCTGCTCAAAAACCAGAAGTATTGGACATTACAAACTTAATCTAATAGGAGGAAATTTTATTGGCACAAGCACAATATATCGGCACCGGCCGTCGTAAAAATGCAGTTGCCCGTGTACGCTTAGTACCAGGAACTGGTCAAGTTACTGTAAATAAAAAAAATGTTGAAGATTATATTCCCCATGCTGACTTACGTGAAGTAATCAATCAACCGTTTGCTACTACTGAGACATTAGGTACGTATGATACTTTTGTAAATGTAGACGGCGGGGGTTACGCAGGGCAAGCTGGTGCAATCCGTCATGGGATTGCTCGCGCTTTGTTGGAAGTAGACCCTGACTTTCGTTTAGCGTTAAAACGTGCTGGTTTACTTACTCGTGATCCACGTATGGTGGAACGGAAAAAAGCCAACCACAAGAAAGCACGTAAGTCTCCACAATTTTCAAAACGTTAATCAATTTCTTATTGTATCAACGTTTACGATTAATTTTTGGTTCAAGTTGGGTCAAATGATTAATTTGATAAAGAATTTAATAGATTTAAAGCATCAGCATCTTGCTGGTGCTTTTTTTAAGCCCATTTTGAGATAAAATAGCGTTAAATATCCATAAAAAAACTTTTTTGCCAGTTCATTTCAATTAGTGTTATGATAGTTTTGTAACGTTGTTTTATACTAACAAATATCTCAAATTTTATAGAAATTAGGTGAGTAAATGGTACGTGAAGGAAATACGATTCTTACTTTGGATAATGGTTATCATTTATGGACGCGTACAGATAATGCTGGCGGTGATATAAAACTCCTTTGTTTACACGGAGGCCCTGGTGGTAACCATGAGTATTATGAAAATTTTGCTGAAAAACTAAGTGATTTAAATGTACAAGTGACGATGTATGATCAGTTGGGTTCATGGTACTCGGATCAACCCGATTTTACGCAACAAGACAACATCGACAAATTTTTACACATGGATTATTTTGTGGACGAGATCGAAGAGGTTCGGCAAAAACTTAATTTAACTGATTTTTATTTGATTGGACAGTCATGGGGCGGCGCATTGGTACAAGAATATGCCTTAAAATATCCTCAGCATTTGAAAGGAATTATTATTTCGAGTATGACAGATAATATCCAAGAGTATATGGATAATATCAATGCGATTCGTGCAAAAGAGTTTACTGATGAAGAATTGGCGTTCTTGCAAGATTGTGAAGCTAGAAATGATTTTAACGAACAGTATGAAGAATTGATTGATAGGTTAAATCGAGACTATATTGATCGTAAACAACCTCCAGCAATTCGTCATTTGACTTCAACAATAGGTGAACAAGTTTATAATTATTTCCAAGGAGATAATGAGTTTGTGGTAACAGGCAAATTAGCTGGTTGGGATCGCAGTCAAGATATTCATAAAATTCAATTGCCTACGCTCATCACTTATGGAGAACATGAGTCGATGCCATTAGCTGTTGGCAAACGAATGGCTGAAACAATTCCGTATGCACGTTTTGTTACAACTCCAAATGGTGGACACCATCATATGGTGGATAATGCGCCAGTTTATTTTGAGCATTTGATACAATTCTTGCAAGATGTTGAAAAAAAATAAAGTGATTTCGTAGAGAATAACCCAGGTAGGATGCCTTAGCTAAACATCATATCTGGGTTTATTTTTTATAAAAAAAAGATTCGTATGAGCAGGAACAGTATGGAGAAGGGGGTATAATTTTATGAAAAAATGGGCATTATGGCAAAAGATCATAGGAATTATTTTATTGACTGGGATTATTTTATTTAGCACTGGTGCCATTTACGTATATCAAAGTACATACACAGCTTCTGAAGTAGCACAGAAGCAAAGTGAACAAGCAACACATGAAAAAGACTATGATCTTTACTCTGATGGCAAGTCAAGTGAACTAGGGGTTATCTTCTATCCTGGCGCTTTTGTCGCGGCTGAGAGTTATAGTCAGTGGGCCTCACAAGTCGCTTCAGCAGGTTATAGTGTCTATGTATTACATATGCCCTTAAATCTAGCTGTTTTTTCAAAAAATGCTGCACAACCAATCATGGATGACCATCCAAACCAGTCTTTTATCTTAGCCGGTCATTCCCTTGGTGGAGTAATCGCTAGTCGCTTTGTAGCAGAACACCCAAAAGAAGTAGCAGGTATGATTTTTTTAGCCAGCTATCCAGATGAGAAAGGAAGTTTGCAAGATACAAATTTGCCTGTTCTTTCTATTACTGCTTCAAAAGATGGGGTGCTAAACTGGGAAAAATATCAAAAGGGGAAAAACTACTTACCAGAGAAAACAGACTATATTGAAATAAAAGGAGGCAATCATGCTGGTTTTGGAATGTATGGCGCACAAAAGGGTGATTCTAGTGCAACAATTACAAAAAAGGCACAGCAAACGAAAATCAGCATATGTATTACTGAATGGTTAGACAAATTAAAGGAAAAATAGCTTCAATATTTAGTCAGAAGAGATAAGTTATCAGTTTAATTCTTTATAATACCAGAGATCCATAGCATTGTGCTCACTATTAATTAAGGGTTGTTTTAATTGTTTAAATTCGTATTTTTCATATAAATGCCAAGCGTTTGTTAATGTTGTATGTGTTTCAAGATAACAAGCTTCATAGTGTTTATATGCATAATCTAAAGCAGTATCCATTAACTTTTTAGATAGACCTTGTCCTTGAAAGTTACTATCAATATATAATTTTTGTAATTCACAAACTTTAGACATCGCCTCTAGTGGAGCAATACCAATGCCACCGATAATTTTATTTTGATATTCGATTACCCAGTAGCAAGCATCGGAAAGTTGCTCATAATAAGAAGATAAATATTTTAATTGGGGATCATAATAAGCTGTACCTGCTTTATCTAATCCTAAAGAAGCTAAGGAAGTTTGGATTAATAAAGCTAATTGTTCATTATCGTTTTGTTGTAAAGTTCGTATAGTCATTAAGATAAGCCCCTCCTTACTTTGTACTTTTCTAGTATAGTATGCAATGAATCAATATTTGTCAATAATTATGTAAATTTGTTCTAAAAATGTTTATTTTTGTTTTCAATTTTTGTTTGCTTTTGTAAAATATAAATTAAAGAGAAAACGTGAGGAGTAAATTAATGTTAAAAGAAGAACGTTTAGATGCAATTGTTACCTTAGTAGATCAAAAAAGAGTGATTAAAGTAAATGATATTGTAGATAGGCTGGGTGTTTCTGATATGACTGTGCGTAGAGACTTGACTGAATTAGAAAAAGCAGGTCGTTTAAAAAGAGTCCACGGTGGTGCACAGACTTTGAATGTATATCGTCCAGAAGAATTATCACATGCTGATAAACAAATTATCAATAAAAGTGAGAAAAAAGAAATTGCTCAAAAAGCGCTTAAGTTGATCCAAGAAGATGAAACAATCTACTTGGGCCCGGGAACCACCATAGAACTGTTAGCCGAGATTATGAACTTTGATAATTTGCGTGTAGTGACTAATTGCCTACCAGTGTTTCAGACTTTAAGACAAAAAAAGGGTAATATTAAGGTTTATTTGCTAGGTGGAGAAATGCGAGAATTAACGAAAGCCTTTTTTGGAGAAATAACAAATAAAGCATTACAAGATATGCACTTTCATCGCGCTTTTTTTAGTTCTAATGCAGTCAAGGGAAGTGAAATTATGACTGCGACAATAGAAGAAGGTCAGACACAAGCGATTGCTTTAGATAACTCGGTGAATCGGTATTTGCTAATTGATTCATCAAAAGTGGAAAAAGAAGATTTTTATACCTATTATAATCTAAGTGATGTTACAGCCGTGGTAATGAATCAAGATGATTACGATATGTATCAGAAAGTGGAAAAAGAGGTACAGGTTATTGTTTGAACTTCTTCAATAAAATAAAACGCCCGATCTTTTGACGTATATGCCAAAAGATCGGGCGTTTTAAACAGCTTTTAACTTTCACTTTTTTCAGCAGCTGTATAAGCTGCGTTTCGTTTATTCATTTCACGACGATACCACATAAATATTAATAAGTAGGCAATAAGTGCAAGGACTGCATAAATAATAAATTCGATCTCTCCTTGGGAGGCATTCCCAACAAGATAGCCTAGGAATTTTTCCATAGGTCCTTCCATAGTTGTTTGAGAGATCAATTGGTTGGATGCAACTCCTTCGGGAAAGGCACCAATGTTTTTAGCCATATTGGTAACAAAAGGTGCTGCTAAGGTACCAGCCCATAAGAATACAGGTAATTCAATGGCGCCAATGATGATCATACGGATGATTCTACCTCGGGTTACCACAAGTAATGCCGGGGTAATCCCCATGGCTATGATACCTCCTAAGGGTAATAAGTAATTTCCAGGAAGTATTACAGCTTCTAATAGCATAATCGGTGCTAAAATGTTAGCTGTTGCCCAAATTTCAGCGCGACCAGCCAAGAAAGGCCAGTCAAGTCCGATATTTAGCGTGCGTCCTTTTAGTCGCTTGGAAGCAAAATCAGTAATCCCCTGTGACAGAGGTTCGATAGAATCAATAAACCACTGACCAATAAGGGAGAACAATTCTAAACTTACTGCAGCCGTGAAGGCTAATTCAAAGATTTCGGTTGGATTTTGACCGGCAAGTAAACCTACGAATATCCCTAGGTAAATACCTATAGCAAATTTAGAACCCCAAAAACCAACTTTATTGTTTAATTTGGCTGCGTCAAAATCATATTTGTCCAACCAGGGAAATATTTTGTCAAAAATTTTATCAAAAACCATGATAATTGGATTCATCATATAGTTCATGTGAGTCGTAGTCATTGGATTGTTTTCAGGTGCATCTAATAGATCGTTGAACGTTGGTTTCATCAGATCGGAATTGATAATTTTTAAAATACCAATGAAAACAACTAAGGCTGTAGCTATTAATAAATTTGCCCCCGACCAAATAGCAAATAAGCCAACAAAAGCTAAATGCCAAACATCGAATATATCAACATCTAACGTATTTGTTTTTTTCCATATAAGCATAATGACATTTACAATAACTAGAACTAATAGAAAATAAAGTGTGTAAGGTGAACCTCAGGTAATTGTTGCTAAAGGTGCCCAACCAACATCGGTAATATTTAAAGAAAGTCCTGTTCGTGCGACAAAATCTGCCATAGCTTGAGAAAATGAATTTGTCAACATATCAATAATTGCACCGATTCCGGTGATAGCAATCCCAAGTTTTAATCCACCTTCTAATGCTCGAGAAGGTTTAACCTTAAAGACTAAAGCAATTAAGGTTAAAACAATGGTCATCATCGGTGCTGCACCTAGGTCAATCAGTGGTTGAAATATTTTATTCGCTATTTCAATAATAGCACTCATACTATGTCCCCCTGTCTAATCACTGTTTATCAAGTTTTTTGATTGTATCTTCTAGTTCTTGATATACCGGTTCGGCCATTGCAGGGATACGATAAAGGATCGGTCCAGCATCAACCACAGGAATATCAATGTCAAAACCTAAATTCGAATTGGCGATCTGGGTAAAGATATCATAGTTCTTCAATTTATCTTGATTAATATCTTTGATCATGGTGGTATCGACTTTTACTTGATAACCACGATTTTTCATTTCATTTTCCAATGCACTTTTGATTTGGTGACTAGAATTTACACCAGCACCGCAAGCCGCTAAAATTTTAATCATTTGTAATTACCCCTTTAAAATTGTTTTTTAGAAAATTGAATAATTCGATAGCGTCTTCTGTATGGAAAAAGTTTATTAATTCATCTTTTTCACATGAGTTAATGAAATCCATAATTGTAGCGAGTAGCCCAGCTTGTTCTTGTCCGTTTTGGTTTAAAATCATAAATAAAAACAAAACATCTAATTCTTCCTCTGGTGCAATCATATTGTGGAAGTTAACTGGTCTGATTAGCTTAATTGGTATAATCCCATTTGTTTTAACAAACTGACTTTCTGTGTGTGGAATAGCAATGTTAGCTAGTTCAGGGTCAATTGGCGCTAAACTAATGCCAGTAGGATAATGTTGCTCTCTTTCTAGTAGATTCGCTAAAAAATCTTCTGTTACGCAATCTTGTCTTAGTAAATCCTGATAAACTTCTGCAAATACCTCCTTTTGAGTTGTCTTATTTGAGATATATATACGGTCTGTTGTAAATAAAGTTTCAAATGATGGCATCAATATCCTTCTTTCGTTTGTTAATGTTTAAATACAACCGCTTTCAATTCTTATTATAAATTATTTTGTTTGTCAACAAAAAATAAAATAAAATAAACATTTTAAAACTTTTTATGTTGAAAAATGTTTATTTATGTTTTATTATGAAACTGAATTAAGAAATAATATGAAGGAGGAAATAAGATGAGAGTTGTAATCGGTTCAGATACAGCGGGGATGGAACTAAAGGAATATATTAAGGATTATTTATTGGAAGAAGGTTATGAAGTTGTTGATAAAAGTGAACAAGCCTCAGTTGATTTTGTTGAAGCAACTTTAGCCGTGGCACAAGATTTGTTAAAAAATGAAGATAGTTTAGGTATTGCTATAGATGCCTATGGTGCCGGAAGTTTTATGACGGCAACCAAGGTTAAAGGGATGGTTTCTGCTGAAGTTTCTGATGAACGATCAGCCTTTATGACGCGAGAACACAATAATTGTCGTTTGATTACCATCGGGGCTGAAATTACAGGAAAAGATCTAGCAAAAAATATTGTGAAAGAATTTTTGAATGCAAGCTATGACGGTGGAAGACATCAAATTCGTGTCGATATGCTCAATAAAATGGCATAAACATCTTTAAAGAAAGAAGGACTTATTTATGAAAATTGCATTAGGAAACGATCATATTGTGACAGACACAAAAATTGCGGTTTCAGATTTTTTAAAGGACAAGGGTTATGAAGTATTAGATGTAGGTGCCTATGATTTTACACGCACCCATTACCCTATCTACGGGAAAAAAGTAGGAGAAGCTGTTGCTAGTGGAGAAGCGGATTTTGGTGTATGTATTTGCGGTACAGGTGTGGGTATCGCTAATGCTGCAAATAAAGTACCTGGTGTTCGTTCCGCTTTGGTACGCGATATGACAAGCGCAATATATTCAAAAGAAGAACTAAATGCTAATGTGATCAGTTTTGGTGGAAAAATTACAGGTGAATTTTTGATTTGCGACGTTATCGAAGCTTTTCTTAAGTCAGAATATAAAGAGACAGAGGAAAATAAACAATTGATTGCTAAAATTAATCATGTGGAAGAAAATCATCCTGAACAAGAAGATCCTCATTTCTTTGATGAATTTATTGAAAAGTGGGAAAGAGGGGAATATCACGATTAATAAAAATGTTTGGGGAGGTTGGAAGATTGATTATCTCTATTACCATGAATCCTTCGATTGATATTTCTTATCCCTTGGAAACTTTGCATTTGGATACTGTCAATCGTGTGACAAATGTCACCAAAACCGCAGGGGGAAAAGGATTGAATGTTGCTAGAGTATTACATCAAAGCGGTGCAGATATTCTAGCAAGCGGTCTAGTTGGGGGACATTTTGGCGCCTTTATCCAAGAAAAACTTAGCAAGGAAGGCATTTGCCATCATTTCTTCATGATTGAGGGAGAGACTCGCAATTGTATTGCCATATTACATCAAGGAAAACAGACAGAGATTTTAGAACAAGGGCCTAGTATTACTAATGATGAAGCAAAAGAATTTTTAAGTCATTTTGACCAGATGATTGAACAAGCCAGTATGCTAACTTTTTCCGGAAGTTTGCCTGCTGGTTTACCTGATGATTATTATAAAGACATGATAGATTTATGCCATAAGAAACATAAATCTGTGGTGTTAGATTGCTCAGGTAGGGCTTTGCAAAATGCTTTAAAAGGTCAAATCAAACCATTATTAATCAAACCCAATAGAGAAGAACTAGCCGCTTTGCTAGGAAGAAATGTAAAAAATACAATTACAGACTTAAAAGAAGCGCTTATGTCACCTTTGTTTGATGGTATTGAATGGGTTGTAGTTTCCTTGGGGGCAGACGGTGTATTTGCTAAACATTACGATACATTTTATCAAGTAAAGATTCCTCCAATCGAAGTAGTAAACCCTGTAGGCTCAGGAGATGCTATGCTCGCAGGTCTAGCTCAAGCTTTAGATTATAAGCAAAGTGATGAAAAGGTATTAAAACACGGCAATGTGTTAGGCATGTTAAATGCCCAAGAAAAAGTGACTGGACAAGTGAATATGCAAAATTATCGGGTGTTGTTTGACCAGATCCAAATAAAAAAGGTTTAAGTGAGGGATGTAGTAGTGAAAGCATTAAAACCGTTAGTTGATGAAAACCATATTATTAGTGCTCTTGCAATTGATCAGCGAGGTGCATTGAAAAAGATGATGGATAAGTTTCAAGCGCAAGAAGCAACGGATCAACAGGTAAAAGATTTCAAAGAAATTATAGCCTCTGAATTGACCCCATATGCTTCGGCGATTTTATTGGATCCAGAATATGGGTTACCTGCCACAAGAGTAAAAGATCGTCATGCAGGAGAATTATTAGCCTATGAGCAAACCGGTTATGATACGAGTGCTCCCGGCCGTTTGCCAGATCTTTTACCTACTTGGTCAGTAAAACGTATTAAAGAACAAGGAGCCGATGCCTGCAAGTTTCTATTGTACTATGATGTTGACGAAACAGTTGAAATCAATGAACAAAAGCGAGCTTTTATAGAACGTATTGGAGCAGAATGTATTGCTGAAGAACTTCCCTTCTTTTTAGAGTTAATCACTTATGATGCTTCTATTGCGGACAATAAAAGCAAAGCGTTTGCACTAAAAAAACCACATAAAGTAAATAGTGCTATGAAGGAATTCTCAAAAGATCGTTATAAAGTGGATGCGTTAAAGGTTGAAGTACCGGTTAATATGGCTTATGTAAAAGGATATAACGAAAAAGAAATCGCATATACGCAAAAAGAAGCCTGTGAGTATTTCCAAGAACAAAGCAATATCAGTCAACTGCCCTTTATTTTCTTAAGTGCAGGTGTTAGTACAGAAATGTTTCAGGAAACCTTACGTTTTGCAAAAAAAGCTGGGTCCGCTTTTAATGGCGTTTTATGCGGACGTGCAACTTGGGCAAATGGGGTTGAAAACTTTATAAAAGAAGGTGAAGACTCCGCTAGACAATGGATGCGAACCCAAGGAAGAAAAAATATAGAAGAACTGAATGAGTTATTACAGGAAACTGCTACACCAATTAACTTTTAATAAATACTGGGATAGGGAAATATTCTTTTTTAAGAACATAAAGTAATAAATCTAATAATTTTATAAGACTGATTAAATCAGGGGAGGATAATAAATGATTAATAAGGAAGAAATCTCGAAAGTAGGTTTTGCTTTAGTAGCTTATGCTGGGGATGCTAAAGCTGATTTATTTGATGCATTAAAGCAAGCACGTCAAGGTAATTTTAAAAAAGCACGAGAACTCGTTGAAGATGCAAATGAAAATATTAATGAGGCACATAATCAGCAAACTAGTTTATTAACTCAAGAAGCGGGGGGTGCAGAATTAGATGTGACTTTTATTATGGTTCATGGACAGGACACATTGATGACCACGATGATGTTAAAAGATGAAATTGATTATATCATCAATCAATATGAACGTATTACAGCACTAGAAAAAAAAGTAGAAAGAGGAGGGCTATAAAAATGACTTTATTAAACCATGTGAAAGCACTACCGGAAAACTTTGTTTGGGGAGGGGCTACTGCAGCTTATCAAGTCGAAGGTAGTACAGAAGTAGATGGAAAAGGGAAAACGATGTGGGACGATTATTTAAAAAAACAAGGACGTTTTTCACCAAATCCTGCAAGTGACTTTTACAATCGTTATGCTGAAGATATCAACTTATCTAAAGAGCATGGCTTAAATGCTATACGTGTTTCTATTGCGTGGACTAGAATTTTCCCAGATGGTTATGGAGAACCCCTTAAAACAGGTATTGATTACTATCACGATCTTTTTAAAACCTGTTTAGATAACGGTATAGAACCATATGTAACATTACATCATTTTGATAGTCCTAAGAAGTTGTTTGACCAAGGAGAATGGTTGAACCGTCAAAATATTGATTATTTTGTCGATTATGCTCGTTTCTGCTTTGAAGAATTTAATGAAGTTACTAATTGGTTTACAATCAATGAGCCGGTGCCATTAGCGTATTCTCAATTCATTCAAGGTAATTTTCCACCTAATCATCATTTTGATGTGACAAGAGGTATTCAAGCACAACATAACGAAATGCTTGCTCATGCTCGAGTAGTTAATTTGTATAAAAATGAATTGGAAAAAGAAGGTAACATTGGTGTGATACATAATTTGACGCCAGTTTACCCTATTACCGATACTCCCAAAAACCGCCATGCAGCGAAATTAAAAGATGCTTTCATGAATAAGTTTGTTTTGGATGCTACTTTTCTAGGATATTATTCTGAAGATACGATGAATTCGATCAATGAAATCTTACAGCTTAATGGCGCATCATTAAAGGTTGAAGATGGTGATTTTTCTATTATGAAACAAGCTGCATCTCAAAACGATTATTTTGGTATCAATTATTACCAAAATGAATTTATTCAAAGTTATGAAGGCGAAAGTACTAGTCATTTTAATGGTACTGGAGAAAGGGGAACTTCTACCTTTAAATTCAAAGGAGTAGGAGAATCTGTTAAAAAAGAAGGTGTTCCGCAAACTGATTGGGATTGGAATATTTACCCTGAAGGACTATATGACATTTTGAAACGTGTATCGCATGACTATAAAAATTGTAAAACGATCTATATTACAGAGAATGGTATGGGATATAAAGATGAAACACCTACACGAGAAGACGAAGTTATTGATGACACCCCACGTATTGACTATATTGATCAACATTTAGAGGCATTACTGAAAGCTCGGTCAGAAGGAGTAGACGTGCAAGGATATTTTGTATGGTCTTTACAAGATCAATTTTCTTGGGCTAATGGTTATAACAAACGTTACGGATTATTCTATGTTGATTTTGAGACACAAAAACGTTATATCAAAAAAAGTGCGCTATGGTTTAAAGAATTAGCAAAAACAATGGAGAAATAATAAAGTTATAGCCTTTTCGGAGAGAAAAGTTTATCCGAAAGGCTATTAGATAGGGGGTTTTTTATTGAATAAGATTATCAAATTACTTGAAAAAAATCAGGGAACATTCGAAAAAATATCGCAAAATATCTATTTGCAAGCAATTAAAGACGGCTTTCTTAATGCAATGCCAGTTATTTTATTTTCCAGTATCTTTTTACTTTTAGCTAATGTTCCCGAAGTTATCGCAACAGGTTTAGGAATTGATTTTGCTTTACCAGAAACATTAACAGAATGGTTTAATAAAATTTATGAGTATACCATGGGTATTGTAGGCTTGATGGTAGCTGGAACTACTGCTAAAAATTTAGCAGTTTCGATGAACCGAAGAATGCCCGACGGAAAGGTTATTGGGGAAACTTCCGTAATGTTAGCTTCCCTATCTGGGTTCTTACTATTGGCTGTTTCTAAAACCAGTGAAGGAAACTTCGAAGCTGTTAATATGGATACTCATGGCTTGTTATCTGCTTTTGTATCCGCTTTTTTAACAGTGAACATGTTTAAGTTTTGTATCACTCATGATATTACAATTCGTTTGCCAAAAGAAGTGCCAGGAACGATATCACAAAATTTTCGTGATATATTTGCTTTTTCATTTTCCGTATTAGGTTGTGCATTAATTGATATTATTGCAAGAGTAGCTTTCAAAGTACCTTTTGCTGATATTTTAACACAAGTGTTCGCGCCATTGTTTGGTGGGGTGGAATCTTACCTAGGAATGAGTATTGTTTGGTTGTTGATTCCAATGTTTTGGTTTGTTGGCGTTCATGGACCAAGTGTTGTTAAGCCGGCCATTACTGCTGCTTTAATAGGAAATACTTCAGAAAATTTGGAACTATTTCAATCAGGCGAGTTTCCTCATCATGCTTTAACAGAAAATTTTGGTAATTTTGTTGGCGAATTAGGTGGAACAGGTGCAACTTTAGTTGTTCCTTTCATCTTTATGTTTGCTATGCATTCTAAACAATTAAAGGCTGTGGGTAAAGCTTCTTTTATACCCGTCTTATTTTCCGTGAATGAACCTTTATTGTTTGCAGCGCCTATTATTTTAAATCCCTATTTTTTCATACCGTTTTTAATAGCGCCAGTAGTTAATGTTGTTATTGGTAAATTATTTATTGATGTTTTAAGTATGAATGGAATTATGTATGTTCTACCATGGGCTTCACCAGGACCATTAGGATTATTTTTAGGGACGAATTTTGATTGGTTATCACTTGTTCTGAGTGTGGTTTTGATTATTGTAGATATTCTGATTTACTATCCATTCTGTCGTGCTTATGATAGAACTCTTATTCAAGAAGAAACTGAGAAGACAGGGGAAATTGAAGAAAACTATTATAACGAAGAATCTGAAATGGTTGTAGCAGAAAATAATGAAAATATAGCCACAGAAAAGGTAATTGATACAAATAAAGGAAATCGAATTTTAGTTATTTGTGCAGGCTCTGGAACGAGTGAACAATTAGCTGGCGCGCTCAATGAAGCTGCTGAAAAAGATGATATACCAATTACAGCTAAAGGAGCAGCTTATGGTTCTCATTATGATTTATTACCTAATTATGACGCAGTTATTTTAGCTCCGCAAGTGAAAATGTATCGTGATGATATACAAGAAGATGCAGATAAATATGGTGTTAAAGTTATTATTGCTAGAGGTAAAGAATATGTACAAATGACACAAGCTCCACAAGAAGCGTTGAATTTTGTCTTAAAAAGTTTAAACGAGTGACAAAAGAAAAATGATTAAAATATAGCTTGAATTTTATTAATAAGGATTACCAAGATAATACCACGGTAATGTCTAAGCGATGGACAGAGATACAAAAAGAGCTTATTGCCTAAACTCTAAGCATAGCAACTGTAGACCTAGATTCGTAAAAAAATATTTATTAACTAGGGAACTGCCTATGTAACTACAATTTAACTTTTTGATAGTTGTTAAAATGATAAAATTAATAATGAGCTTTAACAAAACATAATCTTATCCATATACAATTTTCTAGTTTGATTAAAAAGCAACAGGCATGTCATTTTGCTGCCTGTTGCTTTTTAGTTTTCTATCTGTTCATTTGTTTGTTTTTGCCAAATTTCATTAAAATAATTTTCCACTTCTATAGCATGAGCTTCGTCTGCAACAATCAAAACAACAGTATCAAAACCAGCAAGGGAGCATTTTACTTCAGGTAAATGTATCTCATCAATCATCGACGCTAATAAGGAAGCATTATCAGGAAGGGTATGGACAATTGTTAGGAATTGAACGTGTTCGATCTTAGTAACGATATCATTAAATATACTAATTAATTTCTCCGTTTCTCCTTGTTTTTGTAAGGAAGAAGTATCATATAGTACAAATTTAGGTTTTCCCTTCTCATCAATTGTTTTAATTATTTTTAAGTCACGTATATCTCTAGAAATAGTTGCCTGTGCAATAGTTATATCTTTTTTTTGTAGTCGCTGTAATAACTCTTCTTGAGTCCGAATTGTATTTTGACTAATTATTTGTTTAATTAAACTTTGCCGTTCATTTTTATGCAATTTTTTCACCTCTTAATGTATCTTAATTCATATTAATTATATCAAAAATAAAACTAAAGGACTACTTAATAATATTTTTATTAAGAAACGTGAAATAAATATTGTTGAAAGTATTCATTCACCATGCGAGCGTCCTCTTCATTTTTAGAAAGTATTAAAATGGTATCATCACCAGCAATACAGCCAACAATTTTGCTATTAACTTCTACACGAACTTTATCGATTAAAACACCAATCGCGTTACCATTGCCAGGAAGGACTGTTAGTAGGTTGGTAAACTCTATTTGAGTTAAAGAGACTCCAGTTTCCATAATAATATCGCTCAGACGTTCTTCTTCTGACTTCTTTTTTGTTCCTAAAACAGAATTGTTTAATATACGATAATATGATTTTCCACTATTATCTTCTACTTTTGTAATATTTAATTCCCGTATATCGCGAGAGATGGTTGCTTGTGTAGTAAGAGCCTTTTCTTTTTCAAGTAGACTTAATAATTCGTTTTGAGTAGAAACTTCATTTTCAGTAACAATTTTTTTTATGATAGCTTGACGTTGTGTACGGTTCATTTGTTCACCACCTTCACTTAACTAATTTTAGACCTTCTATTATTATTATAACAAGTACTACACATTTTTTCCTTATAAAATGTAGTTAAATGAGCTAGTGGGAAACGATTGTGTTAAGGTGAACAAGCGTTTCAAATTAAAGAATAAAAAAAATTATGTATAAAATGAAAAATTAATGATAAATATACAGCAAAAATTTGCATTTTAAAAAGAAAGCGCATTCTATTTCGTTGAAAATATACTAATAATTGAATAACGTTGTATAATTTCCTTTTTATTTGCTGAATATTTCACAATTGGTGATTGGATAATTTATTATCCTTATGTTGTAAGTTAAATAAAGAGGAGGACTTAAGTTATGAGTAAGCCAATTAATGTTTTTTCAGAAATTGGAAAGCTTAAAACGGTTATGTTACACAGACCTGGGAAAGAACTGGAAAATTTAATGCCTGATTATTTGGAAAGACTACTATTTGATGATATTCCATTTTTAGAACAGGCTCAAAAGGAGCATGACCATTTTGCAGGCATGCTTCGTGATAAAGGAGTAGAAGTTGTTTATTTGGAAGATTTGGCAGCGGAGTCATTGATTAGTGAAGAAGTTCGTATACAATTCATTGATCAATACTTAGATGAAGCAGGTATTCGTAGTCATGCGGTAAGAGAAAAAGTAAGAGAAATGCTGATTGCAATTGAAGATAATCGTGAGTTGATTGATAAAACGGTTGCCGGGATTCAAAAGGTTGAAATGCCAGAATACCAAATTGAAGGTTTAGCTGACATGATAGAAAGCGCTTATCCATTTATAATTGATCCAATGCCGAATCTATATTTTACTCGAGATAATTTTGCTACAATGGGTAACGGGGTCTCTTTAAACCATATGTATTCGGTAACAAGACAAAGAGAAGCTATCTATGGGCAGTATATTTTTGAATACCATCCACGTTTTGCAGGCAATGAAGTCCCTAAAGTTTATGATCGTAATGATACAACTCGTATTGAAGGTGGTGATGAATTAGTACTTTCTAAAGACGTTTTAGCCGTAGGAATTTCTCAACGGACAGAAGCTACTTCTATTGAAAAACTAGCAAAAAATATTTTTAAACAAGAATTAGGTTTCAATTGCGTTTTAGCCTTTAATATTGGTGAATATCGTAAATTCATGCACTTAGATACTGTCTTTACGATGATAGATTATGATAAATTTACAATTCATCCAGAAATTGAAGGTGAGTTAGAAGTTTATTCAATTACACCAAAAGCAGATGGCGAATTAAATATTGTGCGAGAAGAGGACACATTGGAACACATTTTAGCAAAATATTTAAACCGTGATTCTGTACAATTAATTCGTTGTGGTGATGGCAATGTTACTGCTGCTGCAAGAGAGCAATGGAATGATGGTTCAAACACTTTAACAATTGCTCCAGGGGAAGTGGTTGTATATGACCGTAATACGGTAACTAACAAAGCGTTAGAAAAAGCAGGGGTAAAATTAAATTATATTCCTGGTAGTGAACTAGTGCGTGGACGTGGCGGTCCTCGTTGTATGAGTATGCCTTTATATCGTGAAGACCTTACAAAATAAAGAACAGGAGAGTTTATAATGACATCAGTATTTCAAGGACGTAGCTTATTAGCTGAAAAAGATTTTACTCGTGGAGAATTAGAGTACCTTATTGATCTTAGTTTGCATTTAAAAGATTTGAAGAAACGTGGCGTACCGCATCATTATTTAGAAGGAAAAAACATTGCGTTACTATTCGAAAAAAATTCAACAAGGACACGTTCTGCATTTACAACTGCAGCTATTGATTTAGGGGCTCATCCAGAATTTTTAGGTGCAAATGATATTCAATTAGGAAAGAAAGAATCTGTTGAAGATACTGCAATTGTATTAGGTAGCATGTTTGATGGTATTGAATTTCGTGGTTTTAGTCAGGACACAGTCGAAGAGTTAGCACAACATTCTGGTGTTCCCGTGTGGAATGGATTAACTGATCAATGGCATCCTACTCAAATGATCGCTGATTTTATGACTGTTAAAGAAGCTTTTGGACAATTAGAAGGTATTACTCTTGTCTATGTTGGTGACGGACGTAATAATATGGCAAATAGTCTTTTAGTAACAGGGGCAATTTTAGGAGTAAACGTACGAATCTGTTCACCTAAAGAACTTTCACCTACACAAGAGGTAGTAAATTATGCCGAAAAATTTGCTAAAGAATCGGGCGCACAATTGATGGTTACTGATGATGTAGCAAAAGGTGTTAAAGATGCAAATGTTTTATATACTGACGTTTGGGTTTCTATGGGTGAAGAAGACAAATTTGAAGAACGAGTTAATTTATTGAAACCTTATCAAATTAATATGGATATGATCCAAAAAACAGGTAACCAAGATAATAATTTAATCCTTCTCCATTGCTTACCTGCTTTTCATGATACTAAAACACAATATGGAAAAATGGTTTCTGAGGATTATGGAATTGATGAAATGGAAATTACTGATGAAGCATTTAGAAGTAAATATGCACGACAATTTGAAGAAGCAGAAAACAGAATGCATTCAATTAAAGCTATCATGGCTGCAACGTTAGGTAATTTATTTATCCCACGTGTGTAAATAAGCAAACGTTTTACTGTTTTAAATTTAAAAGTAAAAAATAGTTTGTGGTTATTATATAGTTTAATTAATGTTAACTGCAGACTATTTTTTACTAATAATTTTTATTTATTAAAGGAAAGGAAGGACATAATAATTATGGGTAAAAAAGTTGTCGTAGCTTTAGGAGGAAATGCGATTCTTTCAGATGATGCCAGCGCGAAAGCGCAACAAGAAGCGTTGGTTCAAACTTCTAAATATTTAGTTCAATTAGTCCAAGCTGGTAATGATTTGATTATTTCACATGGAAATGGACCACAAGTAGGTAACTTATTATTACAACAACAAGCTGCTAATAGTGAAAAGAATCCAGCTATGCCGTTAGATACTTGTGTAGCTATGACACAAGGTAGCATTGGTTATTGGTTGTCAAATGCTATGAGTAACGAACTAGCTAAGAAAGAGATTGATAAACAGGTTGCTACCGTGTTAACACAAGTTGTTGTTGATGAGAATGACCCCGCTTTTAAAAATCCGTCAAAACCAGTAGGCCCATTTTTAACTAAAGAAGAAGCAGATGAGGAAATGAAATCTGGAGCAACTTTTAAAGAAGATGCAGGCCGAGGTTGGCGTAAAGTTGTACCTAGCCCTAAACCCACTGATATCCATGAAGCAAGTACAATTAATAAGCTAGTAAATAGTGATGTTGTTACGATTTCATGTGGTGGTGGTGGCATCCCCGTTGTAGGAAAATCTTTGCAAGGCGTAGAAGCTGTTATTGATAAGGATTTTGCTTCAGAAAAACTAGCTGATTTAGTTCAAGCTGATACTTTTATCATTCTAACAGGTGTAGATAATGTATATATAAATTATGGCAAAGAAAATGAGAAAAAATTAGAACAAGTAACAGTTGCAGAATTAGAAGAATATAAAGAACAAGGTCATTTTGCACCAGGTAGTATGTTACCTAAAATTGAAGCTGCTATCTCGTTTGCGAATAATAACCCGGAAAAACAAGCGATAATTACATCTTTAGAAAATTTAGGTAAAATGGAACAAAATGAGACTATCGGTACCGTTATAACTAAATAAAAGCTTTTTAGGAGAGTTAAAATGGAGATAGAAGAAGTGATTACGAGATATAATAAATACTTTCAATATTTTTCTGATCAAGAAATTAATTTGATTCAGCGTAATAGTTTAGTGAGAAATTACCGGAAAAGGCAAGTATTGTATAGTCCAGGAGATAGCAGGTCTCATCTTTATCTTTTGAACTCAGGTACAATTAGAATTGAAAAATCCGACATCAACGGGGAATTCATGTATTTACAGTTCATACCTAGCGATGAACTGTTTCCCTTAATTGGATTGTTTTATGATGAGACTTATACTTTTTCAGCAATCGCGCAAACGGATATTGAAGTCGTTATTATACCAGTAAAATTCTTTGAGCAACTTCTTAGTAATAATGCGAAACAATTAGTCAAATATTTACAGATACAATCTGAGGCCTTAAAAACTAAAAATATGAAAATTCAAAAGGGCATAATAAGTAATACTTATGATCGTGTTATTACTTCTCTTGCAATTTTATTTAGTGATTTAGCAGAACGGAATCAACGGACAGGCGAAATAGAACTTGCCTCTCCGGTGACGATTACGGATATTTCGACAATGAGTGGTACAACTCGGGAGACCACTAGTAGCATAATTAAACAGCTCGTTCAATCAAAACTGATTCGCTATAATCATAAACGGTTGATTTTCTTAGACAGTACTTTTTTTGTTGAACGACTAACAAATTAAAAAGAAAGAAGGTCGGACACAGTCTCTAACTGTGAAAAATAAAATGGCAAAAAAAAAGAAAAGAAAAGAATTATCGTCATTTAGTATTTTATTTATTATTCTTATTGCTTTAGGTATACTAACAATAATACTAAATGGTCAGACATTTTCTCCGCAGACGGTCGATGGCGAGACGGTTAATCAAGTAGTTGGCGCTAAAATATCAGATATTGTGATGGCTCCATTCAATGGTTTCCGTGATGCAATTGAAATTAGTGTGTTTATTTTAGTGCTAGGTGGTTTTTTGAATATTGTTACTCAATCGGGCGCACTTGAATCTGGCATACAAACGGTGGTAAAAAAGTTAAAGGGAAATGAATTAATTATAATTCCTATTTTAATGGTATTATTTTCAATTGGTGGATCTACTTATGGTATGGCTGAAGAAACAATTCCTTTCTATAGCTTATTAACTGCTACGCTAGTAGCGGCAGGTTTTGACACAATTGTTGCTGTAGGTACTGTGTTACTCGGTTCTGGCTCAGGGGTAATTGGCTCAACTGTTAATCCATTTTCAACAGGCGTAGCAATGGATGCTTTGAGGGGAATCGGTATTCAGCCTAACACAGGGGTCATTTTATTGATAGGATTTATGCTTTGGGCTGTTTCTACTGCTTACTCCATTTTTATTGTGATGCGTTACGCTAAAAAAGTAAAAGAAGACAAGGGTTCAACAATTCTTTCATTGCAAGAACAAGAGGATATGAAAGAAAACTTCGGGCAAGAAGATAAAAAAGATTTGACTTTTACGAAACGTCATAAAATTATTTTATCTATTTTTGCATTTTGTTTTCTAGTTATGATTGTATCGTTGATTCCTTGGGGAGATTTTGGGGTTACGATTTTTGATGGATGGACTTCCTTTTTAACAGGAGAAAGTTTCGGCGATTGGTATTTTGGAGATTTAGCAATGTGGTTCTTCATTATCGGTCTAATTTGTGCAATTGTTGGAAGATTCTCTGAGAAGGAAACAGTAGATTCTTTTGTTGAAGGTAGTAAAGATATGTTATCTGTTGTTTTAATTATCGTAGTAGCGCGTGGTGCTTCAGTATTAATGTCTACTACCTATTTAGATCTATTTATTTTGGATAAAGCTGCAGGGTTATTACAAGATTTCTCTCCAATTTTATTCGTAATTGGTGCTTATGTATTGTATTTAGGTCTATCTTTCATAATCCCTTCTACTTCAGGTTTGGCCTATGTTTCTATTCCTGTTATGGGTGGATTAGCAAATAACATAGGTTTAAGTCCAGATGTGATGGTTATGATTTTTGCCTCTGGTTGTGGTTTAATTAACCTAATTACGCCTACTTCGGGTGTTGTAATGGGTGGATTGGAAGTATCAAAAGTAAATTACTCTACTTGGATAAAATTTATGCGTAAACCAATAATTGTTTTAGGTGTTTTGAACTTACTTATTTTGATTATTTCAATGCTAGTAGCTAGTTGATTATTAAAAAAACTTGGGTGTTCAAATAAAGGTACCCAAGTTTTTTTAATTTAGTACTTTATTGCAGTGACGCAATTGAGAATAAATTTTTAATGATTATATTAACAAAATCAGCCAGTACTTTCGTAAAAAAGTTGCTGGTTTTTTTGTAATAAAAGGTTTTAGATAATCTATATTAGTTTATAACTTGCTACTCTAACTTTCTTTTACTAATGTAGATGAGTTTTCTAATTAGCAAGAATAAAACAGTTCTATTCGTAATTTCTTTTATAACCTTGCCGAACAAAGTCCCAATCGAATGAAACATTTGAGCTCACTATTTTCAATAAGTTCAATAATTGCTTTTGTTCTTTTAAGGAAAGATTAGCTAATGCTTGTTTACTTGAATATTTCTCTTCTCGTTGCAGATAATCATGTAATTTTTCTCCCTTTTGTGTGACAAAAAGGCATCGAATTTTTTTATTTGTTGAATCAGCTTTTTTTAAAATCAGCTGCTCCTGTTCAAGATGTTTTACTGTTTTAGCTACAGCTGTGCGATCATTTTTGACTAACTTGGCTAAGTTATCATTGATAATACCTGGGTTTTCATAAATTCTACTTAGATAAAGGTATTGCCCTTTATTCAAATGGATATCTTTAAATTCAACATTACTAATATAGTCTAAGGCGCGTGCGATGTTTCCTATTTCTCGTAAAATTTGAGACAATGATTTCACTCCTTGGGATAAATGTAGTATTTATTTTTAAATAAACCGATAATAGTAAGCAAATCTTTTGCTAAAATAACCATTGTTTGGTCTGGTCTACCTGGAGCAAAACTAATTTCTCCTGGTTAAATAACTCTTCGTCAACAATGATCGTGATGTTTGAATCATAGCCTAGCGGGGAAACAGCGCCAGCTCTTTGTCCAGTTGTCTGTTCCATTTCATTTTTTGCAACAATTTTTAATCGTTTTCCTGTTAATTGGTGAATTTTTTTAAAATCCGCTTTTTTTGTTGTGAAAGTGAAAAAGATATAATATTTGTCATAGGAATCTTTTAAAAATAAGCTTTTTGTTTCAGTACCTGAGAAACCCTTTTTTGCTTTAACAACTAAGGCATCCTCGTTACTGAAGATTTCTTGGTGTTGATATAATTCGTAATACAACCCTTGTTTATTTAATGTAGTTACCAAATTTAGCATTGAAATTCCACCTCTTTTTACTACAGTACAATAATAATGTTGAATATTCAACATTATTATTGTACGATTAATGAAAAATATGACAAAGGAGTTAACTTAATATGAAGCAAAAATTTATTGTGAGAGATTCATTCTGGGAGCTTTTCCCAGAAACAGAAATTGCCGTTTTATTAGCAGATGACGTGAGTAATCGTTCATACGAAAATATGCCTAAAGATCTTTTAAAACAAGCAAATTCACGTGCAATAAAATGAGTAGAAGAAGATCCTATCAGTGCAAATCCGGTTATCAAAGATTGGCGAACGGCTTATCAAAGATTTAAAACTAAAAAAGGCGCACGTTGTGCTGTTGAAAATTTGTTGAAGCGTGCTAAGCAACAAAATGGTGTCAAATCAATTAATCCTGTAGTAGATATCTATAATTCCGTTTCCTTAGAGTGGGCTTTTCCTGTTGCTGGAGAAGATAGAGATTTTCTTAAAGGAGATCTTGAACTAACGATTGCACAAGGAGGAGAAATATTTGTTCCAATTAGTGAAGAAAGGACAGAAGAAGCACTTACAGGAGAAGTAGTGTATAAAGATTCTGAGTCTATTATTAGTCGTTGTTGGGCTTGGCGAGATAGTGCTCGCGTACAAGTTACAGAAGATACTACAAATTTAGTTTTTTATATGGAAAATCACTAGTGGTGCATGAAACATTTTAAATTCACTCATTATGTTTCACACTATTTCCATCCATAAAAAAATCCTTTATACTGAGCTTGGATGACTTATCCAAGACCAATACAAAGGACAACAACATGGATAAGTATAAAACAATTTCAGCTTTTAATAAATGGCTTTCGAACATAAATTTCAAAAATTTACCTTTTTCTATTCGTGAGAAAATTTCGCAAGCCGACAAGTATCATAAAAAGTTTGATTTTGAACACTTTTTGAAAGTGTTTCTCTATGGCATCGACAATGAGTGCGAAAGTTTACGTGAAATAGATACAGCGTTTGTTTCGCCTGATCTACAACAGACCATG
>NZ_JAKEIT010000032.1 GCF_021474685.1 Tetragenococcus halophilus | reverse complement strand
TATTTGTGTAAAAGTAGAGAATAGAACCGAGTTTTTAGGGGGAAAAATAACTGCTTTTAATAAAAATTGAAACAAGTGATAGGCTGGTTTTCAATGAAGTCTAATAGTAATTGCTAAAGGAGGTGAGAAAGTGATCGGAGTACTAGTTGTAACACATGGTCATTTGGCCGAGGAATTTTTAAATACTGTAAAGCTTATTATGGGAAAGCAAGAGAAAAGTTTCTCTTTATCTTTACTTGAGGGAGACAGCGTTGAAGATTTTTCTCAAGAAATATTTAATAAAATTAAAGAGATTAATGATGGTTCTGGGGTTATTGTGGTAACTGATTTATTTTTGGCCAGTCCATATAATCAAACAACGTTTAATCATAAAAGAATATTAGATGAAAATATTGAATACCGTTTAGTAACTGGTGTCAATTTATCAATGTTATTAGAGATATTTAATCAACGAATGCTTGAAAACTCACTTGACGATATTTGTGAGAAAGCGATGTTTTCTGCAAAAGCAGGAGTGAAAGAATTTACTAGAGAATTGTCTAAAAACAAAAAAACTAAATAATGTGAGGAATAAAAAAATGGAAAATATTGTTTTAGCACGTGTTGATGATCGTTTAATCCATGGCCAAGTTATGACAGCCTGGCTTCAATACACAGGAGGAAATCATATTGTTATTGTTGATAATATTACTGCTAGTGATGAATTTACGAAGGAAATCATGGAAATGGCAGTTCCTGAGGGAATCGGTTTAGATATATTTAGTAAAAGTGAAGCTGTCGAAGGAATTAGTAACTTAGATAGAAACAAAAAAATTATAATCCTTACTAAAACGCCTGGAGTTTTTTTAACTCTAATTGAAAGCGGTATAACAATCGAAAAAATTATTATTGGAGGTATGGGGGCTAATAAAAACAGGAAAAAGTTGTATAAAAATATTGCTACTACAGAGGATGAGAAAGAGGATATTAAAAAGTTAATTGCAAAAGATATTGATGTTCAAATCCAAGTCGTTCCTGATGAAAAAGCTGTCGGTCTGGAAAAGATTTTATAGGGAGGTTAGTTGAAGATGCACATTAGTTTTTTTCAAGCTATTTTAATAGGATTTATATATTTTTTAGGAATAAATGCACAACCCTGGTTAACAACCGTAGGTACTCATATGATTATGAGACCCATGGTTAACGGAACTTTAGTAGGGTTAGTATTAGGAAAACCAATAGAAGGATGTATTATCGGTACAGCAATTAACTTACCCTATCTAGCTTGGATCTCAGCTGGTGGTTCTGTACCAATGGATCCTGCTTTGGCTGGAACATTAGGAACGGCGTTGGCAATTGCTGGTGGAGTAAATGCCTCAGCCGCAACGACTTTAGCTGTTCCTTTAGGCCTTTTGGGAACTGTTATCTGGGTTGTCCATATGACTGTTGATATTTCTTTTCTTCATATGGCAGATAAAGCAGCTGAAGAAGGTAATACTAAAAAGCTTAATTTTTTAAATATTTGGCCGCCACAAATTATTGTATTTTTAATGTCTGTTATACCAGTAGCTTTAGCAGTGTACTATGGAGCAGGGCCAGTAGCACAAGTTGTTAATATGATGGAAGGTAAACCTTTAGATGTTTTATCAGTTATAGGCGCAATTTTACCAGCTTTAGGGATCGCAATGAATTTACGGGCAATGAGTGGTAAAGGTATATTACTATTTTTTATTTTCGGATTTTTAGTAACTGTTTATTCAGATATTCCAATTTTAGCTCTGTCTGTATTTGGAGTTTTTGTTGTATATATTTATACAGAATTGACTTTTAAAGAAGATAAAAACAAGGCGGTGTAGAGAATGAATGGAACAAACAAATTAACAAAAAAAGACGTGAAAAAAGCATTTTGGCGTTGGATGTTTTTCTCTCACGCAAACTATAATTATGAGAGGTTACAATCAACAGGTGTTGCTTATGCACTTTCTCCAATTCTTAAAAAGATTTATAAAGATGATCAAGATCAATTAACCGAAGCGTTAGGTAGACATTTACAATTTTTCAATACAGAGCCTTCTTTTGGTGGACCGATTTTATCTGTTTCTATAGCAATGGAAGAACAAAAAGCAGAAGGAGAACCCATAGAAGGAACTATGGTTGAAAGCTTTAAAACTGGATTGATGGGACCAATTGCAGGTGTTGGCGACAGTTTATTTCAAGGGACATTAATTCCTATCCTATTGTCTTTAACTATCCCATTTGGCTCAAGTGGAAATATTATCATGGGGCCTGTCGCTTATGGTGTATTGCTATTAGGAATAATGCTTCCTTTAGCTAGATGGTTATGGTTACAAGGTTACTACACTGGGCGAAAGGGAGTTACGGAGTTATTAAGAAGTTCTTTACTACAAAAAGTAATGTTCTTTTGTAAGTACTTAGGAGCAATTGTTATGGGAGCTTTAGCCGCTAGTTTTGTTGAAGTTAGTACTTCTTTACAAATACCACTAGGCTCTGATTCTCTTGATGTGCAAGAACAAATATTAGATACATTACTTTTAGGGATACTACCATTAGGAATTACTTTAGGAACTTATTGGATGTTAAAAAGAAGAATGAAACCAACTACAGTACTTGTTGTTTTAATTTTAATTGGAGTTATCGGTGGCGCATTTGGAATTATCGAATAAGAAAAGAGGGATTATTTTGCAATTTAAAAATAAAATAGCTGTTGTTACAGGAGCTGGGAGTGGAATTGGTAGAGGAGTCAGTTTAATGCTAGCTAAGGAAGGTGCTATGGTAATAGTCACTGACTTAAATGAAGAAAATGCTAAGAAAGTTTCAGACGAAATTTTAGCTAATGAAGAAAAGTCAGTATATTTTAAACTAGACGTTACAAAATCTAATGAAATAACTAGCATGAGCGAATATGTAAAAGAAAACTTTGGTTTAATTGACATTTTAGTAAATAATGCCGGGCTATCTGTCATTACTCCCTTTTTTAAGCATACTGAAGAAATATGGGATAGAACAATGGAAATTAACTTAAAAGGACAGTTTTTATGCTGTAGAGCTATTATTCCTCAAATGTTAGAAAAAGGCGCTGGAAGTATAATCAATATGTCGTCTCAATCTGGGAAGGTAGGCACGAATGATTATCAAGCTTATTGCGCTAGTAAATTTGGGGTCATTGGCTTAACACAAGCACTCTCTAAAGAATTCGCAGGAAAAGGTGTCCGTGTTAATTCAGTTTGTCCGGGTGTAGTTTATACTTCAATGTGGGAAAAGCAAAAAGCTGACTACGCGGCTAAGAAAAGCATTGATTCCGAAGAAGTTATGAATTATTTTGCCGGGAAAATTCCAAAAGGAAGAGTCGGTAAGGTTGAAGATGTAACCAATACAATTTCTTTCTTATTAAGCGATCAAGCCGATTATATCACGGGCCAAGCGATCAATGTTAATGGCGGAGATATTATGTTTTGATCTTTAAAAGAATAAGGCAAATAATATAATAAAGCAACCTGATATCAATGTTCTATTGTTGTCAGGTTGCTTTTTTTATAATTAGTTATTAAAACATTCTAATAAATGTAAATATTTTGAAATAAGCGTTTAATTTGAGCTATGAAAGTATAGACTTTTTTTAAACGAAATAATATCAATTTATAGCAATCGCTTACTATAAAGACTATTGATCACTGTAATTTTTTTAGTACTATTAAATTTAATAACAGAAAAATATTTAAAAAAATAGGAAGGACGTAAATAAAAAATTTGTTATAAATTAGTTTTACGAAGAGGAGGGCTTGTGTTAGAAAAAATAGAAGCGATTGTAGGGCATCTTATAACTCAGATCTATTTACAGGTATATATATTTACTTAAATAATATCGTTATCATAGATGGTTCGTTTGGTATAATAGCTTTAACGAAAATTTTAAGATAGTATAGTGTATTTTTTGTATATCCAGAATGTATTAACTGAAAAAGAAAGGGACCTTAGATTTCATTGGCAGACTAACTCTCATGTTTTTAGAGACTATCCGGTTTTAACAGAATATGTTTTTGTATTTATAATACTCCTTAATGTGACAATTATGAAGAAAGAGAAGATATGTTAATGACACAATATGAAATGATTACCCCTAATAAAAATTACCCGTTTAAACTTTTTGAATTTAACTCAGAAGACCCTTCCCGATTAATCTTACCTCATTGGCATAATAGCGTAGAAATTTTGCTTTGTTTAGAAGGCGTGCTTGAAATACGTTTGTCGCAGTCGACATTCCATCTTACGGAAGGAGACGTCTACTTGATTAATAGCAATATTATTCATTCGACAAGAACCCCTCGTCCAGGGCATGTGTTTGTATTACAAGTCCCGTTAGAATTTGTCCAGCAATGTACCGAAAATAATTATGGTAAACAGATTTATTTTCAAGGTGATCTTTCAAATAATAATAAAATCCAGCAAGATTTGTTAGCTGTTAGGCAACTAGATAGGTATAACGATTTGGCTAGTCATGCTTTTGTTTTTGCTAAGGTGTATGAATTGTTTTCCCATTTATTAACTACAGAAGTAATAAATGGACCTATTATCAAGGAGACGGAAACAGTCAAGAAATTAGATCAATTGAGCGAAATAAACTCTTTTATCCAAAAACATTATCAAGAGAATCTAACACTTGAAGTAGTAGCTAGACATTTTAATTACAATGCTTCTTATTTTTCCCGATTTTATAAACGCTTTATGGGAATTTCGTTTACCTGAATGATTTATAAAAATTTGTGGATAACGCATTCGACTGTTCAACGAGGTGACTTTTATGTTATTTTCCCTTTTTATCGCCGCTTTTGAATAAAGAATAGAAAGGGATGATCGAACGACGCTAAAAAAAGATAAAATTCTTCCTAGAGAATGAAAGCCAAGCCTTTTTTATCAAGAGGAAAAGGGGAAAAGTAAACTAGAGATTCAATCGCTGAATTCGTGTAAGGACTTCCCAAAAAAGCGTGTTGTAAACATTCGTACTTGATAAGTGAATTTGCACTTGACGCGCGTGTTCTGTGACTTTTCCAGCAATATGAAATAGTTGAAAACGGATCGTGTCAATCACCGTCGTCTTTTTCTCTTGCGGAAAAGTCAGCTGTTTCATCAAATGGATGATATTATAGGCGATAAAACTTAGGGCTAAGCGAACCTTATTCGCTAAAAAGGAAGGACTGTCCGTTTTATCAGCGAAAAATCCGGTCTTCATTTCTTTAATGAAGTTTTCCATATTCCCTCGTTTTTGATAGAGCTGAAAAATGGTTTGGGGCGAAAGATGAGCGAAATCAGTCACCACAAATTGAAATTCGGAAAAAAGTAAAGTTTCGGCTTTTCGAGTAGCCTTGATGGCTACTGTCCGAGATCGGTCCCAAGAATCTGCTTGATAAGCCATCTTAAAATATTGATGTTCGGTCTTTGTGTAGTCCGTACCGTTGGTATATTGGACAAGATGTTGCGCATAATGAATCAACCGTACGTTATTTTTCAATTTAATCACATAATGGGCGCCTCGACACTCACATTGTTTATAAATTTCCGGTTTGGCAAAGCCACTATCCCCGCGTACAAGCATTGTGGGATCACTCGAACGTTGTTGGTAATGCGCCAACATTTCTACGAGATAATCTTCGGCGTGGGTGGAGGTATAAGATTTGCCATGACGATGGCGAACATCTAATGCCAATCCGGTTAAACCTTCAAATGCCACAAATGGATGATACCCATTGAGGCCATAGTGGTAAATATATTCCCCTGCTTCTTGCTTTCCGTAAGTGGGACAACAGGTGGAATCCAGATCAAGCACGAGTTGTTGGCTGTTTTGCTGGTCCATGCCTAAATCGCCAAGTTTTTTCGCCACTTGTAATAGTTGATTAACATTTTCTTCTGTCAAGGTATGAAGCAAAGTAGACATCATAAATTGCGAAGGGAGCCGTTCTTGTTTCAATGCTTCCTTAAAAAGGCGATCATATTGTAAGGTATTGGCATCTCGGTCTCGAGAATAACCAGCGATCAATTGATATAACCACTGTTTTACGACGTCCAGCCATTCATGTTGGGCGAAGAAACGATACTCTGGAATATGAACGTATCGCGCTAACAGGGAATCAAAACGAATTTGATTTAGAAACTCCGAAAGTAAGACGAGCCCCGCGTCATTGGTTAAGGTGCCACCATCATTGGCGATCGAGATGCTTTTTTGCTCATTGAATGTAAGAGAATTTTGTTGTAAAGTGATAGACATAAGGACGCACTCCTTTATTGTTATGTTTCGTTGACTTTACAATAACACGAAGTGCGTTCTTTTTGTACACCCAGAAGGTGAAGCAACTCAACCTTTAGAAAAAAGCACATACCAAGGATTGAATGATCCTTGGAAAAATTTATAAATCATTCAGGGACAACTATTTTATTTAAATAGTAATGTTGAAATTAAATATCAGATAAAGGGAAAAAGCTTACTACATATAGAAAAGATAAGGCGAAACACAATATGTTGTGTTTTTATATAATTCTGTTTTATTTTGCTACGGTATAATTGCCTGCTCCACTTTTGCGGGACATTTAAAGGTGTTCATTTTCTTTTTGAGAAATTTTCATTAAAAACATATGACCCTTTACAATAAGCAACATCAAGCAGCTTAGAATTAATTTTACGACCGTTTAATTGGATTTGTTATTGATCTATATGTTGTGGTATGATACCATTCTTAATGGAGAAAAGAAAAAACAGTAGATAGGCGTCTACTGTTTTAGGTTATTAGGTATAGCTGTTACTTTTTTAGAAACAACTCTAATCAAATATTTTAACTGTTAAAATCATAACAACATTATATTCTAAAGTAAAGTACTTTTTCGTTTATTTTCATTTTCATATATGCTGTATCTAATTTCATCTTTTCTTACACTATTATAAGGAGAGATTATTTGAAATTTGTAACAAACTACTACAATTTAAATAAGAAGCAAGAAGACATTGATTTTGTGAACGTTAATATGATGGGAGATAGTAAGTTATTTGTTAATCCTATTTTGTTAGAAGAATCGGCGAATGAAAAATTTTTTTCATTGGGAAAACGAAAGGTTGAGTCTTTTTTTAAGGTGGTATTTGATTTATATGCTACTGAAAATAAAGAACAGGCTTTGCAGAATATGTTTGACCATTCTAAGGAAAGCAATGCTAATCATTTTGGTTTTTCGGAAAAAGAGTCTAGAGGAAACGGAGCTTCTAAACATTCATTATCTAACCTTTTTGATACTGTATTAGATACAGGTAGCTTGAGAAGAGATATTATGGCACAACCAGTATCTATTTTAGTATTTGCACATGATTTTGGTCCAGATAGAATGTCTGACTTAACGGTAAGTATTTTGAAAAAAGAATTTGTAGAGTACACGTTGGCAGAAGCAAAGAAACTGAATATTCCAATTGAACCGAATAAAGTCAGTTATGGTGAGTATTGGGACTATGAAACAGCTAGCTGGAAAGAATTAACAGAAAGATGGATTAAAGGAGCAGATGGTAAGAAGCTAATTCTTACTCCTAAACAAATCGTTTCACATAAATATGGATTTTCAGTAGATGACTATATAAGAAAAGTTGTATGGGTGTGGAGAAAAGATTATCATGTTAAAAACAAGACTTCTTTAGCGCAACCTAAATACGATGAATATGGAGAACTATTCTATGATGCGCCCACAGTTGAAACTCTGAGAACAGAGGAAGTTAGGAAACCCTATGCAGGAAGAGAAGGTAAGTGGAAACTATATGCTTTAGACATGACACTTAAAAATCCTGAGTTGTATACTCAATATTTTGGTAATACAACTGCGAATAAAACGAATAAGAACAGACCTTTAAATGATAAAGAATTAACGGATATTATCAAAAAAGGGTAATAATGTATGGATAAGTAACAATATATGATTTTATAAAATGAATTTAAATAATAGACAAGCGGGATTGTAGAGTTTCATTTTGAACTTTTCAATCCTGTTTTTGTAATGCTTCGCGTTTTGGAGATAAAATTATAAACTAATTGTAGTATGAATAACGTTGATTAAACAGAAGTGTCTGAGCTTCCGTTATGTTAGTTGCTTTAAATTCTTATTTCAGAGGGATGCTATATTTCGAATAAAGGTTTCTAAAAAGTATACCTATGAAAGTATACTTTTTTATGTACTCAAAATTTTTTGCATGTATTATATTGTTATTAGAAACAAGGGAGGTGACATAATTAATACCTACGAACTAGAAATTATTAATTTGCTTTTATCACAAGATACTGTCCATTATTCTGATATCGGAGAGAAAATTAATAAGTCAAAGAAAACAATTGCTAAGTACCTTGATCATATTGAAAGAGAAGTATTGAAATACAATGTTCAATTAAATCGAAAAAGAAACGTAGGGATTTATCTTTCTGGAAATACGAGTATGTTAGTCACTGCTATACAAAATGGAGAGCTAACTGAAGTTTCTGAAGATAGGGAAGAACGAATTATTTCTATCTTTTCCACTTTGTTAATGTGTGAGAAACCCGTATTGATACAAGAGTTAGCCGATTCGCTATATATTAGCCGTAGCACACTTGAAAACGACTTGGTTAACATTAAGGAAAGACTGGTCGACAGTGGAGCAACTTTACAAAATACTCATCAGGGAATTTATATTGATGCTTCAGAAAAGACCAAAAGGAAACTTTTATCACAGTTATTAGAAATGTACTGGGGGAAGAACAATTTTGGGTCGACGTCTAAAAAAACAACCATGATCGACCATTCAATTTTGCAATCGCTATCTTCTTTATTTGATGCTGAGACTGTGCAAAAAGTATTGGAGTCCTTAAATGAATTTCAAAAAAGGGTTCATTTAAAACTGGATGACTATGAGTACCAGTCTTTAACGGTTCATTTAGTTATAGCGATTGAGCGATTGCGAAAGGGTGAACCATTATTAGGCAAAGAGTTGGCGGTTACCCCAAAAAAGATGAAAGATAGTACAAAGCTATTAGTTTCTATTCTAGAAAATAACCTTGATATGAAGCTTCCTGAGGACGAGCAACAGTACATTAATATCCATATTTTAGCTGCTGAAACAGATAACAAAAGTGTTTCTGATGAGGCCCAAATTTTTAACTTAGAAACGGAAAATGATCTTGACGCTTTTCTAAGACAGTCATTGACTGATTATGATGATATATTGATTAACAATTTACTTTTACATTTGACACCAGCGATCAAACGTTTTTCATTAGGGTTAAATATTTATAATCCCTATACCGCAGAGACAAAGAAATTTTTCTCATTGGCTTATAATCGAGCAGTTGATTTAAGTATTCAATTAAAAAATGCTTATTCAGTTGATATAAATGATGATGAAATCGCTTTTATCGCTTTGCATATTCAAGCTTACCAAGAGCGAAAAGAAACCAAAAAGATCGAAGCAGTCATTGTATGTAGTACTGGGCTAGGAACTGCAAGACTATTGGAACAAAGAGTGAAGAAATATTTTTCTGATCGTTTAAAAATCACAAGAGTCATGTCGTTGCAAGAGATGAAAGAAGCCCCCATTTCTGAAGAATTAGTCATTAGTACAGTAAATACACAATATGAAGGTGCGTCAGTGATAAAAGTGTCGCCGTTTTTGGACGATTTTTCAGCCAATGCGATTAGTCATAAGGTCGATCAACTAATAGATAATCATGAACATGCCGATGCATTTATGAACTTAATAGATAAAGAACTTATCCTACTTGATGACAAAACAAAAACGAAAGAAGAAGTCATTCAAGAAATAGGAAAACAACTGGTAGAAAAAGATTATGGATACCCAGGGATTGCTGAAGCAGCAGTAGAACGTGAAGAAGTAGCGAGCACGAAAATAGGATTTGTCGCTACACCACATGCGCCAGTCGATTACGTGAAAAAACCATGTATTAGTTTATATATTAATCCTGAAGGCATTACATGGGACCATGGGAAAGTGAAACTGATATTTTTTCTTGCTATGAATGAGTCGATAAAACCTGATATACAATCAATATATCAACATTTCAATGATATATTAGAGAATGAGAAACGTTTGAAAAAAATGTTTCGTTTAAAAGATAAAGACAAAATTATTGAGTTACTGAGGGGGAACTAAATGGTGCATAATAGCAAAATGAGTGATTTTATTATACGAGGGGAAATATATGGATAATTCAGAATTAATAAATGATAACTTGATTGAACTAAATGTTGATGCACATTCAAAAAAAGAAGCGTTAAAAAAAATAGCCGAACTCGTTTTTAAAGCTGGACGTGTAGAGAGCGCAACAGCTTATTGCAACGGTATGATGGAAAGAGAAGCTACATCAACCACTGGTTTTGGTGGCGGAATTGCCATACCTCATGCCAAACTTGATGAAGTCATCAAACCAACGATTAGTGTAATAAAGCTTGATAAAGCAGTAGAATGGGAGGCTATGGATAATGAACCGGTTTATTTTTTGATAGCATTAGCTGTTCCGAAAAAACAAGAAGGAAACTTTCATCTAAAATTATTGGCAAGATTGTCAGAGAATTTAATGGAGGAAAGCTTTGTCCAATCATTACTATCGGCACGTACAAAAAGCGAGATTTCTAAAATAATTACTGAGATTTTAACTGACAAGGGAGAGGTTTAATAATGAATATTTTAGCAGTAACTGCATGCCCAGCTGGGGTAGCTCACACTTATATGGCAAAAAAAGCATTAGAAAAAGAAGCAAAAAAAATGGGGTATAAAATTAAGGTAGAAACTCAAGGATCAATGGGAACCGAAAATGAAATTAACTCCAAAGACTTAGAAAAAGCAGATTTAGTCATTTTAGCTGTTGATACGAAAATAGAAAAAGCAAATAGATTTGATAATAAAATTGTTTATGAAGTACCTGTTGCTGATGCAGTGAAAAATGCCTCTAAAGTAATTAAGGATGCAACAGCAAAACTTTAAGGAAGGAGCAAAATTTATGTTAAACGAAGCTAAGAAACATCTGATGACAGGAGTTTCTTACATGATTCCTGTTGTTGTAGCTGGTGGTATATTACTTTCGTTAGGGGTAATCATTGGAGAAGATACTCAATTAGGTGAACAGTTAGTCAATTATGGAGGTTGGACCTTAGATCTAATGGTCCCAATGATTGCGGGTTATATTTCCTATTCAATAGCTGAAAGACCGGGGATCGCAGTTGGGTTAGCAAGTGGTGTGTTTGCAGCAGAACTTGGTACCGGATATCTTGGCGGAATCTTAGTTGGTTTTTTTGCAGGTTGGATTACTAACCAATTAAAGAAAATACCGATGCACCCTAACGTAGCTGTCATAAAGCCTATTATGATTATTCCAGTATTTGGTATTGGAGCATCTGCTATTTTCATGGGATTGATTTCACTGGTATTAACACCAGCAATGACAGGCTTAGAAAATTGGTTAAACTCTATGGATGGAAGTAATCTATTTATTTTAGGCTTCATTATTTCAGCGATGATGGCAGTTGATATGGGAGGACCAGTAAATAAAATTGCTTTGTCATTTAGCTATGCTACATTGGCTGAAGGCATTTATGCACCGATGGCAGCTTGCTGGATTGGCATTATGAGTGCACCATTTGGCTTAGCTTTAGCATCATTGATTTTTTCTAAGAAATTTTCAAAATCCGAGAAGGCTAATGCACTTCCTACAGCTTTGATGGCTTCTTTAGGTATAAGTGAAGGCGCTATCCCTTATGCAGTAGCTACTCCATTAAAGGTAATTCCTATTATCACTGTTGGCTCAGGCATTGGGGGAGGAGTTGCTTTATCACTTGGTGCACAATCCCCAATCCCCGCAGCTATCGGAATTTGGGGACTACCATTTGTAAGCAATCCGTTCATGTTATTAATAGGTCTTGCAATTTCTATTATTAGTATCACTTTCGCAGTGGGGATGGTTCGAAAAGAAAGTGACGTAGATGAATCAGAAGATACAGGATTATCTTTTTAATCCTTAGGAGGTGTTTTTTTGGGGACTCGTTTTGACAAAGTAATTAATCGAACAGGAACATATAGCACGCAGTGGGATTTTGCAGAAGATCGTTTTGGAAAAAATGATGTGCTTCCTTTTTCCATATCAGATATGGATTTTCAAAGTCCCAATGAAATTTTACAAGTAATGGATGAGTATGTGAAACACGGTGTATTTGGATACACAAGGTGGAACCACAGCGAATATAAATCAGCTATTACACATTGGTACAAGTCACGTTTTGCAGTAAATATGCCTGCTGATTGGATTGTTTACAGTCCGAGCGTTATTTATTCAATTTCAAAATTAATTGAAATTCTAACAGATGAGACCGATAAAGTGATATTGCAAACCCCAGGATATGACGCCTTTTTTAAACAGTTAAACGCATCTGGTAGAGAAATGATAAAGAATCCTTTGACTTACAAAAATGGTTCTTATTCCATTGATTTTAATTTGTTAGAAAAACAGCTATCTCATCCAAAAAGCAAAGTAATGTTATTTTGTAACCCGCATAATCCTACCGGTAGAGTATGGAGTAAGCAAGAATTGAAGGACGTAATAAATCTTTGTGAAAAATATCAAGTCAAAATTATTTCTGATGATATTCATATGGATATTGTCTATCCCAATCACAACTATATACCTATTACAAGTATGACAACGAATCCAGATAATGTATTTATTTGCACATCTGCTAGCAAAACTTTTAATACACCAGGATTAGGTGGTTCGTATGTATTTATACCAGATGGAAACATAAAAGATAAATTTTTGACTACTATAAAACAACGTGATGGTTTATCTAGCATAACTATATTTGGTTTACTATCAATAATCGAAGGATACAACTATTCTGCTTATTGGGTGGATGATTTAGTTGATTATTTATATGGTAATATGCAAGTTGTATCTTCTTTTGTAAAAGAACAGGTTCCAAATGTGAAGTTTAAAATTCCAGAATCAACCTATCTGGCGTGGATGGACTGCTCAGATTTAAAATCATCGGAGGAAGAAATACAAAATGCTTTGGTAAATGTTGGCAATGTTGGAATTATGTCAGGTAAAGTTTATCACGAAAATGAAGGGAAATTTCTACGTATGAATGTTGGATGTCCACGGAGTAAGTTAGTAGATGGATTAGAAAGATTGGAAAAGTCTATTAAGACTATTGAATAGATTTTTATGAAAAATATGTTGGGTAAGGTGCATTCATTCTGGTTCAGCAAGAACATAATCTTGTTATTTTCAAATTCAATCTTTGTTCGTTCTTTTTTGCTACCACAATCTAACAAAAATTGAAATCTTCTTGGAAGATATGCTATAATGTAAGCGAAAAGAGGAATTGTGTTAACAACCCCTCTAGTAACAGCACCGTTTAAGACGGTGACAGAAATCAAATTATTTTAAAAATAATCGTCGCTCCTGCTAAAGTTTGACGGTTATTTTTTTGTCTTTTTTACGGCGTCTAGGATACCAAAGATTAGCGTAGCGGTAAAAGAACCGAACGCAATCATTAGCCCTAGAGCTTCCGCAATGGACAAAAGCCTTCTCCTTTCTTTAAGATTTTAGCACTTACTTTCATAAGCACCACCACCTTTCAAAAAAGATAGCCACCGTCATAAACTTTACTGTTGCTTACATTATAACATATTTTATAGAATTTGATGGTAACAAAAATTGTTTTATAATGATCGTTTTGTGTGTTGCTGTAATATTTTTGTTGTAGGTAGTAAAGGTGAAAAAAAAAAGTAACATTATTAAGTCAAATTGATTTTGCATTGGATAAAAAAGAGCGAAAAAATGATAGATAAAACAATTCCTTAAGTTAAATTTCAAATGGTCGAAAAGACATGGAGCCAAACATTTGAAATGGACACTAAAGGCGTTTTTTAAGTAAATTCGTTATAGGCGATAACTTGGCGAAATAACCTATTGGTTTTCCTGCGCCTTAACACCTAAGAAAATATTTTGTATGGTTTTCCGTTGTTTTTGGCTCATATTGTGTTGATCAAGGCAGTGTAGCGCAATGGTATAAGCAGGAAATTTATGGTTAGGAACAAAAGTATCCATTTCCTGTTGATCAGCACAGCTGGTAACGATTTGACAAAAGGAGTCATTATCTAAAGGATTTAAATATTGTTTTAATTCTTCTGGATCACTTGTTGCATCAATTTTTACTTTTAAATCATTATCCATGAATAGGTCTCCTTGTTCGTTAAGAAATTTTTGCGAGTATTTTTCAAACAATAGTAAACGATTATTGTATAATATAGTGTATCATTTCGGTGAAAATTGTTATAGCAAAGTCTTTCTTTGGCTGATTCAAGGGAAATAGGTAACCTAACAAAAAAATTGAAATTTTTTAGAAACTACGATATAATACAGACGAAAAGAGGAGTTGTGTTAACAACCCCTCTAGTAACAGCACCGTTTAAGACGGTGGCAAGTCTATGTTATTTATAAAAAATAACCGTAACTGGCTAAAGTTTGACGGTTATTTTTTTGTCTTTTTTACGGCGTCTAGGATACCAAAGATTAACGTAGCGGTTAAAGAACCGAACGCAATCATTAGCCCTAGCGCTTCCGCAATGGACAAAGGGCCTCTCCTTTCTTTAAGATTTTAGTACTTACTTTCATAAGCACCACCACCTTTCAAAAAAGATAGCCACCGTCATAAACTTTACTGTCGTCTATATTATAACATGTTTTATTATAGAAATAGTGCGTTATTTGGCAAATGACAATAAAATAACAATGTAATGCTTGTTAGTGTTACTAACAGAAGTTTTTGCTAACACAAAAATATAGCTTCCCCGCGTAGTATATTAAATAGTTTCTCCAGTTTTACCACTCGTTGAACACGTACATATGATGATTTTATACAAGGTTTCTTTTTTTATTGACTGAAACACTTTATTCTAAGCTAGTTTTCTACTAAAAAACTAGTTTCCTTCTTTTAAGTTATTTTAAATCACAGATAATTGTAATCGTTTTTTTAACTGGTATGATAAAAGAAAGTAAAAGGGAGGTTTGAAAAAATGGAAAAGTCACAAAAAGGAAGTAAGAAAGCGAAATTTTTATCAGTATTTGAAACTTTTGGTCGCTCTTTTTTGCTGCCCGTTTCGGTGTTACCAGCAGCAGGGATTTTAAAGGGAATTGGCTCAGCATTTACCAATGAAAATACCGTAGAGATGTATCCTTGGATGCAAAATGAAGCCCTACAATTTGCGATGGGTTTTTTGGAAATGCTTGGAAATGTTGCCTTTGATAACTTACCTATTGTTTTTGCGGTAGGTGTAGCTGTTGGTTTGGCAAAGCAAGAAAAAGGATCGGCAGCTGTTTCAGGCTTATTAGGTTTTCTTGTACTGCATAGTACTTTGAACTTTTTACTTGATGCTACAGGAAGGCTTGTAGATGCGGGAGCGGAAAATGCTGATGAACTAATGGCTCAGGCGATGCAGACTGAAGTGTTAGGTATTCAAACAATGGATTTGAATGTTTTTGGTGGTATTATTACGGGAGTTATTGTTTATTTTGTGCATAAAAAAGCGATTCGAATTCAAGTGCCCCAAGTATTTGGTTTCTTTAGTGGTCCACGTTTAGTTCCTATTTTGACGATACCTGCGATGGCACTTGTTGCGATCTTATTCTTCTTTATCTGGCCTTTTGTACAAGAGGGAATCAATATTTTATCTCTAGGGGTTTTGAGATCAGGTTATGCCGGGACATTTGCTTATGGCTTATCTGAACGATTATTATTGCCTTTTGGGTTACATCATGGGATTAATTGGCCGATTCGCACGACGCCTCTTGGAGGAATTTTTACGATTGGTGGTCAAGAATATGCAGGAACCATCAATGCTTATATGGCTGCGTTAAGTGATAATGGCGCCATCGATTCGATGATTACGCGTTTTTCTGCCGGAAAATTTGTTTTTAATATGTTTGGACTACCAGGAGCAGCTTTAGCAATGTATAAAACTGCTCGTCCTGATAATCGGAAAACAGTCGGTTCATTATTACTTACTGCGGCGCTAACTTCATTTGTTACAGGAATTACGGAACCTCTTGAATTTACGTTTCTTTTTGTCGCACCTGCCTTATATGGCATTCATGCTGTTTTAGCTGGATTGACGATGTTAGTCACAAATATTGTCGGAGCAGCTTTCTTGACGCCAACGGGACATGGTTTAATTAATTTCTTAATTTATGGTGTTTTACAAGGAATGCGGACGCAGTGGTACTTATTACCGCTTTTAGGCATTGGTTGTTTTATTATTTACTATTTTGTATTTAAATTTGCTATTGAAAGGTTCGACTTTAAGACACCTGGACGTGAAGCAGACCCAGCTACGATCACCTTACATGGGAAAGACGAAACACGTGAGAAGATGGGCGTAAAAACTCAGAAAGATAAAGAAAAAGAAAATGAGAATGGGCTTGCGCTTCATGATCAAGCACTACAGCTAATCGATGCTCATGGTGGGGCGGATAATATTACAGTAGTGGATGCTTGTATTACCCGTTTGCGTATCAATGTGAAAGATGATGCTGTGGTGGATTCCGACCGAATAAAAAATAAATTAGAAGCGATGGGATTTGCAACTTCAGGGATGCAAATGCAATCGATTTATGGGGGCAAAGCGAACCCAATAAAAGTTGAAATTCAGGATATTTTAGGATTGGCGGAATGATTATGGAGAATAAATTACTAGTGACTGATTTAGATGGGACCTTTGTGAAAGATTCAAGACAAGTCGCTTCTAAAGATAAGAAGCTATTTGTTTCTTTAAAAGATAAAATTCATTTGGGGATTGCCACAGGGCGTTCTGTTAAAGAAATTGATTTTATTGAAGAACAAATTGGTTTTAAAATAAATAATAAAATTGGTTTTAATGGCGGATTGATCGTGATGGAAGGCCAGAAAATTTTTGAAAAGTTTATAGAAACGCCAATTTTGCGTGAATTACTGTATTATATTCAAGAGAATCAATTGGTTTATGATGCGCTAGATGGAAAGAATCGTATCGGAACCTATCAATCCGGAAATCAAGGACGTATTTGGAATGTACCGTTAGTAAAACCTGAAGATATGATAGCTGAAATAGCGCCGCTTAGAATCTATAAAATTAATGTGCGCCCAGAAGCCGGTCGCTGTACATCAACATTACTAGATTTACAGAATAAGTTTCCGCAACTTTCAATTTGTAAGAGTGGACCTGAAAGAATAGAAATCACTCCAGCAGATATAACAAAAGGACAGGCAATTGAACGTATCAAACAAACACAACCATTAGAAGTCATTACAGTTGGTGATTCTGAAAATGATATTAGTATGTTTGAACTAGCTGACACAAGTTTTTGCTTGCGACATGCAGCTTCTGAAGTCCGTAATACAGCAGATCATGTCATAGATGATTTTTATGAAATAGCACAATATTTATAGAAGAAAAGTCGAGTATAATGTCATTTTATACTCGACTTTTGCTTGTAGATGAAGTTAGTAGCCTTTTAGCTTTTTTCCTTCTTTAGTAATACTGTTTCAAAAATGACTTCAGCAGCGACAGATAACATTAAGCGTGAACGTAATTTTTTTCGTTTTTGTGGCGTTTGATAGGTAAGTAGTGAGATATCTGATAGACTTTGCAATGGATTATTAGAAAACCCGGTGATTGAAATGACAGTAACATTTTTTAGCTTACTTTTTACAGCGATTTCTAGAATTTGTTCTTCTTTTCCACTCAAGGAAAAAATAAGTAAGCAATCGTCACTGGTGGCAATATCAGCGATATCACGAAAAGGAGCAGCTTCGGTATAATCGTTCGACCATAGTCCTAAATTTTTTAATTTTCGGTTGAAGGAATTGACCACGCTTACGCTTGATCCCATCCCAATGCAAAAAACTCGATGACTTTGTAATATGGAATTAGCGATAGTATAGAGCTTTTCTTCTTCCATCATATGAATCGTTTTGGAAAAATCAGAAGAAAATGTTTCGATCATGGTATCAAAGCTTTCTTCTGAATCAATTTGATTTGTAGAGTGTTGCGTATTTGCAATCGCATATTTAAATTCAGTAAATGAAGGGTAAGATAATTTCTTTATAGCTCTTACAATCGTTGGAGCAGAAACATGTAAATCATTTTGTATTAGCTTCATTTTCAAGTCTTTGAAGTTAGGTTGATTCAACATGTAGTCAATAATAATTTGTTCAGTACTTGATAGTTCATCATAGTTCCTTTGTATTTGGCGATAGACTGAATCCATTAGGAAACCTCCTAAATAATTTTTCATTTACTATTATAACAGATAACTTATGTAGAGGAGTTTTGATTTTAAAAGTATCCAACAGGAGAGCGACTTTAACTTTTTAAGTAAAGTAACGTTTTTATAAAAATGTTACTAAGTGAATATATTCTCACTTAATAAGCTGTTATGAGTTTTTTCTATATATTTTAATATTAATTGTTGACAGCGATTTCTTAAAGAGATAATATGTAGTTGTTAACAAAATATTAACTTGTGAACAAGAAACTTAGAAAGTTCATCTAAACTATGGTAAGTGTGCAACTTACGGAAGTTTATTTGAACTTTCTTTTTTTTGTTTAATTTTAAGGAGGAGAAGGTTTATGGATAAGGCAAAACGAATGAATCGTATTTTTGGTAAGGATGGAAAAACTATTATTGTGGCTCTTGATGGTTTTGCATTTAGTTCGAATACGGCTGGTGTGGATTTTTCAGTAAAAAAGATTAAACATCTTTTAGATTATGGCTTGAATTGTGCTTTAGTTACTTACGGTCAGGCTCAACTATTTGCCGAAGATTTAATTGATGTGCCAACTATTTTACGAGTAGACGGCTCGGTGAATGTATTTGATAGTACTGTACCTGAAACAGCTCAATTCTTTGATGTTACAGATGCTCTCAAATTAGGCGCAGAGGGTGTTGTATGTATGACTTTTCCTGGTGGTGATGATGGTAGAGAAGAATTCTCGCATAAGATGCTTTCTTCACTAGCAAAACAAGGAGAACAGTGGAACGTTCCGGTTTTAGCTGAAACATTACCTTGTTCGTATCCAGTTATTGATGAATACCCAAATTCTGGTAATCCAGATTATATTAGCACAGCTGCAAGATTAGGCTCTGAGTATGGAGCAGATGTTATTAAAACAAGACTAACAGGAAATCTTGAGACAGATCAAATGATAGTCGAAAATGCTGCAAGACCTACCATTGCACTTGGTGGTCCTAAAACTGATAATAAATCCTATTTTGAATATGTATATAATTTAATGCAAGCAGGAGCAAAGGGTATTGCATGTGGTAGAAATATTACACAAGATCCTAATCCTGTAGGAAAAGTTGCTGCTTTGTCAGCTTTGATCCATGACGACAAGAGCGTAGAAGAAGCTCTTAAAATTTATAATGAGGTTGAATAAAAATAAATCATTATTAAAAAAAATCGTTTAACATAGCGGGAAATTAGTATTGGCTATTCGTATATCAGTTATCATAAAATTTTCCGCTATGCTTTCTCACTTAATATCATGGAGTTTTGGAGGATTGTTCATGCAATTAAAAAAAACTGTAATACCTTCAGTTAGAGAACCTAAATTTTTAACATCAGCTTGTAAAACGACATCTCCGATAGTTCTTTTGAGCAATTCAAATATTGGAAATCTAAAATCACAAGTTCAATATGTTCATAAAAATAATAAACAAGCATTTGCTCATCTAGAATTAATCGATGGTTTTTCTCCAGATGTTAAAGGGATAAAATTACTTAAAAATATGTATAGTTTAGATGGTGTTTTTACTACAAATATACAAGCAGGTAGTATAGCAAAAAATGTAGGTCTTACAGTCGTCTATCGATTTTTTTTAATTGATAGTCGTTCGCTTAAAAGGACAGCTAATATTCTAACAAAGAATAATTTTGATGCTATTGAAATTTTACCTGCCTATTCAGCTTTACAAGAATTTGAACATTTAAAACAAATTGGGGGGGAACAAGAACTTATCGTAGGAGGATTTGTAAAAGATTCGAAATTGATGGAAAAAATTTTTGAAGTAGAAATATCTGGTATTACAACAAGTACTACAGATTTATGGCAATTTAGAGAGGAGAGATAGTGTGACTCGATATTTAATGGGTATTGATAACGGTGGGACATCTACTAAAGTAGCTATTTATGACCTAGTCGGTACAGAAGTTGAGAAATGTACAATTTATACTAAAGTATTAACGCCTTATAAGTATTGGACTGAAAGGGATATGGAAGAATTAAAAAGAGTAAATTTTAGTGCAATACAAGAGGTACTAGCGAAGTCAAATGTTGACCCAAAAGATATAATCGGAATTTCTGTTACTGGTCATGGTAATGGTCTTTATCTTATTGGTGAAAATGGGGACATAGTTAGAAATGGAATTATTTCAACTGATAATAGGGCTCATGATGTTGCAGAAAAATGGTTATCAAATGAAAAATATGAAACGGAAGTGCGCCCTCGCACTTATGCAACTATATGGAGCTCGCAGCCAGCATCATTATTACGATGGTTAGACAAAAACGAACCAGATATATACAGTAAAACAAAATATGTTTTTATGGTAACTGATTTGATTAGATACTGGTTAACAAATGAACCAGGATTTGAGATTTCTAACGCTAGTGGCACTTCTTTATTTAACCAAGATACTGAAAATTATGATGAAAGAGTATTTACTTTTTTTGGAATTAAAAAATGGCTGAATAAAATGCCTGAATTAATTGCATCTTCTGATAAGGCTGGAGAAATTACTAAGGAAGTTAGCGAGAAAACTGGGTTAGTACAAGGAACTCCAGTTGCAGGAGGTTTAATGGATATTTCTGCTAGCGCTTTATCCACGGGCCTTACTAATCATAACCAATTGTCTATTGTTACAGGTACTTGGAGTATTAATCAATATATCGATTCTGAGATTTCGGTTGTCAAAGATTTATTTATGACGACGGATTATCCTATTAAGGGAGAATACTTACTAACAGAAGCGTCTCCAACAAGTGGTTCAAATTTAACATGGTTTGTTGAGACATTTTTGAAAGATCATTCTAAATTATTAGAAATAACCGAAAATAAAGATGATATTTACGATTATTGTTCAAAACTAGTTGATACCATACGTCCATGGGAAAGTAACCTTATATTCTATCCATTTATTTTTGGATCTAATTCTGGTGTTACAAATTCAACTGCAGGTTTTATCGGAGTAACTAAAAGTACCACGATTGCTGAATTTATTAATGCTATTTATGAAGGCGTTTGCTTTGCGCATAAAGCGCATGTAGAAAAATTGATAAAAATAAATGAAAATGTTTTAAATTCACCAATTAGGATTGCTGGCGGGATAACTAATTCAGAAGTATGGTTACAAATGTTTGCAGATGTTTTTCAAAGACCATTAGAACTCGTTAATGTTAAGGAGAATGGTGCTTTGGGTACATCTATGGCAGCAGGAGTAATGTCTGGTGCATTTCCTGATTTCAAGACAGCTACCGAAAATATGGTTGAAATCTCTAGAACAATATATCCAAACTCCGAATTAGCGGAGGTTTATGACGCAAAATATCAATTATATAAAAAAGCAGTTACTGATCAAACTAAGGTCTGGAACGATATTGAAAATACACAATTAATAAAACCAAAAAAGGAAAAAGTAATATAACGATTCACTTATTGAAAGGATATGAGAAATATGAAATTAGGACTAGATGGAAAAAAAGCTCTTATAACTGGAGGAGCAACCGGTCTAGGGCAACAGTTTGTAATGGCTCTAGCTAAGGAAGGCGTTACAGTCGCGTTTAGTTATTATAATGAAAAGGAGCACCCGGAAGTAACTGAAAAAGAAGTAGCAGAACATACTAATTCAAGCGCTTACGGTATTCAAGCTGATTTGTCAAAAGTCGAAGAAGCTAAACAATTATTTAATAACGCAAAAGAAAAGTTAGGAAAAATTGATATCTTAATTAATAATGCTGGCGTTTGGTTAACCGGAGCTGTTACTGATATTAAACCTGAAGATTGGGATAAACAGTTAGAAACAAACCTAAGAGGACCTTTTTTACTTTGCCAAGAGTTTGCACAAGCAGCTAATAAAGAGGGTCATGGAGGCCATGTATTAAACATTACTAGTCAAGCTGCTTATCACGGGTCTACAACAGGACATTCACACTATGCAGCTTCTAAAGCTGGATTGATTGCCTTTAATGCTTCTTTCGCAAGAGAACAGGCAAAAAACAATATAAATAGTAATAATATTGCTATTGGTATAATGCATACCAAAATGATACAAGAAAACCTGGATAAGGATCCAAACTACTATGTAAATAGAATTCCTAAAGGTAGAGTCGTAGAGCCAGAAGAAATCGCTAAGATGGGCACCTTAATAGTATCTGATGTATTTGATTATATGACTGGTGCAACAATAGATTTAACAGGCGGTATGTTAATGCATTAATTTTTAAAATTTTATCTAAGAAGGAGAGAACATAACAATGAAAATATTAGCGTTTGGAGATAATTTAATTACACCAGAGATGTTAAGAGACGGATTAAAAGCTTTTGAAAAAAATGGCGATACTGTTGAAATTCGTGACTGGAGTCATAAGACTGTTGAAGATTTACAAAACGACAATATCAAAATTGAACAAAATGGTGCTAGTGCAGTCGAAATTAATGATTCTAAGTTATTAGATGGCATTGAGACTTTTGATCTTATCATAACTCAATTTACTCCTATTAGTAAGAATATAATTGATCGAGCGAAAAAGCTTAAGTATATTGGAGTACTTAGAGGTGGTGTTGAAAATGTTGATGAATCATATGCTAAAAGCAAAGGAATAAAGGTTATAAATACGGGAGGACGTAATGCGAGAGCGGTAGCTGAGTTTACCGTAGGAATGATTTTATCAGAAACAAGAAATATTGCTCGAACTAATAGCGAAATGCATAAGGGAATTTGGTTTAAGGATTTTCCGAATAAAAATAAAGTTCCCGAAATTGGAGGTAAAACTGTAGGCATTATTGGCTTTGGACATATTGGACAATTAGTAGCCCAATTTTTAAAAGGATTTGATGCAGATATTATCTTTTATGATCCTTATGTTAATGAAAAAGAAGGTTTTAAAAAAGTAGATAGTATTGAAGAGTTGGTAAAACAGTCAACTATTGTAACAATTCATATGCGTGCAGATAGTACAACTCATCATATTATCGACCAACATATCTTTGATTTAATGGATGAGAACACTTACTTTATTAATACTGCACGTTCTGCGTTAGTGGATGAATCAGCTCTGATTAAGGCTCTAAAAGAAAGTAAAATTGCTGGAGCGGCTATTGATACTTTTGAAGATGAACCATTGCCTAAAGACTCTCCATTTTTATCTTTACAAAATGTAACTTTAACTTCTCATTTAGCTGGAACTACTATTGATGCATTTAAAAATAGTCCAAAACTATTTGCAGATAGATTTTTGAATAGTATAAATAATTAGTTTTTGCTTAGAGAAAGAGAGGTAAAGTATGGCAATAATTAATACGATTGTTAATTTAGGTTCATCAGTTATGATGCCGATTATCTTCTTTATAGTAGGACTAATTTTTAGAATGCGTCCTTTAAAAGCATTTAAAGCAGGAATGTTAGTTGGCGTTGGCTTTACTGGGGTTTCAATGGTTATTGATTTAATGCTAAATGCTCTTGGTCCCGCTTCGGAAGCTATGCTTGAAAGATTAGGGCTGCAATTGACTGTTACTGATGTAGGCTGGGGAACTGCTTCAACTATTGGTTGGGCAACGCCTGTAATGTTGATAACAGTTATAGGGTTTTTAGTGATAAATGCGACGTTATTAGTTTTGAACATTACTAAGACAGTTAACTTAGATATTTTTAATTATTGGATATTTTTATTGGTAGGTGCAGCGATTTATGCAGGGACAAGTAACTACTGGATATCAATAATCGCTGTTTGGATTATTTTTATTATAACCCTTGTTGTAGCTGACATTACACAACCAATTATTCAAAAAAAATTTCCTAATAAAGATTTATCTGGGCTTTCATTTCCACATTTAACTTGTTTAGCTTGGGTTCCTTTTGGAATAGTTGGTAACTGGATATGTGAACATATTCCAGGAATAAAAAAGATTAAATTAGATCCAGAAACAATTAATAGCCGTTTTGGCATTTTAGGAGAGCCTATTAGTTTCGGAACGATAATTGGAGCTCTTATGGGTATACTTGCTGGTTATGACATTTCCAATATAATGACTTTGGCTGTAAATATTGCAGCTGCTATGTATCTACTACCAATCGTTATTGATGTTTTAGTTTCTGGTTTAGTTATGGTAAAAGATCATGTTACTAATAAATTAAAAAAATGGTTTCCTAAAAGGAAATTTTATATTGGAATGGATACGGCATTATTGCTTGACGATCCTTCTGTTTTGTCTACAGGTCTTTTACTTTTACCAATTACAATTTTACTAGCATTTGTTTTACCAGGAAGCAGAGTTTTACCATTCGCAGATTTAGCCTCTTTAACATTTTTATTTGCCCTGGTAGCTCCATTTTGTAATAGGAATATTTTTAGAATGTTGATTTCTGGAGTCTTGATCGTTGTCGTAATATTTTATACGGGAACAGCGCTAGCACCAGAATTTACTAAAGCTGCTGTCGACTCACAAATTACTTCAGTAAGTTCGTTTGAATATATTACAAATTTAGTAGGGCCTGTCACAACATGGATAGGGTGGCTATTTATTAGAATGAGCGAGTGGCTAGCTGTGTTATTTTAAAAATTAAAGAAGATCTGATTTATTTAAATAAATCATGGTTGGTTTAATTAAATGGTAGCTTACAATAATAAAAGTTAGAAAAAATAAAAAAGAAATTTATATAGTATAAAACTGAATTTGAAGCTCTTTTAAAAGATATTTTATTTTTAAACTTTGAGAATAAATTTTGGTTTTTTATCAAGCATATTAAGACTAGTAGTGTAATATCACGAAGATGTATTACACTGCTAGTCTTTATTTTTTATTTTATTCGTTCTTTTCGGTTATTTACATAATTAAGTACAAATAGAAGTACTATAAAAAGGATAGAGTAGAGGGAGAGTAACGAATGAGCTTTACAATAACTTTGCTTTTATTATTGGAAATGAGAAAGCGTTCTTGGGTATTTATTTGATACAAGTTGCATGATACCAATAAAAAGTATTGGAAGAAAGTTCCGGAAACTTAGTTTTACTTTTCAGATGTTTCTCGTAAGAAGTCCACGTACTTAGCGAATAAGATTTCTACAACTAAATACATTAATAACATAGTATCGAAATAATAATTGTCAATTGTTGAGAGTGTAAAATATTTTGTGTAAATAGAGAAAATACCAGCTTTATCGTTTAAAAATAGAATGTCTACTTGTGAGCCTAATAATACTTTCATTTCTAAATACCTCTTATTTCCTTTCAAGAATCACTTTTTTAGATGGCATATTACCATGTCTTATAAACTCGAATATGATTCAGAACTTCCTCTGTCGTGCTTACTGGATAGGCTACAATTAACTAGACAGAAAAATTAAGGTGTGTAGACTAGAAGAAAAT
>NZ_JAKEIT010000031.1 GCF_021474685.1 Tetragenococcus halophilus | reverse complement strand
CGTTGGTAGTATAACAACGGTCTGGGTTGCATGCTTATGATCGTAGACAAGCTACAGGAGGTAATAGCACAATCCCATGTGGATCCTTTCCCACAGACAATTATATCTCAGAAACCACACAATATCGAAACAAAATCCCATGATGAAGGGTGCATTGGTTCCGCCCCCTCTTTGAAACAAGTGAAGGGGAAACACCATGATTTGATGTTATTTATTTATTTTTTAAAGAACAAAGCGTAAGACATCAGAAATGATGCTTACAAATATATTTTACGAGGAGGTAAGCGTATGATCGTTGGCTCTGAAAGCGTCAGTTTAAAACACTTATTAACGATTGAAGCATTGTCTGATCAGGAAGTTATGGGATTGATCCATCGAGGACAAGCATTTAAAAATGGAGAAGTATGGCGTCCAGAAAAAAAGCAATATTTTGCAGCTAATCTTTTTTTTGAAAGTAGTACGCGAACGCATAAAAGCTTTGAAGTTGCAGAAAAAAAGCTTGGGATCGATGTGATAGATTTTGCCGCTGCTACAAGTTCAGTACAAAAAGGAGAAACACTTTATGATACAGTTTTAACAATGTAAGCTATTGGTGTTGATTGTGTGGTCATAAGACACAGTGATAAAAATTACTATGATGCCTTGATTCAAAGCCCTACGATCCAATGTAGTGTTATTAACGGCGGTGATGGAAGTGGTCAACATCCTACACAGTGCTTATTAGACTTGATGACGATCTATGAAGAATTTGGTTCTTTTAAGGGGTTGAATGTAGCAATCGTTGGTGATATCACGCATTCTCGAGTAGCGAAATCAAACATGCAAATGCTCAAACGTTTAGGAGCGCATGTTTATTTCTCTGGTCCTAGGCAATGGTATGATGAAACTTTTGATGTTTACGGTACGTACTTACCTTTGGATGAATTAATTGGTAAAATGGATGTATTGATGATGCTACGTGTTCAACATGAGCGTCATGATCCCAACGAAAGTTTCTCAAAAGAGGAGTATCATAAGAAATTTGGTTTAACATATGAGCGTGCTAGGAAAATGAAAGAGCAGGCCATTATTATGCACCCAGCTCCTGTAAATCGAGATGTTGAAATTGCAGACTTATTAGTAGAAGGGCTACAATCAAGGATCGTTAGGCAGATGACAAATGGCGTATATGTCCGAATGGCTATATTAGAAGCTATCTTACAAGGAAAAGCATAATTAGCTATATTATAAAGGAGGACAAGATTATGGATTTATTGATCAAAAATGCTCGTATGATTATACACGATAATCAATTGAATTTAGTAGAAATATGGGTCAAAGACGAAAAGATCCATGCAATTGGTAAAAATTTCGATGAAGGCTCGTTTGAACAAATCATCGATGCGAAAAACCAGCTAGTTACGCAAGGTTTAGTGGATGTTCATGTACATCTTAGAGAGCCCGGATTTACTTATAAAGAAACCATCAAAACAGGAAGCTTGGCAGCTAGTCGTGGAGGTTTTACTACGATTTGTGCCATGCCTAACTTAGAACCTGTACCCGATACTATTGAAAAATTTAGGCAAGTACAAGAGCTGATTTCTCAAAGTGCTGTTAATCATGTGCTCCAATATGCTCCGATCACTAAAAACTTACGAAGCGAGGATTTAGTTGACCAAGTAGCTTTAAAAAACGCTGGGGCATTTGCTTTTACTAATGATGGTGTAGGCGTTCAAAAGGCTGGTATTATGTATTTGGCAATGAAAGAAGCAGCTAAAAACCATCGCGCGATCGTGGCACACACTGAAGACGAATCATTACTTTTTAATGGTGTTATGCATAAAGGAGAAAAGGCTGAAGAATTGGGTTTAGCTGGTATTATGAGTGCTGCGGAGTCTTCACAAATTGCTCGTGATTTACTTTTAGCTGAGGAAACCGGCGTACATTATCATGTTTGTCATGTTTCTTCAAAAGAAAGCGTACGGGTGATCCGAGAAGCTAAAAAAGCAGGTGTCCAGGTTAGTTGTGAAGTTTGTCCTCATCATTTATTATTTGCTGATGAAGACATCACTAAAAACCACGGCTACTGGAAAATGAATCCACCATTAAGGGCTAGAGAAGATCAAAATGCACTTATCGAAGGTTTACTAGATGGTACAATCGATTGTATCGCAACTGATCATGCACCTCATAGTTTTGCGGAAAAAAACCAAGATTTTAATAATTCTCCTTTTGGTATTGTAGGTTCAGAATATGCTTTTCAATTGATTTATACTGCCTTTGTTAAAAAAGGGATCTTTACCCTAGCTCAAGTGATCGATTGGATGGCGATCAAACCGGCGGCGTTGTTTGGTTTAACTGTTAATCGATTGAATGTTGGTGACCCCGCGGATTTAGCAATATTTGATATTGAGCATAGTTACATCGTTGATGAGAAAAAGTTTTTATCAAAAGCGGAGAATACCCCATTTATTGGAAGAGAGCTTTTTGGAGATACCCTTTATACATTGGTAAATGGAAAAATTGTTTGGCAAGGTGGGAATCAAAATGGATCGTTGGCTAATTTTAGATGACGGCACTTGTTTTGAAGGTAAAGGATTTGGTGCCCAATTAAATGTTTTTGGAGAAATTGTTTTTAGTACGAGTATGACTGGCTATCAGGAAACGATCACTGATCAAAACTTTAACGGACAAATTATTACCTTTACCTATCCGGTGATAGGCAATGTCGGTATTAATCGGGATGATTATGAGTCACTTTCACCTGCTTGTAAAGGCATCGTAGTAAAAGAGTATCCTCGACTGGCCAGTAATTGGCGTTATCAGATGTCACTTTCTGAATTTTTGGCTAGAAGAAATATTGCTGGTATCGCGGGTATTGATACGCGGGCATTAATGCATAAAATCCAGCGCTCTGGCACTATGAAAGCTAGTATCGTAGATTCTGGAGATACTTTTACACATGCGTATGATCAGTTAAAAGCCAATGTATTACCAACAAATCAAGTAGAACAAGTTTCTACACAAAAGCCTTACCCAAGCCCAGGGACAGGACATAATGTAGTTATTATCGATCTAGGATTAAAACATAGTATTATGCGAGAGCTAGCTAAGCGTAATTGTAATTTGACCGTTATGCCACATGATAGTTCAGCTGAAGAAATCTTGGAATTAGCACCTGATGGTCTCGTTTTAACTAACGGCCCGGGAGATCCTAAAAGTATTCCGGATGTAGTAGAAAAAATCCGCCAAGTTCAAGGAAAAATCCCTATTTTTGGCGTGGGTTTAGGACAGCAGTTATTCGCTCTAGCAAACAACTGTGATACTTATCAGATGAGTTTTGGCCATCACGGACAAAATTATCCGGTTAAAGAAAGAGCTACTGGACGTATTGATATGACCTCGCAAGGTCATAGCTTTGCTGTTAAAAAAAATTCTTTAGATAGAAAAAGACTTTTAGTGACTCATTACAATATAAATGATGGTAGTATTGAGGGTTTAAAACATCGCCGTTATCCAGCATTTACGGTACAGTTTAATCCAGATGCTGCACCAGGGCCCCATGATACTTTACACGTATTTGATGAATTTATCGAAATGATGGATGCGCAAAAAGGAGCGGTTTAGCTTTGCCAAAAAGAACAGACATTAAAAAAATATTGATCATCGGTTCAGGTCCCACTGTTATTGGTCAAGCTGCCGAATTTGATTATACCGCTACGCAAGCTTGTATCGCTTTAAAAGAAGAGGGTTATGAAACGGTCGTGGTTAATTCAGATCCTGCGACTATTATGACAGATAAAGAAAATGCCGATCATGTTTATATTGAACCTGTAACTACAGAATTTCTCTCTCGCGTGTTGAGAAAAGAGTTACCAGATGCCATATTACCGACTTTTGGTGGACAAACTGCTTTAAATCTTGCAGGTGAGTTGGTCGCTTCAGGTATTTTAACTGAGTTAAATATAGAAATTCTTGGAACAAAAAATGCAGTGATCGAACAAACAGAAGATCCAGAGTTACTTAAAAAATTATTAACTTCATTAAATCAACCTGTACAATCTTTACAAGTGGTTACTACAGAAAAAGAAGCGCTCGCTTGTGCAAATGAAATAGGTTATCCAGTTTTTTTACGACCTTTGTTAACCTTAGCAGGGGCAGCTAGTGGTATTTGTCATAACGAACACAAACTTAAACAATGTATAGCAGAAGGCCTTCATTTATCACCTGCTGGTCAATGTATAGTTGAACAAAGTTTAAGCGGCTTTAAAGAAATTGAATTTGAAGTTTTACGCGATTCTGCAGATAATGCTTTAGCTGTTGGAAATATAGAAAATTTTGACCCGGTAGGCATTCATAGTGGAGATTCACTAGCTTTTGTTCCTAGTCAAACTTTAACTGATCACGAATATCAATTATTGCGTGATGTTTCGCTACAAATTGTTCATGCTTTAAAAATCGATGGAAGCTGTCATGTGCGTCTAGCGCTTAATCCTCAAAGTTTTGGCTACTATGTATTAGATATTAATGCTCGTTTAACTCGTTCAAGTGTATTGATCAGCAAGGCAACAGCTTATCCGATTGCTAGAATTGCGGCGAAAGTTGCTATAGGCATGACCTTAGCTGAGATAAAAAATCCAATGACAGAAATGACATCTGCTAATTTTGAACCTAGTTTGGATTATGTCGTAACCAAGATTCCGCGTTGGCCCTTTGATTTAGAAAAAAGCGCACAATGTCAATTGAATACGCAGATGCAATCTGTGGGAGAAGTAATGGCTTTAGGAAGAAATCTAGAAGAATCGTTATTAAAAGCTATCCAAGCATTAGCTAATACTTCTCATATTGAGCTTGAAACTTTAAAACAACTTACCGATGATGATTTAACGCAAAAAATCGTTCATGCCCAAGAAGATCGCTTATTTACTTTAGCCGAGAGTCTACGTCGGGGCTATAATACGATCGAAGAACTGGCAGAAATAACAAAAATCGATTTGTTATTTCTGGATAAGGTCGCTCATATCGTAGAAATCGAAAGTCTACTAAGTGAAAGAAAAGATGATTTTGCTGTGTTAAAAGTTGCTAAGCAAAACGGCTTTTCCGATCAAAAGATTGCACAATTGTGGCATACTGAAAAAGAGAAAATTCTTTATCTTAGAAAGCAACAAGGACTGTCTGCCGTATTTAAAATGGTGGATAGCTGTGCAGGTGAATTTATCGCTGAAAAACCTTATTTTTACAGGACCTACGAAACAGAAAACGAAAGTAGCAATACAGAAAAACCTTCAATTTTACTTTTAGGAGCCGGCCCTCTTGGTATTGGACAAGGAATCGAATTTGATTATGCTAACGTACAGGCCATAAGTGCTGTCCAAAAAGCGGGTTATGAGGCAATTGTTATTAATGATAATCCTACAAGTATATCCACTGATTTTATGATCGCAGATAAACTATATTTTGAACCGCTCACTTCTGAAGCAATATACGATATCGTCGAACAAGAAAAACCTGTGGGTGTTATAGGACAATTTGGCGGTACAACAACTTATCGTTTAAACGAAGAACTCGCTGAATTAGGTATTAATTTATTAGCTATTGATTTAAACAAACTACAAGAAATAAGAGAGCCATTAAAATTTGATAGGATGTTAAAGGCATTAAGAATAAAGCCGCGGCAAAGACAAGTCGTTGCTACAGAAAAAGAAGCACTTGCTAGCGTTGAAGCGATAGGCTTTCCTGTTGCTATACGTTCTTATGATTTATTAAATGAGGGAAATGTGCGCCGTGTTGATGAAAAGAAAACACTTGAGGTTGGTTTAAGCTATTTGAACCCAAAGAGTGACAGCCCATTGCTAGTCGTTGAAGATTTTACTTCGGGTAGAGAATGCGAAGCTGACATTATTTATGACGGTAACACTATCTTTATAGCTGGTATTAGCGAATTTATCGAGCGATCAGATGTACATTCTGGCGATTCAATAGCAGTTTATCCAGCACAAAATTTTTCCGAAGAAGTTTTACAAAACATTGAAAGCTATAGTAAACAAATAATAAAGCATCTTGACTTAATCGGTGTTATGAACATTCAATTTGTCATTTCTGAAAAGCAAGTATATGTAAACAGAGTGTTGCCATATGCGAGTCGTTCACTGCCATTTTTGAGTAAGATTAAAAAAATTCCGCTAGTAGAAATTGCAACAAGAGTGATTTTAGGAGATAAGCTGGAAGATATGGGGTATAATATGTCTTTAGCTAGTAACGAGCTTTATGTGAAAGCGCCCGTTTTTTCATTAACAAATTTAGTAGCTACTGATAGTTACCTAAAGCAGGAAATGAAATCTACTGGAACAGTGATGGGATCAGATATAAGCTTGGAGAAGGCTCTATATAAGGCTTTTGCGGCGGCTGGTTTAACTATTCCGGAATTTGGATCGGTATTATTTACTGTAGCAGATAAAGACAAGGAAATGGCTCTACAGTTAGCACAAAGCTTTTCTGAAGTAGGTTTTAACATTACTGCGACACAAAAAACTGCTGAATACTTTGATGCCCATGGTTTAAAAGCACGTAAATTAGCGAAATCATCTATTAAAAATGAGCAGACAATATTCGAACGTTTAGAAAATGGTCACATTCAGATGATTATCAATACAGTAAGGCCCAATCGTCAAAATATTTCTTATAATAGCCTTGCAATTTTTCGCAAGGCCGTAGAGCAAGGTGTTGCTGTATTTACTTCATTAGATACTGTAGCAGCTATTTTAAAAGTGATCCAATCCAGATCGTTTTCAACTAAAGAAATCTAAAAATAATAGGCTAGAGAGGATAGAGAAAATGATTGAACGTCCGATAATTGCTTTAGATTTTTCTTCTAAGGCTGAAATCAAGACTTTTTTAAATAAATTCCCGCAAGATGAATCTCTTTTTGTTAAAGTGGGAATGGAAATTTTTTACCAAGAAGGTCCTGCTATTGTTGAGTGGCTCAAAAAAGCTGGACATGATATTTTCTTAGATTTAAAATTACATGATATTCCCAATACAGTACAGCGATCAATGATAGGCTTGGCTAAAATGGGCGTGGCTATTACAACTATACAGGCAGCTGGCGGGAGTCAGATGATGCAAGAAGCCAAGCAAGGACTAGATATGGGAACACCTGCAGGTCAAACATCACCTCAAGTGATTGCTGTAACACAGCTGACTTCAACAAGCCAAGCACAGATGCAAAAAGAACAATTAGTACAAGCAAGTTTAGAAGAGAGTGTCCTTCATTATGCCAAAGGCGCACAAGAAGCTGGCTTAGATGGTGTGGTTTGTTCAGCTTGGGAAGCACAAAAAATTCATGATGTAACTTCTGAAAATTTCATGTGCTTAACACCCGGGATCCGTCCACATGGTAAAGCTGCAGATGATCAAAAAAGAGTCGTATCGCCTAGTCAGGCTTACTTAATGGGTTCTAATGCTATTGTAGTGGGAAGACCTATCACCTTAGCTGATGACCCTTATAAGGCTTATCAAAACATTAAAACAGATTGGAATGACATAGCAGATGAATAATAGCGAAAAAACAATTGCGCAAAATTTGTTAGATATTGAGGCGGTTTTTTTAAGCCCCAACCGGCCATTTACTTGGGCTAGCGGCATAAAAAGTCCAATTTATTGTGATAACCGTATCACAATGAGTTATCCTAAAGTAAGAAAATCAATTGCTGCTGAATTAGCTAAAAAAATCAAAGAACAATTTCCTGATACGCAAGTTATTGCGGGGACTGCAACAGCGGGTATTCCTCATGCAGCTTGGGTGGCTGATATTTTGGATTTACCGATGATTTATATTCGTAGTAAGAAAAAAGATCATGGCAAAACCAATCAAATTGAAGGAAAAATAGAAAAAGGGCAAAAGGTTGTGGTTATCGAAGATTTGATTTCAACAGGCGCTAGTGTCTTGGAAGCTTGTCACGCAGCCGAAAATGAAGAGGCTGATGTATTAGGTGTGGCAGCGATTTTTACCTATGAGTTGCAAAGTGGAAAAGATAACTTTAAGAAAAATAATATGCCGCTTATCACACTGACCAATTATTCTACTTTAATCAATACAGCTTTAGCTGAAAATTATATCGAAGAAAACGAGTTACAGTCATTACAAGCTTGGAAAAAAGACCCTGATCATTGGGCAAAATTGGAACAAAAGTAAAATAAAGAAAGGAATTCTTTTATGTCACAAATCTGGAGTTATACAGGAGATACTGGACCAGAATTTTGGCCTGGACTTTGTGAAGAATTTTATGCAGCAGCTCAATTTCCCTTACAATCGCCTATTTTATTATCTTATGAAGAAGCACAAGCTTTAGAAAAAGCACTTAAATTTACTTATGTTGAACAAAACATTCGTGTGCAAAAAATAAACGAGACGATGCACTTTGTTCCTGTAGATGCAGCAAGTTTTGTTGATTTTGCCCAGAATCGTTATTATTTAACAGATATTCATTTTCATATGCCTAGTGAGCATGTAATCAGTAAACAACAAGCACCTTTAGAGTTTCATTTGGTACATAAAGACGAAGATGGAAATCCTTTGGTTTGTGCTGTACTTTTTGATTTAGTTGAAGACGAAGATAAAAAATGTAATAACGGCAAGCTCACGTTAGAGGCGGGTAAAGATAAAGAGCAATCCCTGAATCCTGAGATTTTTTTACCGGAAAACATCACTTATTTTCATTATGAAGGTTCACTTACAACACCACCCACAGAAGGTCCCGTTCAGTGGTTTGTTTTTGATCAAATAGGTCTAATGTCACGCTTTCTTATCGAAGCTTTTAAAACCAGTCTTTCACCTAACAATCGTCCTTTGCAAAATAAAAATCAACGTCCCATTTTTTATAAAAAATAAAGAAAGACCACTAAAGTCTGATCATTCATCAAGCTTTAGTGGTCTTTCTTACTTTATTCTTTTTTTAATTGATCGATCTCCTCTTTACTAGGAGTAACAAAATAAGTACTTTGGTTTTCATAAATAACAAAGCCGGGTTTAGCGCCGTTAGGTTTTCTGATGTGTTTTACTTGAACCATATCCACTGGCACTGAAGAAGAAAAACGATATTTAGAAAAGTAAGCTGCCAGTTTAGCTGCTTCTATAATCGTCTCTTCGGTAGGTTCAGCACTTCGAATGATCACATGCGAACCTGGAATGTCTTTAGCATGTAACCAATAATCGGTTTTTTTGGCGGACTTCATGGTTAAACGATCATTTTGTAAATTATTTTTTCCAACCAAAATTTGCGTTCCATCGCTTGCAAGGAATTGTTCAGGTTGAGACTTTTTCTCTTGTTTTTTCTTCTTTTTACTAGGAGGTTTAATATAGCCTTGGGTCGTCAATTCTTCCCTGATTAATTTTAAATCGGTAGGAGAAGCCAGCTCAATTTGTGCCATAACTGATTCTAAATAAGCCAGTTCATCCTTAGCGTCTTTGATTTGTTGTCCGACAACTTTGACGGCATTGCGTAACTTTTGATAACGTTGAAAGTATTTTTGCGCATTTTGGCTAGGCGAAAGGGCAGGGTCTAAAGAAATCGTAAGTGGTTGATTTTCATTATAATAGTTAGCTAGTTCAACTTGATTTTTCCCCCGAGGCACTTGATTCATAAATGTGGTCAAAAGCTCGCCTTTTTGTCGAAATTCTTCTGCGTTTTTGGAATCTGCCAACGTTTTTTCACGTTTTTTTAACTTTGTTTGATTGCGTTTAATCTCATTTTCAACTCTTTTAATCAAAAAGTTTCCTTGCTGTTTTACCCGATCTCTTTCAGCTTTTTCTATATAAAAGGAATCTAACAATTGACTTAAGCTAGGATAAGTATCATGTTCAATTTGTTGTTTTTCTAAATGATGATAAACAATGGGTGTAAAAAATTCTTTTTTCTCGGTTTTTGTATAAGTAGGTCGCATGTGTTGTGTTAATTCAGTAAAAAAGTTAGACCAAACAGCAATTTTTTCATTGGGTTTTTCATTTAAGCGAAAAGCTAGTTCATCAGCTGTATCTCGTCCTAATCCTTGAAATTGCTTTTGTAGCGCTTTTCCTGTTACTTCCTCAAGTGTTGAAAGTCGATCAAAGATCTGCGTATCATCTGCAGTAAACGGATTGAGCACTTCTTGTTTGGGAGGCGCGATATAAGTAGCGCCTGGTAAAAGGGTACGATAGGTATTTTGCGATAATCCGATATGTTTAACAGCATCTAAAATTTTGCCTGTTTCTTGATTCAATAATAATATCGTACTGTGTCGACCCATTAACTCGACTACCAACACGATGTTCTCCAAATCTCCCAGTTCGTCACGATGAGAAAAGGTAAGATGGATAATTCGATCATTGGCAACTTGTTCAATGGACTGTAAGATAGCTCCTTCTAGATATTTTCTTAACATCATAACAAAATTAGGAGGTGTGGTTGGGTTATCATATCGCATGTTTGTTAGTTGAATTCGAGCATAATTAGAATTGGCAGATAGTAATAATTTATGATTTTGACGCTGTGCGCGTATAATTAATACAATTTCATGGTCATAAGGTTGCTGAATTTTATGGACACGTCCATTTTGTAACTGTGCAGTCAACTCTTTTACCATTAAATGGGTAAATATACCATCAAATGACATGATATTCCCTCATTTCTTCAATTTGTCTTTGTCTATTATAACGAATTATAGAAAAGAAAACAAAATGTAACACAAAAATAATAAAATGTTTTTGTGATAGTGCTTGACGGCAGTATTTATTTATTGCTAGTATAAATTAAAATGACAAGTGTTAAAGCAGGTGGAAAAGGGTTTATGATAAGTCGGTTGGTAAAAAAATTAAAAAATAGCCTTCAAGCTTTATGGTATGGTTTTGCAGATATAATAAATGCGAATAAGAAAAAGAGTATTTTAGGTGTATTTTTTGCCCTTTTGCTGGTAATAGCTCTTACTTTTCTTACATTAACTGTTAATAGTAAAATACGAGCTGCACAAATGGACAATCTAATTTATGAAGATCTTCCAACAAAAAAGATTGTTCCTTTTTCCTATGGGAAAGGGGATAAAATTATTAATGAAAAAAAGGCAGTTTCAGTGATGTTTGCTAAACCTAATCAAGCAGAGACGAGAAAAGCTTTACAGATCATTAAGCAAAAAGAAGACGAACTTAATCGAAAATTTTATTATTATCCTCTTGTTTATCAAACACAAGAAATAAAAAATACTTATAATATAGTACCTGACGAAGTAACTTTTGTCTTTTTCCAGAATGGTGAAGAAAAAAATCGTTTTACATTAAGCTCAGTGAAAGATCCGAAAGAAAATTTCATCCCCGAGTTAAATCGCCTGCCTATGTGGAATATTGAAGTAGAGGAAAAATAAAAAATAGTTGACGTAAAATAATGAATCAGTTATGATTAATTCAAATTAATGAGGAAGGGAGTAAGAGCCATCATGAAAAACGTTTATATTAAGCAAGTAAGACAAACATGGCAAAGCTGGTACAAAACGTTGTATTGATAGGTTTTTATTCTTCCTATAGATACAACTTTTTAGAAGAGCACTCTAAAGTTTTGTATCTATGCCGGTCTACATATAAGAAAATGCCGCATAGATCATTCATCTATGCGGTTTTTGTTGTTAAGACAGTTGCCGCAAAGACAATTGTCTTTTTTTATGCTGTGAATCACTACGATTCAGCGACCAAAGGAAGCTGAGAGTAGCTGATGAACAGTACTAGGGCGAGCGAAAGCGAGGCGTAGTAACCGTACTTCCCGAATCACAGCGATTCAGCGACCAAAGGAAGCTGAGAGTAGCTGATGAACAGTACTAGGGGAGCGAAGCGCCCGTAGTGACCGAAATGTATGAAAAACTTATAGTGTTCTTTTTATCGTTAAAATGTTTAAAGAAAGAGGAAAGCTAATGAAAAATAGAGGACTTATTTTAACTATTATTGTCTTATTTGCAACACTTATCATTACCTTCGTTTTTGAGATCGGTAAATCAAGTAATGTAGAAGAGGCAAATACAGACAACGAAAATAAAACTGTAGGGATATTGCAATATGTCAGTCATCCTGCTTTAAATGAAATCAGACGTGGTATAGTAGATGGTCTTGAAGAAAATGGCTACACTGAAGGTGAAAATTTAACGATTGAATATCAAAATGGTCAAGCCGACCAAAGTAAGTTAGAAACAATGAGCCAACAATTGGTACAAGACACGCCTGATGCTTTAGTGGGGATCGCTACTCCGGCTGCACAAAGTCTGGCCAATACTACAGAAGACATCCCTACCGTTTTAGGTGCAGTTACTGATCCGGTGGGGGCAAACTTGGTCGATGACATGGACGAGCCTGGCGGCAATCTTACTGGAGTATCAGATAAAGCACCCGTGGATCAACAAATGGAGCTAGCTCAAGAGTTATTACCTGAAGCGGAAAAAGTGGGGATTTTATATTCCTCTACTGAAGACAATTCAAAATATCAAGTAGCCGAAGCGACAAAAGAAGCGGAAAAAGCAGGCTATCAAGTAGAAGACTATCCGGTACCTTCAGCTAATGAAATCACCCAAACAGTACAGACGATGGGAGATGAAGTGGACATGATCTATATTCCTTTAGATAATACTATTGCTAATGCGATGCCCACAGTGGTGAATGAGGCAAATAAAAAGGATATCCCTATTATTCCTTCGGTCGATAGCATGGTTGAACAAGGCGGTCTGGCTACTATCGGGGTAAATCAGTATGATCTAGGGCTTAAATCTGGTGAAATGCTAGCCGATATACTTGATGGTAATGCAAATCCTGCAAGCACACCTATTTATACTTTTGATACAGGAGACGTTATCGTTAACAAAGAACAAGCAGAAGAGTTAAATATCGACTTACCGGAATCAGTTACAGATGAGGCGACTTATGTAGAGGAGGAAGACGAATGATCATATCATCAATTGGACAAGGCTTATTATGGAGTGTACTCGGTTTGGGGATTTTTATGACCTATCGGATCCTGAACTTTCCGGATATGACAACTGAAGGTTCATTTCCACTAGGTGGGGCTGTCTGTGTTACAGCGATCATTAACGGTTTTTCCCCCATCGTTGCCACGCTTTTAGGTGTTTTAGCGGGGATGTGTGCCGGACTTGTCACTGGCTTTTTGTATACTAAAGGCAAAATCCCGGTTATTTTGGCAGGAATCCTTGTCATGTCAGCTTTAAATTCGGTGATGTTATTTGTTATGCAGTCACCTAATTTATCTTTACTGAATCAATCGAATGTCTTGAACTTCTTTACTGATATGAACTTGCCACCAAACTTTGATACGGTATTTCTCGGCTTATCTGTCGTTATTGTCATCATTGCTATCTTGTTCTTTTTCTTTAGTACAGAATTTGGTCAAAGTTATATCGCTACAGGAGATAATGAAAATATGGCTAAATCATTAGGGATTAAGACAGACCGAATGAAAATTACCGGTTTAGTACTTTCTAATGGTGTAATTGCTTTATCGGGAGCTTTAATCGCACAAAATGATGGTTATGCCGATGTAAACAAAGGGATAGGCGTTATTGTAATTGGTTTGTCTTCGATTATTATTGGAGAAGTTTTATACGGAGAATTGACATTTTTTGAACGATTACTGGCAATCGTAATCGGTAGTATCATTTATCAGCTATTAATCTTATTGATTATTCGTCTAGGCTTTGATACGACTTATCTGAAACTATTTTCTTCTATCGTCTTAGCTATCTGTCTATTAATTCCACAATTTAAAGAAAAGCTACGGTTAAAAACGGGCTTTGAAAGCGAGGGAGAAAAATGAGCGTTTTAGAAATGCAAAATGCAGCGAAATTAATTAATAATGGACCTAAGGAAAAGAAGGTTTTATTGGATCATATTAATCTTTCTATCCAAGAAAACGAATTTATCACTGTTTTAGGCGGTAATGGCGCCGGAAAAAGTACTTTATTTAATACAATTTCTGGTACTATGCCCCTGTCTTCAGGTAAAATCCTTATTGAGGAACAAGACGTTACACAAGAAAGTGAAGAAAACCGTGCTTCTCTTATCTCCCGTGTCTTTCAAGACCCTAAGATGGGAACAGCGCCTAGAATGACAGTGGCAGAAAATTTATTATTAGCTAAAAGTCGTGGAAAAAAGAGACGTTTTCGTTTACGTCAATTAAAACAAAATCTGGATAATTTTTATGAACTAACCAAAGAAGTGGGTAATGGGTTAGAAAATCATCTGAATACACCTACAGGTAATTTGTCAGGGGGACAAAGACAAGCTTTAAGTTTATTGATGGCAACCATTCAAACGCCAGAATTGTTACTTTTAGACGAACATACAGCAGCCCTTGATCCTAAGACTTCTAAATTATTGATGAACATTACTGCTCAGCGAATCAAAGAACAACAGTTAACTTGTTTAATGATCACCCATCGAATGGAGGATGCATTACAATATGGTAACCGTATGATCGTCATGCAAAAGGGAAAAATTATCCAAGATTTAAATGAAAAGGAAAAGGCTAAGCTAACGATGACTGATTTATTGCAATTTTTCGAGGAAATCAATTGAAAATTGAAAAAATTGTTGACATTCTTCTAGCTTAGCTCTATACTAAGTTCAATCTCAATTCAGTTTGGAGCGATTTTTTATGATAAAATTAATGCAAATACAACTGAATAATTATTACTTTAGCTATTTTAGATAGGTTTGTATTCAAAAATCGTGGATACAAACACAACAGCGTTTGTATCTATGATGGCTAGAGAATTTTGAGATGACAAAAGGCCGCATAGATCGATAAAAATCTATAGCGGACCTACTGATAAATTTCAATGATGTAGACACTTATAAAGGTGTTCGCTATAGTTTTTTAACTTAGCGGACACCTTTTTTATTTTAAAGTATTTTAAAAGGAGGAAAAAAATGGAAGTACAAATCAATGGGAAGACTAGATTAGTTGGTTTTTTTGCCTATCCGGCCAAACATAGTCTGTCACCTAAAATGCAAAGTTTAGCTTTTCAACTAACAAATTCAGATGCCATTTATCTTGCTTTTGAAATACAAGAAGGTCAGATAGAAGAAGCCTTAAAATCTATATTTACTTTTAATATGTTAGGCGCTAATGTATCAATGCCTCATAAAAATACCGTATTACAGTATTTAGATCACTACTCAAAGAGTTGTCATTTGATTGGTGCAGCCAATACTATTGTTTTACGCGATAAGAAGCTATTTGGTTATAACACTGACGGTATTGGTTTTATGCAAAGCCTACAAAGTGCAGGGATTACTTATAAAGATAAGACGATGACTATTTTAGGAGCAGGAGGCGCTGCCACCGCTATGGTTTGCCAGGCAGCTTTAGAAGGAATGGCAAAGATTCATATATTTAGTCGAGCAGGTCCTCGCTTTGAACAAATGAAAGAAAAAATCAAAGATATTCAAAGACAAACATCCTGTAGCGTCACTCTAAACAACTTTTATGATGATGAATGCTTTAAAAAAGCGGTGAATGATTCAGATATATTAGTCAATGCTACCAGTATAGGGATGAAAGAAAACGAAAGTCCAATCAATGATTTTTCGGTTATAAGAGAAGATTTAGTGGTTTATGATGCGATTTATCAGCCAAGAGAAAGCTACTTATTAAAACAAGCCAAAAAGCAAGGAGCTAGGACTTTAAACGGACTAGGAATGTTGTTATATCAAGGAGCTGCTTCTTTTGAATTATGGACCCATAAAAAAATGCCCGTAAAAAAGATTCAAACGATTTTAGAAGAAATATAAAAAAGTGAGGGAATAACTATGATTATTATTATGAAACCAAGCGCAACAAAAAAACAAGTAACTAGTGTGATCGATCGAATCAAAGATATCGGTTTAGATGTACAAATCAATCAAGGTAAAGAACAGGTGGTTTTAGGTTTGCTGGGAGACACGCGAAGTGTACAAGATATTGCCTTTCGTAGTTATGAAGGAGTAGATACGACGATTCGTATCAGTAATACCTATAAATTAACTTCCCGCGAATTTCATCCACAAGATACAGTGATAGATGTAGATGGCGTTAAAATCGGAGACGGAAGTTTTATTACGATGGCAGGTCCTTGTTCAGTAGAGGGCTTGGACCAAATTCGACAAACTGCCCAAATAGCTAAAGCTGGTGGCGCAAAGATTTTAAGAGGTGGTGCTTTTAAACCACGGACTTCTCCTTATGCTTTTCAAGGCTTGGAAGAAGAAGGTCTAAAATACTTAAGGCAGGCGGCAGATGAACTGGATATGAAAGTTATCACTGAAGTCATGGATGAATCTCATATTGATTTGGTTGCACAATACAGTGACATTTTACAAATTGGTGCACGTAATATGCAAAACTTTAAACTTTTAGCAGCTGTAGGGAAAACGGGTAAACCCATTGGCTTAAAACGAGGCATTTCTGGCACGATCAATGAATGGCTTAATGCAGCAGAGTATGTGGCAGTTGCAGGAAAAAGTCCAGTAATATTTATTGAAAGAGGGATCCGAACTTTTGAAGATGCTACGCGTAATACATTTGATTTAAGCGCTGTTCCTTTGATTAAAAAAATGAGTCACTTTCCGATCATTGTAGACCCGAGTCACGGTACAGGTGTATGGGATTTAGTGCCACCAATGGCTCGTGCCGGAGTTGCAGCAGGAGCTGATGGGATGATCGTTGAAATCCATCCCGACCCGGAAAATGCTTGGTCAGATGGACAACAGTCATTAAATGAAGATAATTACCGTAAAATGATGCAAGAAATTGAAGTGTTAAATTCAGCTATGAATGAGATTCATTCATTAGAACCGCTTACTGCTGGGAGGTAGAAAGATGCTGCTAACCGTCAATTTAAAAGAACACAACTACCAGATAAAAATTCAGAAAAGCAGCTTAACCAATATCGGCGAGTGGCTAAAAGATATTTGGTCAAAGCGCAAAATCGCTATTATTACAGATAGCACAGTAAAGCAACTTTACACACAAGAAGTTGAAACATCACTTATAGATAGTGGATTTGCAGTCACTATTATGGAAGTTCCAAGTGGTGAAAGCAGTAAGTCTTTAGATATGGCAGAAAAGCTTTATACTGAATTGGCACAAAATCATTTTACTAAAAGTGATGGTATGATCGCCTTAGGTGGCGGTGTTATCGGTGATCTGGCTGGTTTTGTGGCTGCAACTTATATGCGGGGACTGGCTTTTGTACAAGTGCCTACATCTTTACTAGCACAAGTAGATTCTAGCATTGGGGGTAAAACTGCTGTAAATACAGTTGCAGCTAAAAATTTAGTAGGCACATTTTATCAACCTGAAGGTGTTCTTATCGACCCGGATGTTTTGTCCACTTTGCCCCAAAAACACTTAGAAGAAGGCATTGCTGAAATTGTCAAAGCAGCAGCTATCGCTGATGATCAATTATGGCAATACCTTGAACACTTGCAGGATACAGTTGATTTAAGACAGCATGCTGAAGATGTCATCATCGCCGCTTTAAAAGTAAAACAAGAGGTGGTTGAAAAAGATGAATTCGATCAAAATCAACGTTTAATACTGAATTTTGGTCATACCATTGGTCATGCAATTGAAAAAACAGTTGGTTACGGGAATATCAGTCATGGCGAAAGTGTAGCGATTGGCATGCTAAAGATTACAGAACATGCCGAAGAAATTGGACTAACAGCTAAAAACACAACAAAAGAATTACAGCAAATGTTAGATAAATTTCATTTACCTACTGAGCTTTCAGATTGGGATCCATTGCAAATCAATAAAGCGATTATTCATGATAAAAAAGTAAGAGACAATCAGTTAAACATTGTTTTACTAGAAAAAATCGGTCAAGCTAAGATTGTCCCTATTCGTTTGGAAAAAATGAAAGAATACTTATAAAGGAGAACTAAATTATGCGCTATATCACAGCAGGAGAATCTCACGGACCGCAATTAACCGCAATTATTGAGGGTTTACCAGCAGGTTTAGCATTATCACCAGAAGATATCAATGACGAACTAGCTCGTCGGCAAGTCGGTTATGGCCGAGGCGGTAGAATGATTATCGAGACCGATCAAGTGCAAATTACTTCAGGTTTGCGCCACGGAAAAACATTAGGATCACCGTTAACCTTAGTTATCGAGAATAAAGACTGGAAAAATTGGCAAAAAGTTATGGGAATAGAAGCTGTGCCTGAAAAGCAAAAAAAGATGCGGCGAGTGGCTAGACCCCGTCCAGGTCACGCAGATTTAGCTGGCGGTATGAAATATCATCATCAGGATTTGCGTAATGTGTTGGAACGCTCGTCGGCTAGAGAAACCGCATTACGTACAGCTGTTGGTGCAGTAAGTAAAAAAATATTAAAAGAACTTGGTATTGAAGTGGCAGGACACGTCCGCATGTTAGGTGGCATTGAGTCTAGCATACCTGAGGCAATTAACCTTAAAGAAATTAAAGAGAAATCCGAAGCTTCTGATGTAAGGGTTATTGATCCAAAGGTTGAACAGCCGATCCGCGATTTGATCGATCAAACAAAGAAAAACGGGGATACCATCGGAGGCATCGTAGAAGTTTTAGTAGGAGGCGTTCCTGCTGGGCTGGGAAGTTATGTACAATGGGATAAAAAATTAGATGCTAAAATCGCCCAAGCAGTAGTGAGTATTAACGCCTTTAAAGGCGCAGAATTTGGCGTAGGATTTGAGGCTGGGCAACTACCTGGTTCAAAGGTGATGGATGAAATTATTTGGAGTGAAGAGGAAGGCTACACTCGTCGCTCAAACAATCTAGGAGGCTTTGAAGGAGGAATGACCAATGGCCAACCGATTGTTGTTCGTGGGGTTATGAAGCCTATTCCTACTTTGTATAAACCATTAAAAAGTGTTGATATCGATAGTAAAGAAGCTTATAAGGCTAGTGTGGAACGTTCCGATAGTACAGCAGTCCCAGCAGCTAGCGTTGTTTGTGAAAATGTTGTGGCCACAGTTGTTGCACAAGAAATCTTAGAAAAATTTTCTAGTGATTCATTTACAGAATTACAAGAGGCCGTCACAAATTACCGAGAGTATCTAAAAAATTATTAGGAGAACTTCGCATGTCAAAACAAAATATTATGATCATCGGGCTAGGTTTAATCGGTTCATCTTTGGCTGTATGTATAAAAAAAGAGCACCCACATGTTTTTTTGTATGGTTGGGATAATGAAGAAACAAGTAAAATAGCAACAGAAAATAAAATCGTTGACCAAATTCCGCAAGACTTTGCTGAAGCTGCAATAAATAGCGATGTTATCCTATTAGCTGTTCCTATAATGACCGCACAACATTATTTGAAAAAATTAGCAGCACTTCCGTTAAAAAAGGAAGTAATTATTACGGATACTGGAAGCACAAAACAAAAAATGGTGGAAATAGCAAGTTTTTACCATTTAAATTTCATTGGTGGGCATCCAATGGCTGGTTCTCATAAATCAGGTATTCTAGCATGCGATGAATTTCTTTTTGAAAATGCTTATTACATTTTTACCCCTATATATAATGAACAAAAGCATCAAGTTGAACAATTAAAAAAATTGTTTTTGGGTACAAGAGCAAAATATGTATCACTAAAACCAGAAGAGCATGATGAAATCACCGGCATGTTAAGCCACTTACCACATATTATTGCTTCGGCGCTAGTCGAGCAAGCAGATTTTTTTAACCAAAAATATCCACGAGCACAACAATTAGCGGCAGGCGGTCTTCGTGATATCACGCGAATCGCTTCATCTGATCCGCAGATGTGGACTGATATTTTGCTGAGCAATCGTCAAATATTGCTAGAGCTGATAGAGCAGTGGCAAATAAAGGTTTCTGAAATTTCTACTTTATTAAAAGCTGGAGATCGCAAGCAAATACAACAATTTTTTGCAAATGCCAAAGACTTGCGCGATCATCTTCCGATCGATGACAAGGGAGCTATACCTGCTTTTTATGATTTATTTGTGGATGTGCCGGATCGACCAGGCAGTATTGCCGAAATTACTGGTTTATTGGGGAAATTTCAAATTTCTTTAACCAATATTAAAATTTTAGAAACTCGCGAAGAAATCAGCGGCGTATTACAATTAACTTTTAAAACAGAAGAAGATTTGCAGGCGGCAAAGGCCTATATTGAAGAAAATACCGATTATCATTGTCGTTTCGCCTAAGGAGGAGAAATATGAAATTAATAAACGCTGATTACTTGCAAGGTACAGTTGAAATTCCCCCAGATAAATCTATTGCTCATCGCAGTATTATGTTCGGTGCAATCGCTGAAGGGCAAACGACCATTCATAACTTTTTACGAGCTCAAGACTGCTTGAATACACTAAAAGCCTTTCAAGCACTAGGCGTTCCTATCCATGATGATAAAAAAACTATAAGGATAACTGGTGTAGGTCCTGCTGGTTTAAAACCGACAAATAGTGTTATTAATGTAGGAAATTCGGGAACAACAATGCGTTTACTTTTGGGAATTTTAGCAGCTACATCTTTTGAAACAACATTATCTGGGGATGCTTCATTAAATCAGCGTCCTATGGCACGAGTGATGGATCCTTTGAAACAAATGGGTGCAGAAGTAATCGGCAACAATCATAGTGAGTTTCCGCCCATTACAGTAAAAACTAATACTAAATTACAAGCTATTGAATATCATATGCCGATCGCAAGTGCGCAAGTAAAATCTGCTATTCTTTTTGCAGCACTACAAGCTGTAGGTACGACAAAGATTATTGAAAAAGAAGTCTCTCGCAACCACACAGAAGAGATGATTAGACAATTTGGTGGAAAAATTCATGTTGACCAAAAAACAATTATGATTTCTGGTTCTCAAAGACTACAAGGACAAGAATTACTTGTTCCCGGAGATATCTCTTCAGCTGCTTTCTTTTTAGTCGCAGGCACTATTGTTCCAAATAGTAAGATAACTTTAAAAAATGTTGGTCTCAATCCCACTCGTACTGGCATTATTGATGTCATGCAAGAGATGGGAGCAAATATCCAATTTACACAAACGGATCAAAAAAATGAGGCTGCGACCTTAATAGTAAAAAGTTCAAAACTAAAAGCAACAACCATCGAGGGTTCCTTGATCCCACGTGTCATTGATGAATTACCCATTATAGCATTATTGGCCACTCAAGCAGAAGGAACGACAGTGATCAAAGATGCGCAAGAATTGAAAGTAAAAGAAACAAACCGAATTGATACAACCGCGCAAGAGCTGAAAAAAATGGGCGCAAATATCGTTACAACAGATGATGGACTGCTTATTAAAGGAAAAACAACTTTGCATACCGCCAAAGTCTCTAGTCATAAAGACCATCGGATCGGCATGATGTTACAAATTGCAGCACTTATTAGCAAAGGAGATGTAGAGCTAGAAAATCCAGAAGCTATTGCTGTATCTTATCCTGATTTTTTTCAAGATATCCAGTATTTAGCAAAAGGGAAGTGTTAACAATGAATATTATATTAATCGGCTTTATGGGAGCAGGTAAAACAACAATTGGACAACTTTTAGCACAAAAACTTCATACAGAGCAACATGATTTCGATAAAATTATAGTAGAACAGATAGGGATGAGTATTGCTGATTATTTTGCCAGTTATGGCAGTGAGTCATTTCGTGAAGTTGAAACAAAGGTTTTAAAACAAAGTTTGGCTTTAGATGGTATTATTTCAACAGGTGGTGGTATCGTAATGAAAAAAGAAAATCGACACTTTTTACAGGGACACCCCAATGTGATTTACTTAAAAACTGATTTAGATGAGTTAGTTCAGCGCGTAGTATTAGACAATCGTAATGTTCGCCCGCTAGCAAGTTCAAAATCAAAAGATGAAATTCGGGAAGTTTACCTTCCACGAATTCCCTTATATGAAAAAAGCGCAAATTTAATTATTGATACAACAACAAAAAAACCGGAAGATATCGTACAAGAAATTTTAGATAAAGTAGAGGTATTTCAATGAAAGTTGGCTATTTAGGTCCTAAGAGTTCATTTACTTTCCAAGCAGCAAATGAAGTTTTCCCAGAAAATACATTAATTCCTTTCGCTTCTATTCCATTGACGATTGAGCAGCTTGAAAACAAGTCGCTTGATTTTGCCGTTGTTCCTATTGAAAATTCTTTGGAAGGGTCGGTACACGCTACGGTCGATTATTTATTTGACCAGACAGCTATTACTATAAAGAAAGAAGTGATCTTACCCATACGTCAGCAACTGTTGGGCACATATTTTGACGAACAAGTCGAGAAAATCCTTTCTCACCCCCAAGCACTGGCACAAACAAAGCAGTATTTAAAAAAACATTATCCAGAAGTATCATTAGAGGCAGTCAGTTCAACAACAGCCGCAGCTCAGTATGTGAGAGAACATCCTCATGATAAAGTTTTAGCGATTGCTTCAAAAAAAGCTGCTGAAGAATATGGCTTACAGGTTTTAGCAAAAGATATCCAAGATAACTCAATGAATAAAACACGTTTTTGGCTATTAAGCATGGACAAAAATAAGCAAAAGCTTGCTAGCTACCAAAATAAAAAAGTGTCATTATTTGTTAGCTTACCAGCCAATTTGCCCGGCGCTCTTCACCAAGTATTATCGGCCTTTGCTTGGCGTAAAATCGATTTAACAAAAATCGAATCCAGACCATTAAAGACTTATTTAGGGGAGTACTTTTTCATTATTGATATCCTACTCGATGAAAATGAAGTGTTGATTGAAAATGCAATAAAAGAAATTGAATTATTACATGCTAAAGTTCAATGGGTAGGGACTTATCCAGTTAATGAAATTACTTAAAAACAATGCAGATGGCATTGTTTTTTTGTTAAAATATTTTTAAAATGATTAATTCTTTGATTTTCATTTTGCTTTATTACATAAGTATTGTATGCTATAAATTGAACAACGGTTTGGAGGAAAGTAAATGAGCCGGATGGATAGATATAGACATGAAAAAGAACAAAAATCCAAGCGAAATTCAAATAATAATATTTTCGCTCGAAGACAGCGTAGACAATCATCAGATGAGGATAATGACCATTTAGATGATTACGAACAAGATTATCAAAATGATTGGCAAACATCTGATGATAAGTATTATGAAGATAACGGGCAATATACAGAGAGTAAAACTCCTGGAAATCGCCCAAAAAAGAAAATTAAAAGAAAGCGCAAAAAGAAACACCCTTTTTTACGTTTTATTTTCACAGTACTTATTTTGTTGATTGCCTATACTGGAATTTCATTTTATATAGGTGAAAAAGTAGGGGAAAGTGAAGATAATGAAGCTCCGCAAGCAGAAAACTTCAATGGTTTTTCAGACGCCAATGGCGGCAATAATATTTTGCTTATTGGTAGTGATAGTCGCGGTGAAGAAAATGCGCGAGCTGATACCATCATGGTTTTACAACTGGACGGTCCAGCTAAAAAGCCTAAATTAGTTTCCTTTATGCGAGATACCTATGTAAATATACCTGGGGCAGGAGACAATAAAATCAATGCTTCCTATGCCTACGGGGGCGCAGACCTAGTACGCCAAACATTATCTGAGAATTTTGGTATTGATTGCAAATATTATATGACATTGGATTTTAAAACTTTTGAAAAAGTTATTGATACATTATTTTCTAGTGGTGTAGATATTGATGCCGAAAAAAATATGAGTAAAAATCTAGAAACACCAATTAAAAAAGGCCCCCAAAAGATGGACGGTTTAACGCTATTACAGTATGCACGTTTTCGCATGGATGAAGAAGGGGATTTTGGTCGTGTAAGGCGCCAGCAACAAGTCATTTCTGCTATTTTTAGTGAATTAAAAAATCCTATTGCGTTATTAAAACTACCTTATGCCGCAGGAAAAGCAATGGGCTATTCTGCTAATGATGTTCCGATGAGCTTTTTAGCAAAAAATAGTTTTTCAATTGCTAAAGGAGCTTCTGGAGTGGATCGTTTAAGCGTACCTGCTGAAGATACCTGGAGTTATGGACAAAGTTATGATGGCAGTAGTGTTTTGATTATGGATCAGCAAGCAAATCAACAAGCCATCCAAGACTTTCTAGCAAAATAATAACAAATGCTTCCAAATAAGTACTTGTTTATGCTATGATAATTATCGGAGTATGAAAAATGCTTGAATTGAAACGAGGATAAAGGATGAAATTAGCAATAGTCACTGATAGTACAGCTTTCCTACCTGAAAGGGTGAGGAGGCATCCAGATTTGTTTGTTATACCCATTCCAGTCATTTTGGACGGTAAAGTTTATAATGAGGATGTCGATATTCAAGCTGATGGATACTATAAGTTAATGAATGAAAGTAAAGAATTTCCCAAAACTTCACAGCCAACTTTTGGAGAAACATTGGATTTATACAAGAAATTAAAAGAAAAAGGATATGACACGATTATAAGTATTCACTTATCTTCTGGTATTTCAGGATATGTTAACAACCTTGATAGTATCAAAGATAGTGTAGAAGGGATGACCATCATTCCTTATGACACTTTAATTACAAGCATGCCTATGGGTCATATGGTTGAAGCAGCCTTGGATATGCGGGATGCTGGTAATTCTTTAGATGAAATATTAGAACATTTAAATATCATTCGCGCTAATACCTACGCTTACTTAATTGTGGATGATTTAAATCATCTAGTGCGTGGCGGGCGTTTAACTAACGGTGCTGCTTTGATTGGTGGTTTATTAAAAATCAAGCCGGTGTTAAAGTTTGAAGACGGAAAAATTGTGTTATTTGAAAAGATAAGGTCTACTAAAAAAGCACTGCGTCGTTGCGAAGAAGTTATTGGAGAACATAAAAAAGAAATCGAGCACCCAGTAAAACTGTATGTTATTCATGGAAATCACTTAGAATTAGCGAAAAAAGAAAAAGCACGCCTTGAAAAAAGTTACCCTGATATTACAGTGGAGATTGGACATTTCGGTCCAGTAATTGGTACTCATTTAGGTGAAAAAGCATTAGGCTTTGCTATATGCGCTGAATAAAAGAAACATTACGGATTTATTAAATTAACCATAATATAATTATGTAAACTAAATGCCATTATAATAAAACAAAACGCACAGAGCTATAAATAGCATTCTGTGCGTTTTGTTTATAGTTTATTGATTTTTAAACAATAAAACTTTATCTTCTGGGAAAGTAGGGAATTTATTCATTGGAACTGTCCAGTCTTGTTCAGGAACCGAAAATTCATAATGATTAACTAAGTTATCACTAAATACCCGTAATGTGTGCAAAGTAATCCATTCTCCAGCACAACGGTGCATTGCCCGAAAATCGCCGCCGCCTTGAGCGATCATTTCATATTCTTCATCATAAGAGATCTGTTTTGTTTTACCTACATAACGATCTATTACAAAAGAATCCGGATCGTCTATCGAACGTCCATCATGATTGGTTCCGTAAAGATCTAAGACAACCCAGCTGCCTTCTGGAACCAGATAGCCGTCAATATCAACATCTCTTGTACTGATAGCAGGAACCATTGGGAAAAATGGATAGTAACGTCTTAGTTCTTGAATAAAGGAATCTTGTAAGTGATCGAAATTTTGTTTAAGTTCTTTATAAACATTATTTGGGCCAAATAGCGCATGTCCCATCAGATCGACCCAAACTGTAATAGCAACAGTTGGACGAATGATATTTAGAAAATCTACTGCAGCAATGTTTAGAGGTAACAACTCTCCATCAACACCGCGAGCGTCAGCAAAAGCGTATAAAGCCACATTTTCTTTTCCAGGTACAGGATTTTCACGAGCTTCAGCTAGCAATTCTTGTGCCCATTTTTCAGCTTTTTTACGACCTTCTAAGCCTTGTAAGTGATCACTTACTGAATTTACCGTACCTTCAAACATGTTCACTTGTGTATCCGCTAATTCATCAATTTCTTCTGCGGTATAATTTCCTAAATTAACGCCAGCCCATTTACAAATCGCTTTAAACAGGACATTTTTTGTCAAATGGTATAACTCAAATTTTCCTGTTTGAGCGTCTAATGTTTCTTTTAATGTTTCTTCTAAAATCTTTCGATAATCTTCCATACGATCTGGCGTCATTAAATCCATAAAAATACTTTTACGTTTATAATGTTGCTCGCCATCTAGAGTTTGCACACCACCTTCACCTTGAAGTGTTTTTAAAATAGGGGTGGGCATAGCACTATCACGTTTAAAGTTATCAGCGTCATAGAATTTTTTAGCTGCGTTTTGTCCGTAAACGGCGATAATCTCTTGATTTAAAAGAGAAGCCTTAACAACTGGAGCGTTAACTTCATTACGTAATTCGCTTAACACCTCGTAACCAGCGTTATATAAATCTTTTACTTCCTTTAATTTTACTTTTGTTTCAGGAATTTTTTTGAATGCCATTTTCAATATTCCTCCTTAGTAATAATATGCTTACTCTTTCAGTTTAACGTATTTTAGGAAGCGAAACAAACATTTGTCATTTTATCGTGTGCTTTTCTTTTTTTACTTTTACGTTATAATTTAAAAGAAGGGGAGGTAGAAAAAGTGATATTTGTCTTAATAAACATCATTCTGTTATTTTCTTTAGCGTTTATTCTATTTTATACTGAAAAAATCCGCTTTTTAAAAAAGGGTTCCTCCGATATTTTGCTAGATATTTTAAAACGGTATCCAGATTTATATAAAGCATTTAAAAATACAAAATCAGATCCTGTGACTTTTTCAATTCCAGGTTTATTTAAAACACAAACGCTAGAAAAAGACAGTGAAAAACTGGATGATTGTTATGATATAACACCACAAGGCTTAACTGTAACTGAAAATCACATATTTATTTCTGCTTATTGTTACACTCATAAACATCATTCTGTTATTTTTATGCTTGATAAAAAAGAAATCGATCCTCCAAAAACAATGATTTTAAAAGATCGAACACATGCAGGAGGCCTTGCTTATGATGAGAACCGGCAATGCTTATGGGTTTGTTCTGCTGCAAAAAATCACGGACGAGTTTCTGCCATCCTCAAAGATGATATATTGAGCTATCAATTTGTGCCAAATCCTGAAATTATCCCTTATTATCATAGCATTAATTTTCCCGCGATTCCGCAAGCTTCCTTTATCACAATAAAAGGAAATTCTTTATTTGCAGGAAGTTTTGATAAAACAAAAGATGGGGCGGTCGTAAAAACGACATTTGACAAAGGGGAGGAATTTGCTAACGATGACAGCGTGGACGAAACAATTGATATTCCGAAAAGAGCTCAAGCTATGGCTTTTTATAAAGAATATTGCTTAATATCTCAATCTTTTGGACCTGTTAACTCTAAAATTTATATTTTTTCAAGTAAACAGCTTTCTAGTGGTAAACTAAATAGTAAAGCAGCTTTAAAGATCATTAAGGCACCGCCTTATCTGGAACAAATCGCAGTCTTTGATACCCATTTATACGCAATTTTTGAAAGTGGTGCCAGAAATTATCGCAAAAAAACAGCAAAATTTCTTATGGAAGTTGTAGCATTTCATTTGCCATCTTTACTTGATAAAGTAGAATGATAATTTAGTTTGGAGGTTATCATGTATATTCGTGATTATACTTTTTCTGATAAAAAAGAAACCGTTAAAATGATCAAACAAACAATTCAAGAAGTTAATAAAAACGATTACAATAAAAAACAAATAGTTGCTTGGTCGTCCGTAGATGAATATTCATGGAGAGCTTCTTTAAAGGGCCATTCAGCAGTCGTTATGGTCAATGATAGGAATAATGAAATAATCGGTTTTGCCGATATGGATAACAACGGCTATTTAGATCAATTATTCGTGCATAAGGATTTTCAAAATCAGACCATAGCTAGTAAGCTGATTGATTATCTGGAAAAAAGCATCCAAAGCAAAAAATTCTCAACTTTTGCGTCGATTACAGCAAAACCATTTTTTATAGCGCGTGGCTATGAGGTCATTAGAACTAATATTGTAAGTTTAAGAGGACAACAATTCAAAAACTATTATATGGAAAAAATAAACGAGAATAATAGTTTATATAATTGAATTACAAAAGACAAAAAAGTAAGTAAAAGGGACGTAAAAGTAAAAAATAAGTTGTAAAAAGTTAAATAATTTATTTTAAAT
>NZ_JAKEIT010000030.1 GCF_021474685.1 Tetragenococcus halophilus | reverse complement strand
CGCTGTTACGATCCCAACTTATTTTTATAGCTATAAAGGAACAATTTCATATTTTAATAACTTAGTTCACGTTATTGCATATACATAAAAATAAAAAAATTCTTTCGTAAAAATTGCTTCGCTTATGTTAAACTTATATAGGAAAAATAAACGGAGGTATGTGTAGATGTATACCGGAGTAGAAATTGATATCGTTGTAGCGGACGCTTTAAAAGCTTATACGACCTATCAAGAAATTTTTGCAACAGAATTAATTGAAAAAACGGATTTTCCTAAGGGGCAAAATGAAGTTGTTTTTACTATTTATGGTACACGAATTCATTTATTGGATGAAAATCCGGAAGCGGGTATGCAGGCACCTAAAGATACAATTGTGCCTATCTGGTTAAATGTGATGGTACCTGATATTAATGAAACTTTTAAGCTTGCTATCGAGCATGGCTGGAAGGAATTGATGCCTCTTACAGATATGTCTGATTTTGGTGTAACAAATGCAGTTGTAGCTGACACTTTTGGTTATCAATGGATGCTGCATCAAATTCATAAAGAGGTTTCTTTTGAAGAACGTCAAGCGATGTTTGAACAACAAATGGATGATTAATTTTGCTTAGTTTTTTTGCATGAGATTATTTTCACAAGTAAAAAATTTTTGATCACTTTTCTTTATTTTTCTTATAAAAAAGAGTGACCGAACTCCTCATATATCGGTAAAAGACTTTTAAAAAATCGTGAACAAAACACAACAATTAGTGTTTTCTGAATTCACAAACACTAGATATGGTATTTTATTATTGACTTTTGTCAATCAGTCATTATATGATAGACACATCGAAAGAAATACCGAGGAGGAATACCTATGAATATCAAATTATTCTCAAAAAATAATTGTATGCAATGTAAAATGACAAAACGCTTTTTAGCTGAAAATAATATTAATTTTGAAGAAGTTAATATCGATAACGAACCGAATGCAATTGACTGGTTGAAAGAACAAGGATTTCAAAGTGTCCCTGTTATCACATCTGATGCTACGACCGTTGTTGGTTTTCGTCCTGATCAACTGCGACAATTGGCAAGCTAATTTGTTCTTTGAAAAAATTCGAAAAAAAGACTGGGATTTGTCCGTCACTTCTGACTAACAAGTCCTTCTTTTTTATTTTACCCCCATTATTTTATAGATAAGGTTGTGTACCCATGAGTTTAAAAACAATAAAAGATGTCAGTTACTTCAAGCTTAATAATGAAATTAACCGTCCTGTTAACGGTCAAATTCCATTAAATAAAGATCAAGAAGCACTGGAAGCTTTCTTTAAAGAAAATGTCGAACCAAATACCAAGACCTTTGATTCGGCGATGGACAAATTAAATTATTTAATCGACAATGAGTTTTTAGACGAAACTTTCATTAGAAAATATACACCTGAATTTCTTGAGAGATTTTATAATTTCTTGGACGAACAAAATTTTCGTTTTCACTCCTTTATGGCTGCTTATAAGTTTTATTCGCAGTACGCTTTGCGAACAAATGACGGTAGCCAATATTTAGAAGGTTATGAAGACCGAGTGGCTATTAACGCTTTATACTTTGCCGATGGAGACGAGCAATTAGCGCTTGATCTAGCTGATGAAATGATTCATCGCCGTTATCAACCGGCAACCCCTTCATTTTTAAATGCCGGAAGAAAACGCGGTGGAGAATTGGTTTCTTGCTTTTTAGTACAGTTAACTGATGATATGAACGCTATTGGTCGTGGGATTAACTCGGCGCTACAACTTTCTCGTATTGGTGGCGGTGTAGGCATTACATTGTCCAACTTGCGCGAAGCTGGTGCACCTATTAAAGGTTATGAAGGCGCCGCTAGTGGTGTGGTACCTGTGATGAAATTGTTTGAAGACAGCTTTAGTTATTCAAATCAATTAGGTCAACGCCAAGGTGCGGGTGTGGTTTACTTAAATGTTTTCCATCCAGACATCATTAGCTTTTTATCCGCTAAGAAGGAAAACGCTGATGAAAAAGTTCGTGTGAAGACATTATCTCTAGGTGCGATTGTGCCGGATAAATTTTACGAGCTTACAAGAAAAAATGAAGACATGTATTTATTTAGCCCTTACAGTGTCGAAAAAGAATACGGTGTGCCATTTTCTTATGTAGATATCACAGAAGAATATGATCGTTTGGTGCACAATCCAAATATCCGTAAAACCAAAATTCGTGCGCGGGAATTAGAAGATGAAATTTCAAAATTACAACAAGAATCAGGGTATCCTTATATCATTAACATTGATACGGCTAATCGGGCCAACCCAATTGATGGTAAGATCATCATGAGTAATTTATGTTCTGAAATTTTACAAGTACAAAAGCCTTCTGTCATTAATGGTAAGCAAGATTACGAAGTACTTGGTACAGATATCAGCTGTAACTTAGGTTCAACCAATATTGGCAATTTAATGGACAGTCCTGATTTTGGAAAATCGGTGCAAATCATGACGCGTGCATTAACTTTTGTGACAGATTCTTCAGATATTGACGTTGTCCCAACCATTCAAAATGGGAATAAGCTAAACCACACAATTGGCTTAGGTGCGATGGGCTTACACAGTTACTTTGCGAAAAATCATATGGAATATGGTTCTCCTGAATCTATCGAGTTTACGGATCTTTATTTCATGTTGTTAAACTACTGGACATTAGTTGAAAGTAACAACATCGCAAAAGAACGGGGAACAACTTTCCATAACTTTGAAAATTCGGATTACGCTGATGGCAGCTACTTTGCTTCTTATATTGCAGATGCACCTCAACCAAAATCTGATAAAGTACAATCTTTATTTGAAGGAATATTTATTCCAAGTGCTGAGGATTGGCAAGCGCTTAGCGACGAAGTACAAAAATATGGTTTGTATCACCAAAACCGTTTGGCTGTAGCACCGACTGGATCTATTTCTTATATTAATGATACAAGCGCTAGTATTCATCCAATTACTCGTTTAATCGAAGAACGGCAAGAAAAGAAAATTGGGAAAATCTATTACCCAGCGGCTCATTTAGATAATGATACAATTGCTTATTATACTTCAGCTTATGATACCGATATGCGCAAAGTGATTGATATTTATGCTGCGGCGCAAAAACACGTGGACCAAGGCATGAGCTTAACGCTGTTTTTACGTTCGGAAATTCCTGAAGGGCTTTACGAATGGAAGACAGATACGAATAAGCAAACGACACGTGATTTGAATATTTTAAGAAACTATGCTTTTCATAAAGGCATTAAATCCATTTATTATGTTCGGACATTTACTGAAGATGAAGAAGAAATCGGCAGCAATCAATGTGAAAGCTGTGTCATCTAAAGTTTAGAAACAAGGAGGCGCAAAAATGGCAAACACTTATTATGAAGCCATTAATTGGAACGAAATCGAAGATGTTATCGATAAATCAACATGGGAAAAGTTAACCGAGCAATTTTGGCTAGATACGCGGATTCCTTTGTCAAATGACTTAGATGACTGGCGTAGCTTAAGTGAACAAGAAAAACAACTTGTGGGATATGTATTTGGTGGTTTGACCTTACTAGATACTATACAATCTGAAAATGGGATGGAGCGTCTTAGAGAAGACGCTCGTACGCCCCATGAAGAAGCAGTTTTAAATAATATTCAATTTATGGAATCTGTCCATGCGAAAAGTTATTCCTCAATTTTTACCACTTTGAATACAAAAGCAGAAATTGATGATATCTTTGAGTGGACCAATACCAATGAATATTTGCAGAAAAAAGCAGAACGTATCAACGAAATCTACAAAAATGGTTCACCTTTACAAAAAAAGGTAGCCAGTGTCTTTTTGGAGACTTTCCTATTTTATTCAGGATTTTATACACCTTTGTATTATTTAGGAAATAACAAGTTGGCAAATGTGGCAGAAATTATCAAGTTGATCATTCGTGATGAATCAGTTCATGGCACCTATATCGGTTACAAATTCCAATTAGGATTCAACGAACTTTCTGAAAAAGAACAAGAAGAAATGAAAAATTGGATGTATAACCTTCTTTTTGAATTATATGAAAATGAAGAACGCTATACTGAACAACTTTATGACGACATTGGCTGGACGGAAGAAGTTAAGACCTTCTTACGTTATAATGCCAACAAAGCTTTGATGAACATGGGACAAGATCCATTGTTTCCTGATGGCGCTAATGATGTCAATCCGATCGTTATGAACGGGATTTCCACAGGAACCAGTAACCATGATTTCTTCTCACAAGTCGGCAATGGTTATCTTTTAGGTACTGTTGAAGCGATGAGCGATGATGATTATTTGATAGGATTAGATGATTAGTTAATAAAATTTAAAGTCGGGTATCTTATGTTTAACGTAATGATGAACATAAGATACCCGGCTTTTTTGTTCTATTTGAAAAGTATTAACAAATGACTGCTTTTGGTGGCACATCAAGTAATGTCCCTCCAAACCAAGGGATATTGGTGGGTTATGAAACGAGGTGCCTCCAATTTATAAATTATTGGAGATAGATTGAGAAAGTTGCTACCAATAGTCATAAATAACGTATATTTCATATTTCCTTAGTAACTATTTGACTTGTATAATATATATTTTATATAATGGATATATAAGTTTATAACTATTTTTGTTTTTTGAAGGAGGGAAGTAAAAAATGGCAACAACTAATAAAGCATCTTATAAAGTGCGTAAGTCAGGTAATAGTGATATTACAACGCTTCCGCTAAGTGTTCAAGAAGCATTAAATATAAAAACTGGCGACGCTGTTAGATATATCATAAAAGATAATCGTGTGGAAATAATAAAAGATGTTCCAACAAATGATGTCGAAAATATTATTTCAGAAACAATAGAGCAGTATGATGAATTACTGTCAAAATTAGTTGATCTTTAGATAGGAGTTATCATGCTTTATTTAGATGAAAAAAATATTATTCGAATAAACGCTTGTGTCATTTCAAAGTTTGCACCAAGCGAAACAATAGGAGTAAAGGACGCTAAGGTGTTAGACATGTGTATTAAACAACCTTACCAAGAAGTTTTTGGAGAAGAGTTATATGAGGGCGTTTATGAAAAAGCCGGTATATTATTTATAAATTTAGCTAAAAAACATGCCTTTTATAATGGTAATAAAAGAACAGCTTGGGTCGCTATGAATGTTTTTTTAAAGCTTAATGGTTATTTAACTAATTTCCCAGTGAAAGAAGGCTTATCTTTTACTATGGACGTCGTAAATTTTGAGGGAACATTTGAGGAATTAAAAAAATATGTATTTTGTTATTTGAAAAGTACAGCATATATTAATTAGTAGTCAATAAAATTTATGGATGTATTTTTTGCGACCTATATAAACAGAGAAAGAACCTCTTGTTTGCAGTATAAATACCGACAAACAAGAGGTTTTTAATAAGTTGAAATTTAATCAACACGATTAATAGGTTCGCCTTTGGCAAAAGCTGTGATATTATCTTGAATCAATGAAACGAGGTGTTTTCTTGTTTCTAATCCGCGCCAGCCCATGTGAGGCGTTATGATGACATTGTCCATATCATATAGTGGACTGTCATCAGGAAGTGGTTCTTTTTCTTGCACGTCTAGACCAGCGCCAGCAATGTTTCCATTTTGAATAGCTTGAATCAGTGCTTTTTCATCAACTAAACCGCCACGTGCTGTGTTAATCAAATAGGCGCTAGATTTCATCATTGCGAGTGTATCTTGGTTTATTGTATGTTTGGTTTCCTCGTTTAATGGACAATTTAGTGAAACAAAGTCGCTTTGTTTAAAGAGTTCTTCTTTTGTCGTAAAATGTATCCCATCTTGATCTTCTCTCGGGGTACGAGTCGCTACTAAAATGTTCATATCTAAAGCTTGGGCTATTTTGATAATTTCTTTACCTACATTACCATAACCAATCACGCCCAATGTTTTTCCATTGATTTCCATATGATCAACCATAAGATGTTTTTGGAAATTATCGTGATTGCCTTCTTCTAACATGCGAATTTGTTTTTGCATGGAACTAGCTAAATTTAAGATAAACATAATTCCCGTATGAGCAACTCTTTGTGTACTATAAGCAGGAATATTACATAAGATAATTCCTTTTTCATGTACAGCATCCATGTCGATATTATTAAAACCTGTACCAGCCTCACAAATCATTTTTACACTATCAGGAAATTTACGAATAATATCACCGGAAACTGGCATTTCTTTAGTGACGACAACGTTAAATCCTTCCACACGTTCCAAGATTTTGTCTTCAGGTGTTTCGTCATAAACAACAACTTCAGAAGCAATATTTGAGTAATCAACATTTCCATCATAGTTTATGACACTGCCGTTTAGTACGACTGTTTTATCATTCATCATTTTATCCTCCGTTTCGACTGAATCTATTCTTACGACTTCATTTTAATATTTATATTTACTAATTACAATTAAAGTCCTTGTTTGTTTATTAACGTAATAGACAGAACTGAAAACGTTTTTTAAAAGTGATAGTGGATGTTATACTATCCTTAATAATTATCAAAGGAGGAATAATAAAGTGCTTAATATTTCCGAAAAAGATATAAAAGAATATTATTCGATGGAAGAGTGTATGGAAGCAGTTCAAGATGCTTTTCGCTTATTTTCCCAAGGAAAAGTAGAGGTTCCTTTAAGAACACAAATTAAAAATGAAGAGGGGACAGGAACCTATTTATGTATGCCGGCCTACTGCCAGGAGTATGACGCTTCTTGCGTTAAAGTGTTAAATATGTTTCCGGGAAATGTAGAAAAAGGGTTGCCTACCATTAATGCCCAGATTTTAGTTATGGATACTGAAACTGGGGTAATTAATGGCTTAGTGGATGGAACGTATGTGACGCAACTACGTACAGGAGCTGCTAGTGGTGTAGCGTTTAGATTATTGGCCAAAAAGGATTGTGAAATCGGTGCTTTAATTGGTACAGGCGGGCAAGCAGCCACACAACTTGAAGCCATGTTAACAGCAAAAGAGTTAAAAGAAGTTCGTGTTTATGATCTTGATTTTGAACGGGCGCAAAATTTTGCAAAAAGCATGCGTAAGTCTTTAACGAAATTTCCAACTGAAATTGTTGCCGTGGCAGATGCCAATGAAGCCATCGATAACGCTGATTTAATCACAACAGTAACTTCTTCAACCCAAGCTGTTTTTGATGGAAATAAGGTAAAAGCTGGTGCAACGATTTCAGGCGTAGGTTCTTATCAACCACATATGCAAGAAATTCCAGTTGAGTTACTACAGCGCGCTTCAAAAATATATTTTGACTCACAAGAAGCGGTTTTAGCTGAAGCTGGAGATTTACTTGTGCCATTAGATAAAAAAGAGATAACAAAAGATAAATTTACAGGTGATATTGGTCAGCTCGCAAGTAATGATTTAGTAGGTAGAGAAAATGATGAAGAAATTATTCTATTTGAAACAGTGGGGATTGCGGCCCAAGACTTAATGACAGCTAAATCGATTTTTACTAAAGTACAAGGAAATGATTAAAACTGAAATAATTAAGGTAAACTCAATTTGGTGGTTCTACCACTGTCTACAGTAAAAACTTGTCCAGTGATAAAGCTGGCTTCATCCGCTGCTAGAAAAGCGACAAGAGCAGCGACTTCTTTTGAGGTGCCACTATGACCGATAGGATGAATTTTTCCGATATTTTGTTTAAAAGTTTCTGCATCAGAAGAATTTTCAATCATATCAATATTTAATGTTGTATCGATCCAACCTGGTGCAACAGCATTACAACGAGTCCCATCTTCACCATGGTCTACAGCAACAGCGTGAGTTAAGCCTTGGATACCAACTTTGGCAACACTATAAGTGACATGTTTGGGACTGGAAGCTCATCCTCTTGTAATTAATACGACTTTTCCTGCAAAACGCTCTAATGATTGTGACATGTATTTATTCTTTCTGTGGATTATGATAAATTTTGTAGATGGGTCTTTTTAAAGTGTTCTTCTTTTAACCCCAAGCCAAGTGAACGGTCTAGTGCAATATGTGCAATCCAAATGAGTGCAATGGCTGTAAGTAAGGGATTAATTTCTGCAATGAGATTGATTGCTAGTAGTAAAAAAGGAAGGCTATAGGAATGAAAGAAATTATACACGATTTTTCCAATTCTTTCATTTACAAGATAGGCAGCGATTGCTATGTCTGGTACAAAAAATAGAATAATTAACAATACGATTGAATAGTCGGACTGAAAATAAAAGAACAAGCAAAGAAACAGTAGTAACAGGTTTTCTAAATGGATAGTTATTTTATTCATTTGAAAGCCTTCCTTTCCTTTTATTATTATAAGTGTAACGATTGCAGTAGTGAAGTTCAAGTTTAGTTAGTGAAGAAAAGCCAAATAGTTTAATAACAGCAAAACGTTTTAACTGACTTTTTGTGTTTAGAAAGATACACTGATATTAAGTAAGTCAATCGTGAAAAGAAAGGATGCTTTGAATGAAGGCAATTCAAGTAACAAATTATGGTGGACCTGAAGTTGCAGGAGTTCAGTCGGTAGATGCACCGATAAAAAACAAAGGGGAAGTGTTAGTAAGAGTTGTTGCTTCTAGTGTGAACCCTGTCGACATCAAGCATATGACGCCAGGGACAGTTCAAGAAATTGAACAATTTCCCATGATACTCGGCTGGGATATCGCAGGCGTTGTTATGGCAGGCGATAAAGATAGTACATTTCAAACAGGTGATCGAGTTTTGGCTTTACATCCACAAGGAAGTTGGCAACAGGTCGTGTCTGTTCAAGAAAACCAACTACTGAAATTGCCAGATGATATTGATTTTATTCACGGTGCAAGTATTCCTTTAGGCGCTGTGACTGCTTTACAAGCTTTAAGAAAACTGAAAATAAAGCAAGGGGAAACTTTACTTGTGACAGGAGCGATGGGTTTAGTCGGTGGTTATGCCATTGAATTAGCAAAACAAGCGAAGATTTCTGTCGCAGGTCTTGTTCGAAACAAAGAACAAAAAAAGATTTGCGAAGATTTATTTGATGTGAGAATGTATGTAAGTGACGAATCACTTCCGGCTTTTGATACAGTGTTTGATACAGCAGGAATTTTAGATCGTGCGGAGATTCTTCAGTCAAAAGGACGTTTGGTTACTGTAAGTGATGATAAAGTGAGCCCAGAAGTAGAGGAACGTGCTTTGTGGACAGAACATAATTTTGTTCGTACTAGCCAAGAGGATTTACAAACCATTATTGCTTTGTTTTCTAAGGGTAAATTACACAGCAGAATCGAAGCAGTTTATTCGATGAATGAGATACAAGAAGCGTTGAAACACGCTAGTCAAAACGGTAATAACGGTAAAACCATTATCGTTTTTTAATTATCTATAAAGGAGCGTATTATGGCGGTTCCCATTTATGAACCATTGAATACTTTAAAAAAAGTAGCAGAAAATATTTGGATTGTAGACGGTGGACGAATTAAAATGGATGTAGGTCGTTTTAAGGTCCCGTTTTCAACTAGAATGACTATTGTTCGATTACCTGATCAAAGTTTGTGGTGTCATTCTCCGATCCAAGCTAATGAAGAGCTCTTTCAAGAAATTGATTGTTTAGGTGACGTAAAGCATCTAATTTCACCGAATAAAATTCATTACGCTTATATCGAAGAATGGAAGAAGCGTTATCCCAATGCTATTGCTTGGTCAAGTCCAGGTGTTGAAAAGCGTGCTGCTAAGCAAGAAATAGAGGTACATTTTGATGATTCATTAAAAAATACTGCACCTTCTTATTGGAAAGATGAAATTGAGCAGCTTATCTTTAAAGGAAGCCGTGCTATCGAAGAAGTTGTTTTCTTTCATAAAAGCAGTCGCACGTTAATTTTAACGGATTTAATTGAAAATTTTGAACCCAAAAGAATAGAGAGTAAGCTTTGGCGTATGATATACAAACTCGGAGGCATCGCATATCCTGATGGGAAAACACCAATCGATTTACGTCTGACATTTCTAGGTCGAAAGAAAATGGCGAAAGCAGCTTATAAGCGAATGTTAAATTGGCAACCGGAAAAAATTATTTTGGCTCATGGGCGTTGGTATGAGCAAAATGGCACCGACGAATTAAAGCGAGCTTTCCGGTGGCTGTACAAATAATGAAGGAGTGATTTTATGCAAATGAAGGCATTGTCTGTTCAAAAACCTGGAGGAAGTGAACAGTTAACATTAGTTAAAAGACAAATCCCAACTGCAGAAAATGGGGAACTTTTGGTTGAGGTTTCATATGCGGGGATTAATCGTTTAGACATTTTAACACGAGAAAATTCGGCAATGGGAAAGCCATATCCTATTTTAGGCGTTGAAGTGAGTGGTGTGGTAAAAGAAAACCATTCTGATAATCCTTCACTAGATCCGGGCACAAAAGTAGCAGGTTTAGTAAAGAAAGACGCCTATGCAGAATATGCCATTATTCCAGCAGGTAGAGCAATTATCTTACCCGAAGCGATGTCTTTAAAAGAAGGAGCAGCTATACCTGAAGTGTTTTTGACTGCTTATCAGACGATGTATTGGTTAGGCAGATTACAAAGAGGAGAAACTATTTTAATCCATGCTGGCGCAAGCGGTGTGGGAACAGCAGCAATTCAGATGGCTAGAAAAATTAGTGATGCTCGTATTATTGTGACAGCTGGCTCACAAGAGAAACTGGATTTTTGTCGTGAATTAGGTGCAGACGTCACGATCAATTATAAACAAGAAAACTTTGATGAGATCGTGCAAAAAGAAACAGACGGACATGGCGCAGATGTTATTCTAGATTTTATTGGCGCGACTTACTGGCATAAAAATGTGAATAGTGCTGCAGTTGATGCCCGCTGGATTTTCATCGGGACACTTGGGGGCGTAGAAGTGGACCATGTCGATCTAAGTGCTTTTCTTGGTAGACGTATTTCATTTATTGGTACAGGATTGTCACCGCGCTCAGACGAATATAAGGCAGAGTTAGTCGCTGATTTTCAAAAAACAGTTATCCCTTATTTTCAAGCCGGAAAAATAAAACCGATTATCCATCAAACTTACGCTTTTGAAGATGTAGTAAAAGCGCATCAAGCGATGGAAAATAGTGAAAATATCGGGAAATTGTTGATCGAGGTAAAAGACGCTTAAAATAACTACTTCTGCAAAGAATATTCATTATTGCATTAGCTAGGCGTTGGTTTATTCTAATTTGGAATTGAACAATGAACAAGATTTCTTTTACTCATTATTGTAATTTTGAGTAAGGAAAGCTAGTTTCATTACTTGTTCTCAAGTTTTCGAGTAAAGAATTAGTTGTTCATTACTCGTTATTAGTTGAATATAAGTTTATTAGCTGTTTTATATGCTGTAAACCGCATGATTGAGTAATGAACTAATATTTCTTTGCTCAAAATCTGAATATTGAGGAATGATTTTGTTGCTTTTACTCGATATAAAACTCTTGAGTAAAGGAATCTAATTTCATTACTTGTTATTAAGCGATTGAGGAAAGAACAATATGATTCTTTCCTCAATTTTTGTAAGTTTAGCAAAACTATATTGGAATGTTCTTAAGTGTGTATAGGAAATACCGACGTTTTTTGCCAATATGTCAGTAATTTTTTAGTTCGATGGAATAATTTTATTTCTCTATAAGATATTCAATAGTAAAATTTTAGCATGAAAAAATGCCAGCAAGAAAAGTCAACCGCTCTTGGTTAAAAGTCTTCTTCTTTTATGTTAGACTGAAGCGTCTATCATTTTTAAAGGAGTTGGTGAAATGAAAATACGCATGAAAAACTTATTGATGATGGTCATAGGAGCCTTTATGTATGGTATTGCTGTGAATTGGTTTCTACTTCCTCATGAAATTGGTGACGGTGGTGTCGTAGGCTTAGCTGCCATCGGCTATTATGCGTTAGGAATTCCGCCTGATATATCAAATATAGTGCTGAATGCTCTTTTGCTTTTATTAGGTTATCGCTTATTAGATAAAAAAATTATTTTTAATTCTCTTTGGGCGGTTATATGGATTTCTGTTTTTTTACGTTTACCTAATTTTTTAGATTACACTACAGATCAGACGATTATCCCTGCAACAGTAGCGGGATTACTTATGGGATTTGGTCTGTTTTTGATTTTTAATGCTGGTGGTACGATCGCTGGCAGTACGGTATTAGGTGAAATCGGCAATCGTTATTTAGGGATGAAGAGAGGAAATGCGATGTTGATTTTTGATTTAGCGGTGGCTATTCCTTCAGGCTTTATTATCGGTTTTGAAAATATGTTACTAACCGTCGTTGAACTTTATACTTGTGCCATGTTTTTAAATAAATTACGGTCTTTCTTTGGTGCTAAAAAATCAGTTACCATTATTACAAATAAAACTGAAGAAGTTACCGATGCACTATCGAATACTTTAAAACAAGGAATTACGCTTATCAATTCAACAGGTTATTATCATAAACAATCTCGAGAAATGATCTATTTGATCTGTTCCGACAAACAAGTAGCCAATATTTTCCCGCTGATCTCTAATATTGATAAAAACGCCTTTGTAGTAGTAGATGACGTGCATAGTGTTAAAGGCGAAGAATTGCCGCGGATTCTGTAAATGAAAAATGCAAGAGAATTCTGTAATCAATACAGAAAACTCTTGCATTTTTTATAGTAGAAACTAAAATTACTCTCTGTTAGGCTAGAAATAAAAAGTAAAGGAGCGATAGAATGACTATTAAAGATAAAGTAGTACTTATTATGGGCGCTTCAAGCGGCATTGGAGAAGCAACAACTAAATTACTTACCGAAAAAGGGGCAAAGTTGGTTATTGCGGCTCGTTCTGAAGATAAGTTAAAACAGTTAAGCACTTCTTTAGCAAAAGAGGATATATACTATAAAAAAGTAGATGTGACAAATTACGATGAAGTACAAGAAGCAGTAGATTTAGCCATGGAAAAATTTGGCAGAATAGATGTTTTATTTAATAATGCAGGTGTTATGCCGACTAATCTCTTAATTGCAGGCCAACGCGATGAATGGAAGCAGATGCTGGATATTAATGTGATGGGTGTTTTAAACGGTATTGCAGCGGCTTTACCTATCATGGTCAAACAACAAAAAGGTCATATCATTAGTACTGATTCCATTGCAGGTCATAAAGTTTATCCTAATGCTGCTGTTTATGGCGCAACGAAATTTGCGGTTCGTGCGATCATGGAAGGGCTAAGACAAGAACATCTTTCTGACAATATTAAATCAACAATCATTTCTCCGGGAAACGTTACGACTGAATTGTATAAAACCATTAATGATGAAAAAGCCAGAGAGAATGAATTTAATTTAAGAAATGAAACAGAACTATTGACCGCTGAGGACATTGCTTCAGCCGTTGCTTATGCCATAGATACACCGGAAAGAATGTCAGTCAATGAGATGGTTGTTCGTCCGACCCAACAAGAAAGATAATAAGCTAAAGGAAGTGTAAAAATGGTTACAAGAGAGCAAGTATTTGAGCATGTCTATGAAAAATACGGAACAAGGCCAGATTACACTTTTAAACAATTTCCCCGATACGCAGCTTTAAGACATGCTAATAATAGAAAATGGTACGGGCTTATTATGAATGTTTCCAAGGAAAATTTGGGATTAGAAAGTAAAGAAGAGTTAGATATTATTGATTTAAAATTAGCCCCAGAATTGATTCAAATGTTAAAAAATAAAAGTGGTTACTTTACGGCTTATCATATGAACAAAGAACACTGGATTTCTATTTCTCTTAAAGATGCCGAGCCTTCTGAATTATTTCAGCTGATTGAAAGTAGCTATATGCTAGTGATGAAGAAATAGTTGGAAATTATTTACCGATATGGAAGTTTTATACAAAGTGGTAGCTTTTATTAAAATAAGTACGTTGTTTTCATGTTTCAACGTGCTTAGCAACAGTTAGGCTCAACAGTTCATATTTTTTATGTGATTAAGTTCTTCGCAGCAGCATACCTGAACTTTCACTTGAAATAATTTTATCAGTCTAAGTTAACCTAAACTTCAACAATATGCGTATAAGCGTTGTTTTTTTTAAATAACTACCCTATACTAATGTTTAGAAATCAACATATTTTAAAGGAGGGTAGTTTAACCAATGGGTATTTTGAACGCTCGTATGCAGCAAATTTTACAGTTGTTACTATCAACCGATGAACTACAAACCAGTGGCGAAATTGCTACAAATCTTCAGTTGAGTTCAAAAACTATTCAAAATGAGATGAAAGAATTAAATAACCTACTAAGTGACAATATAGCTACAATTGACTCTTATAGAGGAAAAGGTTATTTACTTCGTATTTTTGATGAAGAGCAATTTAAACATTTTCTAAGAAAAGATACAGATAAAAATGATCAAGTGATACCGACTGAGCCTGAAGCTCGTATGCAATTTTTAATGGAAAAATTATTATTACAGACCTCATATTTAAAAATAGATGACCTTGCAGACGAGTTATTTGTCAGTCGTTCGACTTTACAAAGTGATATCAACGATGTTCGAAAAATTGTAAAAACATATCATTTATCTTTAGAACAAAAACCTAATTATGGGATTAAAATTACCGGAAACGAGATGGATATTCGCTTTTGTATCTCTGAATATGTTTTTAATCATAAATCTGATTTAAGCGATCAGATCACAGAATTGATTGAGATATTACCCTCAAATGAAATTGAATGGATTCGCGATAGTATACTAACAAACTTAAGAAAATATCGTATTGTGATTACCGACGTTAGTTTGAATAATCTAATAACACATATCGCTATCACTTGTAAGCGAATTCGCGAAAGTGAAATGGTGGAAATTTTTCAAGAAGAACTCGGGGAAATCACTGAGAAAAAAGAATATACCGTAGCAAGAGCCATTGTAGAAGATATAGAACAGAAGCTAAATGTTTCTTTTCCTAAAAATGAGATTGCCTACTTAGCTATTCATTTACAAGGAACAAAGAAAATGCATTCTAATTCAGAAATGGATGAAATAGAAAACTATTTGGAGGATGATATCCAACAGTTGACTAAAGAAATTTTGCATAGAATGGATAATATATATTCACTAAATCTTTCTGAAGATAATGAACTAATGTTGAGTCTGAGTCTTCATCTTGAACCGGCGATTAACCGCTATAAGCATCAGATGAATTTAAGAAATCCCTTATTGGAAGAAATAAAAAATAAATATCTTTTTTCTTATGAAGCAGCTTTAACCATTGCGGCCGAAGTTATAAAAGAAAGATTAGGAATTACCGTTGATGAAAATGAAATTGGCTATATCGCGCTTCATTTTGAAGCTGCTTTAGAAAGACAAAAACAAAATCAAAAAAGTAAGAAACGATGTCTGATTGTTTGTGCCTCTGGTTTAGGAACGGCGCAATTGCTTTTACTGAAGTTAAAAGATCGTTTTTACGATGAGTTGAACATCTTAGGTACAACTGAATACTACAATTTAAAAAATCAAGATTTTCATTCTTTAGATTTGGTCATTAGTACCATTTCTATTCCTGATAAATTGCCTGTTCCAGTCATTCAAGTAAGTACACTTTTAGGTAAGCAAGATGTTAATAAAATAAAGAAATTGGTCAGTCATGATATTACAATTATCGAAAAGTATATGTTAAAAGAATTTACTTATTTACAAAAAGACTTCTCTTCTAAAGAAGAAGTGATTCAGTTTTTAGGAGACGAGTTGCAAAATGCGGGTTTAGTGAATAATGATTTTGTTGATTCGGTATTAGAACGGGAAAGATATTCTACCACAAGTTTTGGCAATTTAGTCGCTATACCTCATCCTATGGATCCGCAAGTAGAAGAAACCTTCTGGTCGATTGTTACTTTAAAAAATCCGATTCAATGGGGCGATAAATTAGTTCAATTTGTCTGTTTGCTTAATATCAGCGAACGAAATCAAATGGAAGAGTCCAAACCTATGTATGATGTTTTAATGAAACTATTAGATAATCGTCCCTTAATCCAAAAAGTATTACATTGTGATACTTATGAAGGTTTAAAAAATACACTCAAGAAAGTTTAAAAAGGCGCGATAAGGCGTCTTTTTTTTTTATATTCAGCGTTTTTCTGTTGTCAACGGAAAAACATTCTCTACAAATGAAAGCGGTTATAAACTATTATAAAAATGTAATCAACGAAAGAAAGGGGCAAGATATAAATGGCTAAATTACCTAAGGATTTCTTGTGGGGCGGTGCGGTCGCTGCACATCAAATTGAAGGCGGTTGGCAAGAAGGCGGTAAAGGAATTAGCACGGCTGATGTTATGACAGCAGGTACAAACAAGGCGCGTCGCAGAATTACTGATGGTGTCATTGACGGCGAAAACTATCCAAATCATGAAGCTATTGATTTTTATCATCGCTATAAAGAAGATGTTGCACTATTAAAAGAAATGGGGTTAAAAGCTTTTCGAACTTCTATCGCTTGGTCTCGTATTTTTCCCAATGGTGATGAAAAAGAACCCAACGAAGAAGGACTAAAATTCTATGACAATTTGTTTGATGAATTGTTAGCAGCGGATATTCAACCAGTCATTACATTATCACATTTTGAAATCCCTTATCATTTAGCTAAAGAATACGGTGGATTTAGAAATAAGAAGCTGATTGACTTTTTTATTCATTATGCAGAAGTGGTGATGAATCGTTATAAAGATAAAGTGAAATACTGGATGACTTTTAATGAAATTAACAACCAAGCAGATGGACAAGATCCAATTCAAACATGGACGAATTCTGCGATTTTAGTTAATGAAGAAGAAAATGACGAAGAAGTTATTTTTCAAGCAGGGCTTAATGAATTAATAGCAAGCGCTAAAGTTGTCAAACTAGGGCACAAAATCAATCCTGATTTTGAAATCGGTTGTATGATGGCTTATGTACCCATATATCCTTATTCATGTAACCCTAACGATATGATGGCTTCTGTCAAAGTTATGAATCGTCGTTTCTTTTATAATGATGTTCACGCTCGCGGAGAAATTCCTGAGTATACCTTAAAAGAATGGGAAAGAAAAGGTTACAACATTGAATATACTAAAAAAGACTTGCAGACCTTAAAAGAAGGCACAGTGGATTATATCGGTTTTAGTTATTATATGTCAGGAACAGTAAGCACATTAGCAGATGTTCAATCTAAAGAAATTGTACCAGAATATCCTGATGCCAAAATGGTGGATAATCCTTACATTGAAAGCAGTGACTGGGGTTGGCCGATCGATACAATTGGTCTACGCTATATCCTTAATGTTCTTCACCAACGTTATAATTTACCGTTATTTATCGTGGAAAATGGCTTAGGTGCTTACGATAAAGTAGAAGAAGACGGAAGTATTCATGATCCTTACCGTATTTCTTATTTAAAAAAGCATATACAAGAAATGATTAAAGCTGTAGATATAGATGGCGTTGATTTAATCGGTTATACGCCATGGGGAGTGATCGATATTGTTAGTGCTGGAACAGGAGAAATGGAAAAACGTTATGGCTTTATCCATGTAGATAAAGATAACGAAGGAAGAGGGACTTTAGATCGCAGCCGTAAAGACTCTTTTTATTGGTATAAAGAAGTCATCAGGTCAAATGGAGAGGATTTATAAATAAAAATCATGAAATTAAATAAAGGAGGAAAAAAGATGAAAAATGTATTAATTATTTGTCAAGGAGGTATGTCTTCTTCTGTATTAGCAAAAAAGACTACCGAATACCTGAAAGAAAAAGGCAATGACATTCAAGTGGAAGCCACTTCTACAAATGAAGGAAGAAATATGATTGAAAAAGGAAAGTATGATTTATATTTAGTCAGCCCTCAAACCAAAATGTATTATGAACAACTTAAAAAAACAGGTGAACGATCAGGTAAACCAGTAGTAAACATACCACCTCAAGCATATGTACCTGTCCCTATGGGAATTGAAAAATTATCTAATTTAATTTTGCAAGAGTTACCTGAATCGTAAAAATAAAATGTTTTAAGTAAAGGAGCTAATTGGATGGATCAAGATGAAATTCAAAATGTTGCGTTTACCATTATTTTACATAGTGGTAATTCAAGAACATTAATACACGAAGGATTTGGCCTGATGAGAAATAAAGAATTCGATAAGGCTGAAGAAAAATTAGACGAAGCCAATAACGAACTAACGGCTGCTCATCAATCACAAACTTCGCTTATGCAAAAATATACTTCAGGCGAAAATGTCAATATAGACATTATTATGGTACATGCGCAAGACCACTTAATGACAACAGTGACACTAAGAGAAGTTGCTTTAGAGATGTTGCATTTATATAAAAACATCAACAATGAAAGTGAGTGAAGATTATCTTATGAAGAAAGAAGAAAGGAAGCAAATAGAGAAAAATAAGAAAAATTTTAGCATAAAATCGATGTACTTTAACCGGTATTTACTTGTCAGATATGTTGTAGCGTTATTTTTCTTTATCAATATATATTGGTTAATTTCCTTATTAATGAGTAGCTCTATTCTGTTTTTTATTCCCTCAATATTGATACTCTGTCTATTAAGCAGTGTGGCTGAACAGGTGAAAATGATAAGTAAGCATACGAATCGAGCGATTTATACAAAATATTGTTTTGTAATCTTGCTTACAACCAATGTATTATTGACGTTTCTAAGCCTTTTTTCTCCAATTTTTTCTCAACTATATCCTTTTCTTGTAAACCAAGTGAAGTCTCAAATGCTAATTTTAAGTATTTTAGCAGTCGGTATTTTACTTAGTAGTATCATTCTCTATCGTTTACATCAAATTCAATATAATGAGGATAAACATTACCAACGTATTAAAAAATATGAAGAAGTTATTCATGTATAATCGAAAGGAGAATTTATATGGAATCAGGAAATAAGGCACTTGATACCTTAGAAAAGTACCTATTAGGACCTATGAGTAAAGTCGCACAATGGCGTATTGTTCGTTCTGTAATGGCTGCTGGGATGGCCAGTATACCGTTTGTTATTGTCGGGTCTATGTTCCTCGTTTTTAATGTATTACCAGAAACATTTACATTTCTGGAAGGATTTTTCAATAATACTTTTTTTAGAATTAGTGATTTATATATGCTAGCAAATAAAACAACTATGGGATTGTTAGCATTATATTTTGGTATTGTTGTTGGTTATGAATATACAAGGATATATGCAGATGAAGATGAGTTGAATATGAGTCCAGTAAATGGTGCTTTACTAGCTATGTTTGCTTTATTTATGACAGTTCCTCAACTAGTTTTTCAAAATGGGGAAATGTCTTTAGTAAACCAAAATAATGAAGATTCAACAATTATTCATGGCTGGGAAATGGTTGAAGATGGTATTAGCCGTTTAGGTTCATCAGGAATTTTTTCAGCAATTATTATGGCTATATTAGCTGTTCAGCTCTATAGATTTTGTGTAAAAAGAAATTTGGTTATAAAAATGCCAGAAGCAGTACCGTCGGGTGTGGCTAATGCCTTTACGGCTTTAATACCAGCCTTTGTTGTTGCTATTTCGGTTTTATTGATTAACGGTATCTTAATTGCACTTGGCACAGATATCTTTAAATTGATCGCGCTTCCTTTTGGTTTTGTTGTTAATTTGACAAATAGTTGGCTAGGTATTTTAGTTATTTATTTCTTAGTTCATGCTCTTTGGATTGTAGGGATTCATGGTTCAAATATTATTATCCAAGGCTTTCTTTTTCCGATTCTTATGTCAAACCTACAATCTAATGCAAATGGCGCAAATATTCCATTTGCAGGAGAACTAAATAACGCATTTATCATTATGGGTGGAGCAGGAGCGACCTTAGGATTGGTGATATATCTTGCATTTGTAGCAAAATCTAAACAATTAAAAGTACTTGGGAAAGCAGCTATTGTACCTGGATTCTTTAATATTAATGAACCTTTAGTTTTTGGGCTGCCTATTGTATACAATCCATTTCTAGCTATTCCATTTTTTTTAGCGCCAATGGTTACCGCATCAGTAGCTTATTGGGCAGTTGAATTACAGTTTATGCAACCAGTTATTGCCATGATGCCTTGGCCGACCCCTATAGGAGCAGGTGCTTTTATTAGTACAGGTGGAGATTATATGTCCGTAGTTATATCCATACTTTGTGCTGTTATAGCATTTCTTATCTGGTTCCCGTTTATCAAAATGTACGATCAAAAGTTACTTGCACAAGAAGCAGGTGAGGATTCCCTTATCTAAACTTAGCTTTCTAGATGTAGTTTAAGTTTTCAAAATAATAAAATTAAAATGTATTAAATAACCCGTTCTTAAAGGAATTTTATAGAACGGGTCATTTAATATTTTTGTATTGACTTTCTTACGTTAAGTTTCTGATGATGGAAAACAGTTGCATTAATAAAAAATGTAGTATAAACAAAAATGCGTTAGAATTCCAAATATAAGACGGAGTTCCTAACGTATTTTTTATTACTTGAAAAAAATAGTAATCGGTTTATTATATAATTAAGGAATAAAAACACGTTATGGTTGGTAGTCCATAAGCATTTCATTTATGTCAGTAACCTACCCCCTCGGGTTGTCCATTTCCTTGAAATACAAAAGAGGAGGGGATTGTTTGAAGTTAACAATTTATTTTGACGGTAGTTTTTGGTGTGGATTAATTGAGTATGAAGGCATTCAGGGAGATTACAGAGCTTGTAGATATGTGTTTGGACCAGAGCCAAAGGATAAGGAACTGGAGCAATTTATTTATTTTAAACTCCAAAGCTTCATTAATAAAAATGACGAATATCTAAATTATTCGGTTTCGGCTAGCAAAACAAAAATAGACAAGAAAATAAGTCCAAAGAAAATGCAGCGAAAGATAAACAAAGAAAAAAGAAAGCCTGTAATGTCAACAAAAGCTCAGTTAGCAATAACCAAATCTAGAGAACAGAAGAAAAGCAGTAAAAAGCAACAAAAGGGTTTGAACAAGAGACGTTTGGAAAAAGAAAAGTTTGACTTAAAACAAAAGAGAAAACTAGAAAAGAAGAAAGGACATTAGTAGCTAAGAGCTTTTTGGATAAATAAGATTAGAAACTTTGTTAACTATATTTTCTAATCATCCTGGCAGTGCAAAAGGAGAGATTTTAAATATGAAGAAAAAGAAAATCCGATAACTTCTTTAGCAGAAAATACTCGAAGGTTTGCTACAGGAAATCTCGGTGATCAGTACCGGAACAATTCCTGGAAAGATACATTAGTGATTATTGCAATCGTTATAGTGGATGGATTATTGTATATTATTTTTGGTCCTTATATTGCTTAATGACTATTATACTTCGTACGATAGCAGAGCCTAAAAATAATAAGGCAGCAATTTTCAAAAGATTACTGTCTTTTGAGATTACCCACATAAAGATTGCAGCTGCTAGTGCTAGTAAAGCCGTATAAGTAGCAGGAAATTTGAAAATATTAACTTTATTCTTCTTCAATATGTGCTCTCCTTTTTTAAATGTATATTTGCAAGGAATAAAAGCTATTTGATATGGTAGTTTAAAAAAGGTAGGTTTTATTCAATGAAGTATTTTAAATCAGAAAAAAGTTTTTGGCTTTATATAGGCGGAATGGGGTTACTACTACTCTTTCTTCTGTTATTGAAGGTATTTCTTAATTGGAGTTTTGCTAGCTTTTTGTTAGTAGCTGTTATAGTGATTGGTTTATTTAGCATTCGTCCAGTTTCTTATCAAGTCAAAAAGATGAAAGAGTGAAATATTTAAGATCATATTACTTGTGATAAAAAGTCTAGGAGATTTCTTTTTTGAAATTTTCTAGGCTTTTTGCCTTAAGTAATCTATTTTCATTTCATGGAAACCATGTCATTGAGGATAGGGCAGTATCTACATTTACATTAAGTTTTTGTAATTCAGTATATAAAAAAAGACCTTCCTGGAATAAATTTTTACTAAGCGCCAACTGTCTAAATTGCTTTTTTATATCCTTTAAAACGGCTTGCTCGTTTTCTCCACTATCAAGTTGAGCAATTGCAGTATTTAAAATAACTTGTTCAACAGCTTGTTCCAAATGAACTGATGCTAATTTGTTTCGTAGTGAGAGATTTTTTTGCTGGAATGATTTCATAAAAAGCTCCTTTATTGACGGATAATTAAACAAACTAGAATTATATCTGGTGCCAAAAATTATAGTTTAATTGTAATTGCTAAGCCTGAGATTTTCAAATCTATGGGATTTGCATTTGTTTTTTGTAATAGTATGTTAGAGCAAATGAGTAAATTTTTTAAATAAGAACATTATTTTAACTATTTAATGAGCTTACTTCAATCTTATCTCAACAAATTTCAAGAGTCATGTGCTTATTTTTTTTAAGCTCATCACTTGTTCAAAATAACGTGTTTGAATACTTATAACTAATCTTGCAAATAAAAACAATTGATATTAATTTACATCTGCACCTAGAATTAGAATAAAAACATAGGTAAAATGTGAGTTATATAGTATTTAAATGGCTATTAATATAAAGAGAATTCACTGAAAAGAGGGGAAAAATGGAGTTAGTTATTGAAGGTTTGCAAAAATCTTTTGAACATAAATCAATCTTGAAAGATATCAATTTTACCTTTGAAAAGGGAAAAATTTATGGTTTGCTTGGAAGAAATGGCGCCGGTAAAACAACACTTTTTAATTGTTTGAATGAAGATATCGCAATCGATGATGGTAAATTTTACTTAGAAAATAAAGGACCACGTAAAGTGTTGCCAGAAGATATCGGCTATGTGCTGTCTACGCCTCATGTGCCTAATTTTTTAACGGCAAGAGAATTTTTAAAATTTTTCTTAGATATCAATAAAGATAAAATTGCAACGCCTCGGTCCATAGATGATTACTTTGAGTTTATGTCGATTGCTAAAGAAGATCGTGATCGTTTATTAAAAGATTATTCTCACGGGATGAAAAATAAAATGCAGTTACTTGTCAACTTCATTGCAAGTCCAATGATTTTACTATTGGATGAGCCGCTAACTTCTTTTGATGTGGTGGTCGCTGAAGAAATGAAGCAAATGTTACGAGAAATAAAAAAAGATCATATTATTATTTTTTCGACGCATATTATGGAACTTGCTTTAGATTTATGTGATGAGATCGTTTTGTTAAATCAGGGTTATTTAGAAAAAATCGAAAAACAAGAGGATGAAAAAGCCTTTAGAAACAAAATTGTAGAAGGGCTTAAGGAGGATGCGCATGTTTGATACTTTTAAAGTTTCCTTCCGGCTGAAAAATACTTATCGAACAAACGCTATTATTTATTCTCTTAAACAAGTGCCACTGTTAAGCAGGTTATTGCCAGAAACTTTATACAGGAAAAGCGGATTAAAAGTTTTTTCTTCGATTTTAAGTGTTCTCTGGGAAATTATGATGACTTTTTTGGGAAAGTTTTTCTATTTTGTTTTTTTATTTGTCAGTTTATTATTCTTACAGACACCCAATAGTGCGAGCTTTTTATATGTTTTTGTTTTTCTAACGCTTAGCGGCGCGTTAATGAACACTTATATGTTTAATCCCTCCAAAGATAAGTATTACGCGATTATGTTGATGCGTACTGAAGCGAAAAAATTTACACTTGCAAATTATTATTATCAATTATTTTGCTTGGTATTAGGGATGGCGCTATTTTCCTTATTGGCTTATTTTTTCATTGCAGAAATGACGCTATGGATTAGTCTGATGTTACCCTTTTTTGTGCTATTTGTTAAAGCAAGCTGGACAGCTGTCGAATTGAAAAAATTTCAAAAAACAGAAATTGTAGCTAATGAAAATCAGCTTGGATGGATAAGATGGAGCTTTTCGATTGCTGTGATGGTTTGGACTTATTTATCCTTATGGTTAGGTTTTTCTTTAAATGATAAATCTTTTCTAGGAATTTTTCTCCTTTTTGCTGTTATCGGTAGTTATAGCTTATGGAAGATACATCATTTTAAAAACTATACTAAGATGCAAAAAGCCTTATTAACAACAGAAACCGTGTATATGACATCAAAAGAAAATATCAATAAGACAAATCAAGAAAACATGGCCAAAAAAATCGAATATAATGAGAAAACAACTAGTGATAAAGAAGGCTTTGCTTATTTTCACGATTTATTTGTTAAACGTCACCGAAAACTCCTTTTGCGTGCGGTAGAAAGACAAGCAATCGTTGTTTTTATTCTGCTTATTGTTGCTATAGTGCTAACGCAATTACAAGCTTCTTTTAATTCGATGATGAATGAATTATTATTACAATACTTTCCATATATGGTATTTATTTCTTATATGATGAATAGAGGAATGACTTTAACGCAAGCAATGTATATGAATTGCGATCATAGTATGTTAACTTATCAAATTTATCGGACGCCGGCGGTTATTTTAGGTGTATTTAAAGAACGGTTAAAAACACTGGTCTTATTAAACCTTATTCCGGCAACTGTACTTGCGATTGGTTTTCCTGTTTTACTATGGTTAACAGGAGGGACAACAAATGGAATGAACTATATTATTTTGTTTGTTTCGGTTTTAGCATTAAGTATCTTTTTTTCTGTGCATTATCTTGTGATGTACTATTTGTTACAGCCCTATAATAAAAATGTAGAAATGAAAAGTGCGTCCTACGGTATTGTACAAGGATTGACTTATTTTGTATCTTATTTCTTGATAGGTAGGACTTTTTCTACACTTTCTTTTGGCTTAGCAACGGTCTTGTTTAGTATGATCTATATTTTCCTATCGCTATTGATCGTATATCGACTAGCACCTAAAACGTTTAAAATACGGACCTAGATAAAACTGAGAAAACAACTAGTAAAATCGTGTTAAATGAATTTATAGTAAACAGAACAAATTTTAATTTGAAAAGAAGTACTTTTTTGAAGGTGCTTCTTTTTTTATGTTGTATTTTAATAGAAGTTCTATTGTAAGTTGCATTTTATCGATATCTCAATTAGATTATAGTTATTAACAAACCTGATAAAGGGGTTATTTTTTCGATTTAGATGGTATACTTTCAAATGAGCAGTTACAGATAGGTCAAGGATTTAAAATTATTAAAACAACTAGAAGAATAAAGATATCTGTGAGTTGTGGTAAGCGGACGTTCTTCTAAAACAAATAATTATGTCTTTGGCGATAAAAATAATGGCATTAGTATATTTGCAGAGGTTAACTATTCTGTTGCTATGGGAAATGCGGAGGGAAATGTTAAACAAGCGGCTGATTTGGTGACACTTGATTACGAAAAAGAAGGGATTGAATTTGCGCTAAGGAAACTACAAGTTCTTTAAAAAATGCTAGGAGGACACAAATGATTAAAGCAATTGCAGTAGATATGGACGGTACCTTTTTAAATTCGAGTAATGATTACAATAGAGAGCGTTTTGAAAAACTATTTAACGAAATACAAAAGCAAAATATTCAATTTATTGTTGCAAGTGGCAACCAATACGCGCAGTTGCGGTCTTTTTTTCCGGAAAAAGAGCAAGAGATGACTTTTGTATCGGAAAATGGGGCGTTGGTTTTTAAGCAGGATCAATTGATCCAAAAAACAGCTTTTAAAGCAGATGTGGTAGATAGGGTTTTACAATTTTTATGGGATTTGCCTTTTCCAGTGGGGATTGTCTTATGTGGTGTTTCTCAAGCTTATATTCTAGAAAGTGAATCGGCTGAATTTAAGTCTTTTGCCAAAAAATATTATTATCAACTTGCAGAAGTTTCCTCCTTTTCTTCTTTGCCAGAAAATGAATTTGTAAAATTTGCGTTAAATGTCGCTGCTGAAAAAACAGAAGAACTGGTTCATTATGCCAATCGATACTTTTTAAATGAGGTCGTGGCAGTTTCTAGCGGACATGGCGATGTTGATTTGATTATACCTGGTATACACAAGGGGCAAGCTGTACAAAAACTATTAGACAAATGGCAGGTTAATACTAGCGAGTTGCTGGCTTTTGGCGATGGCGATAATGATTTAGAAATGTTGAAGTTAACTGATGAAAGTTATGCTATGAAAAATGGCAGTAAAAACGTGCTTGAGACAGCAAAATACACAGCAGCTTCAAATGATGAAGACGGTGTGTTGACGATTATAGAATCATATCTTTATGCATAAGAACGGAAAGTAAAATTAAAAAGTTAATTTGAAAGAATGATTGCAGAAAAATGGTACAGCTCTTTTTAATCTTTGACGTGTGATTTGTGAGCGCTCTGCAAAAGAAAGCGGGCTTGGAAGGGAATCACAAAAATGCTTAAAGGAGCACTTCAAAAGCTTCATCAACGTTTATCGAAGGTATTTCCTTATTTTACTTTACCTGAGATCCATTTAGCTGATACTTTTCAAAAAGATTACTTTAACGGCTTGGTTTATTTTGGATTAAAAAATTTAGCTGCAAAATAGGACAATCTGCTTGCTACTGCTTATGAGTTATAACATGCCAGAAATTTCCAGCAGAAATGATGAAAAAGACTATTGCGAAAATGATAAAAGGAAAATCTAAGCTGGCGTTAATTTTTCCTATCCAATTTAAAAGAAGAGGCGCTATTGTGGCGCCTAAATTACAACCGATCAATACCATAGCGTTAGCAGTATTCAAAGACGTTAATGGTATTTTTTCTGGTAAACGAGTAAAGATACTAGAAACCGTACTTGTGATTGTAAAACCACTAAGAAAAGCACCGATGGCTATAAAATGAATGCTTGTACTCAACGGAATAAGGACCAAGCCCAAGCCGCCAATAAACAACAGAACAGTTAAAAAGTATTTTTTTAGTAGCATAAAAAGTTTACCAAAAAAAGCACCGCCCATAAAACCAGCGAACATAAATAAGCTTAGTACACGGTTGGCGGCTAGTGTAGAAGCTAAATTATTTTCCACGATATAACTAGGGATCCTTAGTGAATTGGCGGTATTAGTTGCAATCAATAAACCACCAAAAAGCGCACTGACCAAAATTGGTAAAAATTGATGTAGATGAAGCTTTTCTTTTGTGTAAGTATTTTGTTTTTCAACTTCTTTATTAGGGACAAAGAAAAGATATAAAGCTAAAAGAGGGAATGCTATACTGTAGATTAAAAAGGCAGGCTGCCAGCCCCAGATCAATAGTTGCCCGGCAATCAGTGTCAAAACCGCTTGTCCTAAGGTTTCTATAGAGGTGCGATAACCCAATAGATGAGCTCGCTTTTTGCCAGTAAAACGTTCACTGATCATACTTACAGCGCAAGTGTTAATCAAGCCAAAGCCGACACCAGTGATCAGACGAGAAATAAAGATCATAGGAAAGCTGGTTGTAAAAAAAGGCGTTATGCCAGCGATACCTGCAATGAGCAAACCAGAAACGATGATCGTACGTTCACTAAAGAATTTGGCAAGTAATGGACTTAAGGCAATCATTACAATCATAGATATTGAAGGGATGGAGACCAAAAATTCTATGGAAGAACGTGAATAAGAAGGAAAAGCTTCTAACAAAGTGGGGACCACACCTGAGACGGAATAGGTCGATGTCAGAATGAAAGATAATGACAAAATGGCGATAATTTCAATAGTATTTCCTTTTTTCATAGTTAATGTTGCCTCCACTTGACGATTTTTATGTTAACTTTAAAATACCATATCTAAGGCGTTTGTCCTAGGGGAAAGGAGTATAAGATATGATTCGCAAATTACAAAAAGAAGATATAGAAACAGTGATTACTATATGGGAAGAAGAAAATATCAAAGCACATAATTTTATTGCTGCAAATTATTGGTACAGCTAAATAGATATGATGAAAAGAGAGCTGCCGCGATCTGAAGTTTATGTGTATCTAGATAGTCAAGAAAATATTGTAGGATTTATTGGCTTAGCTGGCGAATATATCGCTGGACTTTTTGTTAGTCAGAAAAAACAATCTAGCGGTATAGGTAAACAATTGCTTGCTTATGTTAAAACGCAAAAAAATAAATTAACTTTAGAAGCTTATGAAAAAAATCAAAGGGCGATAGATTTTTACCAAAGAGAAGGCTTTGAGATAAAAGAAGTAAATACCGATGAGGATACTGGAGAAAAAGAAGTTGTAATGCTTTGGAAAAAGTTTAAACAGCAGAGATGTTAACTGCGTTATTTACATCATGAGTAAAGGAATTGAAAAAGATTATCCAATAATCAAATAACGAGTAAAGAAATAACGAAAGCTTCTTCAATAACAGCCTAAATAAGTTATAAAAATGATAAAACTTGTTTTTCTAAGCAAAATTGAATAAAGAACTTCGAATTCATTCTTCAATAATTAAATAATGAATAAAGAAATCGAAAAAGCT
>NZ_JAKEIT010000029.1 GCF_021474685.1 Tetragenococcus halophilus | reverse complement strand
GGATTTTAATGAAGGGGCCTTAGCTCAGCTGGGAGAGCGCCTGCTTTGCACGCAGGAGGTCAGCGGTTCGATCCCGCTAGGCTCCATGTCATTTGATAAAATGATTTTCGCGGTGTAGCTCAGCTGGCTAGAGCGTCCGGTTCATACCCGGGAGGTCGTGGGTTCGATCCCCTCCACCGCGATTTTGATTAAGAGCTTGGACCTTTAGCTCAGTTGGTTAGAGCAGACGGCTCATAACCGTCAGGTCGTAGGTTCGAGTCCTACAAGGTCCATTGCGTCATTATCATTTTATTTATTTGATGGAGGATTACCCAAGTCCGGCTGAAGGGAACGGTCTTGAAAACCGTCAGGCGGGTAAAACCGTGCAAGGGTTCGAATCCCTTATCCTCCTTTGCTAAAATTATTTATAGATATTATAGTAATTTTTAGTTTTATTATCGCGGGATGGAGCAGTCTGGTAGCTCGTCGGGCTCATAACCCGAAGGTCGCAAGTTCAAATCTTGCTCCCGCAATTATACTTGTTTTTCAAGTATTAGAGATACAACAAAAATTGGTCTGGTAGTTCAGCTGGTTAGAATGCCTGCCTGTCACGCAGGAGGTCGCGGGTTCGAGTCCCGTCCAGACCGTCATGCGGGTGTAGTTTAGTGGTAAAACCACAGCCTTCCAAGCTGTTGTCGCGAGTTCGATTCTCGTCACCCGCTTGTTGTGTTTATTACTTGGGCCTATAGCTCAGTTGGTTAGAGCGCACGCCTGATAAGCGTGAGGTCGATGGTTCGAGTCCATTTAGGCCCATTTATTAAATAATTAAGGTCCGTTGGTCAAGAGGTTAAGACACCGCCCTTTCACGGCGGTATCACGGGTTCGAATCCCGTACGGACCATGCGTCTTGGGGTCATGGAGGATTACCCAAGTCCGGCTGAAGGGAACGGTCTTGAAAACCGTCAGGCGGGTAAAACCGTGCAAGGGTTCGAATCCCTTATCCTCCTTTGCTAAAATTATTTATAGATATTATAATAATTTCTAGTTTTATTATCGCGGGATGGAGCAGTCTGGTAGCTCGTCGGGCTCATAACCCGAAGGTCGCAAGTTCAAATCTTGCTCCCGCAATTGTACTTTGTATGCAAGTACTTATTATATTTACAACAAAGCGGGTCTGGTAGTTCAGCTGGTTAGAATGCCTGCCTGTCACGCAGGAGGTCGCGGGTTCGAGTCCCGTCCAGACCGTTTTGGATCGATAGCTCAGTCGGTAGAGCAACGGATTGAAGCTCCGTGTGTCGGCAGTTCGATTCTGTCTCGATCCATCATATATAAGGCGGGTGTAGTTTAGTGGTAAAACCACAGCCTTCCAAGCTGTTGTCGCGAGTTCGATTCTCGTCACCCGCTTTTGTTGTAATTATAATAAGGGCCTATAGCTCAGTTGGTTAGAGCGCACGCCTGATAAGCGTGAGGTCGATGGTTCGAGTCCATTTAGGCCCATGAAAAATCAATACTTTTTGGTTTTGGGGAAGTACTCAAGTGGCTGAAGAGGCGCCCCTGCTAAGGGTGTAGGTCGTTTACGCGACGCGAGGGTTCGAATCCCTCCTTCTCCGTATCAGCGATCCGTTGGTCAAGTGGTTAAGACACCGCCCTTTCACGGCGGTAACACGGGTTCGAATCCCGTACGGATCATCGAAGCATTCAGTAATGGATGCTTTTTTTTAAGTTAAATTGAGGACTTTTGCTGACAGTTTCGGTTTCAACTCATTTTGACAAAAAGTGAGGATAGATCGTTCTTATTATCTATTAGAATCAGACCGTTGCAAGTTCCCGAGAGGATTCATTTGAAAATCAAGTGAAGATGCCTTGTAACCGAAAAATTATTTTAGGGGGAATCATCGTGAAAGAAAGGCGTTTGTTTACTTCTGAATCTGTTTCAGAAGGACATCCAGACAAGATTGCTGATCAGATCAGTGATGCTATTTTAGATGCACTTTTAGAGCAAGATCCAATGGCACGTGTTGCTTGTGAAACATCTGTTACAACAGGCTTGGTGTTGGTTTTTGGGGAAGTTTCTACATCGGCATATGTTGATATGCAGAAGGTTGTACGTCAAACAATCAAAGATATTGGTTATAATCGACCAGAATATGGATTTGATGGCGATAATGTAGCAGTTTTAGTTGCAATTGATGAACAATCACAGGATATCGCACAAGGTGTTGATACATCTTTAGAAGCAAGAGAAGATAGAGAAAAGCGTATTAATGCAATCGGAGCTGGTGACCAAGGCTTAATGTTTGGCTTTGCGACTAACGAAACCGATGAGTTGATGCCCTTACCTATTTCATTAAGTCATAAAATTGTCGCTCATTTAGCAAAATTAAGAAAAACAGCAGAAATTAGCTACCTACGTCCGGATGCAAAATCGCAAGTTACTGTGGAGTATGATGAAAATGATCAACCCAAAAGAGTTGATACTATTATCATTAGTACACAACATGATGACGAAGTTGCAAATGAAACAATTAGACGTGATATGATTGAAAAAGTCATTAAAGCGGTCGTTCCTAATGAACTTTTAGATGAACAAACGAAGTATTTCATTAATCCTACCGGTCGTTTTGTTATTGGTGGGCCGCAAGGTGATGCTGGTTTGACCGGGAGAAAAATTATTGTAGACACTTATGGCGGTTATGCGCGTCATGGTGGTGGCGCATTTTCCGGTAAAGATGCTACAAAGGTAGACCGTTCGGCAAGTTATGCTGCCCGTTATATTGCAAAAAATATTGTTGCAGCAAAATTAGCTGATAAAGCTGAGGTACAATTGGCTTATGCTATTGGCGTTGCTGAACCTGTGTCCATTTCAATTGATACTTTTGGAACGTCTAAAGTGAGCCAAGAAAAATTAATTGAAGTTGTACGTCAAAATTTTGATTTAAGACCAGCTGGCATTATTGAGATGTTAGATTTACGACGTCCTATTTATAAAGATACAGCTGCTTATGGACATTTCGGCAGAACCGATATTGATTTGCCTTGGGAAAAAACAGATAAAGTTGAAGTTTTGCAAGAAAATATAAAATGATTAAAAGATCCTATTGGTTTTATTCAATAGGGTCTTTTTGATTTTAGGAAAAGTCTGCTACAATGAATGATAAATAATAAAGGACGTGAAAAAATAATGGCTCTTTTACAAGTAAATGCTTTTTCCAATGTGTTAGAAATGGAAGTGATGTTAGACGTCATTTTACCACAAGAAACCAAAAAAACCTTTGGAACAAGTACGAAAGGAACAACTGATGATGTAGCAGTACTTTATTTACTGCATGGCATGAATGGTAACCATAGTGTATGGCAAAGGCGAACAGCAATTGAGCGTTACGTATCTGATAAGGGCTTAGCTGTGATTATGCCTTCTACTGATTTAGGATGGTATACAGATACCACATATGATATGAAGTATTGGACATTTATTGCTGAAGAGTTACCTAAAATTTGTCATGAGTTATTCCCTCAACTAACGAAAAAAAGAGCCAAAACATTTGCAGCGGGTTTATCAATGGGTGGCTACGGTGCTGTAAAATTGGGATTAAAAAAACCTGAAAATTTTGCAGCAATTGCTTCACTTTCAGGTGGCTTAACAATTGCTGAAGGAATAGACCAATTACTAGAAATAAGAAGCAAAGCCTACTGGGAAGGGATTTTTGGTCCTTTAGAGGAAATCAAAGGCTCGGAAAATGACTTGATACATTTGATTGAGACATTGGATGCATTACAAGCGCCTAAATTTTATCTTACATGCGGTACTGAAGATTTAATATATCAAGCAAGTACGTATACTACTAAGAAAATGAGAGAGAACGGCTATGATGTGGTTTTTGAAGATGGACCTGGTGAACATGATTGGTTATTTTGGGACTATTGGATTCAACGTGTTTTAAATTGGCTTCCCCTTTAAAATATTTTATCAACCAGTTAAACAGAAGTGATGTTTAGCTGGTTTTTGCTGTGAATCACTACGAATCAGCGACCAGAGGGAGCTGAGAGTAAATCCTTCAAGGCCTTAGCGACTTGTCGCTTAGACCTTGATGAGATCGAAGCATAAGCGAAGTGATGAACAGTACTAGGGCGAGCGCAAGCGAGGCGTAGTGTCCGAGTTGCTTAATCAATTATTACTTTGCTGATTTTAAAGAAACGATATTTCGAAATAATATGAATATCAATTTAATTATTGAAATAATGTTTCTTTTACGATATAATGAAAGCGCATTAACAAAGGTGGTGTGAAGGATGCTAGGTTTTTCAGTTTTCTTGGGAGAAGGGCTATCAAAAAATAAACAACAGTATATTGAAGCAATGAATCGTGCAGGTTTTAGACGTATTTTTACTTCTTTGCATATTCCAGAAGATGATCCAGAAGAAACCATCTATACTTTAAAACAACTTGGCAAATTAACTCAGCAATTTCAAATGGAATTAATGGCGGATATATCAAGTGATGGCTTACAGTATTTAGCGACCGATTTTAATCAAGTGGAAGCTTTTGTCCAGTTAAAAGAATTAGGTGTTACTGGCGTACGTATGGATTATGGCATTGATAACCAAACGATTGCAGCTATTTCAAGACGCATGCAGGTGGGGTTGAATGCATCAACTTTAACGGACGAAGATGTAGCCGAATTAAGTTTTTTTCGAGCAGATTTTACGAATATGGAGTTATGGCATAATTATTATCCACGTCCGGAAACAGGCTTATCAAGAAATTATTTGCAAAGAATAAATCATAAATGGCGTGCTTACGGTTTTAAGATCGTTGCTTTTGTTCCAGGTGATGAAAATTTGCGGGGGCCATTACATAACGGTCTTCCTAGCTTAGAAATGCATCGACAGCAACACCCATTGGCAGCAGCTCTTGATTTGTTTCGCAACTATGATTGTGATGCAGTTTATATTGGAGATAGTGGACTTACAAAAAAAGTAAGGGAGCAATTTATTGCTTATTTCCAACATAAAAAAATGTTACTTGAAATTGATTTGCTGACGAAAAATTATCACTCATCAATCTTGGGTGAACATACCAATCGGATCGATGAAGCGGAGTATGTGGTGCGAAGTCAAGAGGCGCGGAAAAATAATCAAGAAGTAATTGAAACTGAAAATATTCAAGCACGAGAAAAAGGAAGTATAACTGTGGACAATAAAAAGTATCTGCGTTATATGGGAGAAGTACAAATTACTAAAGTTGATTTACCTGCTGATGAGAAGGTAAACGTGCTAGCTAAGGTGATTGAAAAAGATTGTAACTTAATTGATTATATCGACTCAGGATGCCGGTTCGAACTAAAGGAAGGGAGAAAAATGTAGTGAGTGAATTAGAAAAACTAGCGACAGAAACTAGAAACCAAAAAACGATGGCTTTGGATGATATGGATATCATGGAAGTTTTACAAACGATGAATGACGAAGATAAAAAGGTTCCTTTGGCTATTGAAAAAGCATTACCACAAATAAAAAGGGTTGTCGAGCAAATTATCCAAGTATTCAATAAAAAGGGAAGACTATTTTATATTGGTGCTGGTACAAGTGGACGTCTAGGTGTATTGGATGCGGCAGAATGTGTCCCAACATTTGGCACAAATCCCGAAATGGTACAAGGGTTGATCGCCGGCGGAATAAAAGCTATGACTGTTGCCGTTGAAGGAGCAGAAGATTCCCAAGAACTTGCAAAAAAAGATTTAACCCAAGCTTTGTTATCACCAAATGATCTTGTCGTAGGAATCGCTGCCAGTGGAAGGACACCTTATGTTATGGGTGGTTTGGATTACGCAAAAGAAATTGGTGCGACCACAGCTTCAATAGCTTGTAATAATAAAGCACAAATCAGTCAGCATGCGCAATTTCCTATCGAAGTTGAAGTTGGTCCAGAAGTTTTAACAGGGTCCACTCGTTTGAAATCAGGTACAGCGCAAAAATTAGTATTAAATATGCTTTCAACAGCATCGATGATTGGCATTGGCAAGGTCTATAAGAATTTAATGGTAGATGTCCGGGCGACCAATGAAAAATTAGTTGAAAGATCTAAAAGGATTATCATGCAAGCAACTGAGTGTAGTTATGAACAGGCAGATGAAACTTTTTATCTAGCAGATGAAAATGTCAAACTTGCGATTGTTATGATTTTAACTGGAGTAAAAAAAGAAGAAGCTGCAGAAAAATTAGCTGAGGGTAATGGGTTTGTGAGAAATACACTTTAAAAAGGAGGAAGAAAAAGTGGCAGATAAAGTAACAAAGTTAGCAGAAGAAATTTATGAATATGTTGGTGGCGTAAATAATGTCAATAAAATTGTTAACTGTATGACACGTATTCGTATGGGTGTGATCGATGACAGTAAAATAGACCTTGATGGCTTAAAAGCTGTTGACGGTGTAATGGGCGTTGTCGAAGACGAAACCCTACAAATTGTACTTGGACCAGGGACTGTAAGTAAAGTTGCTCAAAAAATGGCTGATATGGCGGGCGTGGAGCTGGGAGAAGAACGTCCGGATGGCACTCCTGTAGAAGAGACGCCAACTAGTTCAAGCGGGAAAGAAGATGTTAACGCCAAAGCAGAAGAAGTTCATGCGGAAGTAAAAAAGAAAAATCAAAAACCTTGGTCAAAAGTTTTAAAATCAATTGCTAATATTTTCGTACCTTTAATCCCAGCTTTCGTTGGTGCTGGGATTATCGGTGGAATTGCCTCGGTTTTAACAAATATGTTAGAAGCTGGAACGATTTCTGGTGATGCCTGGGTCAATATCGTAAGTGTTGGTTCAATTATTCAAAGTGGTGTATTTACTTACCTAGTGATTTATGTAGGGATTAATGCCGCGCGCGAATTCGGCGCTTCGCCGAGCTTGGGTGGCGTAATTGGTGGTGTCACTATGCTGACCGGGATGAGTGAAGATATGCCGCTGCCTAACATTTTTACTGGTGAATCTTTAGCTGAAGGACAAGGCGGTGTAATTGGTGTTATTATCGCAGTTTTCTTGATGGCGCAAGTGGAAAAATGGTTGCATAAGGTAGTGCCAGATACAGTTGATATTATCGTTACGCCAGTACTTACCTTAGCTGCTATGGGTGTCGTTACGATTTTCTTTATCATGCCATTAGCAGGATGGATTTCTGATGGGCTTGTAGGCGCTATTACTTGGGTACTAGGTGTAGGTGGTGGCTTTGCTGGTTTTGTGTTGGGCGCTTTATTCTTACCGATGGTTATGTTTGGTCTTCACCAAATATTGACACCGATTCATTTATCACTAATCGAAACCTACGGCAGTACTTCTTTATTACCTATTTTAGCAATGGCCGGTGCTGGTCAAGTTGGTGCAGCTTTTGCTTTGTGGATACGTTGCCGAAATAATAAAAAATTGACTGAGATGATCAAAGGTGCATTACCAGTTGGTATTTTGGGTATTGGCGAACCATTGATTTATGGTGTTACCTTGCCTTTAGGTCGCCCATTTATCACTGCTTGTTTAGGTGGTGGGATTGGCGGTGCCGTTGTTGGTTTGCTGGGCGGCGTGGGCTCAATTTCCATTGGGCCAAGTGGCTTAGCTTTAATTCCTTTGATTGCTGAAGGTGGATGGTTCGTTTATGTTATCAGCTTAATTGCAGGTTATATTGGTGGCTTTGTATTAACCTATTTCTTTGGCACGAATGAAGATATTCGGGAAGGTAGAATTATATGAGAAAAGCAGTTATTTTTGATGTAGATGGTGTTATTGTTTTCTCAGAAAAAGCTTATCAGAAACGACGTGCGGCTTTTTTTGAACAAAATAATGTGTCGGTTGCCCAAGAAGTTCAAGACTATTTTGTAGGCTCTAATGCCAACGATATGTTTGAACAATTATTTCCAGAAGACATTGATAAGCGTACAGAATTATTACAAGCTTATAAAGCATTTCGTCAGCATTATCCGATGGACTATCAAGCAATGTTTAATCCTGATATTTTACCTACGCTGGATAAGTTGGCTAATAAAGACATTCGTATGGCTGTAGCATCTTCGGGCCCTTTGGAAAATATTTATCGAATTTTAGAAGTCAACCAAATCAAAGAATATTTTGAATTGATTACCAGTGGTGATATGTTTGCTCGTAGCAAACCTAACCCTGAAATTTATCAATATACACTTTCTCGTCTCAAACTGCGCCCTAGTGATTGTTTAGTTGTCGAAGATTCGACATTTGGCATTGAAGCAGCTCGTCGTGCAAATTTGACTGTAGCGGCTTTAAAGAGCCCGCAATTTAATATCGATCAATCACAAGCTAACTATCAAATTGAATCGCTCCAGCAATTATTGGATTTAGTTTAAACAAAAGCAATCGTTTTGATTTAACGAAACGATTGCTTCACTTTTATCACTTTTGAAATCGGATACGAAAAAGAAGGAAGGTATCTAAGTATGAAAAAGTGTTGGAAAAAAATTATGATGTCTAGTGTAATACTCTGTGTCTTATTTTTTATGAGTGCATGTGTATTAGAAGACAAAACGGATGTGAGAGAAATTAGTAGTCCTAAAGGTTCGTATCAACTTAGTCAAAGCTATCCACCCCCAGCAACTGATGAAGCCTTTGATAGTTCTCTTCTAACAAATCAAATGGAGACATTTTATGGGTATAAAGGGCAAGGACAGTTATTAGTAAGAACCAACGATAAAGATGCCTTCAAGATTTACGTAAATGGCGATGAAATAGTTGCTAATTTGTCGGATAAAAAGTGGCAGCAGATCGATATTTCAAATTTTACTAAAAATGGAGATAACAACTTACAAGTTAGTCGAGTTGATGATAGTAATAAGGCAAAAATGAATGTAAAAATTCCTTACCCTATTTTAAAGGATAATACAAAAGAGTACGCTGATGATGATAATTTCAAATTGATCGACCAACTGATTAATGCTGAAATAAAAAATGGTTTTACTTCAGCTCAATTAGTGGTGGCAAAAAATGGAAATATCATTAAATCGAGCGCTTACGGCAATGTAAATGCCTATGACCAACAAGGCAGGCTGCAAAAAGATAGTCAACAAGTTACGGAAAACACCTTATATGATTTGGCTAGTAATACGAAGATGTATGCAACGAATTACGCTATTCAAAAATTAGTTTCGGATGGTGATTTAAATATTGAGCAAAAGGTTAGTGAAATTTTCCCGGATTTTAAAGACAAAAAGTCAGATGAAATCAAAGGAAAAGATGATTTGACGATTAAAGAAATATTGCAACATCAAGCAGGATTTCCAGCAGATCCACAGTATCATAATAAAAACTATGACCCGGATGCAGATGATCAAACTAGGCCTGATGCTAATAAAAAACTGTATACACAAGATAGAAATGAAGTCATGGAAAAAATCATCGCCACGCCTTTGGAGTATACGCCAGGTACAGAAACAATGTATTCAGATGTGGACTATATGTTACTTGGATTTATTATTGAAGAAGTAACAGGGCAACGCTTGGATGAATATATGAAGCAAAATTATTATCAACCGTTAAACCTGCAACATACGACTTTTAAGCCTTTGGACCATCATTTTTCAAAAGAACAAATCGCTGCAGCCGAATTACATGGGAATACGCGAGACGGGGCGGTTGATTTTGACAATATTAGAAAAAACACAGTGCAAGGAGAAGTTCATGATGAGAAGGCTTTTTATTCAATGGATGGTATCAGTGGACATGCCGGCCTGTTTTCTAATGCAAAAGATTTGGCAGTATTAACTCAAATCACTTTGAATAAAGGCGGTTATGGAAATCATCAGTTCTTTTCTGAAGATACAATGGATCAATTTATTAAAGCTAAAGATACTGATCCAAGCTTTGGTTTAGGCTGGCGTCGTAAAGGGCAACAGTTATATTCTTGGGCTTTTTCTCCTTTAGCAAATGCAAATACCATCGGTCATACTGGTTGGACAGGGACATTAACCGTGATCGATCCAGTTAATCACACTTCTGTTGTACTACTGACGAATACGAAGAATTCTCCAGTTGTTGCTAAAAAGAAAGACCCTAATGATTTTATAGGGGATCACTTTTTAACCGGACAATACGGTCTGATAGCAACGCTAGCTCTTGATAGCCAAAAGGACAATCAAGCAGCCAATAATAGCAAATTAGTGGATATGGTCGATGCGAAATATCGTTATATGAAAGCAAATCAAAAAGAGCAAACTTCAGCAGATTATGCGCAGCTGCAATCCTTACTTGATGTAGTAGATGAACGTAAAAATGGTAAGGAAATTACTGATTTTATGAAGACGAAACGTTTTAAAGAAATTACAGAATTTGTAGCTAATAGTTAACCACTCAAAGGTATTACTAAGGCGTAAATTTAGCAGAATAAGTCGAGGGATAAAGAAATGAATATTTTGTTTACAATGCAGCATCATTTGAATAAGCTGTCAAAAGCAGAAAGAAAATTAGCAGAATGGATCCTTGAGCAACCAGAAAAGGTCATTTATATGAGCGCTAAAGCTTTATCACAAGCTTCTAATACAAGTCCGGCGACTGTTGTAAGATTATGTTATTCACTAGGTTTAGAAGGATTCACAGACCTGAAATTAAAACTTTCTGCTAATCAAACAACTATCGAAGAAAATTTATATACAGATATTGTTCCCAATGAAGATGTTGGTACAATTAAACAAAAATTGTTGTTAAAAATGACTGATGGTCTAGAAAAAAACTGTGAGGATCTTGAAGACGATAAAATCGAACAAGTAATTAATCTGCTCGAATCAACAGATGCTATATTTACTTATGGAATTGGGGCTTCAGGCATCGTGGCTGATGATTTTGCACAGAAATTTTTACGTATTGGAAAAAAAGTGATTTATAGTAAAGACTATCATTTGCTTACAACAGTGATCGTAACCAATGAAGCACCTAGCTGGGTTTTTCTAGTCTCTAATTCTGGGGAAAAGCAAGAAGTTATCAATTTAGCCTTACTAGCAAAAGACAAAGGGATTTCAGTAGTATGTATGACAAGTAAAGCACATTCGACATTAGCTACGATTTCTGATGTATTGTTACATACAGCTGATGGTGGTGAAGCTCCTTTAAGAAGTTCGGCGACCAACTCTTTACTAGTACAATTATATACTGTTGATGTGTTGTTTTCTGCCTACGCAAGTAAGCACTATGATGAAATACTAGGCAAATTAGAACAGACAAAAACAATGGTACAAATTATTGAACAAAATGATTAAAATACAAGCTTATGTATCTTATTTTTTCATTGTTAATAAATAGCCGTTAAAAATAGGATACATGGCGCTTGCTTTTTGTTATACTTAAAAAATAAATATCATCCGAGTTTAGAGCTTTGTTGAACTAAAAATTATGCATTAGGTATATGAAGGAGAAATAAATGAAGACACAAAAATTAGCGATTATCGGGATGGGGCATGTAGGGTCTAGCGTGTTAGCAACTGCTCTACAAACAGAGCTCTTTGGGGAGATCGTTTTGCTTGATCCTAAAGATAAAGTTGCTTGGGGTGAAGGATTAGATCAAATGCACGCTGGGGGACTATTGTCTCGAAAAAACATTGCAGTTCATATAGGAGATTATACAGATTTAGCAGATGCAGATATTGTTATCGTTGCCGCTACCCATGTCTATCCAAAGGGTGAAATTCCTGCAGATCGGCAAGAGTTACTTAGTGAAAACCTTCCAATCATTCATGAGATTATGACAAATATTGTACAAAATACGCAGTCAGCGATGTTAATTTTTATTACGAACCCAGCTGATACAGTCGTTCATATTGCAGCGACTTACGATTACCCTAGAAACTTAATGTTAAGCACTGGAACCATGCTGGACTCTTCAAGGCTGCGCCAGCTGCTTGGTCAACGCTATCAGCTAGATCCTAAGTCTGTTTCGGGCTATATGATGGGCGAACACGGATATGCTGCTTTTCCTGTACTTAGCCATTTAACGATTGCTGGTATCCCTTATGATCAACTGAGTACTTATTTTCCTGATGTAGACTTACTTACAGCCAAAGAGGTAAAAGAAAAGGTCGTTCAAGCGGCTTATGATGTTTTTGCTGCCAAAAATGGCGTGACCAATGTTGCTGTTGCACAAGCCGCAATTGATATTGCACGTTGTATTTTATTGGATGAAAAAAGTATTTTTCCAGTGAGTGTATCAATGACTGAGCATGAATATAATTTTGAAAAGCCTTGTGCCTATAGCGTTCCCTGCGTGTTGGGAAAAGAGGGTGTAGAAAAGAAATTGCTGGTTTCTTTGAATACTTGGGAAAAGGAAAAACTAGCAGAGTCAGTCGCTAGTATACGAAAATCAATTATATTAACAGAATAGGAAGTTTATTTTTAAGCTAACTTTAAAAAAGCAGCTTAGTCGTTGATTAATCTTGACTAAGCTGCTTTTTTATAAAAATTGTGTTTATCGATTAATTTGCAAACGAGTAATAAACTCAGCGATCTCTTCTATCGACATATCATCAATCTCCACTGTTTTTGCGTTTAATTGACGATAGATATCTTGGGCATAATCCATTTCTTCTTTAATATGTGTGACATCGGTATAAGACGTACTACCGCCTAAGCCAAGTGAGTTTAAGCGCTTCTGGCGTGTACGTTGGATTACCTCAGGTGTCGCTACTAAGCCAATCAGCTTTTCTTTTGGAACATCAAAAATCTCTTTAGGTAAGGGGATTTCTGGTATTAAAGGCAGATTAGCTACTTTATATGATTTGTTAGCTAAATACATGCTTAAAGGTGTTTTTGACGTACGTGAAGGGCCTAAGATAACATAGTCCGCTTTAAAAAAACCTTTTGGATCTTGTCCATCGTCATATTTTACAGCAAAGTCAATGGCCTCAATTTTTTCAAAATAATCAGGCGTTAATTTATGTTGGGCGCGAGCTTCACCTTTAGGCGCCAGACCTGTCTTACCTTGAATCAATTCCATCATAGGAGTCATGAAATCGACATAACTTAAAGAAGTGCGTTTTACAAATTCTTGTGCGCTTTCATTAAAAGAATCTTTGACTAAAGTACTAACAACGATTGCATGCTCCTGTAATGCGTCTTTTAAGACTTTAATCAGTTCTTCTTTAGAGTCGATAAAAGCAAAACGTTGCGTTTCGATATTGGTTAATTCTGGAAATTGGGCAAGGACAGCGTTAGTAATTTTTTGGGCTGTATCTCCAATGGAATCTGAGATAATAAATAATTTTAGTGAATGTTTGTTATTCATTGTGTGCTTTCACCTTAATCCCTTCTTCGATAAAATGGTTCATGATACGTGTTTTAGTAATTTTACCAACAATTTTATCGTTTGTTCCGTGCTCAACAACAGGAAGCGAATCAATTTGATGTTGCATTAACATGCTGCCAGCAGACAAAATCGTCTCATCTGGTTTGATCGTGACAATATTTGGCATCCGACTCATTACAACTGCTACTGGAATACTTCCTTCACTGTTTGTCAAAACGCTGCGTAAAAGATCTTTTCTTGAAAGAAGGCCGACCAAACGCTTATCTTCGTTAACGACATACAAAGAACCTACGTCATACATAAATAAATCAGTAATGGCTTCTTTTAGCGATGTGTCTTGCTTAATAAATACGGCTGGAATCATAATGTCATCGACTTTTTTTGTATATAATTTTTCAAATAACAACGGCTCAATTGTTTGTCCTGAATAAATGTAACCGACTTTGGGACGGGCATCTAATACACCTGTCATTGTTAATAACGATAAATCATTGCGTAGTGTGGGCTTAGTGAGATTGAGCTTTGCAGCGATATTATCCCCGGTAATCGGCTCATTCTCCTTAACAATGTCGATAATAAACTTTTGTCGAGCAGAAAATTCCAAGGCAACACCTCCCATGTTTTTTTACCTACTCTTATCATAGCGTAACTTTAGCTAATCGGCAATCATTGAGCGTTGCTTGGGCGCAAGCTAAGCGAGCAGCAGGGATGCGGTAAGCTGAACAGGAAACATAATCTATGCCGATTTGTTGAAAAAAGGCGATTGATTGAGGATCCCCGCCAACTTCTCCGCATACACCGATCTTCATGTCAGGATTAGTTTGACGAGCTTTTGTAACAGCTGTTTGAATCAACTGGCCAACACCTGCTTGATCCAAGCTTTGGAAAGGATCTTCTGGTAAAATTCCTTTTTCTTTATATATAGGCAAAAATTTACCAATATCATCACGTGAGAAGCCATAGGTCATTTGCGTGAGATCATTTGTACCAAAACTGAAAAAATCTGCTTCTTTAGCTAATTGATCGGCTGTCATGCAAGCTCTAGGTAGTTCAATCATCGTACCGATTTCAAAAGGAAATGGTGTCACATCATATTTTTCAAATAAATCTTCAATTGTTTGAAGCAAAGATTGTTTCACCTCGATCAGCTCTTTTTCTTCTGCAATCAACGGAATCATTATTTCGGGTTTCACATTGTAACCATTTTGATTTAATTGAATAGCGCTTGTAAAAATTGCTTCAACCTGCATTTGATAAATTCTCGCTTCTGTAATACCTAAACGACAGCCGCGATGACCTAACATAGGATTGGTTTCGTGTAGTTGATTGATTTGTTTGTTTATTTTTGTTGGAGACTTATTAAGATTAGCAGCTAATTGGGCGATTGTCTGTTCATCCTTTGGTAAAAATTCGTGCATAGGTGGATCTAAAAGTCGGACGATCATAGGTTTATCATTTGTTATTTCTAACATATGATAAAAATCATCTTGTTGAAAATGAAGTAATCGTTGTAGAGCTACTTCGAATTCTTGGTCATTATCAGCTAAAATCAGACGACGCATCTCTAAAATTCGGTTTTCCCCAAAGAACATATGCTCTGTGCGTGCTAGACCGATTCCAGAGGCGCCAAAATCGAGCGCCGCTGTTAAGTCTTGTAATGTTTCAGCATTAGCGCGTACTGACAAATCAGCTTGTTCATCTGCCCAATTTAATAAAAGTTGTAATTTTTGATTGTTTATAGGAGTAACTGTTTGAATTTTACTTTGATAGATCCTGCCTGTAGAACCATCTACAGAAATAATATCGCCTTCTGTCAATACTTGATCATCACAAGTAATCATCAGATTTTCTTCGTTGACAGTTAATGCTTCACATCCGGCTACACAACAAGTACCCATGCCACGGGCAACCACAGCAGCATGAGAAGTCATTCCGCCCCTGGAAGTAACGATTGCTTCACTTACAACCATTCCTTCAATATCTTCTGGAGAAGTTTCTTGGCGTACTAAAACAACTTTTTTTCCTTGTTCATGAAATTCTTTAGCTTTTTCTGCTGTAAATACAATTTGACCACTTGCCCCTCCTGGACTTGCGGGCAACCCCTCAGCTAACAAACTAGCTTCTTGCAACGCTTTTGGTTCAAACACAGGATGAATCAATTGTTCTACCATAGTAGGCGTTACTCGTAAAAGAGCTTCTTTCTTAGTTATGACTTTGTCTTCAACCAATGCTAAAGCGACAGTCAAAGCTGCCTGTGCAGTTCGTTTTCCGTTTCTGGTTTGCAGAATAAATAACTGTCCTTTATCAATTGTAAATTCAATATCTTGCATATCTTTATAATGGGATTCTAATACTTCTGCATAATGTATAAAATCTGCATAAGCTTTTGCTTGTAACTGTTTTAGTTCGCTTATTGGTTGCGGTGTGCGAATGCCTGCAACGACATCTTCACCTTGCGCATTCCGTAAAAATTCACCAAATAATTTCTTTTCACCAGTGGCCGGATTCCGAGTAAAAGCTACACCGGTCGCACTTTCTTCCCCGCTATTACCAAAAACCATCGTTTGGATATTTACAGCGGTTCCTAGGTTAAACGGAATGTCGTGTAATTGTCGATAAACTTTTGCTCTGGGGTTTTCCCATGAGCGAAAAACCGCTTTGATTGCAATAAAAAGTTGTTTTATAGGATCTTGCGGAAATTCTTTTTGTTGGGTGTGGTAAAGACCTTTGTAAGCTTCTATTACCTTTTTTTGTTCTATGATGGAAAAATCTGTAGCATTCTTAGAAAACGACGCTTCATATTTTGCTAAAATTTTATCAAAATTTTCCTTAGCTATACCATAAACCACATCTCCAAACATTTGTATGAGACGGCGATAACAATCATAAGCAAAGGAAGGATCCGTTAATTCAGCAAAAGCTTTTACTTTAATATCATTTAAACCCAAATTAAGAATAGTATCCATCATTCCCGGCATAGAAAACTTTGCACCACTACGTACAGAAACTAACAGTATATTTTCATTCGTTAAAAATGATTTTCCAGTTTCGTTTTCTAAATTGTGAATCGCTTCCAAAATTTCTTTTTGCAAATTATGTTCAAAATAATTTTCTTGCTTTAAAAATTGTACACAGGCGGTAGTTGTGATGGTAAACCCCGCGGGAATAGGTAAACCTAAGCTGGTCATTTCTGCTAGATTCGCTCCTTTTCCTCCTAAAAGATCTTTCATGTCAGCATTACCCTCGTTAAAATGATAGATTCGTTTCAATTAAGCCACATCCTTCTTTATTTAATACGTATTATATAATATAAAATAAATATATATGACTCTTATATATTTGTCAACAAATAAAATAAAGCGATTTAAATTTATTTATTGTTTTATTAGAGTGAAAAGGCTTTTTAATTTAACTTTTTCGAGCTTTGTTTTATTATAAATATGTAAGGTTGTTTTTTTACAACGAATAAAAATTAGGAGGAAAAAGCATATGGCAGATCAAAAAGGTACAAACGCTCCAACTAATGAAGTAAAAGAAACAAAAGGACAAGTTTCAGGAGAGTTAACATTTGAAGATAAAGTAATCCAAAAGATTATTGGTATTGCTTTGGAAAAAGTTGATGGTTTGTTACAAGTTGATGGTGGCTTTTTCTCAAATATGGCTGAGCATATTTCAAATTCAGACAATGTAACAAACGGCATCGAAACTGAGGTCGGCAAAGAACAGGTTGCTGTGGATTTAGCTGTTGTTGTTGAATATCGTAAAGACGCTCAAGAAATTTATGAACAAATTAAAAAAGTGGCTGCAGAACAAGTCAAAAAAATGACGCATCTAGATGTAGTTGAAGTAAATGTTCATATAGAAGATATCAAAACAAAAGAAGAAATTGAACAAGATAAAAAATCTGATGAAAAACAATCGGATAACTCAGATGAATCAGATAACTAAAATAAAGGTCAATTTATCACTGAATCCAACGAGAGTGTGTAGCTAGGAAGTTTTTAGTATTCTTTTTGCTAAGTTCGTATCGTTGGTAGAGAGGGTGAAGCTATGGGTAAGCTAGGTAAAAGCTTAATCAGCATCCTGTTGTTGCTTTTGATTTTCACGTCTTTTTTTGTGATGGTAGAAAATCAAGATGCTGTGCAACTACCGATACGTTTTATTTCAATGTATGACTATCCTTGGATTGGTATGTATATGCAGCAAACATTATTCTGGTTAAGTATATTATTGTCTGTGTTAGCGATCTTGTTATTAATTTTCATCATTTTTTATCCTAAAAAGAAAAATAATTTAATTTTAGAACAAGAACAAGGCTCATTAAAAATTCAAAGAAAGGCAGTAGAAAATTTTGTACTGCAAATTGTTAATAAAGAACCTTTTGTTGAAAACCCCAGCATAAAAGTGAAGATGTATAAGAAAAAGATTCGGATTAAAGTTGCAGGTTATATGAGAAAAGCGATGGCGATTCCGGAAAAGCAAAATAAATTAGTGGATGAGATTCAAACAGAAGTGTCTTCACTGTTGGGAACAACTGAAAACATCAAGACAGATGTGTCTCTTGAAAATTATCGAAAACCTGAAGAAAAAAATGAAGAGCGTGTAAAATAAAGGAGGTTGCCAAATGCAGGAATTTTTACAGCGATATCGTGATGGAATCATTGGCGGTGGGATTGGTTTGATTTTGGCAATTCTTCTGCTAACGATTGGTTTTGCAAAAACATTGTTAGTTATTGTGTGTACGATTATAGGGGCATTTATTGGCCTTTATCTGAACCAAATTGGTTTTTTTAATCGCTTCAAAGGACCTAGAAGATAGAAGATTAGGAGGATGTCGAGATGGAAAAACAAGAAAATAAAGTAAATATAAACGATATTTCTGGAGAGTTAACTTTTGCAGAAAAAGTCATTAAAAAAATTATTGGTTACGCGATGGATCACATTGATGGTTTGTTAACAATTAATGGTGGCTTTTTTTCAAACATTGCTGAAAAACTAGTGAATACGAATGACGTTACCACAGGGATCAATGCGGAAGTAGGAAAAAAACAAGTCGCTGTTGATATGGATGTGGTTGTCGAATACGGAAAAGATAGCCGTCGTATTTATGAAGAAATCAAACGTATCATTGCAAAAGACATTAGCGAAATGACTCATTTAGAAGTGGTTGAAATTAATGTAAATGTTGTAGATATTAAAACACAAGAACAATATGAAGAAGAAAGCGAAACTGTACAAGATAAAGTAACAAGTGCTGGGAAAACGACTGGACATTATATTTCACAACAAACCAGTAAAGCCACTCAAAGCGTCAACGAAAGTGTTGAAAACTTTGAAGAAAATCGCGAACCTAGGGTGGAATAACAAAAAAGTAAAAGAGGCTGGGGTAAATAATCCCAGCCTCTTTTTAAGGTTGCAATAATTCAGTGGGGGAAGTATCTCGAGCGTAATTAATATAGGTCAAAAGCAGCTCTGGAGATTCTTTCCCCCCTTTTTTTATCCATAGTAAAAGAATAGAAATTGTACTTGATAATAAAATTTCTTCAGCATAATCATTTGGAATCTTTTCAATCGGTAATTGATTCTTTTCATGAGCTATGTATTTTTTTACCGTATTGGTTAATAATTTTTTAAAAGTAGAGACAAATTTAGGATCCCCGTTTTCCTCTACTAAAGCTTTAATAAAAGCTAAATCATCTTTTACATAATAAAGCGCATTGAGAATCAATCTATCCGGAATTAATGGATTTTCTTCCCCTTTTTCAACAGGTTGATAAAATATTTGTTGAATATTTGTTAAAATGTCTTCTTCTAGTTTTTCAATTAAATCATATTTATCTAAGTAATGAAGGTAAAAAGTCCCTCGATTAATTTGTGAGTTACGAGTAATATCGCTTACGGTGATTTCTTCTAAATTTTTTTTATTAAGCAGCTGGATCAGTGCTTGTTTAATTTTATTTTTCGTTTGTGTATTACGTTGCATAGCTATCTCCCTCTTTTGGTTATAGTGTACAATGGAAATAGAACTAAAATCAACATCATGTATAATTAATTACTTAAATCGACAAAAAAAAGCAAGTTGTTTATGGAAAATTTTCTGTAAGCATACTATAATGCTACATGGAACTCAACAAGTTGTTCATATAAGGAGGAGCTTTTAGATGTCTTACATTGAAATAAAAGACAGTACGAAAAAATTTAAAACAGGCGACACAGAAATTATTGCCAACGATGCTTTAACTTTTTCGATTGAAAAAGGAGAGTTAGTAGTAATTTTAGGCGCCTCTGGAGCAGGAAAATCTACACTGTTGAATATATTAGGTGGTATGGACACCAATACTAGCGGCCAAGTGATGATCGACGGAAAAGATATCTCTGCGTATTCTGACAAAGATTTGATCACTTATCGTCGTCATGAGGTGGGTTTTGTTTTTCAATTTTATAATTTGGTGCAAAATTTAACCACTAAAGAAAATGTAGAGTTAGCTTCAGAAATTGCAAAAGATCCTCTGGACGCTGTAGATGTCTTAAAAGAGGTCGGTTTAAATGACCGTATCGATAATTTTCCTGCACAACTTTCTGGTGGTGAACAGCAGCGGGTCTCAATTGCTCGAGCAATTGCCAAAAATCCCAAAATCCTACTTTGTGATGAACCTACCGGGGCACTAGACTCGCAAACGGGAAAGCAAATATTACAGATTTTGCAAGATCGCAGTAGAAAACAAGGTGCAACAGTTATTATTGTCACGCACAATTCTGCAATTGCACCTATTGCTGATCGTGTTGTTCGTATGAGCGACGCTAAGATCAATGAAGTTGAAACAAATGAACAACCAAGCGATATTGCAGCTATTGAATGGTAGGTGAAAAGGATGCACAAGAAAAAACTTTGGAAAGATATTAGGCGATCAATTACCGGTTCTTGGGGTAGGTTTTTTTCCATTTTAAGTTTAATGGCTTTAGGTACTTTTGCCTTTGTAGGATTAAAAGTTACGGGTCCTGATATGCGAGCTACAGCTGAGAATTTTTACGATCAAACGAATTTAGCTGATATGACGCTAACTTCGACCTGGGGGTTAGATGATTCTGATCAGGACCTTTTAGCTAAAGCTGATAAGCTAGACGAGGTGGAATACGGTTATCTAGAAGATGTGACAGTTAAAGATACTGATACAAGTATGCGCATCTTTTCGGCATCAGAAGATCTTTCCCAATATGAAGTCGTCAAAGGAAACATGCCCCAAAATAAGAATGAAATTGTCTTAGATTACCAACAACAAGATAATTATAAAATAGGGGATGAAATAAAACTTAGCCAAGAGGAATCAGAAGACTCAGATGATGACGAAGAATCTGCACAAGATATTCTAGATAGAACCTCTTATAAGGTCGTAGGTTTTGTTAAATCCAGTGAAATCACTGAAACTTCAAATATTGGACAAACCACAGTTGGTACAGGGCAGTTAGACAGTTATGGCGTTGTGCCAGAAGAAAATTTTGACTCTGATGTTTATACGATCGCTCGAATGGATTTTTCTGATACACAAAATTTAAATGCTTATAGTGATAAATATGATCGATTGATTCGTAAGCACCAAAAATCTGTTGAAGAATTATTTGCAGATCAAGATGAAAAACGTTTAGATGATGTTAAAGATGATCAACAAGAAGAAATAGACGATGGCTGGGACGAAATAAATGATACAAAAGAAGAATTAGAAGACGCCCAATCACAATTAGAAGATGCTAAAGACCAGATCCAAGACGCACAAGGCGAAATCGATGATAATCAAGCAGAATTAGATGATGAGGTTACGCAAGCCCAAAGCCAAATTAACGATGGTCAACAACAACTGGATCAAGGAAAATCATCTGTTGCTACAGCACAAAATCAATTGGCGCAAGCTAAAACTCAATTAGACAGTGGAAAAGCTAGTTTAAGTCAAAAGTGGACACAGCTACAATCAGCAAAAGGACAATTGGATAGTGCTCAGACAACTTTAGCTGCAAATAAAGAACAACTGGATCAAGGAGCGGCGGCCATAGATGAAGGAAAATCACAGCTTGCAGCTAGTCAACAAAAGATCAATGAAAATGAGCAAGCACTGCAAGAAGGACAAAATCAAGTTGCACAACAGCAAGAAACTTTAGCGCAAGAAAAAGAGGAAAAGCAAAGCGAAATTGAGCAGCTTAAAACACAAGCAGACCAAGCAAAACAACAGGTTGCGCCTGTAAAAGCGTCTTATGAGCAAACAGTTGCTGAAAATAACCCTGAGATTGATCAATTAGAAGCGCAAAAAGAACAAGTTGGAGAAGAGAACGAAGAAGCTGTTCAACAGTTGGATGAACAAATCCAAGAAAAGCAAAATGAAATTGAAACGGCAAAACAAAGCTATGAACAAACGCTTGCCAGTTCAGAAGGTTTACAACAAAAAGCTCAAGGTGCGCAGTCGGAATTAGATGCAACCTTAGGTGAAAAACAAGAAGAAGTAAATAATGTTCAAAGCCAAACAGAAGAAGGACAACAAGCCTTAGACTCAGCACAACAACAGCTAGAAGAAAAACAAACGCAACTAACACAACAAGAGCAAAAGTACCAAAGTGGTTTAGAAGCGTATAATTCTGGTATACAGTCTTTTAATCAAAATCAACAAGCTTATGAAGAAGGTTTATCTAAGTGGGTTGCTGGCATGCAAGCTTTGAACGAAAATTCTGCTGAATACGAGAAAAACGCCCAAAACTTAGCGGCTGCAGAACAAGAATTAGGAAATAAAGAAGCCGAGTTATCACAAGCAAAGAACACTTTAGCGGATAAACAGGCGCAAGGCCAAGCACAACTTGATCAAGCGCAAGAAGAATTAGCTGAACAACAAGAAGAATACGAAGAAAACAAAGCGGAATATGAAGATCAAAAACAAAAAGCAGATGAAGAGATACCTGATAAAGAACAGGATTTAAGAGACGCTCAAGATGAACTCGATGACTTAGAAGCGCCGGATTATACTTTTGAAGACCGTAAAGATGGTAATCCTGGTTATAAACAATATCTAGAAAACTCTCAACGGGTAGACATTTTGTCCAATATATTCCCAGTATTCTTATTTGCCATTGCAGTTTTAGTTAGTTTAACGACAATGACGCGTTTTGTAGATGAAGAACGCATTAATTCAGGAACATTAAAAGCTCTAGGTTATAGTAATTGGGATGTTAAGAAGAAATTTGTTGTGTATGGCATCGTTTCTAGCGCCCTTGGTGCATTAATAGGAACAGCTTTAGGTCATACGTTGCTGCCGTCAGTTATTTTTGAAGCATATGCGGCTTCTTCTACTTTTGATCAAGTCACACTAAACTTTTCACCCTTTTATACATTCATCGGTTTTGGAATTGCGATAATATGTACAACTTTACCGGCATATCTAGTGGCAAATCGAGAACTAAAAGAAAAGACAGCGCAGTTATTAGTTGCTAAACCACCTAAAAAAGGTTCTAGAATTTTATTGGAACGTATCACACCTATTTGGAATCGAATGAGCTTTACTTATAAAGTGACGGCTCGTAATTTATTCCGTTATAAAAAACGGATGTTTATGACCATCTTTGGTGTAGCTGGGTGTGCCGCGTTATTGGTCACCGGTTTTGGGATCAGGGATTCTTTAACGGGTATTGTGGACCATCAATTTGATGATTTAGTTAAATATGATTTAATTGTTAGCAAAGCTGATGATTTATCTGATGATGAACAAGAACAAATAGATGAAAAACTAGATCAATCTGACATCAGTAATGACACTGACGTGCATTATGAAGAGCTAAATGTACGGGCTGGCGAAAATAATGACACACAAGATATTACAATGTTAGTTCCTGATGATGAAAAAGCCTTTAATCAAGATGTTGAGATGGTTAATCGTCAGTCACAAAAACAATTGTCCTTGCCTGATAATGGTGCCATCTTCTCTGAAAAATTGGCCGATTTACTAGGGGCTAAAAAAGGTGATACTGTAAGTTTAGATGATGAAGACGGACGAAGTCATAAAGTAAAAGTCGCTGGTGTTACTGAAATGTATATGGGACATTATATATATATGAGTCAAGAAGCTTATCAAAGCTCTTTTGATGATGAAGGTGATCCTAATGCTTACCTGGTAAGTTTAAATGATACAACACAAGATAATATTGATGAACAATCGTCCTCATTTATGGATTTAGATGGCGTCCAAGGTGTTGTTCAATCTAGTGCGATTAGCGAACAGGTAGACAATGTGATCGATGGTTTGAATAATGTGATATTAGTATTGATCACTTGTGCTACTTTACTTGCTCTAGTAGTTATTTATAATTTAACAAATATCAATGTTTCCGAACGTATCCGTGAACTATCTACGATCAAAGTACTAGGGTTTTACGATCGAGAAGTTACGATGTATATTTATCGGGAGACCATCCTACTTTCTATTTTAGGAATTCTAGCCGGTTATGTTGTGGGTTATTACTTACATGGCTTTATCATGCAGACACTACCTCCGGATGAAGCAATGTTTAGCCCTGGTTTACAACTTTCTAACTTCATTCTATCTGCCGGTATTACGTTATTGATTACTTTCATTCTAATGTTTGTTATTCATAGGAAATTAAAAAATATCGACATGTTAGAAGCACTGCAATCCGCAGATTAAATATGAAAAACGCCGCTTTCTCGAAAGGTTGAGAAAGCGGCGTTTTTTAAAATAATCCCCAAGGATGTAATTGCTTACTATACTTTTTATATAGTTTGTCATTAAATTTACCTTCTACTAAGTAGCTATAAATCAATACATTGGGGAAATAAATACCTAAATCAAGTAATTTTTGATAATCTTCCGGGGCTAATTCTTTGGCAATCGCTAAAGCTGTGGCAGAGCTTCGGCTTACGCCAGCATCGCAGTGGACTACAAAGTGACTATCTTTATATTTTTCGATAAAGTCATGTGTTTTTTTGTAATCATCTTCATCAAAAATATGATAGTTATTATCAGGGTATAGTCGGTCAAACATTGCTCGAATCTTTCCACTTTTTTGATCAATATCATCGATAGGAAGTTCTAAAACTGCTTTATAACGGTTCTTTACACTGTCTGGCATCGGTGTTGCCATCTGTCCTCTGTCGTATCCAGCGTAAGAAATCAAAACAGAATTTGATAAAGGCTCATAATCAAGAGCTTCTGGATGCGATAGTGCGATAGCCTTCATATTTTTATTGATTTGATGGCCACGAAGGTTATAAGTTGTATCCATAAAAATCGCTCCTTTCCTAAATTGAAAACGTATCCTATATTTCTATGGTATCTGTTTCTAAACAATTGTTCAAATTTGTGAATTAAATGGCTCTTTTTGGCATTTAATTTATGCGCGTGATAGGATAAAAACAAAGGAGATGGACAGAATGCAAACCTTAACGGCAGACGAAATGTATCAATATGAAAGAAAAGTTATGAACGAAAAGGGCGTTCCATCTATTGTGCTGATGGAGTGCGCTTCGCGTGCAACTGTGACGCAGATGAAACAAAGGATAACTAAAAAAGATACTATCGTTATCGCTGCCGGCACTGGAAATAACGGCGGTGATGGTATAGCGGTAGGACGAATTTTACATAACGAAGGATTTCAAGTGGAAATTTTAGTCGTAGGAAATCCTGATCATTATTCCGACCAAAATCGTTTGCAACAAAAAATAGCAAAAGGGTATGGTGCTATTATTAAAACGGACTTGGCAGAAGTTGACTTTACCAAGGTAACAGTGATTGTTGATGCGTTATTTGGCATTGGATTAAACCGGCCAGTAAAAGGCGAGGCGTTAAAAGTTATAGAGAAAATAAATACAGTCAAACAAGTGCGTACGTACGCTATTGATGCACCATCCGGCGTATCTTCTGTCGAGGGAAAAGCCTTAGGAACTTGTGTTATAGCAGATGAGACGATTACCTTTGGTTTTTATAAATATGGAATGGAGAAAAAAGAATTAGAAAATTATTTTGGACAAATTACAGTGGATGATATTGGATTTTTCTATGAGGAGTGAGTAAAGATGGAACAAGGATCACTTTTTTCAAATCGAAAAAGTACCACCCCTTTGGCTAGTAGAGTACGTCCGAAAACAATTGATGATTTTGTAGGGCAAGAACAACTATTGGGTCAAGGAAAAATTTTACGTGAAATTATTGAACAAGATCAAGTTTCCTCCATGATTTTTTGGGGCCCTCCTGGTGTCGGAAAAACTACCTTAGCAGAAATTATTGCACGACAAACCAAAGCAAATTTTATTACAGTCAGTGCAGTAAATAGTGGCATTAAAAAGATAAAAAATTTGATGGAAGAAGCAGAAACAAATCGTGATTATGGTGAAAAAACTATTATTTTTGTAGATGAGATTCATCGTTTTAATAAAGCGCAACAAGACGCCTTTTTACCTTATGTAGAACAAGGAAGTATTATACTAATAGGTACAACAACGGAAAATCCATCTTTTGAAGTTAATTCTGCTTTATTGTCACGTTGTAAAGTATTCGTTTTAAAGGAATTAACTGTTTCTGATATTGTTGAATTATTAAAAAGAGCTATCAAAAATCCCGATGGTTTTGGTGACTATCAAATAACAATTGATGATGATGCGATAGAAGCTATTGCTCGTTTTGCTAACGGCGACGCAAGAAATGCTTTAAATACATTGGAAATGGCAGTTTTGAATGGCGAAAAAGACGGCAATATTATCACTATAACGACAGATGCTTTGGAACAAATTATCAACAAAAAGTCATTACTTTACGATAAATCTGGAGAAGAGCATTACAATATTATTTCTGCTTTGCATAAATCGATGCGTAACAGCGATGTTGATGCGGCGATTTACTGGTTAGCGCGTATGCTTGAAGGCGGAGAAGATCCGCTTTATATTGCCAGACGTCTCGTTCGTTTTGCAAGTGAAGATATCGGATTAGCAGATACTAATGCATTAAACCTTGCTGTGAATGTTTTTCAATCTTGTCAGTTTTTAGGAATGCCTGAATGTGATGTTCATTTGACAGAACTCGTAATTTACTTATCGCTTGCCCCTAAATCAAATGCTGTGTATAAAGCTCGATTGAATGTCGAACAAGATATTAAAGAATCTGTCAATGAGCCCGTTCCATTACAAATCAGAAATGCCCCTACTCATTTGATGAAAGATTTAGGCTATGGAGAAGATTACCAATACGCACACGAACAAGAAGACAAGTTGTCGACAATGAAGACCATGCCTCCTTCATTGGAAGGTCATGAATATTACTTTCCAACAGAAGAAGGAAAAGAAGACCGTTTCAAAAAACAACTAGAATATATCAAAAAATGGCATGAGGAGCATGGGTAGGTTTACTAGCTTGCTTGTTTGATTCGTGAGTTCATTTTAGTGACCCAAGTACAGCAAAGAAGGGTTAGCAAGATTGATTTAGTGACCCAAGTACAGCAAAGAAGGGTTAGCAAGATTGATTTAGTGACCCAAGTACAGCAAAGAAGGGTTAGCAAAATTGATTTAGTGACCCAAGTACAGCAAAGAAGGGTTAGCAAAATTGGTTTAGTGACCCAAGTACAGCAAAGAAGGGTTAGCAAAATTGGTTTAGTGACCCAAATACAGTAAAGAAGGGACAGCAAGTTTAATTTCCAAATTCAAGTTCAAATAAAAAAGTCCACAAATTTAATTTGTAGACCCAACTCTAACAAAGTAGGTTTATAATCTTTTTTATAAATGACAACAGTCTGCTTAATTGTTGTTCCAAAGTTTTCTCTGCTCAATTTTTTGAAAGTAGTCTAAACTATCTTCGAACCAATACTCAAAAAGACAGCCTTTATTAGTATATTGAATATTCTTTTTCCCTATATTTTTTTGAGGTATAAAATGTTTCTTTAGTATTTTTCTAATATATATTTTATTATAATTATCACCAAAAAATTGTAATATAGCTTTATTTTTAAGCGGATAGTGATGCATAATTGTGCCGTATTTGCAAATTGTCCGAGTATAGGCTGTATCTTTGGGTTCGTTTGAGCCGCAAGAAGCACAATTTATAGTATAACGCCCTTGTATCATGTCAAAACTACCACAGTTTTGGCAATGAATTCCTTTTTTTAATTGTGCTAGCCTTTTTTCTGAACAGATGTAATCAGTCTGGTAAGAAGGGATGGTATGATTTTGTATCACAGTGTCCCAACCGTTTGCTGGACATTTTCGGTAATTCTCATTTAAATTCATTAACCATAGGGGGATTTTTTCGTAGGTTAATGTTGTTTCAGCTACTTCGTCTTTAATCGTAATTTCTGATTGGGGATTTATAAATATCAAGACACCTTCAACTTTCATATTAATATGAAAGTCATCCAACAATCGTTTTGTAATTCTTTTAGCGCGACGCAGTTGTTCATAAATATTGTGAGGCAAAAGTTTCTGTTGTGCATACCAAGCATTATTAACGTAAGTGTATTGTCCATGATAATTTTTAATATCAATAAGGGTAATTGTATGGTCATTGACGATTATTTTATCCATTTGCAAAATATTTTCTTGATAACTTAATGTTACATCATCAATCATGGGAAAGGGTTTGTCTAAAAAGTAAGAACATAACTTATCAAAATTCACTTCCCCTTTGTAGCCAAGTTTTAATCGTTGATAAATATTTGCTTCTTCTTTTGTTAATTCACCTCGTTGATTCATTTCTTCCAACCATTGTAGTTGATGACTTTTTTTGCGCATATTTTTTCCTCCTAAATGAAGCCTTTACTTAATAAATACGCAAAAAAAGCCATTTTCTTTTTCTTTTTACAAACTTTTTTCTAATTTTAAAAGTTTGATTTTACGATTCAATCCTCCGCCATAACCGGTTAGACTTTGGTCACTGCCAATGATACGATGATAAGGTACAATAATCGGAATTGGATTTTTCCCAACTGCGCCACCAACAGCTCGAGCAGAAGTTTTCTTAACTGAAGAAGACGCGTTTAATTTTTGAGCAATGTCTTTATAGGAGGCTGTTTGCCCATAGGGTATTTCCAATAGTGCTTTCCATACTCTTTTGCGGTAATCTGTTCCTTCAAGTTTTAGCGGAACCAGCCATTGCGGATTTTTACCGGAAAAGTATTGTTGAAGCCATGTTTTTGTCTCTTCAAAGATAGCTAGTTCTTTTTCCTGCCAACTTTTTTGAAGCTCAACTCGATTTTCAAACCGCAAAGCTGTTAAATTTTTTCCATCACTTGTTAAAATTAATTTTCCTAGAGGGCTTTCTACTGTGTTCATATAAGTCATTGATTTCACCTTCTTTTTTTAAGAATAAATGAGTTGAGAGAAAAAGACAATTTTTTTGGGAATTTGTTAAAGAAACCGCTATAATAAAAGAAAAGAGAGGAAAGGAGATTATTATGGGATTATTAGTAGATGGCAAGTGGTATGACCAATGGTACGATACCGAAAGTACAGGTGGGCGTTTTATTCGTAGTGATTCGCAATTTCGTCATTGGATCACAAAGGATGGGAGCGCAGGTCCAACTGGAGAAAGTGGCTTTCAAGCTGAAGCAGGGCGCTATCATTTATATGTTTCTTTAGCCTGTCCCTGGGCAAGCCGGACATTGATTATGCGTAAGCTTAAAGGTTTGGAAGAAATGATTTCACTGTCGGTCGTTAATCCTTACATGGGAGAAAATGGGTGGACTTTTGCAAAAGATCAAGGGGTTATACCTGATCCAGTAATAAATGCAGATTATCTATACCAAATTTATACCCATGTAAATCCGAACTATAGTGGTCGTGTCACTGTGCCTGTTTTATATGACAAAAAACAAAATAAAATCGTTAGCAACGAATCTTCTGAAATTATGCGAATGTTCAATTCAGCTTTTGACGATATCGGAGCTGAAGCTGGCGATTATTATCCTAAAGAACTGCGAGCAGAAATTGACGCGATCAATGATAAAGTTTATAACAATGTAAATAATGGTGTATATAAAACAGGATTTGCGACAAAACAAGAAGTTTATGAACAAGAAGTCAAAAATCTATTTACTGTTTTAGATGAACTAGAAGAACGTTTGAACCAGCAGCCATATTTAGTAAGTGATCAGTTAACAGAAGCCGATTGGCGTTTGTTTACCACACTAGTTCGTTTTGATAGTGTTTATTTTGGTCATTTTAAATGTAATATCCATGCGTTGACAGAATATAAAAATCTATGGCGCTATACCAGAGAATTATATAATTATCCGGGAATTAAAGAGACAGTAGATTTTTATCACATTAAAAATCATTATTACAGAAGTCATCCATCGATTAATCCTAATGGAATCGTACCTGTAGGTCCAGAATTAGACTGGAGTTTGCCTGATTAATGCTATTGAAATGAAATAAGAAACACATCGATTGAAAATATCGGGGTGTTTCTTATTTATTTTAACACCTAGAAACTAAGCTATTGAGTCAGTAAGAATTTTATTTAATAACGAAATGTTTTTGATTTAAACCTTGTTATTTTTGAAAAAAACCGATATTCTTCTAGTAAGAGTAGAATGTCAAAGGGTATTAAAATGAAAAGAAGGGGGAAGTATGACAAAAACTCAAAAATGGTGGTTAGTTGTTTTAACAATACTTGCAGCGGTAGCAGTTGGCTTTAGTCTAAGTATTGTTTTAAATAACAAAGAAAAAAAGCAAACGACAGTTACAACGGCTTCGTCGGATTCTGACAAGGAAGCAACAGACAAAAGAATAAAAAAAGCTAAAACCTTGGCACGACAATATAACTATCCTGAAGCTATCCGTTTATTAGAAAGTGTAGATACTACGGCAGCCGATGAATTAAAAGATACATATGTAAAAGAAAAAGATCAACTTGTAACTTGGGACGATCCAGAAAACATTTCACATTTATTTGTTCATAGTTTAATTGTTGATCCGCAAAAGGCTTTTCATGATAAAGAACAAGCACAAGGTTATAAAGATTATATGGTAACC
>NZ_JAKEIT010000028.1 GCF_021474685.1 Tetragenococcus halophilus | reverse complement strand
GTTATTTTGTTAAGTTTACTATAGTGTTAAGTATTGTTCTTTTTCCCATTCGGAAACAGAGGACAAAAAAGTTGTCCATTCACTTTTTTTAGCTTCTACAAAATTATTATAGATGTGTTTGCCAAGTGCATTTTTAAGCAACTCATCTTCAGACAAAGCTGTTAATGCATCATTTAGGGTTGAAGGTAAAGCATAAATGCCGTTATCCACACGCTCTTTTTCTTCCATGTGATAAATGTTGCGATCGATAGGCGCAGGTGGTGTTAGCTGATTTTCAATACCGTCTAATCCAGCTTGTAAAAGTAAAGATAAAGCTAGGTAAGGATTAGCTGCAGGATCGACCGAACGTAGTTCTAAGCGTGTAGAAGCTCCTTTTGATTCTGGCACACGAATTAAGGGGGATCGATTTCTACCAGACCAAGCGATGTATACAGGAGCTTCATAACCCGGAATAAGCCGTTTGTAGGAATTCACGGTAGGATTGCAGATCGCTGTAAATGATCGTGCATGTTTTAATAGCCCGGCTAGAAAATGATAGGCATTACGACTTAATTGCAACTCACCCTGTTCATCATAAAAGGCATTTTTACCATCTTTAAATAATGACATATTACAATGCATCCCTGAACCATTAATGCCAAATAAGGGCTTTGGCATAAAGCTCGCATGTAACCCATGTTTTCGTGCGATAGTTTTAACGACAAGTTTAAAAGTTTGAATATTATCGCAAGCTTCAACAGCATCGGCATATTTAAAATCAATTTCATGTTGCCCGAAAGCAACTTCATGGTGGGAAGCTTCAACTTCAAAATTTAATTTTTCCAATTCTAATACGATATCTCGACGGCAATTTTCTCCTAAATCTGTTGGAGATAAGTCAAAGTATCCACCTGTGTCATTTAAATCCATAGTAATATTTTCATTATTATCTAATTTAAATAAGAAAAACTCCGGTTCCGGTCCTAAATTAAAGGAAGTAAAACCTAATTTTTTCATCTTTGCCAAGGAAGCTTTAAGGTTTCCCCGTGGATCTCCGGCAAAAGGTGTTCCATCAGGATTATAAATATCACAGATTAAACGTGCTACTTTCCCATACTCATTTTCCCAAGGAAAAATCATCCAAGTCGACAAATCCGGATAAAGATACATGTCGCTTTCTTCGATACGCACAAATCCTTCGATAGAAGAACCATCAAACATTAATTTATTATCTAGTACTTTATCTAATTGACTGATAGGCACTTCTACGTTTTTGATTGTCCCAGAAATATCAGTAAACATTAAACGTAAAAAACGAACGTTTTCTTTCTTGACTATCCTTTTTATATCATTTTTATTTATTTCTGCCCTTTCCATACGATCCCACCCTTTTTTAAATTACCATTCATAAAAATACTTTTTCTAAATGATAGAAGTAATATAGCAAGTTTATTTTTATTTGTCAATATTATATGTAAGGAAATCTAACATAAATCATCAATAATTATAAAAAATCAATAAAAAAATTAAAAAAAAGATAGATCTATGTAACAAAACATTACATATATCTATCTTGATTAACGAAATTATTTTGAATATCTTCTTTCATAATACCAATCAAAGCCAACAAATAAAAGGGTACAACTGATAAACAATCCTAGACCTAAAAGAAATCCTTGTGGCCAGTAAGTAAGCTCTATAGTATGTTTTCCTTCTGGGACTTGCAGGCTGACAAAAGCGTCTTGGAAGGAATCAATAGGGACTTTTTTACCATCGATTTTTGCTTGCCAACCGCCATCATAAGGAATAGTGGTAATTAACTTTTGTGCTGTATTTGTGTCAACTTTAGCTTGAGCACTACGTTTTCCTGTTTGCATTTCAACGCTGTTATTTTGAATTTTACCTACGCTTTTTTGAAAAGCATCCGTATCTAAGGTAACGACCTGTGGGTTTTGGAAAGAAATATCTTCGGTGCCATAAAAACTTGCCGTAAATTCGACGGTTTGAGCTTGGTCGTAAAAACCTAAATCATAATATTGTCCATTAATGTCAATTTTACTTTCTCTTTGTTGTCCATTTACTGTGATTGTTGCTGTAGAACTTTCTAGTTCTCCAAAGTTTGTTGGAAATAGACTTAAATAGGCCTGAGAGTGCGCCGGTACATTGACTTTCCAAGTGACTTCTTTAGCAACATTTCCTTCTTGTTCACTAAATTTTGTATGTGCTCCTTGATTTTCAATACTTACATTATTCAAATCAGTCACCGTGATTGGTTGAAATTGGAAAAAGTTTTCTTTTGTGCCAGCTAGTTGGTTCATTAAGTTTGTTTGATTGGCCAAATTATCATTTTCAAACTGTGTCAGTTGGTCAATTGATGGATCTGTTAAAAAGCCTAAAGGTAATGCATTTTGATTTTCATATAATTGATAATCATCGCTTGTATCCTTTTGTCTAAATCCATACTTGTTAATTGGTTGTTTGCTTAAATTATATTTGACCGACATTAAGCTATCCATCAGTAAGGTATTATTAGGATAGCGAATATTTAGACTAGTTCCTCTCGAACGGAAACCTAGCATGTTCATATAACCAGAAGTGTTCCGGTTTCGAATGGATGAAAACATACTAATGCCGCTATAACCATAGTTAAAACTATCATTGGCAGAAACTGGATCAAGGTTTTCTAAACGATAGAAACTATCATTTTCTTCTTTGGTTTGTTCAACGAGTTCATTGATTGCTGGATAAGGTTCTGTATACAGTTTTCGGGAAGCGTAGTTCCACTCATCTAAGATACCACGTAGCATACTATTTGTATTAATCGTCATTTCAGCTGTTACAAATACCAGCAAAAACAGCACAGCTTGTTTAAAAGAGAATTTTTTTGTATAAAAGGAAAAAAAGATCACACCATAGACGGTTAAAAACGATAAAGTTAAAATCAGTGAGATAGGTTCTAAATACTCTCGAGTTTTATAGACTAAAAGATAAGTAAGAACAAAGGCGACAGCCAAAAAGACAAAAGAGAAAAGTAATTTTCGCTCATTTGCTTCGTTTAATTTTTCCCAACCAAAGCCAGCTAACATGATTACCATAAAGGATAGTAAAAAAGCATAACGGAACAAAAACATATTGGGCGCATGCATACCGTGCCAGAATAAATTTAAGGGAACAAAATAAAAACTTCCTATTAATAATGCAATCAATAGCGCATAAAGGATTTTTTCTTTCCAAGGAATTTCCTTAATAACAAAATAAAAAATACAAAACACAAGAGGTAATAGACCAATATAAATAAAAGGAATAGCACCGTATTTAGTTGTATCGTAGACTCCGATCATATTTTTGATAAAAAAATCAAAAGCACTTGTTGCTTCTGTTTTAAGATTTGTGATCTGCGTTAATTCTTCTCCATTGGCACGTAAATCTAATAGCGCCGGTAAGATAATTATCATTGAGGCGCCGCCTGCTAATAATGAGGTAGTAAAATAAGGTAAAATACTTTTTTTATTGTCTTTCCAATTTTTAAATAACTGAACTAAAAAGTGAAGGAAAGAAAAAACGCCAATCATAAAGCCTAAGTAAAAACTAGTGAAAAATAGCATGAAATAACTAATAAATAAGAGCTTTGGTTTATGTTTTTGAATGAGTCGATCAATTCCCCAAATAATCAAAGGTAAATATATATAGGCGTCTAACCACATAATAAGCTCGGATTGTGCAGTAACAAAAGACATTAGTGCATAGCAAACTGCTAGCGTTATGTGACTGCTTTTTGCAATTTTGAAGCGATGACTTGCATAGAACCAAAAACTTAATCCAGCACTACCTATTTTAATTAAAGTTAAAAAATAAAGTGCATCGGGCATCAGCTGGTTAGGAAAAAATAACACAAGCGGGGTAAAAAATCCCCCTAGGTAATAAGAAATGAGAGAAAGAAAGTTCAATCCTAGTGATGCGTTCCAAGTATAAAGAAAACTTTGTTCGCCTAACAAAGCGTTGCGAAAACTGGCATGAAAATTAGAAAATTGCGAGAAGGCATCACTTGCCATAACACTTCGATCACTGCCGGGATAGATGCCAATTGTTAAATACATTATGGCCATTACTAAAAAAGGAATAAAGAAACTTGCCATCATATACCATTTGTTTTTTTGTAAAAAATCTTTTATCATTACGAAAAGACTCCTCCAACCAGAAAATTTATCTATACTTCATGACAGTTTACCATAGAACAAAGTATTAGCTAAGCATGTATAGACAATATTAATAAAAAATGTAATTTAGCTATTCATTCAAAATAATAAGTGAAAGTAGGGAAGATATGGAGAAAAATTATCAAATCAGACATGAAATACCAAGTGCTGAAAGTTTCAACCAATTAAGACAAAAAGCAGGACTTAGCGTTAAAGATAGTAAGGCAGTTGACATTGGTCTTTTGCATACATTGTTTGCTGTTACGATCTATGATAAAGATCGTCTAATTGCTATGGGAAGAGTGGTTGGTGATGGGGGAACTGTTTTTCATGTAGTAGATATTGCTGTAAATCCCTCTTATCAAAGAAAAGGTCTTGGTAAAAAAGTAATGGCAGAAATTATGGACTATTTAGACACTCATACATTTAAAGGCTCATATGTTAGCTTAATTGCTGATAGTCCTGCCGATCAATTGTATCAACAATTTGGTTTTTGTTATACTGCGCCAGGTTCAGTGGGTATGTATCGCATGTATTGAGTTTAAGATAATTTTTAGCAGTAGTTAGAAGGTGGACGAAAATGAAAGAATCAATCAAAGAAAATCATACACTTTATGCGGTGAAGGCTTATCTTCCTAAAAGGCAAGAAAGCATACAGATAGGAAAATTAGGCAGTTTTGCATTTGAAAAAGGATATTACGTTTATGTAGGTAGCGCCAAACGTAATATCCGCTCAAGAGTCAATAGACATATCACAGTAGAAAAAAAGCAGCGTTGGCATTTGGATTACTTGCGTCCATATTTAAAGATAGAAGAAATTCAAACTTATTCAGGTGAAGAGGGCGAATGTCAACTTTTTGCACGATTACAAGAAAAAAATACTGGAAATATTCCCGTCAAAGGATTTGGGTCATCCGATTGTAAATGTAGTGCTCATTTATTTTACACAAGCACCGAAAGTATCCTTTAAGCGAAGATGAGACGAATAATGTTAAACAATCCAAAACATAACAGTATACTACCTGCGCCTGTGCCGGTGATTGCGCTTGCTCTATAAGAAATTTTTTTCATACGGATCACCGTAAGAAGCGAAGTAGCGACAAATAAAAGTGCCAACAGATGCATGCTGGGTTCTTGAAAAATAAAAGCTAGCGGAGAAAAGTGAATACCGACAATGAGGCAGATCCAAGGAGCAATATAGTTATCTAATTTCTTTTTATACAATAAAAATGCGCCAATTCCGCCTAACAGGAATTCAATAATAACGATGATATAGTACCATAACGACAACCCTGTTCCTGTTAAGACACTAGCCTCATCTTGATAAGTAAAAACTAAATAAATACCTAAAAGGCCGATTAAAAGGGAGAAACCACAAGCAAAACCTAAATATTTCTTCCAAGATTCTTTAGGTCCTTCCAGCGCCCAGCCAAACCAAACAAATCCAAAAAAGCCGTAAATAATGATAGACGTGGCAACATCTCTAAGATAATCCATGGGACATCCTCCTTAGGGAAATACTCTGTCGGAAACTTGCTTAGGTAAACTAGCTTTCTACATTTGATGATGTTCTATAAGAGATATGGTTTGCTGACATTTACAGTGTTCTTATTTAACTTAAGTATAATTGACTCCTGCAAATAGTACAAGTTTTCTATGTTTGTGTTTGAAAGCCTTTTTGTATACATGTACGCATGATAAACTATATAAAAGATTATAATTTCTAAAAATTCGACTTTTTTGTTTACTTTAGCCAATTGTTACGACTTCCGGTAGGTATAATAGGGGTGAGTATATGAAAATTCAGCGTATTGATCATGTTGGAATTATTGTCGATGACCTTTCTTATGTTAAAAATTTTTTTATTGAATTTGGACTTAAGGAGTTGGGGGAAACAGAAGTAAAAGGCGAGTGGGTAGAAAAAATCATAGGACTTGATGGTGTAAAAGAGACGGTGGCGATGTTAGCTACACAAGAAGGAGAAACGATGATAGAATTGGTGAAGTTTCATTCGCCGTCTGATAAAAGTGGTGTCCAATATCCTTTATCAAATACTTTGGGGATTCGTCACATTGCATTTGCCGTCGAAGATATTGAATCTATTGTTGCTAAAGCACAGAAGAAGGGCGCAGCACTTATTGGTGAGATACAAAACTATAAAAATATGTATAAATTGTGTTACATTCGCGGACCAGAAGGCATTATTTTAGAATTGGCAGAAAAAATTGGTTAACTTTTTGCTATAGACATTTTCCTGCTTTTACTTTGATAATAAGAAGAATTTAAACTATAATCATAGCTATTGAACTTTGCTAAGCTGTTTTTATCAGGAGGTTTTCTTATGAATCAATCGACAAAAATTGAAAACATTATTGACTATGTCAAAGCACACAATATAGATTTTACTCATTCAAAATATGTTCTTTACGGAAGAACAGATGCTAGCAATACTAGTTTATTTTTGTTTGGCGGACTAGGCGCTTTATCAATGAAACAATATATTATGATTTTGGGTGAAAATTATCTGACGTTGATTTTATTATCGATGAGCGGCGATTTTAAAGAAAGTTTCACAACTATTTCCTATGATGATATTTTCGATATCTCTTTTAAAGAAGGCATACTTACAAATCTATTTATTTTTCGCACAGATCATGAAAAGATAAAAATCAGATGTAATAAAAAAATTATGGGTATGCCTTGGCAAAGTACAAATATGCAGTCTTGCCTTGCTCATCCAGTAATAGCTAAGTATGTTCAATAACAATTTGTTTTATATGAATTAGATATAAAAATACTTCCACTTTTATTATAACTATAAAAGTGGAAGTATTTTATCAATAACTTATTATAAAGCTATACTTGCTCCTGGTCCTATTGGCAATCCAAATAAGAACCAGATGACTAATAGAAGTGACCAAGTAACTAAGAAAGCTATAGAGTAAGCTAACATGGTAGATACTAAAGTACCAATACCTGCTTTGTTATCATAACGTTGAGCAAAAATCAAAATCATCGGGAAGTAATTCAACAATGGTGAAATAACGTTAGTTGAAGAATCAGCGATCCGATAAGCAATCAATGTCATTTCAGGTGCAATGTCTAAATTGTAAAGCATAGGGGCAAAGATAGGAGCTAAGATCGCCCACTTTGCGGATGCTGAACCAATAAATAGGTTGATAAAACCAGCAACGACAATAAAACCTAAAACTAGTGGTAAACCAGTTAAATGAATAGACTCTAGTAAATCGGCTCCTGATACTGCTAAAATCGTCCCCAAATTAGTAAACTCGAAATAGTCGATCAATTGTGCAGCAAAGAAAGCTAATACTATGTAGTTCCCCATAGAACTCATAGCTTCGGTCATGCCTTTTACAAAATCAGAAGAATTTTTAATTTTACCCACTGTTAGCCCATAAGCTAAACCAGGCAAAGCAAATAATAAGAAAATCGCCAAAAGCAGACCTGTAGATAAGAAGTCATTGATGGATTCTGCACCAATTGCTTCATCGAAACTTCTAAATACTGCTCCTTGTGGGAACATCAAAAAAGCCATGATAACAACATAGATGATTAAAACGATTAAAGAATTACGCAGACCTTTTCTTTCAATATCAGTCAATGATTCAAAATCTGGACGATAGTCTCCTTTGTATTCGCCTAAACGAGGTTCAACAAATTTATCGGTGATAAAAGCGCCTACGATTGTAAGTACAATTGAAGAAACAATCATGAAATACCAATTTGCTGTAATCGACATTTCATAATTAATGCCTGCTGAATTAAGTGCTGCGTTTGTAATGTCAACGAGTAAAGCATCTGTAGGACCGACAAGTAAGTTTGCGGAGAAACCGCCAGATACCCCGGCAAAAGCAGCAGCAAGTCCGGCAAGCGGATGACGTCCAGCGCCAGCGAAGATAAGCGCGCCTAATGGAATAATAACAACATAGCCAACATCAGAAGCGATGTTTGATATAATACCTGCAAATATGACAGCTGCTGAAAGTAAGAAGGCTGGAACATTTGATAATAAACGTTTTAATGTGGAGACAATAAGTCCAGTCCATTCTGCGACACCTACCCCCAACATAGCGACAAGTACAGTACCTAAAGGTGCGAAACCGGTGAAATTATCGACAGCTGAATTGAATATATGATTTAATCCCCCAGCTGAAAATAATGAAACTGCCTCTACTGTAAGGGTTTCTCCTTCTTCAGCGTCAAAGTATTCGACACTTAAGCCCGTTGCACCTGCGATGCCTGATACTACAATGACAACTGCAGCTAAGATGATGAATAACATGACCGGATCAGGTAGTTTATTTCCGACTCTTTCTATCCAACCGAAAAAGCCTTTATTTTGCTGTTTTTCTAAATCGTTCACGTAAACTCCCTCCTTGAAAAAAATGCACAAAGATTATAAAAACTTTGTGAGTTACCAATGAGTTTACTAGTTGTTCACTGAGAAAACAAACAATTTTTAAAGAAAATTTTGTTTTTCTAATAAAATTTTCATCAAAAATTAAGTGAGAGAATGTGTTTAAGAAAATCATTATTTATAAACTGATTTTTCTCAATAAATATTGTTAATCTGTTATAATGTAATAAATATTGCGAAACACATCACAAATATGTTTTTGCAAATAGTAAAGTAGAGGAGGAGTAGTATGGAAATACAAGATATCATGAGAATACTAGAAAAAGATATGAAAGTGGCTGTGATTTCAACTGTTGATGAAAATAACCAGCCTCATGCTCGGCATATTAACATTGGTGTGGCCAATGAAGAAGGTGTCTTTTTTATGACCAGTCCTAAAACCAATTTTTATAAGCAATTACAAAGTAATCCTAAAATAGCTATTACCGGTTTTTTAGAAGAAGACTACTTGATACAAGTGATTCGAATCGAAGGAAAAGTTCGAAAATTGGGTAAAGACAAGTTGCAAGAGGTGCTAAGCGGAAATCCTTATATAGAACAGGTTTACCCAGATGAAGATGAACGACAAAATGTGCAAGTTTTTCAGCTTTATGAAGGAGAAGGCTTTTATCACAGCCTCACACAAGGGCACAAATATACATTTGAAATACATGCTTAAACTTTTAAAAAGTACTAATTAAAAAATAAAAAGGGATAAACGTCATATGAGTAACGTTTATCCCTTTTAGCATTTTTTAAATAATTATACTCGCTCCACTTTTCCAGACTTCAAAGCACGAGCTGATACCCAAACTTTTTTTTGTTTGCCGTTTTCCAAAATGCGGACTTTTTGTAAGTTAGGTTTAACACTACGTTTAGTAGCGTTCATCGCATGTGAACGATTGTTGCCACTTTTTGTTTTACGACCTGTATAATGACATACTTTTGACATGTGTAGTTTCCTCCTTTGCCTTGAACTAGGAGCGCTTGTTTTTCGCTCATACTAGTTGAATTTAGCACAATTTTGAGCTGTTTGCAAGTGATTTTTTCTTCTTACATTGACTTTTCCCCTGTAACATTGTAAATTAGACAAGGTTATGAAATTTTTTATGAAAATAATTGAAGGATTTGGTTATCTATTAAATCAATTCTTATAAGAATAACTTTCTACATTATATATAAACCAATTTCAGTTTTGAGATTATATGATTAAAAAACAGCTTTGGATTTTTATAAACTTATCTCTATTTTACTAATAGCTTGTTAAGATAGGCCATCTTCTTTTATTTAGAGGTGGGCTGTGTTAAAATATTGTAGTATAAAATGGACGGCTTGTCGGCTAAGGAGGCTTATCATGGCTGTAAAAATAAATACATCGATAGGAACTATTGAAATAACAAATGAAGTAATTGCAACAGTTGTCGGTGGTGCGGCAACTGATGTTTTTGGTATCGTAGGCATGGCTAGTAAAAACCAGCTTAAAGATAACATTAATGAAATCTTACGTAAAGAAAATTATGCACGTGGTGTTGTGGTACGACAAGAAGAAAATGGTATCGCCGTTGACGTATACACGATCGTAAGTTATGGCACCAAAATCTCAGAAGTTTCACGTAATGTGCAAGAAAAAGTAAAATATAACCTTGAAACAATGCTTGGCGTTGTTGCTAATTCAGTGAATGTTTTTGTTCAGGGTGTTCGGGTCTTGCCTGATTAAAGGCAGATAACTAGCTGAATATTCAGCGATTGTAACTTAAGGAGGATTACCAGTGAAAGTAACGGATATTAGCGCAAGCCAATTTCAAGAAATGGTTCAAGCAGGCGCGAATCGTCTTCAAACAAATGCAGAATTTGTTAATTCGTTAAATGTATTTCCAGTACCAGACGGCGATACTGGTACGAATATGAATTTATCAATGACCAGCGGCGCTAAGGCGGTGTCTGATGCAACATCAGATAACATCGGAGAGCTAGCTGATTGCCTTTCAAAAGGTCTTTTAATGGGTGCAAGAGGTAATTCAGGCGTTATTTTATCTCAGTTATTCCGTGGTTTTAGTAAACAAATTGCGGAATTGGATGTTTTATCAGCTAATGATTTAGCTCAGGCTTTTAAACATGGCGTAAGTACTGCTTATAAAGCAGTGATGAAACCAGTTGAAGGTACGATTTTAACAGTTGCACGGATTGCAGCTGAATATGGTGAAAAAAAAGCAGCTTCTTCTGATGATTGCGTAGAGGTTATGACGGCTATTGTAAAAGGCGGAAAGAAAGCTTTAGATAAAACACCAGATTTATTGCCGGTTTTAAAAGAAGTTGGCGTTGTTGATAGTGGTGGACAAGGTCTATTGTTTATTTATGAAGGTTTTTTAAATGCGCTTAATGGAGAATACGAAGGGGAAGATCCTTTTGTATCACCAGCAGCTATGGATGAATTAGTAAATGCAGAACATCATCGCAGCGTACAAGGGCAAATGTCAACAGATGAAATTAAATACGGCTATTGTACTGAAATCATGATTGAGATCGGAGAAGGTCCTACTGTAGAAAGCGAATTTGATTATGATAGCTTTCGGAATTATTTAAATGAACTGGGAGATTCTTTGTTAGTTGTCAATGATGACGAAGTGATCAAGGTCCATGTACATACAGAATATCCAGGCGAAGTGATGAACTACGGCCAAAAATTTGGATCCTTGATCAAAATAAAAGTTGACAACATGCGTTTACAACATGAGACCATTTTAAATAAGGATGAAGAAGACGGAGCTAACACGCAACAGCAACCGCGTTGTGCCTATGCTATTATTACTGTTGCTGCAGGTAACGGTGTTAAAGAACTTTTTGAAAGCCTGGGTGCTAAATATGTGATTTCTGGTGGTCAGACCATGAATCCAAGTACTGAAGATGTCATAAATGCTATTAAAGAGGTCAATGCTGATCAAGTGATCATCTTACCAAATAATAAAAATATCTTTATGGCGGCTAAGCAAGCAGCGGAAGTAGTTGAAATCCCTGTGGAAGTTGTACCTTCTAAGACTATTTCTCAAGGTATGACAGCTATGTTAGGTTTTAATGAACGTCAATCTTTAAAAGAAAATAAAGATGCAATGGTGCAGATGCTTGATACCGTTGTTTCCGGCTCTATTACTCATGCGATTCGTGATTCGAGTATTGAAGGGATCAATATCAAAAAAGGTGACTTTTTAGGTATGGTCGATGGAAAAATTGTCGTGTCAGAAGCGGATGTGTTAGCTTCTGCTAAAGAGACTTTGAAACAAATGGTCACAGAAGATACAGAAATCATTACAATCATCATTGGAGAAGATGGTTCACAAAAAGATGCCAAAAAACTAGAAGAAGCTGTCTTAGCAGTTGATAGTGAATTAGAAGTAGAAATTCATGAAGGAAACCAACCTGTTTATCCTTATCTTTTTTCAGCTGAATAATAAGACACCTCTTTAAAAACGTTAAAAGTTAGATAGAGGCTGGAACATTAGTCATTTCCAGCAATGAATCATAAAAGATGAGTTGTTCCAACAGTTCGCAGATTTTTTAGCGATGAGGGCGACTAAGACTGCAAGAGTAATCCTCTAGTCGTTCGGGTTTGATCGTTGCTGAAATCTTTTGTTTCAGTCTTTTTTTCGAAAGTTGGTGATAAAATGTTGCAGGAACCAATTACAAAACTTAGCGGGGTAGGAGAAAAACGTGCTCAGGCTCTGGCTGACTTGGGAATTGAGACGATTGAGAGCTTGTTGAGCTACTATCCGTTTCGTTATGATGATATCAAAGAAAGAAATTTGGCAGAAATCAATGACCAAGAAAAAGTGACGATCAAAGGAGTAGTAGTATCTCCTCCAGTTGTTAATCGTTTTGGCTATAAAAAATCAAGATTGCAATTTCGTATGATGCAAGATCATGATGTTTTTAGCGTTTCTTTTTTTAATCAGCCTTACTTAAAGGATAAAATTGTAGTTTCTGAAGATATCGCTGTTTTTGGGAAGTGGGACGGTAAACGTAAATCATTAAATGGAATGAAAATTCTTGGAGCAAAACAAGAAGGCAATTTTGCGCCGATTTATCATGTTAGTAAAGCGGTGCGACAACAAACGTTAATTGATTTGATAAAAAAGGCCTTCATTCATTTTGGCGATCAGATTGAGGAAAATCTTCCACTATCTTTAATTGAGAAGTACCGTCTAATGGGAAAAAAAGAAGCCATGTATGCGATGCACTTTCCCAATACGCCAGAAGAACATCATCAAGCGAAGCGACGTGTGGTATTTGAGGAATTCTTCTTATTTCAAATGAAAATCCAAGGGCTAAAAAAAGAAGAAAAATCAGAAAAACATGGTATTGTCATTGATTATGATGTAGAACGGGTAAAAGCATTTACGCAAAAATTACCCTTCTCATTAACCAATGCGCAAAAACGCGTAACAAATGAGATTTGTCGTGACTTTTTACAAGCGAAACATATGCAACGTTTATTGCAAGGTGATGTGGGAAGCGGAAAGACAGTAGTTGCGGCTATTGCTTTATATGCGGCTGTTACAGCGGGCTTTCAAGGTGCTTTAATGGTACCTACTGAAATTTTGGCGCAGCAGCATTTAGCGAGTTTGAATCAATTGTTTGATCCTCTGGAAATACATACTGCGCTTTTGACAAGTTCGACAAAAGCAAAAGAAAGACAAGAAATTATTGGAAAACTACGGCAAGGAGAAATCGATGTTGTTGTTGGGACCCACTCTTTGATTCAAGAAGGGGTAGATTTTTCTAATCTGGGTCTGGTGATTACTGACGAACAACATCGTTTTGGGGTCAATCAACGTCGTGGTTTACGAGAAAAAGGCTTTCAGCCGGATGTGTTATTTATGACTGCAACACCTATCCCACGTACTTTGGCAATTACTGCTTATGGCGAAATGGACGTTTCGATCATCGATGAAATGCCTGCGGGTAGGCTTCCTGTTAAAACGCATTGGATCAAACGCGGACAATTGGAAGATGCTTTAAAAAATGCGCGCTTAGAACTGGAAAAAGGGCAGCAAATGTATGTGATTTGTCCCTTAATCGAAGAATCTGAAAGCTTGGACGTTCAAAATGCTGTGGAGTTATACGAAGAATTGAAAGATTTCTTTTCTCCTGACTTTGTCGTGGGCTTACTTCATGGAAAAATAAAAGCGGAAGAGAAAGAAGAGATCATGGGAGCATTTAAAGATAATGAAATCCAAGTGCTCGTTTCAACGACAGTTATTGAAGTAGGCGTTGATGTTCCAAATGCGACAACGATGCTTATTATAGACGCGGATCGTTTTGGCTTAGCGCAGTTGCATCAGTTGCGAGGAAGGGTAGGAAGAGGACAACAAGCTTCTTCTTGTATCTTAGTTGCTAATCCTAAAAATGAATTAGGCAAAGAACGCATGAAAATTATGACTGAAACCAATAATGGTTTCCTTTTAAGTCAAAAAGATTTGGAATTACGTGGTCCCGGAGAAGTATTTGGCTTTAAACAATCTGGTCTACCGGAGTTTGTCGCGGCTGATATTGTAGCTGACGCTAATATCTTAGAAGTAGCCAAAGATGAAGCACAAAATTTATGGCATAAAAAAAATTGGCAATTGTTACCTGAATATGCAGGTTTACTTGCTTGTTTAAAAGAAAAGGATCCAGAGAACCAGTTTTTTGACTAAAGCTTTATGCTATACTAAAAAAAGATGAATCAGAAAGGAAAGGTGTGCAAATAAAGTGAAAATCGCAGTAGATGCTATGGGTGGCGATAATGCACCAGAAGCGATTGTTTCTGGTGTGATGTTAGCCAAAAAGGATTTTCCTGAGCTTGAATTTCAGTTATACGGAAAAGAAGCAGAAATTAAAAAATATGTGACAGATGAAAGCAATATCACGGTTATCCACACAGATGAAAAGGTAGATAGTGAAGATGAACCGGTTCGCGCGATTCGTCGTAAAAAACAAGCTTCAATGGTTTTAGCGGCGCAAGCTGTAAAAAAAGGTGAAGCCGATGCTTGTTTTTCTGCGGGCAATACAGGTGCACTTTTGGCGGCTGGTTTATTTATTGTGGGACGTATTAAAGGCATAGAACGTCCTGGTTTAATGTCAACATTACCTGTTATTGGCGAAAATAGAGGATTTGATATGCTGGATTTAGGTGCTAATGCTGAAAATAAAGCGGAGCATTTACTTAAATACGGTATTCTGGGTTCTTTTTATGCAGCCAATGTTCGAAAGGTAGAGAATCCACGAGTAGGACTTTTAAATAATGGAACAGAAGAGTCAAAGGGCAGCGAAGTAACTAAAAAAGCTTTTGAACTTTTAACTAATGAAGCTAGCATTAATTTTGTGGGAAATATCGAATCTCGTGACATTTTAAATGGCGTTGCTGACGTTGTTGTAACGGATGGCTTTACCGGTAATGCTGTCTTAAAATCAATCGAAGGAACGGCTTTAAATATTACTAAAATGTTGAAACAATCCATTCTTGATGAAGGCGTCAGAGGAAAATTAGGTGCTTTATTATTAAAAAATGCACTCGGCGGTTTAAAAAATGAAATGGATTATTCCAAATACGGTGGTGCTGTTTTATTCGGGGTGAAATCTCCTGTCATAAAAACACACGGAGCAACAGAGCCTGAAGCAGTGGCGGCAACGATTAAACAGATTCATACAATGTTGGAAACAAATGTTGTTGGAAAGCTAACTGAACAATTTGAAAGAGACGATGCGGCTAATTAATGTAATGAAAATGCAACCTTTGTTACAAAAATGAAAAAAAGTGTAGACAAACGATATAAAAAATCGTAAAATATTGGGTAGCTATTTCTTGCTATGATAATGGCGTGGAGGTGAGTACAATTGACGCGTGATGAAATATTTAATAAAGTAGCTGAAGTGATCGCCAACCACTTTGAAGTGGCAGCTGATCAAGTAAATGAATCCATGAGTATTAAAGATGACTTAAATGCTGATTCAATCAGTGTAATGGAATTTGTGTTAGAATTAGAAGAAGCATTCGGTACAGAAATTTCCGATGAAGACGCAGAACAAATTCAAACGGTTGGCGCAGCAGTTGATTATATTAATTCAAATTTAAACTAAAATAACTAAAACTTGAAACATAAAAAGAGCGCACTAAACCTATAATATCAAGCAATTAACCAATAAATTTAGTTTCAAGCAACCAGCCTTAACCGATTTTGTGTTGCTTGAGGGAGTTTTTGGATAAACTGGTTCATGATGTTATTTAAAGCTTCCTCAGAAAGTACCAATTCGTTCTCAAATACTTCTTTAAAAAGTTCGAGAAGTTGGATAATAGCTTCTGAAAAACTAATATCTGATAATTCTTCGATCATCAAATAAAATAGCTCGCCCATTGTTCGATCATCTGCTTGTTCACGATGTTGGACAGCCAAGACAAGATAACTGACAGCGACCGTCACGGTATGCGCAAAAATACCATCATAAGAAAGTCCTTGATACTTAGCTAAACGAAGATGTTGCTTACAAATTTTAAAATAAACCTCAATCGACCACCGTTTACCATATAACTGGATGATCTCATCTTCACTCAAAGAAATATCTGTGGTGGCTAGCACGAGATAATCATTGCGCTTATTGCGATTTCTCACGTACACAAGCTTAATCGGAAGCACTTGGCCATCCACTTCAGATTCAACACAAACAGAAAGAAGGTATCTGGAACGACCTCTGCGCTTTTTCTCTGTTTGAAAAATGGTCTTTACATCGACCCATTTGCCGTTGTATCGATAGTAGACTTTCTTTGAACGTTTAATCATGCACACGGCATGAAGCTTGATTTTACGCAAAGCATGAAACATTTTAGGACTTGAAAACCATGAATCAAATAATACATAGTGCGCCTTTACGCCATCTTTTAAGGCGGCTTGAAGAAGCTCCACTAGTACATCGGTTCCTTTGCGTTGCGCTTGTGCTTTTCTTCTTCCAGAGTGGGACCGATGGTCGATCTTGTCTGCTTCACGTACTTTCTTGCTTGAAGATAGAAGGCTAAAAGCAAGGGGCAAAAAGGTATTGCCATCACTCCATCCAAGTTGAAGAAAGCGAAAGCCTTTCTTATTTTTATGGTTGGCGTGATCGTACTGCCAACCACAAAGCTCCACATTTTTTGCATTCAAGCGTTCATACATGGAATCATCGACGATAAAAACTTCTTTACGATCCTCTTCTGTCAAAGGACGAATGAAATCAATGACATTTTTAGACAGAAGGATCAAGAAGCGTTGCCAATTGATTTTTCCGTTATTTAGCAGATTGCGAAACGTTTTATCTGAAAATCCTAACTCCTTCTGATGGAGTTGGAAGTCACGAAAAGCAGAGCGATTGGAAAAAATCGTCGTCATAAGGTAACTAAAAAGAACGAGAAAAGACACTCCTTTTGATTTTTTTGCATTTGATTTTGCCGCAATCGCTGATAAATTAAAACGTTTGAAAAAAGTATCGATAGATGATGAAATTTCATTTTTATCTTGGTTGTTTGATGTTATAATTGGCATAGCATGAACACTCCTTGGTAGATGGTTTTTTGGTCAATTCTATTTTACCAATTTGGAGAAGTTTATGCTATTTTTATTTGATGAAACTCACTTATATGAAGAGTTTAGTTAGGTTTTTGATGTTTCAAGTTTTAGTAAAATAAGTAAACGGTCCTCTTTTAATGAGGATCGTTTTTTTTAAAATATTTAGTTTCTGACTTCTTATTGAAATAAAAAAGCCATAAATTTCCACAAAGTTTTTTGCTTTCTTACCGCACAATCATTTCATTATTTAGTAAAAATCAGTATAATGTAAGAAGGTCAAAAAAGAAAAGGAATGGAAAAAATGGACAAACAGTTTTTAAAAGAATTAAAAGAGAACTTTAATATCGTGTTCCATGATGTCGATTTGTTAAAACAGGCATTTACCCATTCATCTTATGTGAATGAGCACCGTCAACTACAATTATCAGATAATGAGCGTTTAGAATTTTTAGGGGATGCTGTCTTAGAATTATTAGTTTCTAGGTTTTTATACTTTCAGTATCAAGACGTACCAGAAGGAACATTAACGAAATTAAGAGCAGCAATCGTAAGAGAAGATAGCTTAGCGGCATTTGCTAAGGAATGTCACTTTGATCGTTATATTGCTCTTGGTAAAGGCGAAGAACATTCTGGTGGGCGTCAGCGTCTGGCTTTATTGTGTGATTTATTTGAAGCTTTTTTAGGCGCTTTGTATATAGATCAAGGTTTAGAAAAAGTTGAAAAATTCTTAGAGCTGGTTATTTACCCTAAAGTTGTATCGGGTGCTTTTTCACATGAGATGGATTATAAAACACGACTGCAAGAAGTTTTGCAGCGTTCTGGAGACCGTATTATCGATTATCGTTTAGTTAAAGAAGAAGGCCCTGCTCATGAGCGTCTTTTTTGGATTGAAGTATATTGCGATGACGAATTAGTCGGTAAAGGTCATGGTAAATCGAAAAAAATAGCAGAACAAGATGCGGCAGCTAATGCATTAGCCGATCTTGAACGTAAGTGAGGAACCTAGGTGTATTTAAAAAAAATCGAACTAGCCGGTTTTAAATCATTTGCTGACCGTACGGTGATCGACTTTGAAAATAGACTAACCGGCGTTGTTGGTCCAAACGGCAGTGGAAAAAGTAATATAACTGAAGCTGTACGCTGGGTATTAGGTGAGCAATCTGCCCGCAATTTACGTGGAGGAAAGATGCCCGATGTGATTTTTGCTGGTTCGGATTCACGTAAACCGTTAAATATTAGTGAAGTCACAGTGATATTAGACAATACAGATCATTATTTACCAGTAGACTATAGTGAAGTGAATGTTACACGCCGCTTGCACCGAACGGGTGAAAGTGAGTTCTTTTTGAATAAACAAGCTTGTCGGCTAAAAGATATTCAAGAGTTGTTTATGGATTCCGGGCTTGGAAAAGAGTCTTTTTCCATTATTTCTCAAGGAAAAGTCGAAGCTATTTTTGCGAGCAAACCGCAAGATCGTCGTGGAATTTTTGAAGAAGCTGCTGGTGTTTTAAAATATAAACAGCGAAAAAAACAAGCGGAACAAAAGCTTTTTGAAACTGAAGATAACTTAAGCCGTGTGCAAGATATCGTCTACGAACTAGAAGACCAGATGGCACCTTTAAAAGAACAGAGTAAAATTGCCAAGCAGTATTTATCTTTAAAAGAAGAATTTACTCAAATCGATGTCGCTTATACTGTTGCTGAAATGAAGGAAGCAAAGTCTGCTTTTGAACAAGCAACACAGCAGCTAGAAAGTTTAAACGAACAGTTGTCGACTCTTGCACGGCAAATTCAGGAAAAAGAAGATAAGTTACAAGAACAGCGTAAAAAACGTAGTCATCTTGATCAATGGTTAGAAGAAAATAATCAGACGCAAGTTTCTTTGGCTGAAGCGTTAAAACAGGCTGAAGGACAAAAAGAAGTATTACAAGAACGTTCAAAGCATACGCAAAAGAGCGCACAAGAATATCAAGAGAACTTAACGGAAGTAAAAGAAAAAATTAGCGCTTTAGAAGAAGAAAAAGCAGGTTTGGTAGAAAAGTTATCGCAGAAAAACGGTTTTGTTCAAGACGTTGAAAAAGAAATAGAACAAACAAATGCGGAATTACAAAAATACCAAAAATCGACTAAAGAATTAATCGAAGAACTTCGGGCTAAATATGTAGATCAGATGCAAGAACAAGCCAATATTGGTAACGAGCTAAAATATCTTGAACGGCAGTATACACAAGAAATGGCTAAAAACCAAAGTTCTTTGGAAAAACAAGAAAATGCAAACAAAGACTACCAGCAAAAACAAGAAAGTGCTACAGAAGTAAGTAACCAACTGGAGCAATTACAAGCTACAATAGCTGAAGAGAACAAACAATTTGCTCGTTTGCAAGAAAAACAACGATCCTATCAAAAACAATATGAAGACGCACAAAAGAAAATGTATCAATTAATGGATGAAACGCGTCAAATTAAGGCTAGAATTAAATCTTTACAAGATATTCAAGAAAATCATTCTGGCTTTTACCAAGGCGTACGGGTTGTCTTGCAACAACAAAACGAACTTTCGGGTATTGCAGGAGCGGTAGCTGAATTAATTGAGGTGCCATCTGATTATACTCAGGCTATTGAAACAGCTTTGGGTGCGCAAGCACAGCATATTGTGGTAGAAAACGAAGTAGCTGCTAGAGAAGGTATCACCTTCTTGAAAAGGCGCCAAGCTGGACGAGCAACATTTTTGCCGATGACTACAATCAAGCCACGTCAAATATCCACTACAGCATTGAATCAAGCACAAAATGTTAACGGCTTTATCGGGGTTGCCAGTCAATTGATCCAGTTTTCTGAAGAATTTTCTGCGATCATGCAGAACTTATTAGGGACAACTTTGATCGCTAACGATTTAGAAAGTGCCAATGCTATTGCTCGTGCTGTACAATTTCGTTACCGAGTGGTTTCTTTGAGTGGAGACGTGATGAATGCTGGAGGTTCTATGACAGGCGGCGCGACTAAGCGTGGTAATAAGGGAAACTTATTTAGTCAGGCAAATGAACTCCAGAGCTTAAAAGAACAGGCGCAGCGCAGCGACCAAAGATTACAAACAATTGAGAAACAAGTCGCACAATTTCAAAAACAAGCGACCGATTGTCAGCAAGAATTGGAGAATTTGCGTACAAAAAGCCAATCTTCCCGTTTAGAAGAACAAGAATTACAAAGTCGTAAAAATCATATTTTGGAAGAAATTGAGCGTTTGGATAAAGAGCAGAAAATTTATGAATTTGAAAATCGGGAAGTGCAAGACTTTATCAATAGTTATACAGAACAGAAAGAAAGTTTAACAAAACAGCAAGAAAATGTAGGAAAAGAGCTAGAAAAACTACAAAGCGAAATGCAAGATTTAAATGAACAAGATGATTTGATAGAAAAAAGAAGAGAAAGTCTTAGCCAGGAATTGTCTGAAAAAAAAGCAACACTTGCTGTGAATAAAGAACAAATAAATACACTTAAGCAACAGATTCAAACAAATGAGCAAACTTTTTCTGAACAAACGCAGCGAAAAGAGACATTGGAAAAGCAATTATCATCTTTAACATCGAACGTTTCAGATCATGAAGTGTCCGAAGAATCTTTACAAAAACAAATTGCATCTTTAACAGAAAAAAAAGATGAGCTGCAAGTACAATTGCGTGACAAAAGAGAAAAACGCGACCGCTTGTATCAAGAAATCAACGAACAAGATGAAAGCTTGAGTCAGTTAAACCAAGAACAAAAAGAAAAATTAGCTGAAAAAACAACAGTCGAAGTAGCTAAAAATCGGCAAGAGAACTTACTAGACCATCGTCTGTCTTATTTACAAGAAGAATATCATATCACTTTTGAAAAAGCCGAAGCCGACTACCAAGCGGTAGAAAAAAATGATGAAACAAAAGAACAGATTCAACATTTACGTCATAAGATTGAACAGTTAGGTCCAGTAAATTTAAATGCGATTGAACAATATGAAGAAGTTTCTCAGCGTTATGATTTTTTGCATAAGCAAAGAGAAGATTTATTAGCAGCTAAAAATCAATTGTTTACTACCATGGGTGAAATGGATGAAGAAGTGAAAACTCGTTTTAAAGATATTTTCGAAAAAATACGCCAACAATTTAAAGTGGTTTTCCCTAATATGTTTGGTGGCGGACGTGCTGAATTATTTTTGACAGATCCCAATGATTTATTAAATACAGGAATTGAAATTGAGGCACAACCACCAGGCAAAAAACTACAGAATTTAGGTTTACTTTCTGGAGGAGAACGAGCCTTGACTGCTATTGCGTTACTTTTTTCCATTATTCAAGTGCGTCCTGTTCCTTTTTGTATATTGGACGAAGTAGAAGCAGCGCTTGATGAAGCAAATATTCTACGCTTTGCTAATTACTTACAGACTTTTAATAATGACACGCAATTTATTATTGTGACCCATCGAAAAGGAACAATGGAAGCTTGTAATGTGCTATATGGGGTTACAATGGAAGAATCTGGTGTTTCTAAAATTGTCTCGGTTCGGCTAAAAGATGTAGAAGAAAATGGACAAATTGCGGTTGAAGGGAAAGATAGTGTATGATTAAGTTGATAGCCATTGATTTAGATGGCACATTGTTAGATGGACAAAAAAAGATTTCTGTAAAAAATAAAGAAGTTTTGCAAGAGGCTAGAGCACAAGGAACGAAAATCGTCATTTGTACTGGTCGTCCACTGGCTGGTATTCGTCCTTATTTAGAGGAGTTGAATATGCAAGGTGTCGGGGATTATAGTATTACTTTTAATGGTGGTTTAGTTCAAAAAAACGATACGGGAGAAATTGTTGAAAAAGCAGCGATGAAATTAGAAGATGTTATGGATTTGACGCGCTTAGCTAGAGAGCTAGATCTACCTTTAGATGTATTGTCAGATGATGTGGTGTTGTCTTTGCCGACTTCAGCTCAGCATTTATCCATTTATCCGCAGTTAAATCCGCTGTTAACTTTTCAAGCAGCTTCTGTTGAAGAACTAACAACAGAACGTTTATATAATAAAGCTGTTGTAGGCTATCATCAAGAGTATTTAGATGAGCAAATCGCTAAAATCCCTGCGGTTTACAAAGATCGTTATGAAGTGATCAAATCTCGCGGCAATTTGTTGGAATTTATGCCTAAGGGGATTACTAAAGCTTTTGGTATTGCTTCTTTAGCTAAGGATCTAGCTTTTTCTCCTGAAGAAGTAATGGGAATTGGTGATGAAGAAAATGACTTGCCGATGATTGAATACGCAGGATTTGGCGTTGCGATGGCAAATGCTGTAGAACAAGTAAAAGAAAAGGCAAATATCATCACCACTTCTAATGAAGAAGATGGGGTTGCACAAGTAGTAGCAAAATATGTACTCAATAGATGAGTGCCATTTTAAATTTAGACAAAGGAGTTGAAATATAGATGGGACTTTTTGATAAGATTAAACATGCCTTTGTGAAAGATAAAGAAGAAAATCAGACAGAAGATACAACACAGGAAAGCTTGGAAGAAGAAAAAGCTGATGAGTCAGCTGAAACTGAGGTTGCAAAAAGCTCTGAAACAGAAGAAGAGTCTGAAGAAACCACTGAAAGTACGAATTTTCCTGCTGATGAGCAAGAAGAAACTGAAGAAATAGAAGAACAGCCAGCTGACACGCAGAAAAAGTATGAAAAAGGATTAAGCAAAACGCGTAAAACTTTTAAAGATCGGATGAATGAGTTGTTTGCTAACTTCCGTTCGGTAGATGAAGACTTTTTTGAAGAAGTAGAAAATACTTTGATAGGAGCAGATGTGGGCTTTGATACTTCTATGCGGATTGCCGATGAATTAAGAGAAGAAGTAAAAATCAAAAATGCCAAGAAACCTGCAGCTGTCCAAAATACTATTATTGAAAAATTGGTGGACCTTTACGAAGAAGAAGGAGAGATGGAAGTCAATGAACTTAATGAGCAGCAAAATGATTTGTCCGTTTTCTTATTCGTGGGCGTAAATGGTACAGGTAAAACGACTAGTATCGGAAAACTTGCGCATCAATATAGGCAAGAAGGAAAGAAAGTGTTACTAGCAGCGGCGGATACATTTCGTGCTGGGGCTATTGATCAATTGGTACAATGGGGAGAACGTGCTGATGTTGAAGTAGTACGCGGAAATACAGGTAGTGATCCAGCTTCTGTTGTTTTTGATGCTATGACTAGAGCTAAAGAAGAACAAGCTGATGTTTTACTGATTGATACAGCTGGACGTTTGCAAAATAAAGTCAATTTGATGAATGAATTAGATAAAATTAAACGTATCATAAAACGAGAAGATCCTACTGCACCTCACGAAGTATTGTTGGTAGTAGATGCTACAACAGGACAAAATGCTATGAATCAAGCGCAACAATTTAAAGAAACGACTGACGTAACAGGTCTAGTACTGACAAAATTGGACGGTACAGCTAAGGGCGGCATTGTACTAGCTATTCGCAATGAGCTGCATTTGCCAGTAAAATTAGTCGGTCTTGGTGAAGGTATTGATGATTTAGAGGTTTTTGATCCTAATGACTTTGTCGTCGGACTTTTCAAGGGACTTTTACAAGAAGAGTAAAAAAGAAAACCATAGCAAATAACCAAGCAACTAACTATTAATCTTTCTTAGCTGCTTGGTTATTTTTTATGAAAAAAGGGAGATAGTGGATAAATCATAGGAAACTTATGTTGGATAAGATAAGAAGAGATAACTTAAAAAAGACTTCCTATAATGTTATAGAAGGTTAAAATTTTTTATTTTTTTACTTGTTCATGCTTAACTGGGCAGCTAGTGTTGCAATCTTCACAGTGACCTTTACCCTTGATTTGTCGGTAAATGGCCCAAGCGCTAAAACCGAAGATAATAACGGATAAAATAAATGTTGACATATTATTTCCCTTCTTTCAATGATGGAAACACTGCTGTTGGGACAAGTTGTTTTTGCTGTGGCTTTCTTACGATAAAATAGATCATTGCAAATAAGATGATAGTTGCAGCGGCCGTGCCCATAGATATTGATGCTGTTCCAAAAATAACGGAGCCATATTGATAAGTAATTAGAGCTACTGCATAAGCTAAGCCACACTGATAGATAACAGCCAGTAGTGTCCATTTTGCATTAGCCATTTCTCGATGGATCGCACCTATTGCCGCAAAACAAGGAGCGCATAGGAGATTAAAGACCAGAAATGAATAAGCGGCAATAGCAGTAAAGTCGCCTTGTACAAGTCCCCAAACTTCTCTTCCGCTTTCTGAAACTGAGGCCAAGTTGCCATATAAAATACCAAAAGTACCGATAACATTTTCTTTTGCGATCAAGCCAGTAAGAGTAGCTACGGCGCCTCGCCAATGTCCCCAGCCTAACGGAGCAAATAGTGGTGCGATCAATCGACCAAACGCCGCTAAGATGCTTTGGTCTTCTGGTACTTCCTGTAAAGCAAAATTGAAACTGGAGGTAAACCAAATAAGAATACTAGAAACTAAAATAATTGTGCCAGCTTTTTTAACAAAAGCAGTTGCGCGATTCCAGGTTTGTTGTATCACATTTTTTACTTGTGGTAGGTGGTAAGTAGGTAACTCCATAACAAAAGGCGCAGGATCGCCACCTAATGCGTGTGTCTTTTTTAAAGCAATGCCGGAAAGTACAATTGCTGCAATTCCGACAAAGTAAGCTGAAGGAGCTACCCAGCTGCTATTTGGAAAAAAAGCACCTGCAATCAATGCGATAATAGGTAATTTAGCAGAACAAGGCATAAAAGTTGTTACCATTACGGTCACTCGTCGGTCATTTTCATTTTCGATTGTACGACTAGCCATAACTCCGGGGACGCCACAACCTGTTGCGATCAACATAGGGATGAATGATTTTCCCGAAAGACCGAACTTACGGAAAAGACGATCCATGACAAAAGCAATCCGTGACATATATCCGCAGTCTTCTAAAATCGCTAAACATAAGAATAAGATAATAATCTGCGGTAAAAAGCCTAAGACTGCTCCGACGCCAGCGATACTCCCATCTAAAATTAATCCTTGCATCCAATCAGCAACATTCCAGCTAACAAGGTAAGTTTCAACAAAGTCAGGGACGATTTCACCAAAAAAGTCGTCGGTGACCCAATCTGTACTTATTGTTCCAATGGTTTGAATAGAAAGATAATAAATCCCCCACATGATAATAATAAAAATAGGTAAAGCTAAGAAACGATTGGTAACGAAACGATCAATTTTATCACTAAGGTTTAGTTTAAAGCCATCTTCTTTGATCATAGCTAAAGAAATCAAGCGTGTGATAAATTCATAACGCTCATTGACTAAGACAGCATCGCTTTGATCGTCAAATATCTTTTCGGTAATTTGGATAATATCGTCAATCTCTTTTTTCTGTATAGCGCTTAAGTTTAAATTTTCTGTAGCTAGTGGATCTTTTTCAAATAATTTGATAGCGTACCAACGCACTTGTTTTTCTGGAACAGTATTACCTAAGATATCGCTAATTTCGTTTAAAGCTGACTCTAATTTAGGGTCGTAGGCAGGGTAGGCGACTGTATTTTTTTCAGCTTCTTCTTGAGTTGTTTCAATTAACTTATCTAAGCCTGTCTTTTTTAGTGCGCTCATTCCTATCACGGGCACCCCTAAACCATAGGCAAGTTTAGACAAATTGATCGTTTGTCCGTTTTTCTTTACTATATCCATCATGTTCATTCCTAAAACAACTGGAAGACCGGTCTCTAAAAGTTGAGTCGTTAAATAGAGATTGCGTTCTAAATTACTACTGTCAATGATATTAATGATCGCATCGGGTTTTTGCTTCAGTAAATACTCTTGGGTAATGACTTCTTCTGGTGTATAAGGTGATAAAGAATAGATTCCAGGCAGATCTTGAAGCGCTATCATTTTACTTCTTTTTAATAAGCCCGATTTGCGTTCAATTGTCACTCCAGGCCAATTTCCTACATATTGATTGGCTCCTGTTAGATAGTTGAAAGCACTCGTTTTCCCACTATTGGGATTGCCTGCTAAGGCAAATTGTTTTTCCATTTTTAAATCTCCTTTTCTACCAAAATAAGCGAGGCTTCTTTTTTGCGCAAAGTCAGCTCGTATCCACGCAATGTTATTTCTATCGGATCACCTAAAGGCGCGAGTTTTCTTACATAAATTTGGACATTTTTTGTTACCCCCATATCCATCAAACGCCGTCTAACAGCGCCTTCACCGTGAATACTAACGACAGTTGCCTGCTCACTAGCATTTAACTGGTCAAGCGGCACCCAAGCACCCCTTTCTTGTACTTCTTCTACAAAAATGTTTTCTAAAATAGAACGATCTAGAGCGATACGATTTTTTTGCAGAAGGATAATACCATTTTGTTGTTCAAGTTGTAACAAAGAAATTTTTTTACCAGGGACAATGCCTATTGTTTGTAAATGTTTCTTTGTGTCAGGCAGCGTTGTGATGTTGTGAACTTGATAAATACTATGATATTGAACAGCAGTTAATTGTTTCATACGATTCCTTTCCTTATTAGCAATATAGGGTTATTGAATATTGCAAATGATATTCATTATCATTAGCGTACCCCCGTTCTTATTTAATGTCAACGCTTATTGATATTAAATTCACAAAACTTCTAATTTTTTGTTTTACATAATTAATTTTTTTGTTTGATACAAAATTAAAGCTTCCTTTTTTATTGTTTGCTATAATGGCTATAGGATATAAAAAAGAGAGGATTATTTTATGAACGTTCAACCAATTTTAACCAATAAACAATTAAAACCTTATTTATTAAAAGCGCGATATGGTGTTGAAAAAGAAAGTCAGCGCGTAACTAAAGCAGGTGATTTGGTAGCTACTGATTATCCCAAGACATTAGGTAATCGAAGTTTTCATCCCTATATTCAAACGGATTTTGCTGAGACACAAATGGAATTAGTGACACCTATTACCGATAGCATAACTGAACTTTTTGATTGGTTAGCGGCTATTCATGATACAGCTTATCGTTCAATGAATTCAGAAGAAATGTTATGGCCAATGAGTATGCCACCAGCTTTACCGGAAGTAGAAAAAAATATTGTCATTGCTAAACTTGATAACTTTGAAGATGTGCTGTATCGACGTTTTCTTGCCATGTCTTATGGAAGACGTAAACAGATGGTCAGCGGTATCCACTTTAACTTTGAATTTGATGATGAAATGGTACGCAAAATGTTTGAACTACAAGATGAGTATAAAAACTATCATCAGTTCAAAACAGAGATCTATCTAAAAGTGACAAGGAACTATTTACATTATCGTTGGTTTGCCACTTATTTTTTTGCTGCTTCACCATTAAGTGGTCCTCATTATTTTAATGGACACGAACGTCCAGAAGAACCAGTACGTAGTATTCGTAATAGTAAATACGGTTATAAAAACCATGAAGACGTAAAAGTTACTTATCGTTCGGTTGAAGAATATGTAGCCGATATACAACAAATGGTAGAAGAAGGCAAACTTTCTGAAGAAAAAGAATTCTACGCTCCGGTTCGTTTAAGAGGAGGAGAGAGTGTAGCCGACTTAGCCAACAAACCTGTCCGCTACATTGAATTACGTAATATTGATTTGGACCCTTACCAACCATATGGGATTAGTAAGGAAGAAGTAGAGTTTTTCCACATTTTCATGCTGTTTTTATTATGGACTGATGAAAAAGCAGAAGCTGATGAATGGGTGTTTCAAGGCGATCAATTAAATGAATTAGTTTCATTAGAGTCTCCTTTGTCACAGACAGCTTGTTATGATGAAGCGCAAAAATTATTAGCTGAAATTCGGAGTTTTGTTGCACAAACAGGTCTCGATGTTTCTAGTGAAATTTTAGATCATTTGGAAGAAATGCTTGAAGATCCAGCTAAAACACTGGCAGGAAGAATTTACTTAGCTAGCAAAGAAAGCTCTCAAAAAGAATTAGCCGTACAACAAGGTTTATCTTATTACAAAAAAGCTTGGCAAGCTCCTTACCAACTAGCCGGTTTTACAGATATGGAACTTTCTACGCAAATATTTATGTTTGACGCTATACAAAAGGGGCTTCAAGTCGAAGTTTTAGATAGACAAGATCAGTTCTTAAAATTAACTGCACAAGATCATATTGAATACGTCAAAAACGGTAACATGACTAGTAAAGATACCTATATTACGCCTTTAATGATGGAAAACAAAACTGTCACTAAAAAACTTTTACACCGAGCGGGCTTTAGGGTACCTCAAGGTAAAGAGTTTACGGATAAAAAAGCAGCTTATTCAAGTTATGAAGAATTCCGTGATAAAGGCGTTGTTGTAAAACCGAAATCCACCAATTACGGATTGGGAATTACCGTGTTTAAAGACGGCACAAATGAAAAAGACTATATAAAAGCTATAGACAATGCTTTTGCTGAGGATCGTTCGGTGTTAGTCGAAGAATTTTTAGCTGGCACAGAGTATCGTTTTTTTGTTGTTGGCGATCAAGTGAAAGCTGTATTGTTGCGGGTGCCAGCTAATGTCAGTGGTGATGGGAAACATTCGATCAAAGAACTTGTTGATCGAAAAAACGATAATCCTTTACGTGGAGAAAATCATCGTACGCCTCTAGAAAAAATTCATTTAGGACAAAACGAACAGTTTGTTTTGCAAGAACAAGGTTATCAAATAGATTCCATTCCTAATAAAGGGGAAACAATCTATCTACGTGACAATTCAAATGTCTCAACCGGCGGGGATTCGATTGATATGACAGATGCCTTTACAGACGATTATAAACAAATCGCAGTTGAGGTAGCTCAAACGCTGGGAGCGGCTATTTGTGGGATCGATATGATTATTACAGATATTAACTTACCTGCTAGTAGCGCAGACGTGTATGGTATTATTGAAGCTAACTTTAACCCGATGATGCATATGCACTGCTATCCTTTCGAGGGCAAAGGTCGTCGATTGACGATGGATATATTGAAGCTTTTATATCCTGACTTTATTCAAAGTAAAGATCGTTAAATAAACAAAAAAACTTGCTGGTACTTTGTTAGTACATACCAGCAAGTTCTTGTTTATTTATCTAATTTTTGGATGTGAATGGTTTGCTTACTACTATCTGTTACTTGTAAACCGGTTAAATCTTCCCACCATTGTTTCATATCTTTTTCGTAAGTAGTGGGAAAGGTATCGGCGATTTCAATCAATGTACGATTTTGAATTTTAGCCTGCGGATAATATAAAGCTAAATTGTGTTTTAATTCACTTAACAAGCTATAATACTGAAACATCAAAAAATTCATTTCCTCTGAGTCTTCTTCATATAAAACTTTAGGTGCACGATCGAGCATAAAACCAAAACTACGCATCATAAACATGACACCCTCTAAATGTTTTCTTTCAATTGTACTAACATCCTTTAAGATATCGATGTGGGTGTCTAACGCCAAGGTCATCTCTTTTTTCAGCTGCGCATAAGTAGGGACAATCATAAGCGTTTCCTCCTTTAATTATTATGAAAAAGTTTATGCCAAAAACTTTTTTTCTCTGGTTTTTCTTGCGGGGCTTGTGCGTGCTCAAAAGCAAATTTTTCTTGAATATCAATTGTGTCCTCATTGACTGCTTCATCAGAAATAATAAGCAGACCACTATCTGTATCTTCTTTTAAATCAGTATCAACAACGGTAAATTTTAAGTTGGCTTTCATAACCAATTGGATGTAGCTGCTTTGTAGTGATTCACTGATGTTTCCATTGATTAAAACATTAGCATTGGGATAATCTGTCAGATGTTTTTCTAAGATTTTTTTATTCTCTGTTTGTTTCATCTGTTGAATAGACATACGAACGTAAACACGTTCACGAAAAGTTCCTAAAAACTTTTTTTGTTCATCAGGATTTACAGAAGGGGTACCGTACATCCCTTTGTCTAGATGTTTTTGCACTTCGTCTGTCATCGTAATCCTCCTTGATAACTCGTTAAATCTATTATAACACAGGCAGATTCTTTTTTTAAAATACTTCACAATTTCTTGAAATTGCGTATAATAAGGGATACTTTATAATAAATAGTAGTCTTAACTAAACTAAGTATTGATGGACGATTCGGACAGCTAAGACAATCCTATTAAAACATGATGGTAAAAATTTAATTTTTAAAAGAAGGGTGCTATTTTGGGAAAGTTAGCAGTAATTTCAGACTTACATGCTGATATTAATCATTTAAAAGAAGAACTGTATTTTATGCGAGACTATTTGGAAAGTTTAAATGTAACCCACCTACATTTTGCTGGAGATGTAGCCAATAAAGTGGATAAAGCTTTGGAGGTTGTTTATTTTTTTGACCAAAAAATAAACACGACTTTTCATTGGGGGAATCATGAAATGGCAGATATTGATAAGCAGACAAATTTTGAAGATTTTAATGACCCGCATTTTTTAAATTTTCAAAGTAAAGAGTTATCAGATTCAACTGTTCTTTTGGGTGTGAACGGCTGGTATGACTATAGTTTTGTGCCTGATGCCGAGGAAAAAGAATATCGGCGTAAAAAAAATCTTTATTGGTACGATCGTTTTATTGATCGAACAGGTTCAGATCCACAAATTACTGAATATATCTGTCGTCGTTTAAAAGAAACACTGCAGACTATCCCTGATACTAAAAAGGTTATTTTAAGTACTCACTTTGTGCCAAAAGAAGACTTCATTATACAACATAGTGAAAAATATGAACGCTGGAACCAGTTAAATGCATTTTTAGGTTCCAAAGAATTTGGGGCAGTATTGGATGAATTTGCTAATGTTGAACAAGTTGTTTTCGGGCATACACATCACCGTTTTACTAAACAGATGCTGCAACAAACGATGTATCACTGTCGGCCGTTTGGCTATTATTATGAGTGGTATCTAACTCGTTCGTTCATTTTAAAAAACCATTTAGCGGATGTTTTTAACCCGCTTAAGGCTCGAACATTACTAAAACATTATTCCAACGCTTTTGCTGAGTATAAAAAGCGTTATATTCTTAATGAGCTGCAAGAAGGAATGGTTTTACTTGATTATTGAGGAAATACAGGAGGTATCTATGTTTACACAAGAAAGTTTTAAAGTTTTTGATATTGCGGGTTTAGATGAACGGATGTACGCTATTCGCGAAAAAATTCAACCGATTTTTAAGGAACTAGATGAAAGGATAAAAAAAGAGTTAGAAAAAGAATTGGATGAGACATTATTTATCCATCTTGCGCAACATCGTAGAAGGAGTGTTTATCCCCCGGCAAATACATGGTCAGCCCTTAGCAATAATAAGCGGGGCTACAAAATGGTCCCGCATTTCCAACTAGGCATTTGGTCAGAATATGTCTTTATGTATTTATCAATTATCGATCAACCGCCTAAAAAAGAACAAATGGCTGATCTGCTTTTACAAAATAGTTTACTGCTGACGCAATTGCCTGATGATACTGTCATGAATACTGATCATACGAAGGATAGTTATGAATATATCGTACAAGCTAATGTTAAACAAGCTTTAGAACGTTTAAAAAACGTAAAAAAAGGTGAGTTTCAAATAGGTAGAATCATTACCCGAGATAGTGAACTGTGGCAAGAACCAGAACAAGCATTAGAATATATGTTAGCGACTTACCGTTGTCTTGCCCCATGTTATCAACTATTACAATTTTAATAAAATACCAGCCCATAAGATTATGGGCTGGTATTTTATTAAGTACTGAAAAATTTTTGGGGTAAGCGATGAATCAATAAAACGCTAAACCATCCCGAACAGATAGACTTGATGATTTCAGGAAATAAGAAGCCTAAAAAGCCAGTAGCAAAAGCGGCTGACCAGGCCATATCGGCAACAAACTTCAGCCAAACTGTACCGAAACAAAGAGCAACAAGAAAGCCTATAAGGTTGGCGAGAATTGTCCAAAAAAAGGTATACTCTCTATACTTCATTATGCTACCAATAATTAGCGAAGTAAAAATAAAGCCAATTAAATAGCCTCCTGTTGGTCCGAATAAAGTCGCTACACCACTGGCGCCACCGGCAAAAACAGGTAGACCGATCAATCCTAATAAGAAGTAGATTAAAACTGACCAAGTACCGACTTTTCTCCCTAATAAGGTAACGGACAAACCAATAATGAAGGTTTGTAAACTCCAGGGAACTACTCCAACAGGGATAACGATCTGAGAAAAAATAGCGATAATACCAGCAAATGTAGCAGCCATTAGCTGCTGATGTATTGTAAGTTTCATTAGTCCTCCTTTTTGTTAACCTGATTTTTATAATAGGTTAACAAAAATATATCATAAAGTGTAACTAATGTAAACAAAAGCTATATAA
>NZ_JAKEIT010000027.1 GCF_021474685.1 Tetragenococcus halophilus | reverse complement strand
CTTAGAACAAACTTGAACACTTTTAGAAAAGTAATTTTTTGTATTTTGAAAAAGTTAGTGGAAGTTTTTATTCGTTAGTTATATTTTAACTAAATTTTGAAAAATACATATAGTGGCGTCAAAACGACGTTGAAACTGTTTCTTATTAAAGGAGAATTTATGACAGCTAAGCTGCAAGTTAGTTCAATTCATTCATACATTGATGAAGAATTAGCAATCAAGGTTACTGGATGTAAGAAAAGTGAAGAAGTAACTATCTACGCTTCGGCATATGATGAAAAGCAAAAGAAGTTTAGTTCCTATGCAAGCTTTATTGCAAATAAAGAGGGAATTGTTAACGTATCTTCACAACAACCAATAGCAGGTAGCTATAGTGAGACTGATGCTTCAGGCTTATTTTGGTCTATGAAACATGTGGATTCTAGTCTAGATGATTATTTTGAAAAAAGCAGTGCTGATAAAATTTCCATTAATTTAGATTTGCAAGTAGAAGGAAAAAAAGTTGATGCTGTAACAATCAATAGATATTTTTATATGGATAATATCATAAAAGAGAATATTGAACATGAAAGGTTAAGTGGTAGTTTATTTTATCCAAAGCAAAAAAGAGAAAATCCTGCTGTTTTGATATTAGGTGGGTCAGATGGTGGAATGCAAGAACATGCAGCAGCTTTATTAGCTTCTAAAGGATATACGACATTTGCGCTACCTTATTTTGGTGTAGAAGGTTTACCTAAAAACCTTGAAAATATTTCATTAGAGTATTTTCAAGAAGCAACAAGTTGGTTGAAAGCTCATCCACATGTAAATGGAGATATAAATTTAATAGGACATTCAAGAGGAGGAGAGATCGCTTTGCTTTTAGGAACGCTATTTGATGACTATCAATCAATTGTAGTCAGTGCTCCTAGTGCTTATGTGACACCTGGAATGAAAAATGGCGTTTTTGCTTCTGTGCCTTCATGGATGATTAAACAGCAAGCATTAACATATGTTGAGTTTAAGTTTCGTTTTAGAACTATCAGTTCTATGTTAAAGAACTGGATGATGAAAAGACCAATTTCTTATTTGTCTATTTGGGATGATACGTTGAAAAATCAAGAGGAAGCTGAAAAGTCAAGAATTCCAGTAGAAAATATTCGGATCCCTGTGCTGTTTATTGCTGGAAAAGACGACCAATTATGGCCTTCAAGTCATTATGTAAAACTAATGGAAAAGAAATTTAAAAGTATAAAGACAACACAACGCAATCATTATTTATATTACAAAAATGCAGGTCATTTCTTATCATTTCCGTATAGCTTCGTCAACCTACCTGCGAATGTTTTCATGAATATAGGCGGAAAAATGATTATGACATTTGGCGGTACCAAGCAGGGTAACGCAGAAGCAGCAAAAGATTCTTGGAGACAAATTCTTACTTTTCTTGAGAAGAATAATAAATCTGACAAAATGTAGATTAAGTCTTTTATTGATCCTGTATGTGGTCCTGATACTTTATGTAATGTTTTAAATAGATGAATTAACTGCTAGTTTCAATATAAAAAGTGGAGAATAGGTGTCATTCACCTTGTTCTCCACTTTTTTATAAGTAATCTAATATTCTTCTTACGGCAAATCTTAACGTTTTTTTCTGACAATAACGGTTGTACCTTCTCCTTCAGTACTTTCAATCTCTGCTTCATTTACTTGCATACCAACAATACTAAGTCCGCCATGAGAAGTTTGCTTACCTGCAAGCTGTCCATAGTATTCCTCAAAGTCCTTTCGGTAAGAATGATTCAATTTTTTTCTTGCTTTTTCTAATGTTTCTTTATCCATGCCTTCACCATTGTCTACCACTTTAATAGTGATTTTATCTTCACTCCTAGACACATTAACATCGATGTCTGTTGCATATGAGTTTACAGCATTGGACATCAATTCATTGACAATTACTTTTATACGATTTATATCTGATCTCAAAATGCTCCCTCCGACTTTCTTCTTTTTATGTTTAAGAACTATTTCAATTGTTATTCTTTCCTATGCCTTTCATGACAGCTACTACTAAGGATGCTACAAGACCACCTGAGAAACCATTATTATATAAGTTCATACCACCATGGATCTCCCCAATTGTAGATACGATGTACAAATGAAGCATACCAGCCATTACACCAATTAATGCGCCAAATTGTCCAGCAATAGGAGCAAGGGTAGTTCCGAATAATCCGGCTAAAACAGTTCCAGGTGCATTGATTTCATAAATAGATAGGAAAGAAGCGAATACAACTCCAATCATGATAGGGGTTATATTGAGTGGATGTTTACCAAAGCCTGCAAATCCTACCATTGTAAGTAGACCGCTTAAAACTGGACCATTATAGCTTGTTCCTAGCAGTTCAACAAAAACAACACCGACTAAACCAACAAACCCCATATTAATTAATGTATTACCAAAACCAACGATATCTACAAAATCAGTAATTGTATTTCCCGGCTCTTTCAACACTTTCCGATAATCTTTCAAATTATCGGAACATAAAGCGCCGACGAGTACCATACTTACAAATAAACCAATCGAAAAAATTCTTAGCTGACTATCAAAGGCTGATCCCCACATCAATAAACTTTCAGTATCATGATCAAAGGCACGAAAAACATTCATTAACACCAATCCGATTAACCCGGCAGAAAAGCCGACATTATAAAGATTATATCCCTCATGAAAACTTAGCGAGTGATTAGCAATCGGAGCAATCACTAAACCTGCTACAAATCCGTCAATCACTCCACCGAGAACTCCTAATTCAAATTCAAAGGAAGCATGAGTAACAATGGGAGCTAATGCTGTACCAAATAAAGCTGGGTATATATTCGTAATAAATTCACGTTTTGTAAGTTTGCTATATACGAACACGCCAAATATAACGGGTAAGATCGACCAAATGGTTTTCCCCATTAGCGCAAAACCAATCATTGTAAAAAGCGTCGCAATGGAAACACCGCTAAGTTCGACCTTATTAATAATCAAAATGATGTATCCAATCAACCCCACAAGTCCAGCGTTAACAAAAGAAGCTCCCAAACCGCCTATTTCTACATAATCTGTAATCAAAATCCCTGAAGCAGTAAATATTCGCATCAGTCCAGCTGATAATTCATCAAATGGTTGCATAAGTAAACCGTAGAATATAAATATCAATATGTATAATAAAATAATCAACTGTACTTTTTGCTTGCGAATAAAATTTTTCATCTATTAAACCCCTTATTTAAATAGTAAATTACCTTTCATATAACCTGCAAAATAGTCATGCAGGTATTTTTTATTATAACAGATTGGTAACCGCTTTAGTACAAAAAATTAATTGTTTTATCAAAAGAATTTTCAATATAGTGGCGCTATGTAGTTCATTTATATCCAATAATTATATTGCTTCTCTCATTTTTCAAAATAAGATGATCTTGAGCGTTTACTTTATTCCAGTTTATTCTAAAAAATATTATTTATAAGTTTTTCTCAAAACCTCCTTTCTTTTTAGAAGGGGTTTCTTTAAAATGGGTGATGGGTTAAAATAAAAAAGAAAATTCTGTAGCTACGTTTTATTATAAGTAAAATATGGAGGTAAACGTATTGGACGCACAACAGATCATATTTCAGTTCATAGGAGGAATCGGGATCTTCTTATTTGGGTTGAAATATATGGGAGATGGACTGCAAAGAGCCGCAGGTGATAACCTCAGAAGTATTTTAAATACATTTACTTCCACTCCTTTAAGAGCTGTCTTAGCTGGTGCTATTGTTACTGCCCTTATCCAAAGTAGTACAGGGACTACGGTACTTACTGTTGGCTTAGTTAGTGCAGGCTTTATGTCATTAACTCAAGCGATTGGTGTTATAATGGGTGCCAATGTTGGTACGACGATTACAGCTTTTATTATCGGTTTGAATATTAGTGACTATGCGCTTCCGATTATAGGGATAGGCGCTTTATTTCTGTTTTTCTTTAAAAATCAATTGATTACCAGTATTGGACAAATTATTTTCGGTTTTGGTGCTCTATTTTATGGTTTAGACTTAATGGGTAGTGGGCTTGAGCCATTACAACATATGCAAGCATTTAGTGATTTAATGCTTTGGCTGTCTAATAATTCATTTTTAGGTATCATAACGGGTTCAGTTATGACGCTTATTTTACAAAGCTCTTCTGCTACTACAGGGATTTTGCAGCAATTGTTTTCTCAAGATGCGATGTCTATAGAAGCTGCTTTACCTATCCTTTTTGGTACCAATATAGGAACAACGTTTACATCTGTTCTTGCTGCAGTGGGAGCTAGTCTTGCGGCAAAAAGGACAGCACTCGCTCATGTTATTTTTAATGTTTTTGGAACAGTTGTTGCTATGTTACTTTTTACACCTTTTACTATAGTTTTAAATAGCTTGACGAATGCATTTAATCCAAATCCTGAGTTACAGATTGCTTTTGCTCATGGACTTTTTAATTTGTTATCGGTAGGCGTGTTGATTTGGTTTACACCACAGTTGGCAAGACTTGTAAGTAAAATTATTCCTGGTAAGGAAGATACGATTGAAATGTATGAACCAAATTTAGATTACTCATTGGTGCAAAGATCGCCAGTTATCGCGTTGGATCAAACGAAACATGAAATCATTCAGTTAGGCCAATTTGTGTTAGAAGAGTACAATACAATGTTTGATTACTACCGTAAACAAGATAAGAAAAGTTATGATCATGTCCTTAAAATAGAAGATGTTGTAGATCGTATAGATATTCAAATAACAGAGTATCTGATGTATATTTCAGGAGAAGATTTACCTGCGAGAAATTCTAATGAACATGCGCAAATGGGTGAAATAGGAAAATATTTAGAACGTATAGGTGATCATACTGAAAATATTCTGAAAAATATTGAAGAAGTTAACGCTGCTGAAAAGTTACAGAAAAAGAATGGAAACAGCGATCGTAAGAATATGTTATATAATGAAAATCTACTTGAATTATTCAACTTAGTTAAACAAAATGTCCAAGAAGCGATGCAAGCTTATGAAACAGAAAGCCACTCTATTGCAGGTAAAGTTATCAGAAGAGAAAAAGATGTGAACAACTTGGAAGAAAACATCCGAAGCACATATATTTCTAATTTGAATAAAGGGATTGGAAAACCTTCCGATGGTATTTTATTTGTGGATATCGTTTCTAACTTAGAACGTATATCAGACCATTCTGTTAAAATTGCTAAACATAGTTTAGGAATAAAACAACCATTTTCAAAAAGAATTATAAATAAAAAAGGGGAAGAATTTGTAAAAGTATAGAATTTAAAAATTGCTAAGTATATCCTCTCTTTAAAAAGGACTTTTGAAAGTTGATTTAAAGAGGGTTTTTTTATAAGTAAAAGGGGTATTATAACATGATGGGAAGCAATAAGGCATTAATAGATAATATTAAATTTCAATTCGATATTTCAAAAAAACTTCTTGAATATCATCTTGATTCACTAAGTCAAGATGAATATTTATGGCGCTCATCTCACTGTGGTCTATATATTCAAGAGATAGATGGAATCTGGTACGCTAACTTCCCTGAACATGAAAATTATAATCTTGGAACACCAAGTGTTGCTTGGACCTTGTGGCATATAACGTTTTGGTGGGAGATGGTATTTAACCACTCTTTTGGTGATGGAACATTAACGAAAGAAGACATAGATGTTTATGAAAACGTGGAATCGGTTAAAGCAAGTATTAATTCTCTAATAGAAAGATGGCAGGAAAAGTTAGATGGTGTAACAGAAGAAGAACTATATAGTAAATGTTACAGCAAGTTCCCATTTGACAATACAGTGGAATTTCATAAATTAGCTTCTTGGTTAAATCTTGAATTAATGAAAAATGCTGCTGAAATTGGTTATGTTAGGTTTGAATATGCTTCGTCTTTGAGTTAGAAAAGTGGATAATAATATAAAAAAGATTGTTGTCGTTAAGTTTTGAAATAACAGAAATAAGGAAATATTAGTGTTTTTAATTCTAGGGTAAGTTTGCTGGACTAGCTCTAATTTTGTAATTATTGAATTTAAACATACTAAAATATGATTCACTTTCTAATTTGTCTTTTTAATTTAGGATTTTGAATTAATTCGTATTTAGCGTTGACACTGTTCTTTAAGTAGCGTAAGCTTTAAAATATATTGAATTTTCTCATTATTTAAAATTTAATGAGTTGGATAACAGTGAAGGAGTGAATATATGAGTCACATTAGTTCAGAAGAAATCAAACGTATTTCAGATAAAAATATGGCGCGTTTTTATGATTACTTGAGGTTAGAATCAGTGTCAGCTCAAGGAAGACAAATTAATCAAACAGCCGAGGCTGTACAATCATTTATTGAAAATGCTGGAGGAGAAGCCAAGATCTTAGAATTAGAAGGTGCTCATCCAGTTGTTTATGGCTTTTTTGCGGCTGGTCCGTCTGGTGATGCTGAGAAAACATTATTATTTTATGATCATTATGATGTGCAACCAGAAGATCCATTAGATGAATGGAAAACTGTTCCTTTTGAACCGACTGAAAAAGACGGCATCTTGTATGCTCGCGGTGTCTCTGATAATAAAGCTAATTTTGTGGCCCGCATCAATGCAATAGAGGCCTATAAAAATACAGAAGGAGGATTACCGGTTAATGTCAAGTTCTTCGTAGAAGGAGAAGAAGAAATCGGTAGTCCGCATGTAAATGATTATCTTGAAGCATATGCTGACCTATTTGCTGCCGATGTTTGTATATGGGAATCCGGTTCGAAAGATTCCGAAGAACGTTTGAAGATTTCAGCAGGAGTCAAAGGTATCGCTTATTATGAAGCGCGTGTCAAGAGTGCTGATATTGATATGCATTCATCTTTAGCAGCTATTGCTGACAATTCAGCTTGGCGTTTAGTTCAAGCTTTAGCCAGTATGAGAAATGTTAACAACGAAATTACAGTAGATGGTTTTTATGACATGATGACAGCTCCAACAGAGCTTGAAAAAAAGGTGGCAAATCGTATACCTTTTGATCCTGAAGCTAGTAAGCAGACTTATGGTTTGAAACATCCACTGATCACAGATCAATTATCGTATTCAGCAGAAGAAGCTTTGGTTTTTTATCCGACGTTAACGATCAGTGGATTACTATCTGGTTATACTGGCCCTGGCGCTAAAACCATCTTACCTAGACAAGCTATGGCAAAAATTGATGTTCGTTTAGTGCCTGGATACGAGCCGGACAAAGTTACAGAAATATTAAGACAGCATTTAGACCGACATGGATTTGAAGATGTTGCCTTAGAGCTGATCACATCAGTTATGCCATTTAGAACAAGCTTAGAAGATCCTTTTGTAGAAACTGTTATTGATTCTGCAAAGGAAGTCTATGGCGAGGATAAGGTTGTTTTAGAACCTAATTCTGCTGGAACGGGTCCCATGTATGGTTTTGGCAAGTATTTAAATGTTCCCATCCTTGGCAGTGGTACTGAATGGGAAAAATCCGGAGCGCACGCCCCGAATGAAAATATTCGTTTAACTGATTTCTATCAGGGTGTAGAGCATATGGTTGTTTTACTGGATAGTTTTAAAAATTCGGGAAATGATTGATATTATAGACAATGATACCAAGGAGACAGTTATAGTCTTTCTCCTTGGTATTTTTTTATAGGCCAATTTAATTGATTTTTATTTTTTGATAGCGCTTTTGCTGTTAAAATAAAAGAAATAGTCATTGTTTATCTTTACAAACTAAAAAATTAAGAAGGGTTAATAGTGGAAAAAATTCAGACAGTAACTTATCGTCTGTTTAGAGACAATATATTAGATGTCGCTTTTTACCTACAAAGAATCGGTGGTGGGAAACTTGAAAATTACGCTCAGGCTTGTTTTTTGAAATGGGCGATGGAGAAGAGAATTCTTATCTTGGAAAATGATTCATTAAGCAAAAAAGTACCTAATACGATGCTTTTATTAACAGAAGACAAAATGGAAGAGAAATCGATTGAGTCTTTACTTTGGAATATTTTATTGGAAGCTGCAAATGAGGAAAATAAAATAACCGATCAAGAACTGAAAAATATCGTTAAAAAGGACGCTTTACTTTTTGTTTCCTTAGAAAATAAATTGACAAATGATTCAAAGAATTTCTTGATTGAAAATGGATTTTTAGTGGAAAAAGAGCGGCGTTTGTTTTATTTTAACCTAAAAAAAAGTCAGTATAGTACGACAAAAGGTGAAAAATTATATAATCATTTAAAAGAATACTTTCATTATCTGGAAAATCTTATTGACCAAGATTTTGATTCGCAAAACGAAATTGAATCATGGGAAGAAATCTTTACTTGGATAAGTCTTTTTGGACTAGCCGACAAGGTATATAGTAAAACTAAAAAATTATCTTTCCAACAACTTGAAATGCAAGCTGGTATAGATCAACAACTTATGGAAACATATCAAAAATTGTCTCCTTTTTTGGATAGTTTTTCTATAGGATTTACTTATGCAAGTAATTCTATGAATTCTAGTAGAAGTTGCTGTGTGTAGAATTTTAGTAAGCTTTGATTGAGCTAATAATAGATTTGAGGAAAAAGAGAAGGTCATTAGGTTCACAGTAAGTAAACCTAACGACCCTCTTTTTTTAATGAAAAATTCTACTGCGAACTTTGATTTTCAGGATTGTAATCATCCTCGTTTATATCTTCTTCAGAGTCTTCTTCTTCAGCAAGTTTTTCAGCTACATTTTCGACTAAAGCTTTGTCTTCAACGTTAGATTGTACGACTTCACTTATAATATGATCACTTCTGACTTTCCGAAGTTTTTCTCTAACCGCTCGTTCGATCAAGAACTCTTGTCTTAATCCTAGGTATAAGGAGTAAACCATCGCAAGTAAAACAAAGGTGAACGGTAGTCCAGTGATAATCGAAGCAGTTTGCAGAGCAGTCAAGCCCCCGCCGATAAGTAGTACTGCAGCTACAGCACCTTCTATAATAGCCCAAAAAATTCTTTGTGCTAAAGGTGTATCTAATTTACCTCCTGAAGTTAAATGATCAATAACCAGTGAACCTGAATCAGAGGAAGTGACAAAAAATACTGTAACTAATATGATACCTACTACTGATAAAATACTCGATAGCGGCAAATTGTCTGATAAGGAGAACAACGCTAAGGATTCATCAATGTTAACTACACTAGCTAAATCACTCACGCCATTGATTTGTTGATACAGGGCTGTTCCTCCAAGTATACTCATAAATATTGCAGAGATGATCGTTGGGACAAGAACGACACCGATGATAAATTCCTTAACGGATCTACCTTTTGAAATTCTAGCGATAAACATTCCTACAAATGGAGACCAAGAAATCCACCAAGCCCAATAGAACAATGTCCAACTCCCTTGCCAATTCGTATTGGAGAAAGTTTCCGTCCAAAAACTCATTTCTATAAAGTTAGCAGCATAATAGCCAAGGCTTTGAGTGAAACCACTCAGTATGAACACGGTAGGACCTACTAAAAGGATAAAAAGAGCAAAAACTGCTGCTAAGACCATATTGATCTCGCTTAATTTTTGTACACCTTTATCAAGTCCTAAAACGACTGAAGTTGTTGCAAAACCGGTAATTACAATGATTAATATAATCTGAATGCCGGGACTTATTGATATCCCGAAAAGATGATTTAAACCAGCATTAACTTGTGAAACGCCAAGTCCAAGAGAGGTTGCTAAACCTGTCATTGTTGCTAAAACAGATAGTATATCAATTATATTACCCCACCAACCGTATATCTTGTTTCCAATCAAAGGGTAAAATAGGGAACGAATCGTTAAAGGCAATCCCTTATTATAAGAAAAGAACGCAAGTCCCAAACCTACAATTGCATAAATTGCCCAGGGATGTATGCCCCAGTGGAAAAAGGATGATGTCAGAGCTGTTTTAACAGCTCCAGTTGAATTTGGATCAACATTAAACATAGGAGAAGGTTCACCTAAGTGTGAAATAGGTTCTGCAACACTCCAGAAAACAAGTCCGATTCCCATTCCTGCACTTAATAACATCGCAAACCAGCCCCATCTAGAAAATTCTGGCTTAGCATCGTTACCGCCGATTACGATTTTTCCATAACGGCTGAAAGCAAAAAAGAGACCTGCGCCAATAAATATAGCAGTTGCTAAAATCATAAACCAACCTGTATAATTTGTGACAGCGTCTAAAATGTAATCAAAAACTTGATTAGCTTCATCCGAAAATATTGATAATAAAACGATAAATAATAGCAAAATGATAGTAGCCGGAATGGTAACTTGGGGATGAATATCAATTCCCCAGCCCTTCCAATTACGTTCGCCAATTTCTTCTTTTCCTTCTTCATCAAATAAAGAGGTTGTAGGATTTATTTGCAAACCTCTAAATGGCGGACGATTTTCTATGGCTTCTTTACGTGCTCGGGCCTCTTCTTTGCGCAGTTTTCTAGCTAACTCGCGCTCTGATTCAAGTTCTGGGTTTCTTTTAGATCGTGTATCTTTTTCACGTTTTTGCGAGTTCTTTGTATTTTTTTCAGACAATGCTTGATATCCTTTCTTTAAATTTTATGGTGTAGGTTTTGTAAAAAACCTCTCTTAACCCAACAAAAAAGAGAGGCATTTTTTCCTCTCTTTTGTAAGTACGGAGCATTTGCAAACAACTTAAAACATTATAATAAGCAAGATTATTATACCATTTACAATATTACAGTTAAATAGTTTAAATATTTTTCTTTAAAAAAGTCTTTCTCGCTAGTAATATGACAAGTTAAGACTCATAAGAAGGGGACTACCGAAAGCGCTTTTTATTATGCTATAATAAGCGCATCATATGTAGAACATTTGTGTCGCTTTGATATTTATCACTATCCCTCCAAATAGAGACTTCATATCTTATTGACTAGTGTTAGAACTTTTTCTGTTTCTTTGTTTTGCGGGTTGTTTCTTCTTCTTGTCAGGGATGACAAAAAATAAAAATAGGGAAATAGATACCGTTAGACAAGCTAACAAAATCTTAACTGCGAAAATAGGCGCAAGGAAGATGGATATAATCATCAAAATAATAATATTTAACCAAATTTTCCATTTTTTATTTTTAGGGATCGTACGTGTTTCTACGTAATCAGCGCAGTAAAATTGATATAATTTTGTTTGCTTTAGCCGCTGATTAAATTTTTCAGAACTACGAGCAAAACAAAAGCCTGCAAGCAGTAAAAACGGCGTGGTTGGTAAAATCGGCAGTATAGCTCCCAGGCTTCCTAAGACAAAGGAGAGTAAGCCAAGGCTAATTAGAGAATATTTTTTCATACCAAAGCTCCTTTGAGCATATATTTACAAATGATTTTGGTTCTTTGTATTTAATTTAATTGAAAGCAGCAAAGATTTCAACTATGAACTACAGAAGGGGAGAAGACGATGGAACTTACAGTAATGCAAGAAAAATTGATAGAAATCCCATTTGAATCTAATTATCTTATACAATTCAGAGAAGAAAAACCTTTAGTTTTTGGCTGGATTGCTGGAGACGAGCCACAATTATTAAAGGAAAATGGGGTTATTTAAAGAAAAGGCTAGTTAAGTTTTAAATAAAATGCTAATGTTAAAAGTATCATTGATTTTATTAAAACATTAACGCTTTAATAAAACAAAAAATTAGTGGAGAGGATGAACAGTAATGGATTTACAATTAAAAAGAAAAAACGCTTTGGTGTTAGCTTCCAGTAGTGGTTTAGGAAAAGCAATCGCCCAAGAACTAGCAAATGAGGGCGCAAATGTCATGCTTACCAGTCGATCTGAAGATAAACTAAAATCAGCAAAAAAAGATATTGAAAAAACAGCGCAAGGCTCAGTTTCTTATACTGTGTTAGATCAGACAAAGCATGAAAGTCTTGAAAATGTTGTAAAAGTAACAAGAGATACATTTGGTTCGATATCGATTTTAGTCAATAACTCAGGTGGTCCTAGTGCCGGCACCTTTGAAAACTTTGATGATGACGATTGGCAACAAGCTTTTGAACTTACATTACTAAGTTATATTCGTACGATTCGTCTGGTTCTTTCTGATCTCAAAGAAAATAAGGGGCGTATTTTAAATAATACATCTACTTCTACTAAAGAACCTATTGAGGGTCTCACTTTATCAAATGTATTTAGAACCGGAATATTAGGCTTGTCTAAAACATTATCGCAAGAACTAGCGGAAGATGACATCTTAGTAAATACGATCGGACCTGGTCGTATACAAACCCAACGAGTGGACGGGCTTGATCAAAGGGCAGCCGATAACAGCGGACAAACAAAAGAGCAAGTAAGAGATGCAAAACTTTCGTCTATTCCTATGGGCCGTTATGGTGAACCTGAGGAATTTGCTAAAGTAGCTGCTTTCTTGGTTTCTGGAGCTAACACTTATATGACGGGGCAAAATATTTTGGTAGATGGTGGAAAAGTTAAAGGGATGTAATAAATAAATTGTGGAAAAAACTCATTCTTTTCTTATGATTATTTGTCTTTTTTTATAGCGAAATGTGTTGTGTCAAAGTGAGATAATAGAGCTTACGTTCCATCGCAATCTACCTGCCAAGAAACAAAAAGCAAAATGCTGGTTCATGCTAACTATAAAGATTCCTTTTTTTATGAATCTTTAAAAAAGATTCCCTTTTTAGTGAATCAAACTATTTGATTCATAATTAAAGGAATTATACAATAAGCATAGGAGGTGCTGACGATGACTAATCCTAGGACCCATTATCCATATATCGCTGTTATAGGGGATATTAAAGATTCAAAAAAGTTAGAAGATCGTAAAACAAGTCAAATACAATTTGCTGAAGTATTAGAAGGATTAAATCAAACATATCAAAAGGACCTAGCTGCGAAATTTACTATTAGTATGGGGGACTCTTTTCAAGTTTTATTAAAAAGTGGTGATTCCCTTATGGATATGCTTTTTTCACTTGAATTAGATTTAATGCCTATGGAAATACGTATAGGTATCGGTTTAGGTAGTGTGGATACTGAAGTGGATCCAGAAAATTCTTTGGTTATTGATGGCTCTTGTTATCACCGAGCCCGAGCAATGATTGAATCTATCGAAAAAAGTGAAAAACAATATGCTCAAAGTAAATCAAATATTTTACTTTCAACAGGTAATGAAATACCTTGCCAGGAGCAAGTGATTAACACTATTTTTGCCCTAGAAACAGCATTAAAAACGGGATGGACACAACGTCAAAAACAAATTATACATGCTTATTTAGCCAATGGTAGAAATCAATATGCTACTGCCAAAGCACTAGACATTGGCCAATCTAGTGTAAACAAAGCACTTAACAGTACAAATTTTTATACTTTTGATCATTCTTTGACTACATTGCAAGATTTGATCGATCAATTATAGGTGGTGATGGAAGTCTTGGGACAAATATTATGCCTTCATTTTTTTACAGGACATATCTTAGCTGATTACTATTTTCAAACCAATAAGATAGCCGACAATAAAGAAAGCTCTTTTAAATATCTGCTTTTGCATTGTTTTGTCTATCTTCTAACTATGGTTGGCGTCGTTTTACCTTTATTTAATTGGCAATTAGTTCAATGGGCTCTTTTTATCGCGATCATACATTTTATTATTGATTCATGTAAAGCGTTACTAAGTAAACGATTTGTATTTACTGATCTGCAAAAGGTGTTACTTTATTTTATAGATCAAATATTACATATTTTAACGATATTATTTGTGCTGGCAGTTATTATATTCAATGCTACAAATATTGCGTATATTGATTTTTTGACAAATTTACTTCATACTTTCCATATCAATCCTATTCAGCTAGGGTCTTGGTTAGTGATTTTGCTTTTAATCATGCAACCAAGCAGTATTACGATCAGAAAAGTATTAGACCATTTCAATCCTAAAACCACAGACAATGGTATCGCTAATGCCGGGGCTCTTATTGGTGTTTTTGAGCGTTTACTTATTTTATTTATGCTCTATGCTAATCAATACGCCGCTATTGGATTTGTACTAACAGCTAAATCTATTGCGCGTTACAATAAAATAGCCGAAGAACCCGCCTTTGCCGAGTATTATTTACTGGGTACGTTACTTAGTTCTTTACTGGTTATTGTCAGTTTTCACATTATTTTTTAAACAAAGGAGCTTGTAAAATGGAAGAACAAGAGTTTTTGGCAGAATTAAAGGAAATGAACTTATTAGAACAAGCATTGGGAATTTTAGAATGGGACTCACAAACGGGGATGCCAGCTGAAGCTAGTAGTGCCCGTGCAGAAGTATCCAGTTATTTGTACGGAAAATATTTTTCTAAAAAAGTCGGCCCTAAAATGTCTGAAGCTATTGAACATTTTTCGCAACATCCAGAAAAACTTTCTGAAGTTGGAAAAGCTGCGCTGACATTAGTAAAAGAAGAATATGAAAGAGAAGAAGCTGTACCTAATGAGTTGATGGTTGAATACAGTAAAGCTACGGCTAATGCCCATCATGCTTGGCAAAAAGCAAGACAGGCAAAAGATTTTTCTTTGTTTTATGATGCATTAAAAAATAATATTCGTTTAACTAAAGAATCGATTTCATATTGGAAAAAAGATGAGCAGACCGATTACGATGTATTACTAAATATTTATGAACCAAATATGACAACTGAAATTTTAGATGATGTATTTTCTACAGTTCGCGATGGAATTATGGCGATTTATCAAAAAATTGAAAAATATGGCGTAAAACCAAGAACGGACTTTTTACATCGCAAAGTAGCAAAAAAACAGCAACAAAAATTTGTCACAAAAGTTGTAGAAGAACTAGGTTTTGATCTTAGCCGCGGGCGCATTGATGACACAGTCCATCCTTTTGCTACAGGGATCAATCACCAGGATGTACGTTTAACCAATCGTTGGAATGAAACAGACTTTTCTATGGGAATTTTTGGTTTGATTCATGAAGCCGGGCATGGTGTTTACGAGCAAAATATTGCCGAAAAATTTGCATACACACCGGTACACGAAGGGGCTTCTATGGGAATCCATGAATCCCAGTCTTTATTTAACGAACTTGTGATTGCCAGCCGGAAATCTTTTTGGCAAAAACAATACCCTTTTTTGCAAAAGTGCACTGATGGTACTTTTGCCGATATTTCATTTACAGATTTCTATGCTTCGCTCCAACAAACACAAGCCAGCTTGATTCGAATTGAAGCGGATAGTCTTACCTATATATTGCATATTATCATTCGTTACGAAATTGAAAAGATGATTTTTAATGAAGAGGTTAACGTAGAGGATCTGCCTCAAATTTGGAATGATAAATATGAAAAATATCTAGGCGTCCGTCCAACAAATGATGTAGAAGGAATATTGCAAGATGTTCATTGGTCAGCAGCTGAATTTGGTTATTTCCCATCCTATGCCCTAGGCTATATGTATGCTTGCCAACTTTACTATGCAATGAAAAAAGAAATTGATATCGATCAAATTCTGAAATCTGATGATTATTCAGCTATTCAAAAATGGCTAAGTCAAAATATCCACCAATATGGGGCTTCTAAAAAACCCAATCAATTGATTTATGATGCTAGTGGTGAAGCATTGAATCCACAGTATTTACTTGATTATTTAGAAGAAATTTATTTTGACGTATATCAAATAAGCGAGTAGGGAAATATATGGAGAAATTACAAGAAGTTATCTCGTACGCTCAAAAGAATTTAGCACAAGAAAGCACCGGACATGATTTTGAACATGCAAAAAGAACAGCTGCTTTAGCAGAAAAGATCATAAAAAATGACCAATTAGCAGTAAATGGTTTTATTGTTATGGCAAGTGCGTATTTACATGATATTATTGATGATAAAGTGACAGATGAGCCTGAAGAAGCGCAGCGAAAGTTAGTACATTTTTTGCAGAGTATAAATTGTTCTTTTGCAGAAATCGAAGCAATTTTAGAAATTATTCAAAATTTATCTTTTTCCGCCGAAATGTTTGCAAAGGCAAAGCCGCTTTCCTTAGAAGGAAAAATTGTACAGGATGCGGATCGCTTGGAAGCGCTAGGTGCTGTTGGGATCTTGCGAGCTGCTTATTTTAGCGGCGCTTGCGGTCAAGCGATCTATGATGAAAATAAAGCTGTGCAACACTTTCATAGCAAAAAAGAATATCGTCGTCCATCAACTATGGTCAATCATATGTATGAAAAACTGTTTTTGCTGCCAGAGATGATGAATACCTATTACGGAAAAAAAGAAGGCAACCGTCGAAAAATGTTTATGGAAGACTTTTTAGAAGAATTTTATAAAGAGTGGTAAATTTATCTATTATTTCTTTTTTTCAGAGTAAATTATTTTCATTTTTTATTTCTTTCTTTATAATGAAAGAGAAAGGGGCGTGAAGATTGTTTTTTCAACATATGTTAAAGCCGAAGGAATTGGCATTTGTCGTTCCCAACGTCAACGAATGCTTATTTGCTATCCATACTAAACTTGCAACTCGTGACTATAACGTCGCTGTTTATAAGTACGGGCAAGAATATTTTGTTTTAAATGATGGCTGTATTTTTCAACAAATTCAAGGGATCGATCAAGAAAGCCAAGGAGACGAGGAAGAGTTACTTCCTTATGTAGAAGAAGCTTTTGAGAAAAATTGTTATACTATAGTTGAGGAAAAATTTATTCAGTTGGAGTTAGGTATTTTATCGACGATGTCTATTGATAGCCCGGTACAAGTTAAATATTATGAATTTGTTGACTTTATTTAAAAGATACAGGTTAGAAGGTCTTTATTCGCTAAAAATCTTTTAACCTGTATCTTATTTCTTTATTTAAGCTATGAAAAACCAATATTAATCTGATATAGTTAAATCACTAACAAACATTCCTATTTTTATTTCCAAGATAAAGATAGTTACTTAAAAAATATTTAATAAAAAGAAAGAAGGTGGATGAATGACCTTTGAATCATTCGCATTTCAACCATTTATTTATCAAGCATTAAATGAAAGTGGCTTTGAAACACCCACAGAAGTTCAAGAAAAATTAATTCCTTTAATCCAAAAAAACCGCAATATTATAGGGAGTTCACAAACAGGAAGTGGCAAGACACATACCTTTTTACTTCCTTTGATTGATCAAGTGGAAGTAGACAAAGATGAAGTTCAAGTTGTCATTACAACGCCAAGTAGGGAATTAGCAGAACAAATTTATCAGGCGGCTAAGCAGATCACTGCTTTTGCGCCTAATGATATTCGCGTCTTAAAGTTTGTAGGCGGCACTGATAAACAAAGACAACTGGAACAATTGCAGCATCAGCAACCACAAATCGTCATCGGCACGCCTGGACGAATTTTAGATATGGTCAACGAAAATGCACTTCTTATTTATAAAAGCCAAGCATTCGTTGTTGATGAAGCGGATATGACACTGGATCTAGGATTCTTGCCTGAAGTAGACCAGATTGCTGCAAAATTTTCGGAAGATATACAGATGATGGTATTTTCTGCGACCATCCCGGAAAAGTTGCGTCCATTTTTAAAAAAATATGTCACACATCCAGTAGTTGAAGACATAAAGCCACAATCCTTGATTGCTGATACAATTGAAAATTGGCTGATTTCCACAAAAGGAAGAGATAAAAATCAGTTGATTTTTCAATTGCTAACCATCGGACAACCTTATTTGGCTGTTGTTTTTGCTAACACTAAAGAACATGTGGATGAAATTAGCGATTTTTTGCAAAACCAAGGGTTAAAAGTAGCGACAATCCATGGAGATATTCCTGCTAGACAGCGGAAACGTATCATGCGACAAATTCACCATTTGGATTATCAATATATCGTTGCTACAGATTTAGCAGCTCGTGGGATTGATATCGAGGGAATCAGTCATGTAATTAACGCAGAGCTGCCGCGTGATTTAGATTTCTTTATTCACCGAGTAGGACGAACAGGTCGTAAGCAGTTAAAAGGGACAGCTATTACGCTGTATGACCCCAGTGATGAGTATGCAATCAATTCACTAGAAAAAATGGGGATTGAGTTTGAACCTAAAGAAATCAAACATGGAGAGATTGTTTCAACTTATGACCGTAATCGACGCCAAAAAAGACAGAAAACTTCTGAAGAGTTGGATCCTGAAACGATCGGTTATGTTAAAAAACAAAAGAAAAAGGTAAAACCAGGCTATAAGAAAAAAATCAAACAGGAAATTAATAAAAGTAACCAAGAAAAACGCAAATTAGAACGACGGAAACAACAACGAGCTGCAAAAAGAGAAAAGAAAAATTCAAATCGTTAAAGTTTTTTGCATTTTCACACAAGGAAGTCCATCTTCTAGAAATTCTTGAGATATGATTTGGTAGCCGTTTTTTTGATAAAAGCCAACAGCTTGTTTTTCGGCTGTTAGCTGACTGAATTGATAGCCTTGCCTGATCGCTTTTATCTCAAAAGTTTTTAATAAATTGCTGCCAATCCCTTGTCCTCTAGCTTTTTTGGCTACACAAAAACGATCAGGAGAAATCGTGTTATTATCAATAGTTTCATAACGTATAGTAGCAAGAGCTTCTTTGTGTTTGAAAGTGACAAAGTAGTTGTTGCATGCATTTGTCTGTTCGTCAAATTCTAAGTAAGGTTTAATTTGTTGTTCCACTACAAAGACTTGATAGCGAAGGTAAAAGGCAGCTGCTTTGATCCAGGGATCATTGCCAAAAAATGTTGTATAGCTATTATCCAAGACTTGCTGCCACTCTTTTTGTCGCTTATCAGCACGACTATTATTGGCACCACTTGTTGATAGACAGTAATAGATATTTTGCTCAACAAAGAGTTGTTGGTCTATAATTTCCTGATAAGCTGTTTTACCATTAGCAATGACTGTTTTAATAGATGCAGTTTCAAGCAGTTGACTAAAATCATTTGATTTATAATCGCTAAAATGATGGTCCATGCTACCTTGGCGTTCAAAACTTTGGTAAACATCCCAAAGGCCAATATGATGGTCCAATAGGACTTGTAGTCGTTGATGGTAAGTTTTAGGATCAGGAATTTGTAAAGCTGTAAAAATAATTTGCCAAAAACGATTGGCTTGGTTACCATAATACTGTTGTTTTTCTAAGGACTGAACACTAGGTGCACTACCTAGGATCAAAATTTCAGTGTTTTTATTAAAAACGGGCGCTAGTCCTGTCTGCATCATTATCTAACTCCTAATTGTAATTTTTAAACATTAAAATGTTATACTTTATTTTATCAAAGTTACTGTTACAAAACATAGAAAATGAGAGGAGCAGTGAGTGTGAATATTTTTGAGGCTTTAGAATCAACCCAGTGGAAAAACTTATCACTTGAATTAAAAACACAAGTGATGAATCAAGTGTTGAAGTATTTTGTCAGCCCATTGAAAAAAGTTTCTGATGTAGCTTATCAACAATTTGAGCTAGACGGCGTGAAGTGTGGCAGTTTTGAATGCTCAATTGATGGAGAACGTTTTGTTTTAGTGCCAGGCAACCAAGCAGCGATACTAGGCTGGGAGGCGGGCACACAGGGTATAGCACGCAATTTGTGGGATCAAACGCCTGCCCAGGAGAACGAGGCCTATCATAAAATCAAAAGTAATTATGGATTAAAGACTGCTGAAGATTGGGAAATATTTGTGAATGAGTCAACTTCTCCTTTGCGCAAACGAAATATTGCGCCTATGCTTGTTCAAAAAAGGGCACAACCTGTTGGGACCACTTATATTGGTGACTTAAATATTATCACAGGTGAATTTAGCGGTCGTTCGGAAGATTTTTCCCCCATCAAACAAACACTACTTAGTTATTTTAAGCAAGCACAAACTTTCGAGGAAAGTTTACAGTTTGTATCTCCACAAGAGATTTTTGAAAAAGATAAATTTTACGCCTTGCTTTCAGAAAAAAATGAAAAATATACTGTTTACAGACATGAAACTTGTCATTTAAATCAGTTACAGAAGAAAATGGATGACCAATTGTTTGACTTACTGACAGAAGATCAGTGGGAGTATGCTATTTCAGGTGCTACGCGTAAGTTATTTCGTTGGGGAGGCGAGCTGGAAGAAGACGACAGTTATTATGGGAAACAGACAAGTCAAAAAATACGGCAAGCAAATATGTTTGGATTATATTTCGCAAGTGATCTTTCTTATTGGGAATTAACGGATTCTATGTATTTAAAATCGGAGAAAAGTGAAAAAATAGGTCACCCCTTATTTGATCATTTGCCGCTAGCCTCTTATTATCGCTCACGTAAAAACTTGGCTAAGGAAGAATTCATGGATCCATATGATTTTCGTTTTCGTAAAGCGATCGTTATTCAAAATGGATGATATTTCATAGGAAGATGTTGAAATGAATTGACATTTTCTGAAAATTTGCCTATACTTTGGAAGGAATAAAGGACATGGTCAGAGTTACGATCCTTTTACAGAAAGTTTTTTAGTGCTGAGAGAAAAACAAGGTGCCCTTTGACTGCTCCCTTTTAATACGTTTGGTAGTAATATCAACGCAACTTCGGCGTTATCGAAGCTTAAGAGGTAATGATCGACATCATTGCAAGCAAGGTGGTACCGCGTGTAGACGTCCTTGCTTTGCAAAGGTGTCTTTTTAATTTTATTGAGAGAAAACAGAAAATTATAATATTATTATAAGGAGAATAATTATGAAAGATTTATCAAGTTCTGAAGTTCGTCAAATGTTTTTAGATTTTTTCAAATCAAAGGGACACTCGATTGAACCTAGCGCTTCCTTAGTACCCATAGACGATCCGACCTTATTATGGATCAATTCAGGCGTAGCTACCGTAAAAAAATATTTTGATGGTTCCGTCGTTCCCGATAACCCACGAATTGCCAATGCACAAAAGTCCATCCGCACCAATGATATTGAAAACGTGGGAAGGACTGCTCGTCACCAAACGATGTTTGAAATGTTGGGAAACTTTTCTATAGGCGATTATTTTAAAGAAGAAGCAATCCATTTTGCTTGGGAATTTTTAACTTCCTCAGATTGGATTGGTTTTGACCCTAAGCGTCTATATGTGACAGTCTATCCTAAAGATGAAGAAGCCAAACGGATATGGCAAGAAGAAATCGGACTTTCTAGTGATCATATCGTAGAAATTGAGGATAACTTTTGGGATATTGGTGCAGGTCCAAGTGGCCCAGATACGGAAATTTTTTATGATCGCGGACAAAAATTTAATAATTTAGCCGAAGATGATCCTGAGAACTATGCTGGGGGAGAAAATGAACGCTATTTAGAAATCTGGAACCTAGTTTTTTCTGAATTTAATCATAAACCAGACGACACTTACGAACCACTTCCCAGCAAAAATATTGATACGGGTATGGGGCTGGAACGAATTGTTTCAGTTATACAAGATACGCCGACAAATTATGAAACAGATTTATTTATGCCGATTATTGAAGAAATTGAACAAATCAGTGGTCAGGTGAAGTATGGTCAAAAACAAGAAACAGATATCTCTTTTAGAGTCGTTGCTGATCATATTCGTGCCTTAGCATTTGCCATCGCTGATGGTGCCCTTCCTTCTAATGAGGGCAGAGGCTATGTATTACGTCGTTTGTTGCGACGGGCTGATATGCATGGTCAAAAATTACACATCAACCAAGCATTTCTATATCGACTCGTTGCCACTGTAGGAAAAATCATGAATAGTTATTACCCTGAAGTGTTGCAACAACAAGCCTTTGTCGAAAAGGTCATTAAAAGCGAAGAAGAACGCTTCTACGAAACAATCGATGAAGGCATGGCAATTTTAGATCAGCTTCTTGCAAAAGAAAAAAATGAACAGACAAAAATGATTAATGGTTCAGATATTTTCAAACTATATGATACTTATGGATTTCCAGTGGAGTTAACTGAAGAAATCGCTGAAGAATCAGGATTTGAAGTGGATCATGCTGGTTTTGAACGCGAAATGGAGGCACAAAGACAACGTGCGCGTAACGCTCGGAGCAAAGAACAATCAATGAAATTGCAGTCTAGTTTGTTAACACAAATCGATGTTGACAGTGAATACGTTGGCTATTCTACTTTAGAAACAAAAAGTACACTAGCCCTTTTGCTGCAAAACGATAGCTTTGTTGATGATGTAAATCAGGACCAAGCGGAAGTGATTTTTTCTCAAACGCCCTTTTACGCTGAAATGGGTGGACAGGTTGCTGATACAGGCGTTATTATTGATCAAACTGGAGAAATTTGCGCTACCGTAAAAGATGTCCAAAAGGCACCTAAAGGACAGTATTTACATCAGGTCGAAGTAAAAAAAGATCTGCAAAAAGGGCAAGAATATATCCTGAAAGTTGATAAGGACCGACATAATAGGATCATTAAGAACCACACAGCTACTCATTTACTGCACAAGGCTTTAAAAGAAGTATTAGGAAGCCAATCTAACCAAGCAGGTTCATTAGTTGCTCCAGAGCATTTACGATTTGATTTTACGCATTTTGGACAAATTACTGCAGAAGAACTGCAAGAAATGGAAAAGATCGTCAATGAAAAAATTTGGCAAGCTTTACCTGTAACAACAATCGAAACTGACATCGATACAGCGAAAAATATGGGCGCTATGGCGCTGTTTGGTGAAAAATATGGTCATGAAGTTCGAGTTGTCAATATAGCAGACTGGTCGATTGAGCTTTGTGGTGGCAATCATGTAAAAAACACTGAAGATATCGGCATTTTTAAAATTGTTTCTGAATCTGGTATTGGCGCGGGTACTCGAAGAATTGATGCTGTAACCAGCAAAGAAGCTTATCAGCAGTTTAAAGAGCAAGAAAATGAATTAGCAAAAGCGGCTGAAATATTAAAACTACCGCGCATCAGCGAAGTGGTGGCTAAAACAGAACAGTTGCAAGAACAACTTCAACAAATGCAAAAGGAAAATGAGAAGTTATCTAGCAAGATGGCCAATCAACAAGCTGACAATGTTTTTAAGGACATCAAATACGCAGGTAATCTTTCTTATGTAGCCGCTCAGGTAAACGTAAAAGATATGAACCAACTGCGACAATTAGCAGATCAATGGAAGCAACAAAATATCTCTGATGTACTTGTTTTGGCAACAGAAAGTAATGGAAAAGCAAATCTTTTAACTGCTGTTTCTAAAGAGACGATCGATAAAGGAATTAAAGCAGGTGATTTGATCAAAGCAATCGCACCTAAAGTTTCTGGTGGCGGTGGTGGTCGCCCAGACATGGCTCAGGCGGGCGGAAAAAATCCCGCTGGTATTCCGCAAGCGCTAGAAGAAGCAGGTCGCTGGTTGGAAAATTAGGTTTAAAGTAGGTTGGAAAAAAGATTAATTTTTAATTTTTCCAACCTTTTTCTTCCTTTTTAGTTGTTATTTTTAAGTATTTCAGGATACAATGTGGTCCTATCGTATGCTGCTTTATTTATTGATTTTTGATATAATAAGGAGTTTATGACAATGCTTGAGCATTTTGTAGAAAAAATGATAAAAAACAAGAATAAAGAAGAACAGCGCACAAAAGTTGGACAAATCGCTGGTGTGATAGGATTGATTTCCAACATTATTTTATTTTTGGGGAAATTTTCTATTGGATTTATTGCCAACTCTGTTTCAATTATGGCAGATGCAATCAACAGTTTATCCGATATGATCTCTTCCATTTTAACTTTGGTTGGTTTTAAAGTCGCCGCAAAACCAGCAGACAAAGAACATCCTTATGGACACGAACGTTTCGAATATATTAGTGGGTTGGCTGTTTCTTTTATTATCATGCTTGTGGGCGTGCAATTTTTACAAAGTTCGTTTGATAAAATTCTTGATCCAGAAAGTATCATCTTTTCTGTTTTGATCTTTATTGTTTTGCTCGCCTCAATCATCATCAAAATTTGGCAAGGAAAAATGTATGGAAAACTTGCAAAAAAAATAGATTCACAGACACTACAAGCTTCAGGCAAAGATAGTTTAAACGATGTCTTTATAACCATTACAGTATTATTATCCGCCTTAGTTGAATATATCAGCGGTTGGCATATCGATGGCTTTGTCGGGTTTGTTTTAGCACTTTATATTATTTATACTGGTATTAAAATGATTAAAGATTTTATTGATGAGTTATTAGGTAGTCGTCCTTCTGATTATGAAATACAGGTCATGGAAGCACGCCTTGCAAATTATCCTTCAATTTTGGGTTATCATGATTTGTTAGTGCACAATTATGGACCTCAAAGCAAATTTGCTTCGGTACACATTGAAGTTGACGCTTCTTGGCCTTTAACTGACGCCCATCAAATGATTGATATGATTGAAAAAGACTTTAAAGAAAATCTTGACGTAGAACTTGTTTGTCACCTAGATCCAGTGGCTATCCATGATGATCAATATTTAAAGATCAATCAAGAATTGAACAATATTTTAGCTGATTTAAATCAAGGATTAAAAATGCACGATTTGCGCATAAAAAACAATAATGTATTACAGTTTGATTTGGTTATACCAGAAGGCATTACTGAAAATGAAAATCAGCTAGTAGAGGACATACGTCAACTAGTGATGAAAAGAATCGGAAATTATCACTTAGATGTAAGACTCGACCATAATTATTTACTATAGGGGGAAATAATGGATTTAAGAACAGACTTGGCCATATTATATCAAATTGTTTGGGGATTAATCCTTATTAATACAGTTGTCGCCTTTGTTACTGTTTTTCGTCGACCGCGTTCAATTACCAGTATACTTGCGTGGATGATGACTTTGGTTTTTCTCCCAGGTTTGGGTTTTATTTTATACGCCTTTTGCGGTAGGGGGATCGACAGAGAAACTGTTTACTTATTTAGTGAACAACATCAAAAAAGAATCAGAGAGATTAACGAAATGATTGAAAAAAACAATCAGTACTATCCCCCAAAAACTTATCCATATGAAGCGGATTTGTTAAAACAATACTTTTCCGGAATGGACGAATCCCCTTTAACAAGGGGAAATCATATTGAATTTTTTACTGATGGTGAGCAAAAATTTTCTCATTTATTTGAAGATATAAGAAAAGCAAAAGATAATGTCCATGTAGAATACTATGCTTTTTTTGATGATGAAATCGGCAATGCTTTTTTAGACTTGCTGGTAAAAAAAGCTAGAGAAGGCGTAGAGGTTCGTCTGGTATTTGACCCTTGGGGGGGTCGAACAAATGTCCGATTTTTTAAACCTTTGCAAGAGGCTGGAGGCAAAGTCATCCCCTTTATCACTTCAAGAAACTTGATTCGCAAAACACGTTTAAACTATCACTTGCATCGCAAAATTGTTATCATTGATGGTGAAATTGGCTGGACTGGTGGCTTTAATGTGGGGGATCAATATGTGGGGACATCTGAAAAATTCGGCTATTGGCGCGACACACATGCTAGAATTGTAGGTACAGCTTCTTTTTCCTTACAAGAGATATTTATCCGCGATTGGAATGCTTCGATAAAAAATAAAAAAGATTTATTAGAATATGAAGAAGAATATTTCGTGCTTCCAACACAAGATGATCATATTGATGTTCCTATGCATGTAGTGGCCGATGGTCCTGAGTCAATAGAAAAAATTATTGAAGGTGGCTTTATTAAAACGATCGTAGCGGCTAAAGAAAGGGTCTGGATTCAAACGCCATATTTGATCCCAGATGATTCAATGACCAGTGCACTACAGGTCGCGCTTCGTTCTGGTGTAGATGTTCGGATCATGATTCCCTGCATGCCAGACCATCCATTTATCTATCGTGCGACGCAATACTATGCCAATTTATTTCAAAAACTTGGTGCTAAAATTTATATTTATGAAGGCGGCTTTATTCATGCAAAGACTTTGATCGCTGATGATGCGATTGCTTCTTTTGGTACGACGAATCAGGATATTAGAAGCTATGAACTAAACTTTGAAGTGAGCGCTTTTGCTTATGATGAGAAAGTGAACAAAGAACTTGCGACGATATTTGAAGAAGATATGAAACATGCTACTTTATTAACACAAGAAATGATCAAACAACAATCTTATTGGATGAAATTCAAGCAAAATTTCTCTCGCTTACTTTCGCCGATCCTCTAATTGTATGGCTTTTTGTAAACCTTGTCTGGCCAAATGATCCGCTCCCTTATTTTTACTTTCGGGAATCCATTGAATAAGTAGTAGGGGAAAGTTTGTTAATTTTTCTTGAATTTCAATTAAGTATTTTTTGAAATCTTGGTTTTTTGTGTAGTCTTTCTGCACAGTTTGCGCTAAAATTTTACTATCTGTATAGACAAGAATTGTTTGGGTATGCAAGTCTCGTTTATATAAATCATCAAGCAAGTGGCTAAATACGGCAAACTCTGCTTGATGATTTGTTAGATGAGAAAGAGCAAAAGACTCTTGTTCGTAGATATCTTCTCCTAAAAGGACAATGCCACCGCCGCTTGGGCCCGGATTACCTTTGGTTGAAGCATCGATATAAGATTTTATCATTTATAAACCTCCTAGAAATACTGTTCAAGTAATTTGATTATAATATACAGAATTCTTAAATGATAGATGAAAGGAGAGCCACTTGAAAAATTATAAAATTCGCTGGCAACCAGAACGTTCTCTTGCTATTATTTATTGGTCAGTGACCCTTATATTTTTATTTTTAAGCCTGACATTTATTTTAGAACGTGCTGAAGTCCATTGGAAAAGTATGCTTTTTATGGTGATATTTCTACTTCTTTTTTATTTAGGCCATCGACGAGCGATTATCGTTCATAAAAATGGCTTACAAATCAATTATGCTCGTTTTTGGAAAACTGATTATTTACCCTTTGACCAGATTGAATCTATCCAAATCTCTGTTAATTTTGTAACTATTAACCTAAAAAGACAAAAGCTGGAATTTAGCTTAAGTAAAAAACAAGTGAAATTATTTTGGAAATTATTACCGGCAGAAGTAGCTGTGTATTCAGAATAAGTAAAATTAAACTCATATAAAATCTTTTTAATTGGGCTATGAAAGAAGGTAAAATTCATGTTATCAGATATTGAAATTGCACAACAAAGTAAGCTTTCTTCAATTACAAAAATCGCTGAAAAATTAGGAATCTCTCCAGAGTCTATAGAACTATACGGCAATCATAAAGCCAAGGTTTCTTTAAAAGAAGATGATAAAGCTCCTTTAGGAAAACTTATTTTAGTAACTTCTATTAATCCGACACCAGCTGGCGAAGGTAAGACGACTGTTTCTATCGGATTAGCAGATAGTTTGAACCAATTACATAAAAATGCTGTTTTAGCTTTAAGAGAACCATCATTAGGTCCTGTTATGGGCTTAAAAGGCGGCGCTACTGGAGGCGGCTATTCACAAGTGTTGCCTATGGAAGATATCAATTTACACTTTACAGGTGATATTCATGCCATTACTACAGCCAATAATGCACTTTCGGCTTTTATCGATAACCATATCCATCAAGGAAATGAGTTAGAGATCGATCCGCAACAAATTATTTGGAAAAGATCTTTAGATTTAAACGATCGGGCTTTACGAAATACCTTAGTAGGGTTAGGGAACAAAGCACAAGGCGTTCCTCGTCAAGAAGGCTTTGACATTACAGTAGCAAGTGAAATCATGGCTATTTTATGTTTAGCTAGTGATCTCTCAGATTTAAAAGCTCGTCTAGCTAGCATTGTGATTGGCTATACTTATCAAAAAGAGCCTGTGACGGTGCAAGATTTGCAAGTCGAAGGTGCTTTAGCTCTTTTATTAAAAGAGGCGATGAAGCCTAATTTAGTACAAACGATCGAACAAACACCTGCTTTTATTCATGGCGGTCCATTTGCTAATATTGCTCATGGATGTAATAGTGTAGCTGCCACTAAAACCGCTTTGCGTTTAGGTGATTATGTGGTAACAGAGGCCGGATTTGGCGCTGATTTAGGTGCTGAAAAGTTTTTGGATATTAAAGTTCCTAATTTAGAAAAATCACCTGATGTGGTAGTAATGGTTGCTACTGTCCGCGCTTTAAAAATGCACGGGGGAGTAGCTGTTGATCAATTAAATAAAGAGAACTTGCCAGCTTTGGAAAAAGGATTTGCTAATTTAAAAAAACATATCCAAAACATGCAAAGTTTTGGCTTACCTGTAGTCGTAGCGATCAATGAATTTGCTTCAGATCAAGATAGTGAGCTTTCCTTATTACAAATGTTATGTCAAGCAGTTGGAGTTGAAGCTCTACGAAGTTCCACTTGGGCTAATGGTGGTCTTGGCGCGCAAGAATTAGCTAGTACGGTGGTAGATACTATCGCAGATAAAAAAGCAAAATACACGCCTCTTTATCAAGGTCAACTTTCTGTAGAAGATAAAATCAAAAAAATCGCACGAAATATTTACGGGGCAAGAAATGTATTTTTTGAAAAAAATGCCAGAAAACAATTGGAAGATATCAAGGCGTTAGGCTGGGATCAATTACCGGTTTGTATTGCTAAAACCCAGTATTCACTTTCTGACGATGCCAGCTTGTTGGGTGTACCTAAAGACTTTGATTTAACAGTACGAGAAATTACGCCTAAGATAGGAGCTGGCTTTTTGGTAGTCCTGACAGGGAATGTGTTGACCATGCCGGGGCTTCCGAAAAGACCCGCTGCTTTAGATATGGATGTTGACGATCAAGGGAATGCTAGCGGCTTGTTTTAACATACTTTAAATGTTAAATACTGACCAAATATAAAAGGAGGATCCACAAATGGGAGAGCGCGCGGACGCTTTTTTAAGCAGTTTTAATCGGATTGAAAAATGGCTAAATGACCAGTTAAATAATCCGCAAAATATGGGGTTTAATCAAATGGTACGTAGGCTAAGTAATCGCGAAGAATTGCCGGTAAAAACTTACGAAAATGATTTACTGCAGATTTCGCAACTACGTAATGCGATCGTTCATGAACAAATCGACGATGATTTTGTGATCGCTGAGCCAAATCAATGGATTTTAGATCGGATTAAAAAAATTGAAGCTGCATTAATACAGCCAGAAACTGTTATCCCTCGTTTTGCTAAAAATGTGACAGGTTTTGAACAAGATATACCGATTATTGAATTACTAAAGATTGTGGCAGATAAACGTTATTCACAATTTCCCTTGTATAAAAAAGGAGATTTTCAGGGTTTGATTACTTTAAAAGCATTAGGTTATTGGTTTGCTAAAGAAAGTGTCAAAGGCAAAATTGACTTAAAAAATCGTACGGCAAAAGATCTAATTATTACTGACGGGAAACAAACGAATTTTGCCTTTGTGGCTAAAGACACCACGATCAATGAAGTTGAACAAAAATTCCGAAATAATGGATTGTTAGATGCCGTTTTTATCACTAAAGATGGCAATCCTAATGGTAATTTACTAGGGATTGTTCGTCCCCGTGATATCTTTTAAATTTTAAGAAATGAGGAAAAGTGATTGCTAACCATCTTTTTTGTGTTAAGTATAATAGTCATCGGTCTCGATCAATGGCTAAAATTGTGGACGGTTGCTAATCTTGGTATTGGCGAAAGTCAAAATGTAATTGAACACTTCTTTTCGTTAAACTATGTTCAAAATACTGGGGCTGCGTGGAGTATCTTGGAAGGAGAAACAACTTTTTTTACGATCATTACGATCGTTGCTGTCGCTGTTGTTATTTACTTAATGATTCGTTTCCGTAATGACAGTAAATTTTTAAACTTGGGACTTGCCTTGGTATTAGCAGGAGCCTTGGGAAATTTTATCGACCGTATCCGTTTAGGCTATGTTGTAGATATGATACAAGTAGATTTTATCCAATTTCCTATTTTTAACATCGCGGATTGTTCTTTAGTCATAGGAGTTATTTGTATTTTTATTTACACAATATTTGAAGATCGTTTGAAAGGAAAAAATCATGGCGGATAAATTAGAAATTACAATTACAAAAGAACAAGGACGGATTGACAAGGTATTGTCAGAAAAGTTATCTTCTTATAGTCGTTCACAGATCAAACAGTGGTTAAAAGATGGTTTGGTTCTTTTAGACAATCAGCAAGTAAAAGCAAATTATAAAGTAAAAGCTGAAGATCATTTTATTATAAATATTCCCGAAGAAAAGACATTAGATATTAAAGCAAACGATATCCCACTTGATATTGTTTATCAAGATCAAGATGTGGCAGTGGTTAATAAGCCGCAAGGTATGGTAGTCCATCCTTCCAAGGGACATCCTGATCACACCTTGGTAAATGCTTTATTATTTCATTTAGATCACTTATCAAGTATTAATGGTGTGATACGCCCAGGGATTGTCCATCGTATTGATAAGGATACTTCAGGACTTTTAATGGTAGCTAAAAATGATCATAGTCACACTTCATTAGCCCAGCAACTACAAGATAAAACAACTTTGCGTGAATATACAGCATTAGTACATGGTAATATTAAACATCAAAAAGGAACGATCACAGCACCTATTGGCCGTTCTAAAACGAATCGTCAGATGCAAGATGTAGTCGATGATGGAAAATCTGCTGTGACTCATTTTACTGTGTTAGAACGCTTTACAGATTTTACTTTGATTAAATTACAATTGGAAACAGGAAGAACACATCAGATCCGTGTGCATATGAAATATATAGGTTATCCTCTTGCAGGAGATCCAGTCTATGGCCCCAAAAAAACTTTAGCTGGTAACGGGCAATTTCTGCATGCAGGTGTTATTGGTTTTAGTCATCCGCTAACGGATGAATGGATGACTTTTGAAGCAGTTTTGCCGGAAGTCTTTCAAAAAACTTTAGCGAATTTAGAAAAACCAATTGATTTTTGAAATAAATAGCTGTATAGTTGAACTAATAAAATTTCATAACTTATCCTTTAAGTTAGTCCCGTGAGGCTAAAAAGGACGTGATTAAATAGACAAAGAAGAACAAATTTTTCATTGTTGAATTTTAATATACTTTTTTAACCATCAGTGTATACTCACTCCTGCCTCCAACGGGTAGGAGTTTTTTTATGTTTCAAAAAATGGGAGGGTGTCATATGGCAAAAAAAGAAGTGATTAATGAAGTGACGATGAAACGCGCGCTCACTAGGATTACTTATGAAATTATCGAAAGAAATTATGATATCGATCGCTTGGTACTTATTGGTATAAAGACAAGGGGGATTTATATCGCTCAACGTATCGCTCAACGTTTGCAGCAATTAGAAAATGTTGAGGTGCCTGTGGGAGCCTTGGATATTACTTTGTATCGAGATGATAAAAGAAACCAATCAGGGCAGCCAGAATTACATGATTCTGATATTCCTGAAGATCTGGAAGGAAAAGAAGTGATCGTTGTAGATGATGTATTATTTACAGGACGTACGATCCGAGCTGCGCTAGATGCTATTATGGACTTTGGTCGTCCTCAAAAAATCGCCTTGGCCGTTTTGGTCGATCGAGGACATCGAGAGTTACCGATCCGAGCTGATTTTGTTGGAAAAAATATCCCTACTTCTTCAGCAGAAGAAATTATTGTTGAAATGTTGGAAACAGATGGCACAGACCGCATTTTAATCAATAAAAAAGGAGAACAGTAATGGCAGATAAAAACGAATTTCGTAATCCAGACGCAATTTTAGATATTAAAGATCGGCCCAAAATTTTACCTTGGATAGGTCTTAGCTTGCAACATTTATTTACGATGTTTGGTGCAACAGTATTAGTTCCTATATTAGTCGGCCTTGATCCAAGTATTGCTTTATTTAGTTCAGGAGTAGGCACACTTTTATATATTCTAATTACCAAAGGGACAGTACCTGCTTATTTAGGCAGTAGTTTTGCCTTTATTACAGCTATTCAATCATTAATGGGAAGCAGTGGTTATCCAGCCGTTGCGCAAGGAATCATTTATTCGGGAATCGTTTATCTGATTGTAGCTTTTATTATTGCAAAAGCCGGTTCTGATTGGATCGATGAAGTTTTACCGCCGATCGTTGTAGGCCCCGTGATCATGGTTATCGGTTTAGGATTGGCACAAAATGCTGCTGAAAATGCAATGTTTAATGAAGGGAATTATGATGCCAAGTACTTTTTAGTTGCCTTGGTTACCTTAGCTATTACGATTTTTTTCAATATGTTTTTAAAAGGATTTTTGAGTCTAATCCCGATTTTATTAGGGATCATCGGCGGCTATTTGTTTGCCCTGATCGTAGGAATTGTTGACTTAGAAGCAGTGAAAGCTGCTCCCTGGTTTCAAGTACCTGACTTTCAGTTTATGTTTGTTGATTATAATTTTCATTTTTCTTTAGCTGCTTTAATTAGTATGGCACCGATCGCTTTTGTAACAATGACGGAACACATGGGACACTTGATGGTATTAAGTAAAACTACAAAACGCGATTTTTTCAAATCACCGGGCTTGAAAAAAACTTTATTTGCTGATGGACTTTCGACCATCATCGCTGGTTTTATTGGTGGTCCTCCAACCACAAGTTATGGAGAAAATATCGGCGTTTTAGCAATCACTAAAGTCCATAGTGTATTTGTTCTTGGCGGGGCCGCCTTATTAGCTATTCTGTTTAGTTTTGTAGGAAAAATAAGTAGTTTAATTTATAGTATTCCCACGCCAGTCATCGGCGGTATCAGCTTCTTATTGTTTGGCGTAATTGCTTCTAGTGGATTACGTATCTTAATTGACAACCAAATCAATTTTGACAAAAAACGTAATTTGATGATAACTGCAGCAGTTTTGGTGATTGGCATCGGCGGGGCGTACTTGAAAATAGGCAATTTCGAATTAAGTAGTATGGCCTTAGCGACTGTTATTGGTATTATTTTAAACTTGTTGTTACCTGTAAAAGCTAGAAGTGAAGAATAAGCATAGTGGTAAAGAGTCAAGATAAAAAATGAAAATCTTTCTTGTTTAAAATCTAAAAAAGTGTTCA
>NZ_JAKEIT010000026.1 GCF_021474685.1 Tetragenococcus halophilus | reverse complement strand
ACAATGAATGATACTTTTAGTAAAAATCATGGTAAAATAGTTAGGAAAATAAAATTAAAGGAGCCATTCCGTTGTTTAATACGTTTATTTGGGATTTTGACGGTACGTTGTTTGATACTTATCCGATGATTGTACAGGGTTACTTGCAAGCTTTAAAAGAATATGATATTGATAGTACAAAAGAAGAAGTTTATCAGATTTTAAAGGAATATTCTTCGGCTAAGATCGCTGAAAAATATCAATTAGATTTTGCCGAATTATCTAAAAGGGCAAAATTTTATGAAGAGAAGTCTGCTTACGAACCACAAAGTTTTACTGGAACAAAGGAGGTTTTGTCCCTTATTGTCGCAAAACACAAAGCCAATATGATCTTATCCCATCGTAGACAAGCATCTACACAGGCCTTATTGAAAAAAGAACAATTAGCTGATTTAGTTACAGAAGTTGTAGGTCCAGAAAACAATTTTCCCAGAAAGCCGGATCCAACTTCACTGAATTATTTGTTAAAGCAATATGGACTCGATCCTAAAAAAACGGTAATGATCGGGGACCGTGCCTTAGATGTAGATGCGGGAAAAAATGCTGGTGTTGCCACTATATTTTTTGATAATGAGGATTTGCTTACTGATATTCAAGCAGATTATCGGGTCACATCTATGAAAGAAATAGAAAAATTTGTTTAAACATCAAGACTTTTTAACTTAGGAAAAAATTTTCTTTTGTTAAAAAGTTTTGGTGTTTTTTTGCGTACTTATAGGTGAAAGGAGGAGAGGACACCGATGATAAAAGAACGGCTTAAAAAATTTTTGCCTTTAATTCTTGCTACTTTAATTACAGTTATTGTGCTTGTCATTTACTTTAGTCAATCAAATAATGAACAAGCTGAGGCTTGGGAGGAAAATGAGAGCGCATTTCAACAAGCAACTGAAGCTGGTGAAAAAACAACAGAAGAAACAGGAAAAATCATCGTAGATATTAAAGGAGAAATCAATAAGCCTGGTGTTTATGAACTAGAAGGCGATGCGCGAGTAAAAGAGGTCATTTTAGAAGCAGGAGGTTTAACTAAACAAGCAGAAGAAAAGCAATTGAATTTAGCTGAAAAGTTACAAGATCAACAAATGATTTATATACCCAATAAAGAAGAAGCCGAAGAAATGGAGGAGCAAGGAGATAAACAAGCAGAAAATAACAATGAAGATACGATCGATATTAATACAGCAGAGATAAATGAATTACAAGAAATAAGCGGTGTAGGACCAGCCAAAGCGCAAGCCATCGTTGATTACCGGGAAGAAAATGGAGCCTTTGAGAGTATCGACGAATTAAATGAAATTTCAGGATTTGGGGAAAAGACAGTTGAAAAATTGCGTGATTCGATTAAAATATAATATAAGTAAAATCAAGGAAGGAGGAAAATGATGGCAGACAAACGTATCCCGTGGGATCAATATTTTATGGCCCAAGCACTACTTTTATCCTTAAGAAGCACTTGCACCCGTCTGGAAGTTGGCGCGACTTTAGTAAAAGATCGAAGAATTATCGCTGGAGGATATAATGGTTCTGTTTCCGGTGATAAGCATTGTATCGACCATGGTTGTTATCTTGTGGATGGTCACTGTATTCGTACAATCCATGCAGAAATGAACGCTATTTTACAGTGTGCTAAATTCGGAATTTCTACTGAGGGTGCAGAAATTTATGTAACTCATTTTCCTTGTTTGCAATGTACTAAAGCATTGTTACAAGCAGGTGTTAAGACAATCCATTATCTTAACAATTACCATAATGATTCTTATGCTTTAGAATTGATCGACCAAGTTGGTGGCGCCGTCCATCAAGTCACGCTTGAACCACATTATTTTGAAAAATTATCTTTTGGTCAATTGAATGAAGCACAGGATTGATTTTTCCTGGAAAAATCAATTAGTCTTTCCCATAATTATAGCTGCTAGCTTATTAAACGCTTATTTACTTCAACAGCCTCTTTTATTGTTGATTAGTATTTACTTTTCATTTGTTCTCTGCTGCAAAAAGCAAGTCGTCTTAGGGCTACTATGTATTTTTTGCAGCTTCTTTTTGTTATTAAGGGCCCATACTATGGCTTTACCTCAGGCTCCAGAAGCAGAAAAGGAAGTATCTACTCAAATTAAGATTTATAATGATACGATCAAAGTAAATGGGGACCTGGTTTCTTTTGAAGGAAAAATTGACGATTATAAAATAGACGGACGATATCAAGTTGAAAATAAGCAAGAACAAAAATCCTGGCAAAAACGTACAAACTGGAATAAGGAGATTCAAGTAACAGGTTCTTTTTTTCCCTTAGAAGGAAAGCGTAACTTACATGGTTTTGATGCAAAATGGTTTGCTTTTTCCAAACATAAGTTGGGAACTTTTAGAATCGAAGAGATTCAGAATAAACGTCCGCTAAGCGGTATTTCCTTTTTAAGACAATGGCGGGCTTTCTGTATTGATTGGGTAGAGGCAAATTTTTCTTCCAAAACAGCGACCTATGTTTTATCTTTGCTTTTTGGTTACCGTGATACAAGTTTTCAAGAAATCAAAGAAATCTATAGTAGTGCAGGCATTTTACATTTATTTACTATCTCTGGAATGCATGTTTATCTATTCTATGGTTGGCTGTTTTTCTTTCTGCGTAAAACGAAGTTAACTTTTGCTGAGTTTGGCTTATTTTTCTTTCTACTCATTTTGGTAAGTGTTGTTTTATTTGGGCAAACAATCAGCGTTTGGCGAGCTTCTTTGATGTATATCTTACGTTTATTTTTTAAAGAAATAAATATTGAACTTGCAAGTTTAGATCGTTTTAGTATTGTATTGTTTCTACTGTTATTGTACGATCCAAAAACATTGCTGCAATTTTCGGGAATTTTATCTCTATGGATGTCATGGGTCATTTTACTTAATCAAGGTTCGCGAAAGAAACACTGGCAGCGACTATTGCAATCACAAGAGATCTCTTTGTTGGCTGCACCACTGATTATGTATATGTTTTTTGAGGTACCTCTGTTAGCTGGCTTATTAACAGCTTTATTTGTTCCTTTGTTTAGCCGAGTTATATTGCCCTTATCGGTTGCTAGCTGTTTTGTAAGTCTGCTGGGTTTTTCCCGTAATATTTTAGAAATAGTATTAGAAAAATTAATCATTTCTTTTGAAAAAACCCTTAGCTTTACGAAAACTTTTGTTTTAACAACAGGACAACCCCCTTTATTTTTGACTATACTCGCTTTAATTGCTGGCGTTTATATTTATCAGAATCATCGTAAAATTTGTTTGCTTCTTCCTAGTTTTTTATTAATTGTCTTTCAACTATTTTCTTTAGAAACTTCTATTGCTTTTGTTGATGTAGGACAAGGAGATAGTATTGTTATACAAACCCCTTTTAAACAGGAAGTATATGTTATTGATACCGGAGGAAAAATGAATTTTGTTCAAGAAGACTGGCAAAAACGTAATTATCGCTCAAATGCGGAGTATACGCTAATTCCATACTTAAAAGGAGAAGGTGTCAAAAAAATCGATGGTTTATTTATAACTCATGGTGATATTGACCATATGGGAGATGCACAAGAAGTTATGGAAGCATTCGATGTCAAGTCTCTTTATCTAGGAAAGGGTAGTTTTCAAAGTGATAATATAAAAAAACTTTTAAAAAACACAACGAAAAATACAGTTGTTAAAGAAATTGGTAGTAAGGATCGGGTTGGTAAAAAGTTAAAACTTCATATTTTAGGCCCTGCTCATGTGGGGAAAGGGGAGAATGAAGACTCCTTAGTCATCGCCACTACGATTTATGATGCCAATTTTGTAATGACCGGTGACTTAGGACAAGAAGGTGAGAAGACAGTGATAAAAGATTATCCTAACTTGCAAGCTGATGTCTTAAAATTGGGTCATCATGGCAGTCATACCTCTACGGCACCTGAGTTTATTGAACAATTACAGCCTAAACAAGGAATCATCTCTTGTGGTGAAAATAATCGTTTTGGTCACCCACATCCAGAAGTGATGGATACTTTACAGGATTACGGAGTACAAGCACTACGAACAGATAAACAGGGAATGCTCCGTTATTCTTGGAATACTTTAGCACCTAAAATGCAGATTACAACACAAAAACAAGACTAGTCATTCCGTCTGTTTCGTGATAGGATTTCTTTTGAGAAGTAAAAAGAGGGGCTATTTTATGAACGTTCAAAATGCTTTACAGACCATTTATGATCAAAAGTTTCAGGCTATTTATTTAGTAGTTGGGACAGAAGAATATTTACAAAAACAAATACACCAAGCTTTTCTTGAAAGTTTACAAGTAGGTGTTGATGATTTAAATTTTGCTGCCTTTGATCTAGAGGAAAATACGGTGGATGAAGTGCTCGATGAGGCGGAATCCATGCCTTTTTTCGGTGATTATCGTTTGATTTTTGTAGAAAGTCCATTTATTTTAACAGCTGAGAAAAAAACAAATGCGCCAGAACATGATGTTGACCGTCTTGTATCTTACTTGAAAAATCCGGTAGATACCACGATTTTGGTTTTTTTCGCTGATTATGAAAAACTTGATGAACGTAAGAAAGTTACGAAACAATTTAAAAAACAGGCAGAAACGATCGATGTAGAGCCTATGAGTGAAGCACAGGTACGTCGTTTTTTACAACAGACATTGGATAACGATGGCATTGATATGGACAGAGAAGCTTTTGAATTATTCATCCGACTAACCGATGCTAATCTTACAAAAGCTATGAGGGAGTTACAAAAGTTACAATTATTTGCTTCTAAAACTAAGCGTATAAGAAAAAAAGATGTTGAAAACTTGGTTCCTAAAACACTTGAAGACAATGTATTTGATTTGACCAATTATGTGCTAGAAGGAAAAACAGCTGAAGCCTTGCAGTTATATGAAGATCTGCATGTACAAGGAGAAGAGACGATCAAGATCAATGCTATTTTAATTAGCCAAATACGTATTTATTTACAGACAGCGATCCTGTTAAACCTGGGGTATCAGCAAGGTAATATTACGCGCACTTTAAATGTTCATCCTTACCGCGTCAAGCTTGCGATTCAACAAGTACGTAAGATGGATAGCAAAATTTTAACCCGACTTTATGATGAGCTTATCGAAAATGATTATAAAATCAAAACAGGACAAATGGATAAAGAATACTTATTTCAATTGTTTCTTTTACAAGCGGCTTAGTTTTAGCCTAAAAATAAAAAAAGATTTGAAGCTTTTAACAAACTTCAAATCTTTTTTTTATTTAGCGGCGATTTTACTTAAACGTGATTTATCACGCGCTGCTTTATTTTTATGAACTAATCCTTTTGATTCAGCTGTGTCAATTGCGCTTACAGCATCTTTGAACAACGCATCTTTATTATCAGCATTTTCACGGGCTGCTTGTTCTGCTTGTTTGATAGCAGTACGCATAGCACTCATTTGAGCTGAGTTTTTAGGAGTAACTTTATAATTTTGACGAACTCGTTTGATTGCACCTTTGATTTGTGGCATTTATTTCACCTCCGGATCAGAAAATATTATACGAAAATAACGTATAATTCAACAATAGTCATTATACAGAATGCTTCAGTTGTTTGCAATAACAACTTATAAAGAATTTCGTTGTTAAAATACTACAAAGGTCGATACATTTAATGATAAGATTTTAATTTTTTGTTTTTCAAATAAAAAACCGAATTAAAGCACAAATCAACTTCCCTAATGACTATCTTTTGTGCTATGATAAGCTCGGACTATGAATGGTGGTGTAAAATTTTGAGCGTTGCATTAGTAGTTACAGTTACGCTAGTTATGGGTGTTATCTTTGTCAATGGTTGGACCGATGCACCTAATGCGATCGCTACTGCCGTATCGACTCGGGTACTAAAACCGAATATGGCGATTGGCATCGCAGTTGTAATGAACTTTTTAGGCGCGTTAATAATGACAATTTTTAACGCTCAAGTAGCAGAAACGATTAGTAATATCGTATCTTTTGAAGCACAAGGACAGGTGAACGTTGCTCATATTGCTTTAGCAGCTGCCTTGTTTTCTATTGTCGTTTGGACAGTGGCTGCTTGGTACTTTGGAATACCAACGAGCGAGTCGCATGCTTTAATTGCTGGTTTGACAGGTTCTGCTATGGCGTTGAGCGGCTTAGACGCAGTCAATGGTCAGGAGTGGCTAAAAGTCATTATCGGTTTGCTCTTTTCAACCATATTCGGTTTTGGCGGCGGTTACCTTGTCACTAAATTGATTAGTTTTTTATTTTATAATGCTTCCAGAAGAAAGGCAAACAAGTTTTTTACTTGGGGACAAGCTGTTGCGGCAGCAGCAAATGCTTTTTTACATGGCGCACAAGATGGCCAAAAATTCATGGGTGTTTTCATGTTAGGCTTATATTATAATGGTTTAGCTGAAAGGGCAGGAAATGGATTTGTTATCCCCATCTGGGTTATGGCACTTTGTTCGCTTACCATGGGAATCGGAACTTCAATTGGTGGAATGAGGATTATCAAATCTGTAGGAATGGATATGGTAAAACTTGAAACTTACCAAGGCTTTTGTTCCGACTTAAGTACTGCGATTTGTTTATTTTTTGCTTCCATGTTTGGGATCCCAGTTTCCACGACACATACAAAAACGACCGCAATCATGGGGGTAGGTGCTTCAAAACGTCTATCTAGTGTGGATTGGTCAATTGTAAAAGATATGATCTCAGCTTGGGTACTAACATTTCCCGGTTGTGGTTTGATTGCTTATATTATGGCTAAACTTTTTGTGGGAATTTTTTAAGGAGAGATAAAAGTGGGCAGAAAAAAACAATATGATTATTTTAAAAAAATGGAACAACTTGCTGAAAATGTACATACAGCAGCAGAAATTTTAGAAGAAATCGTGGATAACTATTCTACAACGGACTTTTCTGAAAGAGCCGAGAAAATTCATGAAATTGAAAAAAATAGTGATCAAATTGTCGAAGAATTAACAAATGAGTTATATGACGCATTTATTACACCGATTGAACGAGAAGATATCTTGATGGTGTCTGAACGCTTAGATGATATTTTAGACGGTATTAATGCAATGACCTACTTGTTTGAAAACCTAGTAATCACCCAAATGCGCGAAGAAACAGATAAATTTGCTACGCTCGTAACAAAAGCGGCAAAAGGTGTACATGAAGCGATGAAAGAATTTCCTAAGTTTAAAAATTCTAAAGACCTAAAAAAACTGATTTCAGATGTTAACTACGTTGAATCACAAGGTGATCGTCTGTACAGTCGTTTGAAAAAACATTTATTTAGTAAAGAGCAGGATGTACTGGAAATTGTTAAATGGAAAGAGATCTATGACGGTTTTGAATTAATTATAAATTATCATGAAGATGCTGTTGATCTTATCGACGGTATGATTATAAAAAATACTTAAGCAAAAAACCAAGAGCTTATATTGCTCTTGGCTTTTTACGTTTAAATGCTTTTACATTGCGACCATCCAGTAGATGATTAATACGATACCTAAAACAATGCGATACCAACCAAAAGCGGTGAAGTCATTTTTTTTAAGATAATTCAATAAGAATTTAATAGCTAGGATTGAAACAATAAATGAAATCACTGTTCCAATAAGTAAAATGATTGTTCCGGTAAAGTCAAAACTGTTGCCAGTGCCTAAAAATTTCAAGATTTTAATAAAACTAGCACCAAACATCGTAGGAATACCTAGGAAAAAGGAAAACTCAGTGGAAACAAAACGCGAACCACCAATCAAAATAGCTCCTAATATCGTAGCGCCGGACCTTGATGTTCCAGGAACTAAGGAAAGAACTTGAAACATCCCTACAATTAAAGCAAATTTATAGGTGATTTCATTTAATTGGGCAATCTTAGGTGTCCGATTCTGGTTTCTTTTTTCCACTAGAATAAAAGCAACACCATAAACGATCAGCACAATAGCGACAGGTAAAAATTTATGAAGATGCACATCTAACCAATCGTCTAAAAAGATCCCTATAATCCCTGAGGGAATGATTGCTACAATGACACGAAACCATAATTGCCAGGTAGCATTTTTTTGGCTAGTGTTCTTATTTGAAGCAAATGGGTTTAACTTGTTAAAGTATAAAACGACGACAGCTAAAATCGCGCCTAATTGAATAACTACATTGAACATCGACATAAATGCTTCGCTTGCTTCTAAACGAACAAATTCATCTGCCAAAATAAGATGTCCAGTGCTGCTGATAGGTAACCACTCCGTGATTCCTTCAATGATTCCTAAAATGATCGCTTTAATGACATTTGTAAAAAACATATTTTCAATCCCTTCTTAAGTAATGCCAAAAATAAGTATACCTTTAAAAAAGAGGATTATAAATAATTTTTGATAAAAAAAAAGCAAGTTTTAAAACTTGCTTTATAATTTCGCTTTTATTTATTTAATTAAGCTTGTTCTAGTTCTTTGCCTTTTTCAATATAAGCTGTCGAACCAACTTCTTGGCAAGTGAAATCGCCATTTTCATAAGTTAAACGAGTAACAGAGCCATTTTCTAAGTCCATACGAACATTACTTTCCTCATTAATTAAATTCAATAAGAAGGCAATCGTTAAACCATGAGAGACGACTAGTGCTTTGCCGCCACCGTTTTTTTCTATACGGTGCGCGATATCTTCAAAACCAGTGCGCACGCGATAACTTAATTCATCGTATGTTTCGGCCCAGTTTGCTGTATCTGCATCGTAGATGGCTTCACAGATCTCTTTAAAACTGGTTTGTTTATCGATCATTTCATCGTAATTATGAAAATTCAAAACTCTAGGAACAACGCCCCACATTTCAGCGTCATAACCACCTTCTAAAGAACCAAAACACCATTCGCGAATTCTTTTATCTACACGAAAAGGAACCTTAGCGCCATTAGGAAGTTTACTTAAAATAATTCTTGCAGTTTCGATGGCACGACCGGAATCACTAGCATAAGCTTCTTCAAAGTTAATATCTTTAAGTCCTGTTCCTAAATATCGGATACCTTCGGCTCCTGTTTTTGTAAGAGGGGTATCACACCAACCTTGCACTCGTTGTACTGTATTAAACATCGTTTTACCATGTCTTACGATGTATAATTCTGTTTTTGTCATTTTCTTCACTCCTTGGTTAATTAATCAACGAAAAACGGATTCGTTATTTTTTCATGACCGATCGAAGTTATAGGGCCATGTCCCGGATATACTGTATATTCATCGGCTAATTGGAATAATTGTGAATTAACGCTATCAAGTAGCTGTTCATAGTTTCCTGTGTAAAAATCAGTTCTACCAATGCTGCCATTGAATAAAACATCTCCCGAAACAACAAAATCATCAAAAATAAGACTTACACTGCCTATCGAATGCCCTGGAGTAGGAACAACTTTAAAGGAGATTCCAGCTAAATTATAATCCCGCAGTTCTAATTTATACTCTGCAGGACGAACGATTACTTGTCTTTTTTCAGGTAATTGCACGGATAAATTTAAAACTGGATCTTGTAGCCAGTCAAATTCTAAAGGATTAAGATAAACGGGAATTTGATATTCATCACGCAACTCATCTACGGCTCCAATATGATCAAAGTGAGCATGGGTTAATAAAATCGCGATGGGTAAGGCTCCTGTTTGTTTAATTTGTTGTTTAATAGTAAAGGCATCGGCACCTGGATCAATAATTAGAAGCGATTGGTCCTGCCATATTAAGTAACAATTTTCGTCAATATCGCCTGTTACCAATCGATTGATACGCATAAAAGATAAAACCCCCTCTATAAAATACTAACTCAAGTATAACTTAAATTATTCCTACAAACAAAGAAGATGAGGGGAATTTTTTTATCTTGCTGTAAAAATACACAAAAGTATTCTATAATAATAGTTTGGAGGAAGGTGGCAAGATGTTTTCTAAGAAAATTTCGGTCAGACATCTCGTTGAATTTATTCTACGTAGAGGAAACCTTAGCAGTCAAAAAGCTAGTAATCATACTGCACAAGAAGGAGCAAAGATTCATCGCAAACTACAAAAAGCTGCAGGAGATAATTACCAAAAAGAAGTATTTTTAAAAGAAGAAACAACTGTTGAAAATGATAAGATCGTTGTTGAAGGTCGCGCAGACGGTATTTTTAAAGAAGACGAAGTTTGGATTATTGATGAGATAAAAACTTCGGAAGTACAATTTGAAGAATTAGAAGATGATCAAATTGAAATGTACTTTTATCAAGCAATGGTCTATGCGTATATCTACTCTTTACAAAATGATTTAACAAATATCCAAGTACAGTTAACCTATTATCAAACGATTGAAGAAAAAATTATCCAAAGAAGACGTTCTTATGATTGGAGTTTTTTAAAAGACTTTTTTGATAAGCTAATAAAAGAATATCATAAGTGGCTGGTCTTTCAAGAAGAATGGCGAGAGCAACGTAATAAAACACTGCAGCAAATGGCTTTTCCCTATCAAAATTTTCGTAGTGGTCAACGCGAACTAGCAGCAGCAGCTTATAAGACTTTACGCACTCAGCAAGAGTTATTTGTTGAAGCACCTACTGGAATAGGTAAGACTATTTCTACACTTTTTCCAGCGTTCAAAGCTTTAGGAGAAGACCGCGCGAATAGAATTTTTTATTTAACAGCTAAAACAATCACTAGACAAGTGGCCGAAGATACACTAACCGTTTTAGCGGATAAAGGTGCGCAAATAAAAAGTGTTACTATTACTGCAAAGGATAAAATACGCTTTCCAGAAGAGCAAGAGGGCAATCCAGACGATAGTCCTTATTCTATAGGATACTATGATCGAATCAATGAAGCACTATGGGATATTTTGCATCATGAAAACCAAATGACTCGTTCTGTAATTGAAAATTATGCCAAAAAACATGTTGTTTCTCCTTTTGAATTCTCTCTTGATATTAGTTTATTTTGCGATGTGATCATTGGGGATTATAACTATTTATTTGATCCTACAGTATATTTACGGCGTTTTTTTGAAGATAATAGCGAAGAGTATTATTTTTTGATCGATGAAGCTCATAATCTTGTAAATCGTTCGCGTGAAATGTACTCTGCTTCTATTCATCGGCAATCTTTTAACAGTGTTTTTAAAAGTTTTTCTAAAAACGATAAAAAGATTCTAAAAAGTCTTGAAAAAATCGATCAAGAATTTGCCGCGATTGAAGAAACTGCGCAGGAATCTGGCTGGACTTTCCATCATCAAAAAGGACAGGCGGATACTTTGCTTAAACTTTTATTTCGTTTTAGCGAATTAGTCAAAGAATGGCTAGCTGCAAATGAAGGAAATCCCCAGGAAGAAAAAATCTTAGACCTTTATTTTGATGTGCTACGATTTTTAAAAATTAGTGATTTTTATGATGAAACATATGAAACGACGATTGAGATTATGTATCATGATTTAAAAATCCGCCAATTTTGTATGTCACCAGCGCCATTTTTAGCGGATACGCTTAATAAAGGGAAAGCTAGTTTACTTTTTTCTGCGAGTTTGACACCTTTGCCTTATTACCAAGAAGTGTTAGGAGGAAACCGCGAGGCATTACGTTATCGTTTAGCTAGTCCGTTTCCAGAAAAAAACCAACAAGTCTTTATTGCCGATTATATCCAAACGACTTATAAGAAAAGAAACAATAGTTACCAATCAATAGCTCAAGCTATCGCAGAAGCAGTTTCTGCTCAAAGAGGAAATTATTTAGTGTTTTTTCCATCTTATAAATATCTGGATGATTGTTATCAAATTTTTCGCGAGCAATTTCCAGAAATCGATACGGTTGTACAAGATACACAAATGAATGAAAAAGAACGCGAAGATTTTTTGGCAAAATTTGTTGAAAAGCCAACACAATCTTTGGTCGGCTTTTGTGTATTAGGCGGTGTGTTTTCTGAAGGTATTGACTTAAAAGCTTCACGCTTAGTAGGCAGCATTATCGTTGGTGTTGGGCTACCTCAAATGAATCATGAACAAGAATTAATTAAGGAATATTTTGATGAAAAAGAGGGGAAAGGTTTTGCCTATGCTTATCAGCTCCCGGGTATGAATAAAGTGTTACAAGCCGCTGGTCGTGTCATTCGAGATAGTACTGATAAAGGCATTGTTTTACTTTTAGACCAAAGATTTACTACGAAACCCTATCGTCAACTCTTTCCTGCGCATTGGCAGAATACGAAAATTTGTCACAATCTTGAACAATTAAAACAAGGAATGGAAAGTTTTTGGCAAGAAGTTGAATAAATCTCTCCTTTTAAAACAGTGACAAAATAGAATTTAGTTAAAAAATAAAAGATTGTTAACTTGTTTACAAATAGCGTTTACAAATGATATAAAACAAGGTATGATTTGCTTAGAGAGAAAAAGCAGAGGGGGATTAGAAAAGATGGGTGTCGCACGAACAGAAGAAGAAATTGAAGAAATAAAAGATAATATTTTAATGGCACTAGAAACCGTTATCGACCCAGAGTTAGGAATCGATATTGTTAATTTGGGTTTAATCTATGGCGTAGAGTTCGATGATGCAACAGGAGATACTGAAATTAAAATGACACTGACAACGATGGGATGTCCTTTAGCTGATATTTTGACTGAGGCAATTTTGGATTGTCTGAATGAAGTGCCTGAAGTAAATCAGGTAGATGTAAAACTCGTCTGGTATCCACCATGGACACCAGAAAAAATGAGTCGCTACGCGCGTATTGCATTAGGGATCCGATAAATAAAAATATTAAATCGTTTATTCTATTTATTAAAACTAACGAAAGTTCCTTTATTAAAAAAATTAATGAGGGAGCTTTTTTCTATTTTATTTGTTTTTATAACCGATTCTTTCATTGCTTTTTGCTTTAAATTTGGATAAACTACTAACAAATATTAAAGAGATCATCTAGGAGGTAAGACTATGTTTGATGTAACTTTCCAGGATTGTACATTTCAATCTCCGCTAATGAATGCTTCAGGTGTTCATTGTATGACCAGTGAAGAATTAAACGGCTTAATAGACTCAAGGGCGGGCACCTTTATAACAAAAAGCGTAACACGGCAGAAAAGACAAGGGAATCCGGAACCACGATATTATGAAACAACACTAGGTAGTATTAATTCAATGGGTTTGCCTAACTTAGGCTTTGATTATTATCTTGATTACGTCAATGAATATCAGAAAAACTTTTCTACGCCGATGTTTTTTTCAGTGGCCAGTATGAGTATGCAAGAAAATATCGAAACTTTAAAAAAGCTTGAGGATAGTGAGTTTCATGGTTTTACAGAATTAAATTTATCTTGTCCTAATGTAGCGGGGAAACCACAAGTTGCTTATGATTTTGCAATGACCGAACAAATTTTAACTGAAATCTTTTCCTTTTATACTAAACCACTGGGTGTCAAACTTCCTCCATATTTCGATATCGCACATTTTGATCAAATCGCTACAATTTTAAATAAATTTCCTCTTGCCTTTGTCAATTCTATCAATTCAATTGGTAACGGATTGATCATTGACCCAGATAAAGAACAAGCGGTTATCAAACCTAAGGAAGGCTTCGGCGGAATTGGTGGCGAATATATCAAACCTACTGCTTTGGCAAACGTGCGTGCTTTTTATACGCGTTTAAATCCAAGCATTCAAATCATTGGGACCGGCGGGATTGTTTCTGGTCAGGACGCCTTTGAACATCTTTTATGCGGCGCTTCAATGTTACAAATTGGTACGCAGTTATATAAAGAAGGCACCTCAGTTTTTGCTAGAATTCTCGACGAACTGGCTGCGATCATGGATTCTAAGGGTTATAGTAATATTCAACAATTTCAAGGAAAGTTAAAAATAATAGAAGAGTAAGAGGTCATAGGATGATTTTTAGAACAGCTGACATCCAAGATATCCCCAGAATTATGACGTTGACCGCACAAGGGATTGCAGCATTAAAAAAACAAGGTTCTCCTCAGTGGCAGGATGGTTATGGCCCAACTTGGCAACAAGTTGAACAAGATATTAAAGCAGGCGCAGGCTATGTGCTTGAAGATGAGAAAGTTGTTGCTTACGCCGCCTTAATTAAAGGAACTGACCCAGTTTATACAGCGATAAAAGAAGGCGGCTGGTTAGGAGAAGGGCCCTATGTATCTATTCATCGAGTTGTTGTTGATAACCAGAAAACAGGGAAGGGGCTGGCACAAAAACTATTACGCCAATTAATTGATGTCAGTCAGCAACTGGGGTATCGTGATATTCGTATCGATACTTATCACTTAAACATCGGAATGCAAAAGGCGATAATAAACGCTGGCTTTGTTTATCGCGGGAAAGTTCAATTTCCTATACCTTACGGCGGGCGCTGGGCATATCAATATTTGCTAGAATAGGAAAGAGAAGTTTTTCTCTTAAAAAATTCTATATCAAATTTGTTTGTAAGAGAATTTTAAAGAAACTAAAATTAAATAGCATATTCATCCTATTTTTGATATGATTTTTATGAAAGAGGTGTCAAAATCACACTATTTTTGTTCTGAAATAATTTATGAAGATACTAAGAACAAAGCTTCTTTTTTCTAATAAACATGATAAAATGGTAACAAAGCAACAGAGGAGGTTACACTATGCCTAAACAAACAGGGCGCCAAAACAACGAAGATTCTACAGATAAATTACAAGGACCAAGTTTTGATGAAATTAAAGAGGTCGCTTTTCAAAATGTAGGCTCGATGCTTAAAGATTTACAAGCTTTTGAACAAGCGATTCAAAATGAAGATATTGCTGAAATCTATCGTATTTATAAAGGGAAGTTACACGAAGAATTAAAGAAAACCTCAAATAAAAATCATGAGATCGATGAATTATTAGCCCAAAAAATTCATGATAGTTTTACCCAGGCTTTTCCTTTTATTCATCACGAACAAAAAATATCTCCTACGATGAATTACTATCGTCTAGGTGATTACTATCGTGAGCGCGCAACGATCGGTATTGATGCTAGTACGCCCGAGATATTTGTTTTACCCAATATTGATAAAGAATGGCGTGAATTTGCGCCAGGTAAGCGTGATGCTTTAAACAAAATTGAAAAAGAAATGGACGAACTCGATGCTAACATTATCACTGCTGAATCAGAAATCTCAAATATCGATGAACAGATAAAAGAGATTGAAAATGAAAAAGCATCGGTGGAAAATACCAAAGGTTTGTTTAATCGAAACAAAACTGAGGAAGAAATTGAAGATCTAGATAACAAATTACAAGCATTAGCAGAAAAAAGAGAAGGCTGGTTACCTTATATAGAAGATAAAAGTAAAACCAATAAGCAAAGAGAGCAATTGATGAAGAATCATCACGATATGCGTCTAAAACAGGCAGTCGTGACGAAAGAATTTCGTTTGATCCAGCAATATTTCGGATCATTAAAAGCAATGAATCAACAGATTCAAGATTTTCTAACAGCTTATCTAGGTTCAGCTAAAGGAGGGAATCACGCATGAGTGAAAAAGAAAATAAATCCACAGAATTAAAAAAAACAACGCAAAATAAAGAGGAAACAGATCCTTATTATAAAGAAAAAGCACAAAATCATGCTGAAATGGTTTCCTGGATCGCTTCAGCTGAAAAAGAACTAGCTGATTTACGCTTACGAAAAACTTTACTAGAAGATGATTTTACTGAGTTACTAAACGAATACAGACGTTTAATCGTAACGGATGCAGCTATCTCAACAGTTGCTAAAACCAGTTTATTGGCTTATCTTACTTATGAATTATTGAAGCCTTTAAATGACGCTACATTAAAACAAACTGATAGCTATAATGTATGGGAAGCAAAATATTTTTCGATTAAATATCAGTTGACTGACAAAAGAGATTTGGCATTAAGTTTTAAAATGAATGTGATCGATACTCGTTTCGAAGCGAAGTTTATGCCTTTATTTTTATTGGATTTACAAGAGATGTCAGTTACAGTAGACGAACGTCAAGTGTTAGAACTCATTCGTTTATGGTATTCTGAGAAAATATTTTCTCGTAATCAGTTGACTTTGATCAATTACGACTTGAATCGTTTGTTGGCCAATTTTAAACAATTAGGCTTTAATGTTTCCGCAAGTCTTTTAGATAATACTCGAGCACTTTCAGTGGATCTGGAAAGTGATTTTCCTTTAGAGACCAACATTTTAGATGATATTTTTATTACTGCTATGGATTCTACCGAGTATGACTTTGATAAAATTGGTCAAAGGTATTATCAAGTAAAATTAAATCAAGAGCAAAATGTGTATATCCAATCGAAGAAAAATAGAACACACCTATTCATCGATTCCAATAATCGTCGTCGTTCAATTTTGGACTTTTTCACTCATTATCCATTCTTTGTGCCCTTGATCGTTCGAGAATAAGTAAGAAAGTCTGGAGCTAATTTCCGGACTTTTTTCATTAATAAGGATGAAAATTATGCCAGAAAATTTAGAAGAGATAAAACAGTTTTGGGATGATTTTGCTAGGGAATATACAGACATCCAAGAAGAATCACAACTGACCATCCAAAAAGATGTACTTGATTTTTTTAAAAAGCAAGGAATTTTACCGCAAAATAGTTTGCTAGATTTAGCGGGAGGAAGTGGAAAATATGTTCCCTTCTTTATTTCCCAGCTACAAAATTATGTATTAGTAGATTTATCTTCTGAAATGTTAAAACTTACTTCAAATAAGTATCCTTATAAAAATTTGAGCTTGATTGAAAGTAGTCAACAATCTTTTTTACAGCAAACAAAGGATAATACTTTTGATATTGTTTTTAGCGCTATGAATCCCGCATTGACTTCAAGAATACAACTAAAGGAAATGATAAGGGTTGCGAAAAAATATGTCTGTATTCTACGGCTAGTCAAAGAAGAAGACCAACTATTTTCACCAATTGAAGAAAGGCTATACGGTAAAGCAGAGCATTTAACATGGATGACTACATATAAAAGCTGGTTCGAAAATGTCTATCAAAGCAAAACATTTCACTATACAACAAGTGAAACTATCAGTACACGCTTCTTTTATTTATATTTTAAAGACGAACTAGCTAGTGCTGAATTAGAAAAAGCAATTGGAGAGTTATTTCAGGATAAAAAAGAAGTTGAAAATACAACATATTACACTTTTGAATTGCTTTATTGCCGCCTAGAAAAGTAAAAAAGTTGAGTGAGGTGAAAAGATGCGTTTTGTCGATCTATTAGATAAAGATCAGAAAGTTCAGGTCAGAATTTTGGCGTATTTTTTGCAACATGCAAAAAATATTAAGGTGAAAGATCTTAATCATTATATGGATGTTTCCTACCCAACATTACAAAAGGAGATCACAGCTCTTGCTGATAGATTGCATAATTTTGAGATACGTGCGGAGTTGATTAGGAAAGATAGTGATTTTTTACAATTGAATTTGCCTCATGATTTTTCCGTCAAAAATTTTTTGTATAGCTATTTAAAACAAGCCGTAGACTACCGTTTGCTAGTTAGCATTTATCAAGAAAAAGAGTTAACTGTAACTAAGTTGGCCTTGGATAATAATTTGAGCGAGGCTTCGATTTTTAGACGTTTAAAAGCAATCAATCAGTTGTTAGGGGAATTTAACTTACAGTTTAAAAATAAAAAACTATATGGTAGTGAGCTACAGATTCAATTTTTTTATTTTCAACTTTTTAATGGCGCCATACCCGAAAATCGTTTAACCACCTTAACGACTAATCAGGCAATCAAAAATTTGATACACGTTATTGAAAGTCATTTTCAGTTACAATTTAGCCAAAAACAAAAGCATATGCTAAGCTTACATTTACATATTTTGCAACGAAGGCTGGACTATCGAAAAATCCCCAAACGTGAAATTCCAGAGGATATGTTAAGACAAATAGAACAAGATCATTTTTATCAAGAGCTAGATAATATTTTCAAACGATTTTTAAGTCGTTTTGCATTAGCAGCAAGTGGGTATGAAGCGGTTTATTTGTATCTTTTTTTTATCACTGAGGGGCTTTTACCACAAACAAGTCAGTGGTGGAAAAAATCATCTTTTATTCAGCACTTTTTAACGATTGATAAACAAATTTATCAAACGATTACCAAAGAAGAAGTGTATGACCCTACCTTTGCTAGTTTTCTTTTACAAAATCATGTGAAAGTAACTTTTTATGAGGGAGAAATTAACTTTAACTATAACCATAAATTGTTTTTATCCGATATTGATTCGCAAGCTATGAATCAATGTATGTCGCTTATTGAAAAAAATTTATCCCGTAAAGTTTCAAATGCTCAATGGGAAATGCTTGATCACTCCTATGGTTTGATTTGGGATATCCATAAAAGACGGCAACAAAAAGAAGTTTTGGTGGGTGTAGTGGATGACGGTTCACTACATACCGAAGAAGCTTTTCGTTTTACTAAACAGACTTTAGCAGGGATGTCTCATGTTACAGTAAAAAAAGCTAAAAAAAGAACTTACGATTTGCTGATTGCTTTTGATGATTTAGATATACAAGCATTTAATTATCAAAAGCTTTATATTTTAACAGGTGCTTTATCCTCATTTGAAAAAGAACGTTTAGCACAAGCTGTAACAGCGATTATTCAAAAAAAGTAGAAGGGCGGTAACACTATGCGTGTTGTTATTATTGGTGGATCGCATGCGGGGATCGCAGCTGCCAGACATTTAAAAAAAATCAATCCTAATATTGAAGTATTGATTCTCGAACGTTCCAATGTTTTAGGCTATATTGGTAGTAGCTTAAATCTTTATTTAGAAGGGACGATTGCTGATTTAGATGAAGCTAAAACCGCCACTGTCTCACAACTAATGTCTGAAAATATCAATGTATTTATTAATACAGAAGCTATAGATATAGACACTGAAAAAAAGGAAGTCGTGGCTTTAACTAAAATAAATCAAGAACAAGTAAAAGATTATTTTTCTTATGATTATTTGATATTAGCTATGGGGTCTAGTCAGTATCAAACGGGCTTTTCTTTACAAAGCGATCGTGAAATTACAAATTACAAAACTTTAGCACAAGCGCGGCAAGCAGTCGACACTTTAAACCAAGTGAATAAAATTGCGATCATCGGTGCGGGTTTGATCGGGTTTGAATTGGTAGAGACTTTAACCAAGTTAAAAAAAGAAATCTATTTGATCGATCGTATGGACAATGTTTTATTTCGTTATTTTGATGAGGAGATTACTCAGAAATTACTGACAAAATTACCGGATAACGTCCATATTATCTTAAACAGTAATGTAAAAGAAGTTCAATTAGATGAAAATGAAAGGGTATCAGGGATTATTTTGACAAACGGACAAACGCTATCCTGCGATGCAGTTGTTTTTGCTATCAATCCTAGACCTAACGTATCTTTAGTTGAAGATAATTTAGCGGTTAATATGGATGGAACGATAACGACGAATGAATACTTGCAAACTTCAGATTCTTTTATCTATGCTGTAGGTGATTTGGTTTCTATAAACTTTAACGAAACGGCTTCTTCGATTTATGTTCCGCTTGTCACTAATGCTTACCGAAGCGCTATGATTGCGGCATCCAATATTTTATTAGCAGAAAAAATCGCCTTTCCCAAAGTACAACGTACGATAGTGACAGAACTCTTTGGCTCTTACTTTGCTAGTGCTGGTGTCAATGAAGAAGAAGCGCCTTATTATGGTTTTAAGGTTGCTTCATTGACTAAAACCTACACTCAACAACATTTGTTGGTAGAAAAAGGAAACTTCGAACTCACTTTAAAATTAGTTTTTGATGCTAAGAGCAAACAGATTCTGGGTGGGCAATTGGTGACCAATCAACGAGAGCAAGTAGAAATGGTCAATACTTTATCAAGTTTGATCACAATGCAAGCTAATTTAAATCAATTGAGTACCATGGATTTTTATTTTAATCCTAAACTCTCTCTTCCTTTACATTTTTTAAATGATTTGGCAATGGAGGCACTCATCAAGCGATAACTTTATTATTTTTATTAGAAAAATGACAATTATGCTGATTATTTTTTCTTAAATTCATCTATTAAAACTTGTTTCGTAAATTTTCTTGGTTTACTATTAAGGATTGAACAAACAAAAGATAGGAGACAATCGATGAATAAAAAAGTAATTAGCGGGGTCATTTTTTTTATTTTTTGTGTCATCGTAAGTTTTGGCATACAGCTAAAAAGTAGTACTTTATATAATCAGCCAGTTGCAAAAATCGATCAAATAGAAATAAATAATAATCAACAAGAAATCAGCGCCACAAAAATGAACGGAGAGGATAAAGGAGATACTGTTCATTTAACAGCTGACTATCGTAAAAATGAATTAGATACGGTTGATTATTCTAAAGGCGAGCAAGTTTTTTATTCGCATAATCAAGTGGACGAAAAAAAACGTGATGGCTATGTCTTCTTTATGATAGCTTCCTTACTGTTCACCTTAATTTTTGTGGGCGGAAAATCGGGCGTCACTACTTTTATCAGTGTTGTTTTAAATAGTGCAGCCTTATTTTTGATCGTTAATGTGTACCGTAGTTATACAAATATCTCTCTGGTTATTTTTACCGCGATTTATACGGTGCTTTCTATAGCTATTACTTTATTTCTTATTGATGGGATTAAAAAGGATAGTTTACAAAAATTTTTTGCAACACTTTTAACTGTCTTCAGCGCTTTTTTTATTTGTTTTATCGCAATGGAATTTTACCAGGACGAAGGATTACGCTTTGAAGATATGGGCGTTTTGACTCGACCGTATCGTCCGATATTTTTATCTGGTTTACTGGTGGGGGCAATAGGTGCTTCATTAGACACTGTAGTTTCCGTGGTTTCGACACTAGAAGAAATCGAACGCAAAAATCCAGCAGTAACGCTTAATCAATTAGTTCGCTCAGGTAAAAGGGTCGGTCAAGATGTCAGCTCTACTATGGTCAACGTACTCATCTGTTCTTATTTTAGTAGTGCTATCCCGATGATGTTAGTCTATTTGCATAATGGGTGGCTTTTTGGGGAAACGGTCAGTATGTTACTATCTTTAGAAGTTGTACGCGTACTGTGCGGTGGTTTTGGCATTTTGCTTTCTATCCCGTTTTCACTTCTTTTCTTCCAACTAAGTAGAAGGGGGGCAAGACAATGAGTGTAATCTCTAGTTTATTACTTGTATTTATCTTATTAGTTGTTTTAATTTTAGGAAGATCATCTTTCTTTGTATTGAGTGGCTTGTTTATGAATATTTTGTTGTTTTTTCTTTTGATTTTTTGTCTACATTTAGGTCTTTCAGTTTATCTAGCAGCTCTTGCCTATATTCTTTTAAATAGTTTGATTACCTTAGGATATGTGAATGGATGGAATGAGAAAACGAAAGCAGCTTTTTATAGCTTGATATTGTTTTCTTTTATCGTATCTTTGGTATTTATTCCTTTTATTCAGAAATTATCGATTTCAGGCTTTTCTTCTCAAGAATTAGAAGAGCTAGCAGTATTTAACCTGAATGTCCCTGTCTCCTTTACTCAATTGAGTGTTTCGGTTATTCTAATTGGTGTTTCAGGAGCATTGATTGATGGAAGTATGTCGATTGCTAGTTCCACAGCGGAAATTTTTCATCAACGTTATCAAAAATTAGATATAAAAATGTTGTTTAAATCCAGTATGTCGGTTGTCAGAAGTATCCTAAATTCAACGGTCAATACATTACTATTCGCCTTTATTAGTACAGGATTAGCCCTTATTTTTTGGTATCAGGACCTAGAGATCCCTTGGCATGAAATGATGAACTCACAAGCTTTTGTTTTTGAATTTGCCGTGATTATTCTTTCAAGTATTAGCGTTGCCTTCATATTACCTTTTACAAGTATCATTACTTGTTATTATTTACTAAAAAGGTCTAGCTAATGTTTCATTCAAATAAACGCAAACTGTTTTTGTAAAATTAGTTCTTTTTAAGTTGACAAAAGGACATTTTTACTATATTTATAGGTTAGTTAAATGTTTTAAATTTTGTACCTATTAAAAACAGAAGAAGGGATGAGTAAATGAGCCACCTGGATCGAGGCGTTTTCTTTAAAGCACCCCAACAAATTCTACTGGGGTTTGCGGGTATTATTTTATCAGGGACTTTTATCTTAATGTTGCCTTTTGTTACACGAAGCGGCCAGAGTACAAATTTTTTGGATGCGCTCTTTACTGCGACTTCTGCGGTATGCGTCACTGGCTTAACCACGGTTTCGACTATCGAGCATTGGAATATGTTCGGTCAAGCGGTTATTTTACTGTTGATCGAAATCGGTGGTTTAGGTTTTATGTCTTTACCGGTTCTCTACTTTACGTTTACCAAAAGAAAAATAAATTTAAGTATGCGTATGATTTTAAAAGACGCCTTGAACACCTTTGATATGTCTGGAACAGTTAGCTTAATGCTTGCAATTTTACGTATAGCTTTTAGTATTCAATTTTTAGGCTTTTTGTTACTAAGCGTAGACTTTATCCCGCGTTTTGGTTGGCAAAAAGGAATTTGGTATAGTCTTTTTCATGCTGTTTCTAGCTTTTGTAACGCTGGTTTTGACCTTTTCGGTAATAGTGTAATCAATTTTCAAAACGATCCTTGGGTTTTACTGGTCTTCAGTTTTCTGATTATCGCAGGAGGGCTTGGTTTTATCGTATGGCAAGATTTATTAAAGTATAAGACGTTAAGAAAATTAAAATTACACAGTCAGATCACCATAAAAGTAACAGGATTATTATTAGTGTTAAGTAGTATTTTCTTTTACTTTACTAATACTGTTGGTTCAAATAGTTTATTGCGGCTATCCAATGCTTTTTTCTTAGCAGTTACACCACGTACAGCAGGATTTTTTTCTATTGATTATGCAACGATGAGTCATGCAGGTCTTGTATTAACGATGATATTAATGTTTATTGGTGGAAGTTCTGGCTCTACTGCGGGAGGCTTTAAGACAACAACATTAGGGATCATTTTGATTAAATTGTATAGTGTGGTAAGGGGGCGTTCAAAAGCGCAATACAAAGGTCGTACTATTAAAGAAAATACGATTTCACAAGCGTTTATGTTATTTTTTATCTTTTTAATCATGATTATAACTAGCACAATGATTTTATCTGTTACTGAAACGATTCCTAATGTGGATCAGTTAGGATTAGAGTATATTGTTTTTGAAGTGATCTCTGCTATGGGAACGGTCGGATTAAGTTTAGGCTTAACCGCACATCTGACTTGGACGGGTAAATTATTGCTCATTTTCTTGATGTTTATCGGCAGGGTAGGGATTTTAACAATGATCTTTTCGACTATTAATCAAGCGCATAAAAGGAAAACAAATTATAAATATCCAGAAGAAAATGTGATTATTGGATAAAGGTTAGAAAAACTAGAAAAGCGACAATTACTAATAGAAGCATCTAAATTACTTAAAATAGTAAACGAGATGTTTCTATTTGTTTTTGTACAAACTTTAAAGAATATCTTTTTCTTTAAAGAAATAAATCCTATACTAAAACATAAGGAGGGTTAAAATGAAAACCCCATTAACAAAACAAATGGAAGAAACACTTTATTATTATATTAGAGAAAATGGTGCTGTAGTTGTCGAAGAAGTTACGATGCCTGAAGAACAAGGAATCGTTGATACGCTTAGCTGTCATTTGAACAAGCAGCAACAATTCGAATGGCGCTGCTATGAACTAAAAGTCAGCAAATCTGATTTTCGCTCCAAAGCAAAACTTTCGTTTATTGGCCATTATAATTATTTTGTTTTGCCAGAAAATCTATACACACTGGTAAGTGAAGAAATTCCTTCTCATATCGGCGCTTTAGTCTATCATCCTTACTTGTCAGAGGATGTAGGCGCTCCTGGTTTTTTTACTACTGAGAAAAAGCCCCAAAAACAAGCTTTGCAAGTCAATGAACAGGAACTACTTTATCGTTTGATCACCTCACAGGCACGAGAAGTAAATAAAGCCAAACAAACAGCACGTGGTTTGCGAGTATTTGGGACAAAACAACTTTATCAAGAGTTGAAAAAACGTCAGCCAGAGTACGATTTGTTTGGAGGCGGCGTCAATTACTATGATCGTTTTATTGAAGAAACACAAAGTCAGACTGTAGAAGCGCTAAAAGAGGAACTAGAAGCAACCCGAACTGCATATTTTCAATTGGAACAACGCTTTTTAGAGGAGAATGAATAATGTATTACCCTTATTTCAGAGGAAAGCAGTTTGATCTATTAGCCTTGCGAGAACTGATAGAAAAGGGATTATTATCCGAAAAAATCCAGCCCATCATTGAACCTGTAAAAAATACTGCTACTTTTCAAAAATTTTTATTAAGCGCGCAAAACTACCAACACCCTATTTACTTGATTCAAAATCCACAGTTAGGCGAGTTTAATACGGAAACAGGGAATATTAAATTAGAATCTTTTCCAGCAAGAAAAGCAAGTGTTGTTAGCCAGGCGCTAGAAACCATGACGCAAAGGTCTCATATGTTAATTATTGATCAGCCTTCCATTGCCTTAACAAGTGATTGGGAAAATAATCAAAGAAAAGTATTAGTCCCACCTGAGTTTCGTTTGCTAAGTAAAATAAAAGGGGACAAGATTCTTTCTTTAGATCATTTTACTCGCTTACCAAATCTTAATTTTTATCAAGAATGCCCTGATGAATTGTTTTCCACAGATTATTTAAACTATAAAAAAAGAGGTTTTGTAGGATTTAGCGATTTTTCAATCGATAATCGTATTTATTATGAGAAAGGCTATCCCTCTCCGATATTAAGTTTGCATCTCGTTTATTTTTTTCAAGATACTCTTCGCATCCACCATTTTCTATCGTCAGAAGAAGCAGCGACACAAAAAGAGAAATTTTTAGTATTAATGGAAGAAGTAAAGTCTTGGCGTAGTCTCTTAAGCAGTGAACAGCTCACCTTAGGGTTAGCGATTTTGTTTGATTATGCTGATAAAGAAAAATTTCCTGGTATGGGAGTTATGCGTAAAGCTTCTGTCATGCATCATATGGAATTAATGAGCCGTTATTTACAACAGTTATAGAGGAATGTTTTAGTTGTTTAAATTTACATATGTAAATGTCGATGTTATATTGTAGATGGATAATAAAAAAGGAGATGAAAGAAATGAGGAGAGGGAAAGTATTGTCATTTGTTACATTATTCACTGCTGTTGCATTGTTAGGCGCTTGCAGTAATAATGATAATGGGCAAGAAGGACAACAAGCAAGTAGTACTGCAGAAAGTATCGAAATGAGCCACATGGACGATTCTGGTCAACATATGGAAGACTCAAGCGGCCACATGAATCATGGAGATATGGAAATGGACCACAACCGCAATGAAGATGAACCATCAGATATGCAAGATGCAAGTGACCCGCAATATCCAGTAGGGGATAAAGTAGAAGTTACAGATGCACATATGGATATTATGGAAGGCGTTACGGCAACCATCTCTGGTGCTTACGATACCACCTTGTATCAAGTAACATTTACACCTGAAGGTAGCGATGAACCTATCGAAGATCATAAATGGGTGGTAGCAGAAGAGATGGAATCTGATGATGATAATGAAGATTATGAAGAAGGAGACGAAGTAACGCTTACTGCTGATCATATGGCGGGTATGCAAGGACAAAAGGCTGAAATTACTGGTGTTCACGAAGGACCAGCTTATATGATCGATTTTGAACCCGCAGACGGAAGCGAAGAATTCACCAACCATAAATGGGTTACAGAAGACGAGTTAGGACCAGCAGACGAAGAATAACAGTATAGTGAATGAAATGAATTGTTCGTGGCGTTTTTTCTGATTTGTTAAAATAAAAGTAGAGCTTAAAACAGCTTAATTGAGCAAGGAGGAAATAACCATGGAAACATATGATAAATTATTTTATGATGGCAAGTGGCAAGATGCGCAATCCAATGATTATTCAGATGTTATTAACACAGCAAATGAAGAAGTGATTGCAAAGGTGGTCAAAGCTTCTCATAAAGATGTAGATCAAGCGGTCGCAGCTGCAAAAGCGGCTTTTGAACAATGGAATAATACTTCTCCTGAAACACGTGCGAAATATATTGAAAAAATCAAAAAAGGTATAGAAGATCGTCAAGACGAAATTGCTGATACGATGGTGCAAGAGTTAGGCGCTTCTAAAACATTTGCTCAAAATGGACAAGTGCCACAATCCTTAAATGAAATTCAAGGAACGTTAGACGAATTTAAAGATTTTAATTTTGAAGAAGAAGTCGATAATGCGACAATTATTAAAGAAGGTTATGGTGTAGTTGCTTGTGTGACACCTTGGAATTACCCAATGAACCAAATCCAACGTAAAATTACACCCGCTTTACTTGCAGGAAATACAGTTGTGGTAAATCCGGCAAGTAATACGCCGCTTACCGCGATCATTTATGCAGAAATTATTGAAGAAGCAGGATTACCAAAAGGCGTCTTCAATTTAGTAACTGGTAGCGGTGGTGATACAGGAGATTACTTGACTAAGCATCCAGATGTAGCTGTTGTCTCCTTTACTGGTTCAACGGCTGTCGGCAAAGGACTATATGAAAATGCTGCAACTTCAGTGAAAAAATTAGTTCTTGAATTAGGCGGCAAATCTCCTATGGTTTATCTTAAAGGCGGCGATTTACAATTAGCCGTAAGATCAGCTGCAAGTACCGTTTTGGATAATCAAGGGCAAACTTGTTCGGCACTGACTCGCTTATTAGTTCCAAAAGATGAACTTGAAAGAACTAAAGAAGTTATCCAAGATTACTATAAGGATATTAAAGTGGGCGATCCTGCTGAAGATGATACACGAGTAGGACCTATGGTATCTGAAGATCAAATGAATACTGTTTTGGATTACATTCAAACAGGTATAGATGAAGGAGCAAATGTATTCCTTGGAGGCAATCGACTCAACCGCAAAGGGTACTTTGTCGAACCAACTGTCTTTACAGATGTTACTAACGATATGACGATTGCCCAAGAAGAAATTTTCGGCCCTGTTTTAGTGGTTATCACTTATGAAACACAAGAAGAAGCTGTTAAAATTGCCAATGATTCTTCTTATGGTCTATCCGGCGCTGTAGTAGGACCTGAAAAAGAAGCGATGGATGTCGCTCGTCAACTAAGAACAGGAAATATTACAGTCAATGGCGGTGCTCGTTCACCCAAAGCTCCATTTGGTGGTTATAAACAATCCGGTATCGGCCGTGAAAATGGGCTTTATGGTTTGGAAGATTATTTAGAGGTTAAAGCGCTGTTTAAATAAGTTGAAATTTCTTAACTTATAAGGACTAGCAAATGTAATAAAAAGGAAAGCGGAAGATAACCCCCTATGAAATAAGGTTTTATCTCCCGCTTTTTTAAATTTTATCCCATAAAACTGTAAGGTAAATCTTATCCTAGTAAGTATGAATACAACAATTGTAAAATTAGGGCTACTTTAAGTAGACAAGATTACACTTTTTTGCTATAGTATTTATGTATTTAAATAAAAAACAGGTTGAAGCGCAAGCTTTCAAGACATCTCTTCCAAGGGTGAGGAAGATCTTGTTGGACTGCGCTTTTTTATGTTTTTATCGTTAAAAGAGAAAGGATGAAGAATGTGAAGCTTTATCAACAAACAAAAGACAAGATAATAGAAGATTTTAATGTTGATTTAGACAATGGGTTATCAGACGAGCAAGTAACGCAACAACGTGAAAAGTTTGGTGAGAATAAACTACCTGAGAAAAAAGAGGACCCATATTGGAAAGTTTTTCTTAAAAACTTTAAAGAACCTATCGTAATTGTATTAATGGGCGCAATTGTTCTATCTTTATTAAGTGCTTTTCATGATATTCAGGTCCAAGGTAACATGGAAACTGGTCTTGAATCATTATATGAAGCAGCAGCTATTTTTATCTTGATTATCATTAATGCATTTCTAGGCTTTTGGCAAGAAATCAGTGCTCGGAAGAGTTTAAATGCCTTAAAAGAAATGAACTCTCGACATACTACGGTGTTACGTAATGGCAAATGGCAAACTGTTAATGTTAATGAAATGGTTGTCGGAGATATTGTAAATAACCAAGTGGGAGATTTCGTTGAGGCAGATGTGCGCTGGTTAGATGTTAATGAATTACAAGTCATCGAATCTCATTTAACAGGTGAAGCTGACGCAATTGAAAAACATACTGAAGCAATCAATGAAGATGCTGAACTGGGCGATCGAACCAATATGGGCTTTTCTGGTTCTACAGTTTCTAATGGACAAGGAATTGGTGTTGTTGTAGCAGTTGGGCAACAAACCGAGCTAGGAAATATTGCGCAAATGATCGAATCGGTTGAAAGTAAACCTTCTCCACTACAAAATACTATTAACAGATTAACGAAGACGCTTATGTGGGTTTCTGGTGTTGTGGTTGTTTTCACTCTTATTGCAGGGATTATTCAAGCAGGTGAGTTGAGTTTTGAATCGATTGGTTCAGTACTATCGACTGCAATCGCTCTAGCAGTTGCTTCTATTCCAGATGCGTTGCCAGCCGTTTTATCTATTGTTTTGACTATCGGCGCTAGTGCAATGGCTAAAAACAAGGGTTTAATAAAATCATTAAACAGTGTAGAAACCTTAGGTGCGACTTCATACATTTGTTCTGATAAAACCGGAACATTAACGAAAAATGAAATGACTGTTGTCCAATACTATGCAAACGGACATAATTATCAAGTGACTGGCTTAGGATATAATCCTAATGGTGAAATTAAAAATCAAGGGACAGATCCTGTCGCTACTTCAAGAGATTTTCTATATGGTGCAGTTTTATGTAATGATTCTTCTGTACAAGAAAATGACAATGGTGAATACACACCTCTTGGACTTCCAACTGAAGTAGCTCTAACAGTATTAGGGAAAAAAGTAGATATTAGTCGGGAAGATTTAGAACAAGACAAAGAAATTATCCGTACGTTACCATTTTCTAGTAGTCGTAAAATGATGAGTGTCATTGTAAAAGAAGATGGGAAATATACCTTATATACTAAGGGTGCACCTGATGTTATGATCAACCGTAGTAATGGCATTTTAAAGGATGGCAAAATTGACCAAACCGAAGAAGAAAAAAACAATTTCTTATCGATTGTTGATGACTATGCAGACGATGCTTTAAGGACACTTTCTGTTGGTCAAAAAGAAATCACTGAAGATGAAGCCTTGAATGGTACAACAGATACCCTAGAACATTCTCTTATTTTAACAGGTGTCGCAGGTATCATTGACCCAGCACGTGAAGAGGTTAAAATATCTGTTCAAACATTACACAATGCTAACGTTGAAGTTGTTATGATTACAGGTGACCACGAAAAGACAGCGCGAGCTATTGCATATGAGTTAGGTATTGTCGATAGCAAAACGTCTCCTGTTGTTAGAGGAGCAGATATTGAAAAAATGTCTGACGATGAATTATTTGAAACAGTTAAAACAACCAATGTTTATGCTCGTGTATCGCCAGAACACAAACAACGTATTGTTAAACAATTGCAAAGAGACGGTCAAATTACAGCTATGACAGGCGATGGTGTAAACGATGCGCCTGCATTGCGTGTTGCAGATATCGGTATTGCAATGGGGATTGCAGGAACAGAAGTAACCAAAGATTCTGCAGACTTAGTTTTACTAGATGATAAATTTACAACAATCGAAAATGCTGTTAAAAGCGGAAGAACAATTTATGGTAATATCAAAAACTTTGTCCGCCACGAATTGACGACAAATGTTGCTGAGGTATTATCTATAATGATTGGGTTGCTATTTTTCACACAAACGATTGGCAATGTACCTGGTGCAACACCTACACTAACAGCTTTGATGGTGTTGTGGGTTAATATGGTCAGTGACGCCGTTCCGTCCTTTTCTCTAGGTTATGACGTTCCTGAAGCAAATATTATGAATGAAGATCCGCGTGATCCAAATGAATCAGTTCTAGCTAATTATACTTGGTCTCGTGTATTGATTAGAGGTTTCTTTATGGGACTACTGGTATTTGTAGCATTCCTTTGGGCCGCTCATGAGGGTATGGGAAGTAATCAAGCACAAACAGTCGCTTTCTTAACCTTAGTCTATGGTCAACTATGGCATGTTTTTGATGCTCGTAGTACGAGAACTTTATTTGAACGTAATCCATTTGAAAATAAATACTTAGTAGCTGCTGTATTGTTTGCTGGAATTAGTTCTTTCCTAGTTACAATTATTCCATTCTTTAATACAGTTATGGGAACAGCGCCACTTGATGGATACGTTTATCTGATGGTTTTATTTATTCCTGCATTACCTACACTTATTTTGTCAGGAATCAAAGAACTATTTGGCGTAAAAATCTGGTAAAAAAGATTTCTAAAAAACATGCGGTGACTAAAATCATCGCATGCTTTTTTTTAGAAATAAATAACGAGTATGTTTTTAAAAAGTGATTTTAATATTATGATCGATATAAATAGCTTTTTTCCAAAGATATATAAGAAATTTATAAATAAAATTTGTTTTTAAAAGTTATTGACAGTGGAAATAAAAACTTTGATAATATGTTTGTCAGTAAAAAAAGAGTGGAGGAGATTTTTATATGGAAAAAGACCCTATGGCTAAAAATGGGCTAGATTCTTATCAAAGTAGCCGCAATCAAAATGTTGGTAGTAACCCAGAATTACAAACAAGTGCGGGCGCTCCGGTTTACAACAATGATAATACTATGACAGCTGGAGAACGTGGTCCTAGTATGCTGCAAGACGTTTGGTTACTCGAAAAACTTGCTGATTTTAACCGGGAAGTGATTCCTGAACGTCGTATGCATGCCAAAGGATCGGGTGCCTTTGGAACCTTTACCGTGACACATGATATCACTAAGTATACAAAAGCTAAAATATTTTCTGAAATAGGTAAACAAACGGAAATGTTTGCTCGTTTTTCTACAGTTGCCGGAGAACGTGGGGCTGCGGATGCGGAACGAGATATTCGCGGTTTTGCACTAAAATTTTATACAGAAGAGGGAAATTGGAACTTAGTTGGAAATAATACCCCTGTATTTTTCCACCGGGATCCAAAGCACTTTATTGATTTGAACCGTGCGATTAAAAGAGATCCACGAACACATATGAGAAGTCCTAATAATAATTGGGACTTTTGGACATCATTACCAGAGTCCTTACATCAAGTAACGATTACGATGAGTGATCGCGGAATTCCGTCTTCTTATCGTTTTATGCACGGCTTTAGTTCTCATGCCTATAGTTTGATCAACGCAGATAATGAACGTGTATGGGTAAAATTTTACTTCCGCTCTCAACAAGGAATACAGAATTTAACCGATCAAGAAGCAGATATAGTTAATGCGAATACTCGTGAATCTCACCAAGCAGATTTATACAATGCCATTGAACAAGGAAAATATCCTAAATGGAAAATGTATATCCAAGTGATGACTCAAGAAGAAGCTAATCAATTAGACTATAATCCTTTTGATTTAACAAAAGTTTGGTACAAAGAAGATTTTCCTTTGATGGAAGTGGGAGAATTTGAATTAAACAAAAACCCAGAGAATTACTTCCAGGATGTGGAAGAAGCCGCATTTAACCCAGCAGAACAAGTACCAGGAATGGGTATTTCACCGGATCGTATGCTACAAGCACGTGTTTTTGCCTACCAAGACGCAGCACGTTATCGTCTGGGTGTAAATCATCACCAAATTCCTGTTAACGCGCCCCGTGGTGTGAAAAATCCTCATTCTTATAGTCGTGATGGTCAAGGGCGAATGGATGGTAACCTTGGTAGTGAAGTTCATTATACGCCTAATAGTTATGGTAACTATACAGATCATAAATCTATGGGTGAACCGTCAATGCAAGGCGGAGATGTAAAACATTATGATTTTAGAGAAGATGATCATGATTATTATACTCAACCTGGTATGCTTTTCCGTCGAATGACAAAAGAGCAACAACTGGTATTATTTGAAAATACAGCTCGTAATATGGGCGATAGCACCTTGCAAATTAAGCATCGTCATATCAATAATTGTTATCAAGCAGATCCAGATTATGGAGAGGGTGTTGCTAAAGCATTGGGAATCGATTTAAATGACGTTGATTTAACACCAACACCTCGTGATTCAGAAGAAGCTAACGATAAAGCAAATGCTAGAGGTCACAAAGACCTAAACGTACCAACAGAGCCAGCTATGCCTGAAACTGCGAAGGACTTAGGACCTGAAGGGCGCGATACCAATGTAGAAGATCCGTTCTTTTTAGCAGATCCGATGAACGACCCATTCTTATTATAATTTGAAAGCATTTTTGGAAGAATATGGTTGCTAGTAAAATAGCGATCATATTCTTTTTTTACTAACTATAATGCATATTTTTTTATCTTTATGATTTTTTTTATTACAATATAAATAGATACAATAAAGAGAAAATCAGGAGGGTTAAAATGAGTCAATTACAAAATAACAATAGCTATGAATATGTGATTGTTGGTGGCGGTATGGTTGCAGGTTACGCAGTTAAAGGTATACGTCAAGAAGACACAGATGGTTCTATTTTACTTGTTTCAAAAGATGCAGATGTGCCTTATGAACGTCCTGCTTTGAGTAAGAAATTATGGTTAGACGATGAATTTACAGAAGAAGATATCCGAGTAGGCGCAGAAGATTATCCTAATGTTAGTTTTAAATTTAATACAACAGTAAACAAAATCGATCGAGAAAATAAGAGTATACAGTTAGGTGACGATAGTGTAGTTTATTATAATAAATTATTACTAGCAACAGGTGGCGAACCGATAACCATTGATGGTCCAGATGATAATCATGTCATTGTCTTTAGAGATTGGTCCGATTATCGTAAATTACGTCAATTTAGTGGAAATAATAGACACGTTATCCTTATTGGTGGCGGTTATATTGGAAGCGAAATTGCAGCAGCACTGGCACAAAATAATACAAAAGTGACAATGGTTTATCTAGAAAATACCTTAGGTGAAAATCAATTTCCGGAAGAAATTACTGCTGAATATGAAGATACTTTTAAAAAGAACGGCGTTGAATTAATTAGTGGTAAAAAAGCTGAGTCTTATCAACGTGATGGTGACCAATTAGTGGTTGCTTTAGATGATGGTTCGCAAATCAAGGGAGATACCATTGTTGTAGGACTAGGCGTCTCACCAAGAATCGAACTTGCAAAAGCAAGTGGATTAAAATTAGACGGAGACGGCGTTGAAGTGGATGAATATCTACAAACTAGTGATCCTGCTATCTGGTCCGCTGGAGATATTGCTTATTACCCTGATAAGATCTTGGGTTATCAAAGAATTGAACACGTAGACCATGCAAGAAATTCCGGTGAGCAAGTCGGAAGGAATATGGCAGGTGCACACGAAGCTTATACGCACACCCCTTATTTTTACTCCAATATATTTAATATTTCATGGCAAGCAATCGGTACAATGGATCCGACATTGCCACAAATCTTTGATAAAAGAGGAAACGGAACGATCGTTTACTTCTTGAAAGATGACCAACTTGTAGGTGTTTTAGTTTGGAATGTTAGTGTAGATTTAGATGATGTACGAAATCTATTAGCAAATCCTCCTGCTGACAATGATCAATTAGTTGGCTCAATCGAAGAAAAATCTTAAATTATTATTTTGAAAATGACCTGTTCGTTATTTGAACCGGTCATTTTTTTCGAATCGTTTATGAATAAGCAAGGTTTTTGCTTTCCTTTGGTCGCTCAGCTAGCGAACGAACAATACTTTCTTGTTCTTTTGTTTGTTTTCATTGCTTGTTCAATGGCTCAGTTACATCTTAATTGTTAGAAAAGAAGTAATGGTAATGTTATGATTTGTGTAAGAAGAAAATTCAACACAACTTTGGGAGGTATAATGGATGAAAATTGTAGTTTTAGATGGGTATTCTTTAAACCCTGGAGATATCGATTGGGGACCATTAAAAGAAATTGGCGAATGTGAGATCTATGATCGAACGTCATTTACTGATAAAAATGAAATATTGCAAAGAATCGGTGATGCGCGAATTGTTTTGACTAATAAGACACCTTTGGATGAAGAGGTTCTTAATGCTGCGCCTAATTTAGAATATATTGGTGTCTTAGCTACTGGTTATAATATTATCGATATTGATGCAGCAGCTAAAGCTGGCATTACAGTAACTAACGTTCCGGCATACGGGACAGAGGCTGTAGCTCAATTTACATTTGCCTTATTGTTGGAAATCACGAGTCAAGTTGGTTTACACAATCACTTGGTACATAAAGGAGAATGGTCAAGCAATCCTGATTTTAGTTTCTTTGCCAAACCACTGACAGAACTACAAGGAAAAACACTAGGTCTTGTTGGCTTTGGACGGATTGCGCAAAAAGTTGCTGAAATCGGTCATGCATTTGGAATGAAGGTTATCTTTTATAACCATCGTCCTAAAAATATTAAAGATGAATGGCTGCAACAAGTTAGCTTTGATGAACTGTTAACTCAGTCTGATATCGTTAGCTTACATCTACCACAAACGCCTGATACAAAAGAAATGATCAACAAATCTTCACTAGAAAAAATGAAAAATACTGCTATTTTGATTAATACTGCGCGTGGTGGTCTGCTCAATGAGCAAGATGTCGCTGACGCATTGAACAACGAACAGCTTGCAGCAGCAGCAATGGATGTGGAACAGCATGAGCCAATCAATGAAAATAGTCCTTTACTAACGGCTAAAAATTGTTATATTACGCCACATATCGCTTGGGCACCCCAGGAAACAAGAGAACGATTATTAGATATTGTTGTTGACAATTTAACAGAATTTCTAGCTGGCCGAAAGAAAAATACAGTTACTAGCTAAGAAGTAAGTTTCAATAACCAAGAAAGCACTCCAACTTTTTTGGTTATTTTTTTAGGTAAAATTGAATTATAGATATTTTTATTGTAACCTAGGCATTAAGTTAAATTTTGATGTTAGTAAGTAGAGGTGTTAAGCTAATGTTTCGAAAAAGAAAAGAGGTCACTTTTAAAGAAGTTTTTTGGGGAAGTGCATTTCTAATAATGATTTATTTTCTTTTTCAACAATTTCATTGGATAAAATTAATAGGGGCTTTATTTGTCTTGTTAGTTGTCATTCCAACTGTTTACTACTTTAGTAACGGCCATAGTTTTAAAGCAATTTCTTTTGAAAATAAGACATATTTTGCTGGTGTTAGTGCTTTTTTTATATTATTAACCACTGTATTGATAATTCTGATTACGGTGCTAATTAGCGCTTTTGCTCCTCATTTGCTTTGATAAAATAGGATAAGAAGATGAAGGGTAGGAATGTTTTATGTCTTTAGATCGTGTAAAAAATTATTTTTCAACACAAGGAATGGAAAATCGAGTGAAAGTTTTGAACGGGTCTAGTGCAACAGTAGAACAAGCAGTCCAAACGTTAGACTGCTTACCTGAAAAAATCGCTAAAACAATGTCATTTGATATGATTTAGTTTAATAAATTTTTAGGAGAGATAAAATTGGATAAAGTGAATCTTCCAATCGGGGTATTTGATTCCGGTTTAGGCGGAATTAGTACTTTGGCTGTGTTAAAACAGTATTTACCTAATGAAAGTTTTGTTTTCTTAGGAGATTCATTAAATGCTCCATATGGAGATAAAGAAAAATCTAAAGTAATTCAGCTTTCAAAAAATGTTGTCAATCAATTGTTACAGTTTCCTGTAAAAGCTATCGTCATAGCATGTAACACAGCAACAAGCGCTGCTAAAAATGAACTGTGTGAACTATATCCGGATATACCTATCATAGGCATTGAACCTGCATTAAAAGAAGCAGTTGATTCTGGCAGTCAAAGTATTTTAGTCATGGGCACGAAGTTAACTCTAAAACTAGAGAAATTTAATAAGCTTTTAAGTCAATATTCTTCAAATACTGATATCTATCGGTTAGCATGTCCTGGCTTAGCTGATTTAATTGAGCAAGATATCGATGATACTGATGCAATCGATCAATTGTTAGGAAAATTACTAAAACCTTTCCTAAATGATCCTATTGATTCAATCGTTTTGGGCTGTACACATTATCCTTTTGTTAAAGATAGAATACAGAATCTTTTCGATAAAGATATCAACTTTTTTACTGGTTTTACCGGCGTAGCTAAACAATTAGAACAACAATTAAAAGATAAAAACGCATTAACTAACAGTAATTCTAAAGGAACAATTGAATTTTTTAGTAGCAAAAAAGATAATAACGGAATTCAACGATACAAAAATTATTTCGAATTTGCTGTTGAAAATATTAGAAACGATTAAAAAGTCTTGTGTGTTTCTATTCGTAACCACTTGTAATATAAACTGTTTGAGGTGATAAACATGAGCAAAAAACCCAAAGAAAGCAAAGTTGTACAAGTACAGATGGATAAAGAGTTAGTTGAAAAAGCAGAAAACATTCTAAAAGATTTAGGATTAGATCGTACGACTGCTTTAAAGATTTATTATAGACAAATTGTTTTGAACAACGGTTTACCATTTGAAATGGTGCCCAATAAAGAAACTATTGAAGCATTGAATGAAGATTTAACACATGCAAAAAGGTATACTGATTTAGATGAAATGTGGAAAGATATTTTAGAAGACTAGCTTATCGTCACTAGGATTATCTATTTCGAATCTTATACAAAAAGAAAATGATTTATTATTTTTATATCGGACAGACAGTCAGATCTGTTTAAAAATAATTAGTTTTGAAGCATGTAAGAAATTAATCTTGCATGTTTTTTTATTTAAAAATAAGTGTTTAATTATAGAAATGTTGAAGCACTAGAGCTAGAAAAAGAATACTTGGTTTCTGAAGTGAAATATTTTGTTAGCATAAAAAGTATGAAGAAATTTTTGATTATAAAAAGGGTTAATATTAATTATTAATCCTGGTAAGTTCAATATATAGATTAATACGTTAGCTTTTAACAACGAATTTTATTTGGTATAATAGGGTTTCTATCATGTAAATTAATTTTAACTATTCTAGTTTACATAATATATATTATACAAAGTTATAGGTAGATATTAATTCTTCATTTAAAA
>NZ_JAKEIT010000025.1 GCF_021474685.1 Tetragenococcus halophilus | reverse complement strand
AATTAGAAAAAATTTTTTTAATTTTTACGGTTGTTAAATCATCATTCTTTTTCTTTGAAGAGTATGAAGAGAGGGGATGAAAGTATGAGCCAAGTTAAAAAAGAAGAAACTGTAAGTCGAAACGGTGAAGTTGGTCCACAATATGAATTCGGTTATCAAAAGCATATTTGTTGTTGTGTAGCAAATTCGAAATGTTATGGAGAATACAAGGTATTTCTCAACGGTAACAAAGCATTTAATAGAAGATGTTGTTAGTAAAAGATTTAGAGGAAAAATGATCGAATATATACATTGGTTTTATGTCCTTTTTTTAAATTATTAAAGGAAGAATTAAAAAAGAAAGAAGTAACATTTACAGAAAAACTAATTGAAGTAGAAAAGAACAAAAAAGAGCTTGATGCGTGCAATGTAAGCGCATACTATCCAAAGAAAGTAACAAACTTTGATTCAATTACCCTAATTATTGGAGTAAACCCAAAGAAAATGTTTAACTCGGGGGAAAAGTGTGTTGCTCTCAACACAGATAAGGTTTCAGCTGAAGGAGTTGAGAAACTTAATGCAGATCCGGCGTGCAGGTGATGGTGTTAAACAACTCGTAGTTGATGCTATGAGTTGTTTAATTAAGGTACTAACGGTATTGCATTAATATATACCAAAAATAAGATTATATGAACAAAAAGTAATGGACTTAAACCGATAGTAAAAAATAACAGGTTGAGTTTATTTCTATTTTTTTATAACTTATAAGAGAACTTATGCACACAATCAAAGAAATCATTACTACTAAAAGATTGCCAAATCTAAAATTTAATAAAAAACTATTTTGTTCAAGCATAAGGGATATAACTAGTAAGATCAAAGTCAGTACAAAGATAGTAATGTAGATGATAGTTAAGCAATTCTAAATAGTCTGTTCTGTTTTAAGCAGGACAGGCTATTTTTTAATTAGTATAATTTTGTTTTATTTTTCAAATGTATAGGTGTTAGTCATTTGTGTAAAAAAAGCATATTGTTTTTTTTATTAAATGTTATCAGAAAACTATATTTTTTTAAATACTAGTGATAAGGAGTTTTAAAACGTAATAATCTTTATATATATATTTAATCGATAAAGAAACTTTCTACTGTTATTTAACTATTAATTATTTTGTGATTATCCGTTCATATGATAAATTAATAGTATTGACTTGAACTGAATTTCAATTAAACTTTAATGAAAAGGTGAAGATAATTAATGTGTGGGATTGTTGGATTTGTGAATACAAATTATTCTATAGATGAAAAAACAGAACAACTAGAAGAAATGATGGCAAGAATTGTACATAGAGGACCAGATAATACAGGCCAATTTGTTGATGAAGGTGTAGCTTTAGGCTTTCGACGTTTAAGTATCATTGACTTAAAGGGAGGAAACCAGCCCATTTTCAATGAAAACGATTCAAAAGCGATCATTTTTAATGGAGAAATCTATAACTATCAAGAACTGCAACAAGATCTTCAAGAAAAAGGTCATGTTTTTAAGACCAGTGCGGATACCGAAGTTATTTTACACGGCTACGAAGAATATGGTACTCAAATCGTAAAAAAATTACGTGGCATGTTTACCTTTGCTATCTGGGATCGTGAAAAACAAGAATTATTTGGAGCAAGAGATCATTTTGGTATTAAGCCATTATATTATTATCATAAAAATAATACATTTATGTTCGGCTCTGAAATAAAAAGTTTTTTGGATCATCCAGCTTTTGAAAAGCAAGTGAATCCAGGTGCGTTAAAACCTTATATGACTTTTCAATACCCTGCTACAGATGAAACATTTTTTAAGGATGTTTATCGTGTGCCAGAAGGCCACTATTTTTACATAAGAAATGGCGAGGTAACCTTTACTCAATACTGGGATCCTGAATATACAGAAGAAAACATGACAGAAAACGAAGCGGTTGACTTAATTGATCAAGCTGTTCAAGAAACAACGAATGCTCACTTGGTTAGTGATGTTGAAGTTGGAACGTTCCTTTCCAGTGGGGTGGATTCCAGTTTGGTAACCACGCTTGCTCAGCCCAAATATACGTTTTCCATTGGTTTTGGCAAACACACTTACAACGAATCTTCCGAAGCCAAAAAATTAACAGATATTTTAAAACTAAACAACTACTCTCGCGTGATTGAATCTGAAGAAGCTTTCAATGCCTTTCCTGATATTCAATATCATTTAGATGAACCGTCTTCCAATGCATCGTGCGTTCCACTTTACTTTTTAGCGAAATTAGCCAGTGAACATGTGAAAGTTGTTTTATCTGGTGAAGGTGCAGACGAATTGTTTGCAGGCTATACAGAATATGGTTTTTCTTCAAATTCGAAAATGGTCCGTGTATTTGCCCAAGGATTGAAAAAATTATCTAAAAAGTCCCGTTATCGTCTAGCAAGCCGTTTAGAACATACAGGCAATTTTCATGGAAAACTGCACTTGTATCAATCAGTAGCTCCAGCGGAAGATTTCTTTATCGGACAAGCCAAAGTCTTTGATGAAAGGGAATCAGACGATTACTTGCAACCGAAATACCAAAAAAGTGAGTCCGTGCATGATATTGTGGAAAAACAGTATCAAAAAGTACCGGATTTGCCAGAACTTAAAAAAATGCAGTATCTAGATATGCACCAATGGATGCCTAAAGATATCTTATTAAAAGCGGATAAAATGACGATGGCAAGTTCCTTAGAAGCACGGACCCCGTTGTTAGACATTCGTTTAATGGAAGTCGCTGAAAAAATTCCAACCAAATATTTGTTAAATAGTAAAAATACCAAGTATGCTTTTCGTAAAGCAGCTCACCGTCATCTTCCTGATGAATGGGCGAATCGGAAAAAGTTGGGATTCCCTGTACCGATTAAAGATTGGTTACATGAAGAACAGTTCTATAAACAAGTTCGTGAAGTATTCTCTGCTAATTTTGCAGCTGAATTTTTTGACCAAGAAAAAATCTTAGATCTATTAGACCGAAACTATCAACAAGATATCGATGCGCGACGTCGGATTTGGACCCTTTACTCGTTTCTTGTTTGGTATAAAGTCTATTTTGTAGACGAAAAACAGAGGAATGTTCAGGCTTCTTAGAAAGAAACAAAAGAGACGAAAAACAGAGGAATGTTCAGGCTTCTTAGAAAGAAACAAAAGAATAGAGCGAGGCAATAAAGGATGAATAAGTTTTTAAAAATTTTTCCCGTGATATTAGGCGTGCTTTTACTTGTAGCTGTTGGTTTTTGGTACGAAAGTTCTATGGGAACCAATGAAGAGAAAACAAGAGAAAGTACTACGGAAACAAGCCAAGAAGTCGTAAATGAGCCGCAAAAAGACAAGGAAGATCTTAAAGAGCAATTGCAACAAAAAGGAGATCAGTTAGCCGAAGAGTATCCTAATTCTTTAGAATTTAGAGTTTATGACCTCGATACAGAAGAGACTTATAGCTATACCAATGATGAAAAAGATCGACTATATGAAACTGCCAGTATTGTAAAAATCGCGGTAGCCATGTTATTACTGCATGAAAAAGAAAATGCGCAAGTAGAATTAACAGAAGAAGAGACAGAGCGGATGTCTTCCATGATTTTGAGTAGTGATAATGACGCAACTTCTGCGCTATTAAATGAATCTTTAGGTGGGTTTGAGTCCTTACAAACCATTTTTGATGAATTGGGCATGAACAATACGACCGTGAACTTAGGCAATTGGGGAAACAGTACAACAACAGCCAAAGATCAAATGAAATTATTGAAAGAATTGTATTTGCCATCAGACTATATTTCAGAAGAATCTCAGGATGATATCATTGATTTAATGACTCAAATCGATGAAGATCAAAGTTGGGGCGTTTACGCCGGCTCAGATGATGTTTCTTTTAAAAATGGTTGGTTAACAGATGGTGTAAGTGGCGAATGGATTGTTACAAGTATCGGGAAAGTATCACAAGGAGATAATGAATACCTCGCGGTAGCTCTGTCTGATGGGAATTCATCAGTGGAAGACGGTAGTCACGTTATCGAGGAATTGATGGATGTCACAAGTACTTATTTATTATAGGGATAGTGCTGTTTACTGTAACTGAATTTTACTTTCAGTACTGAAAAATATAACTTTAAATGACGATAGTAGGATTATTAGTTTAATTAATAGTAATTCTCTCTATTGGTGTATGAAACATGTTAAATTTGTGTACCATGTTTCACGCTGTTTCTATTCATAAAACATCCTTTATACTGAGCTGGGATGACTTATTCAAAATCAGGACAAAGGAAAAATGATATTTTATCACTAACCGTTTTGATATGTCCGCCCGAGAAGTAGCCGAAATGTACAAAGCGAGATGGCAAATATTGAACTATCTTTTAAGTACATCAAGCACATATGACGATGAAAAGGTTATTCTCACAAAGTGAAAATGGAGTAATCAATCAAATTATTTTCGCTATGATTGCTAGGCTACTGACGTATTTACTTAACGTGGAAACAGGCAGTAAGAAATCTCCTTTCTAAATCAAACGTCTATTGAAACACTTGTTTTTTCAACCTTTTGAAGAATTGAGGGTCTTACTCGTTCCTACGTGACCAACCAACATTTGTCGTCGCTTTAATAGTCTTCAGATAAATAATGAAAAATTTTCTGGAAAAGTATCCCTTGCGCATGCATTTGATTTTTTGTCATTTTTTGGAAAAAGTTAAAATCTGATATCCTGATTGTATTAATGTACCACTAGTGGCTCGAAGTATATTAAGGCATTATGAGTTAAAAAAATATGTTAACCTTTGAACATGTTTGGACTGTTATTGCTTTATTCATTAATGAATAAATACTTTAAAGTTATAAATAGGGGACATGAATTTGTTAGTTTTTTCTGCTTTATATGTGATGTTTTTCGTTATTATCTTGTCTTTATTGTTGATAAGTAAAATTAAGAAAAATAAGGTTCTTTTTGTAATGGCAACTGTCAGTTCATTTGTGTTGTTATTTATAATTGCGGTTTTATGTATATACTTCATTTTCATAGCCACAAGAAATGTATATCAATAAAAAAGGAGATACTATTATGAAAAATCTTAGTTTCTCTATTCCAGTACAACCTTGCGAGACCCCTTGTCTATCAGGTTTTTTTGTTTGTCATTTTTTAAAACAAGCAAAAAGGCATCGTTTTTACTCTGGATTTCCTATTTTGACTACTTGGTTAGTCAAAATAAGGCGAAAAAAGTGGTCAGTTGACTACTTTACTGGTAAAGAAGAATTGTGCTGCGAACTTCAACGTAAGTTAGGAGTATGATTGAATGAAGGAATATAAAAAATATTATATGTAGTAAAACAGATTTTTAATACAGTAAGTTAAAAAGCTTGTTTTGTTAAAAATAGGTGTGGTATTATCAATTTGAAAAAAATTGAACAAGCCGGGGAGGGTAGTAAGCGATGGTAAAAGAATTAAAACCTACCAAACGTGTTTCTTTGCCACGTTACCAACAAATTGCCGTGGATATTGCTGAAAGAATTGTTGAAGGTCGGTATAAAGTGGGAGAAAAAATTTCTGCACGTTCGACTTTAGCAAGCAATTTTAGCGCTTCACCGGAAACTGCTCGTAAGGCCATTAATGTCTTGGTAGATCTTCAAATTATGGAAGTCCAACAAGGAAGTGGTACTTATGTAGCATCTAAAGAAAATGCACAAATATTTATAGAGAAATATAAAAATGTTCAATCGGTTCAAGAAATTCGTCAGGACCTTTTGGAAAGTGTCCAACGTCAAAAAGAAGAGCTCGATGAATTTTCTGATTTGTTAAATGTTTTGGTAAGTCAGACGAAAAAAGTTCATGATATTTCAACATTTGTCCCCTATGAACTTAAGATTACCGGAGAAGCGCAGCATTTGGAAGAAAGCATTTCTGATCTGCATATTTGGCAAAAAACAGGTGCGACCATTGTTGGTATTCAAACAGATGTAGAATTACTCCTTTCTCCAGGTCCATATGCTAAGTTAAGCGCAGGAAATATAGTTTATTACGTAGGAAGCGAACTGGCCGTACAGCGTATGATGCAACTATTCTACCCTAATAATTAAGAAAAAAGTACTATTAAATAGTGCTTTTTTCTTTTGACAAAAATGACAATACAGCGTTAAACTAGGGCGGTCAATTTCATGATAGTTTTCTGAAAAATATAGAAAAAGGAGTGTTAATTTTTGGGTAAAAAAGTTCGTGTAGAGCATTTGAGTAAAATATTTGGTCGCAGAACTCAACAAGCGCTCGAACAAGTAAAAGCAGGCAAATCAAAACAAGATATCTTAGAAGAAACCGGCGCTACTGTCGGTGTACATGATGTAAGTTTTGATGTTAACGAAGGCGAAGTTTTTGTCATTATGGGCTTATCTGGTAGTGGGAAATCTACTTTGATTCGTTTGATTAATCGTTTGATTGAACCGACCTCAGGGGAAGTTTACATCGATGATCAAGATGTATCTAAGATGTCAAAAGAAGAGTTACGAGAAGTTCGTCGTACGAAAATGAATATGGTTTTCCAAAACTTTGGTCTTTTTCCGCAACGAACCATTCAACAAAATACTGAGTACGGTCTAGAAGTACGCGGTGTAGATAAAGAAGAACGCCGGAAAAAAGCAGAAGCTGCTTTAGATAATTCTGGTTTGCTTTCGGTGAAAGATCAATATCCAAATCAACTATCTGGTGGGATGCAACAACGGGTTGGTTTAGCTCGCGCAATAGCCAACGATCCCGAAGTTCTATTAATGGACGAAGCATTTTCTGCTTTGGATCCTTTGATTCGTAAGGATATGCAAGATGACTTATTAGATTTGCAAGAAAAAATGCAAAAAACAATTATCTTTATCACCCACGATTTGAACGAGGCTTTGCGTATTGGTGATCGGATTGCTTTAATGCGTGATGGTGAAATTATGCAAATTGGTACCGGCGAAGAAATTTTGACGCATCCAGCCAATGATTTCGTGCGTGAATTTACTGAAGATATCGACCGTTCCAAGGTTCTAACAGCCGAAAATATTATGGAACCCGCTTTGACAATCAATGTAGAAGCAGATGGTCCAAATGTAGCCTTACAAAGAATGCGTAAAGAAGAAGTTAGTATGTTACTAGCTGTTGACCGTAAACGTTATTTAAAAGGTAGTCTAACAGCTGAAGAAGCTTTAGATGCTCGTAAAAATGACAAGACATTAAAAGACGTCTTGGATAAAAACGTGCAAAAAGTGGAAAAAGACACATTAGTGACTGATATCTTTAATATAATTGAAGGTTCTGCAGCTCCTCTTGCCGTTGTAGACGACGATGACCGTGTCGTTGGTGTTATTGTTCGTGGTAGCGTCATTGGGGCTATGACTGATACAGACACAAATGATAGCGAGGAATTAAAAGAAAGCCAAGAAGAGGATGATAAGAAAGGAGTGAATGCAGATGCTTGATTTTCTACAAAATGAAATTCCTTTATCAGAATGGGTAGATAATGGCGTTGATTGGTTAACCGAACATTGGGCGGCATTTTTCTCATTCTTACAATCATTGGGACAAACAATCATGGATGGAATGACATCAGGTTTGTCATTTATACCACCATTGCTTTTTATTGTATTAGCTACCGTAGTTGCATTTTTCCTTGGTGGAAAAAAATGGCAATTGCCTACATTTACATTCCTTGGATTACTACTTGTTTATAACCAAGGTTTATGGAGCGATTTGTTAAATACAGTGACATTGGTTATTGTGGCTAGTGTGATCTCCATAATTATCGGAGTTCCAGTGGGTATTTTAATGTCTAAAAATGAGACGGCAAAAAATATTATTACGCCGATTCTTGACTTTATGCAAACCATGCCTAACTTTGTTTATTTGATCCCAGCAGTTGCTTTCTTTGGTATTGGGATGGTTCCTGGGGCATTTGCTTCAGTGATCTTTTCTTTGCCACCAACTGTACGGATGACAAACTTAGGTATTCGCCAAGTGCCAACTGAATTAACTGAAGCTTCGGATTCATTTGGTGGTACGAACTGGCAAAAATTATTTAAATTAGAATTACCCCTAGCTAAGGGCAATATCTTTGCCGGCATTAACCAAACGATGATGCTAGCATTATCCATGGTTGTTGTTGCTTCAATGATCGGAGCACCTGGACTTGGACAAGGCGTATTATCCGCTGTACAACGTTCTCAAGTAGGTAGCGGCTTTGTTTATGGTATCGCAGTTGTTATTTTAGCAATTATTTTGGACCGTTTTACCCAAAAATTGAATTCAAGTAAAGCTAAAACGAGTGAAAATGCGTCCACTAAAAAATCAAAACGTAATAAGATTATTGCTGGCGTTGTTGTTGTAGCAGCCGTTATTGCAGCGATCTTTGCTTATACAAGTATGTCAGGTAATGATTCAAGTGGTGCTAGCTCTGAAGAGGGCGGTAATATTAACCTTTCTTATGTTGAATGGGATACAGAAGTCGCTTCAACCAATGTCTTAGCACTTGTTTTAGAAGACCAAGGATATAATGTCACACAAACGCCTTTGGATAACGCGGTAAACTGGGAAGCTGTAGCTAATGGAGAATCTGATGCGACACTTTCTGCTTGGTTACCAGTGACGCAAAAAGCGCAATATGATCAATTTAAAGATCAAGTAGATGAATTAGGTCCACATACAGAAGGGGCTAATCTTGGCCTTGCTGTGCCAGAATACATGGACGTAGATTCGATTGAAGATTTAGATGACCAAGTACCAGATCAAGAAATTATCGGTATCGACCCAGGTGCTGGTGTCGTTTCTGCAGCAGAAGATACAGTTGAAAGTTATGATAACTTATCTGATTGGGAAGTAACACCATCTTCTAGCGGTGCGATGACTTCACAATTAGGTAGTGCTATCAATAATGAGGATCCTATCGTTATCACTGGCTGGTCTCCACATTGGATGTTCCAAAGATATGATCTAAAATATCTGGATGACCCACAAGGAACGATGGGAGAAGAAGAGCATATTGATGCATTAGCTCGTGAAGGCTTAGAAGATGACATGCCAGAAGCCTATCAGATAATAGATAACTTTAGCTGGGATACAGAAGATATGGAAACTATCATGTTAGATATTGAAGAAGGTGCATCTCCTGAAGACGCAGCGCAAGATTGGATTGATGACAATCCAGATAAAGTTGAAGAGTGGATAGAAGAATAACACTTTTCTTCAAAAAGTAAGCAATTAGACGTGTCTGGCGTCTAATTGCTTTTTTGGCTCTTTATTAAATAGTGTTGGTAAAGAAAACACAACGAATAAAGGAAGCAGTTAGGCGCTATTGTCTAGCTGCTTTTTTTGCTATATATAATTCGCTCAAAAAAGTAACTTATGCTATTGTTAAACTAGGAAGAAAGCGATCTCTTTTGAAAGGAGGCTGAAAATTGAAAAAAATTAATATCTTGTCGATGTTAGTTGTAATCTTTGGATTGGTTTTATTCGGTTGTTCGCAGAATAATGAAGAAGCAGTTTCCAATACGAATATTTCGACAGAGATTTCTACTTCAGGAGAAATTAATCAATCAACTGAAAGTCAGCGCTTGGCTGAAACTAGTGAATCTGTCACGACTGAAACAACCGCAAGTCGTTCGACAGAATCTTCTTCTGATGGAAAACAAGAAGAACAAGAAACTGTTCCAGTTAGAAAATATTCAGAAGAAGAAAAAGATGAGCTCCAACAAGAATTTTTAAACTGGGCGATTCCTCGAGCAGAAGAAGGCGGGATGGCTGTGACAGCTGCTTATTTTGATCACGGCGCTTCAGGCTCAGGCGATTGGTTCGCCGAAACCGAAGATGGAGAAATACAAGTGCAACAGCAATTAACGCAAGAGGAATTACCGGGTTATGATGCTTTTGATATTCATGCTTTAAAAGGTGTGGTGTTTTATGTTTCTTCTTCTGGTGTTACAGGATATGACGAAAAAGCCGGTGAAACTCACGGAGGTGCTGGCGGAGGACGGGATTATGGTGGCTTAGCAGACGCAGATTACCCAATTCATAAATATCTATTGGGCGATAATGGCGTTGTTTATGAATTAATTGGAAGTGTGGATGAGCTCAGAGCTTATCAAGCAGGTTTTGGTTTATATAACGATGATGGTCGCACAAAAGATATTGAAGCTGAGTACACTTTTAAAGTCTCGAATGACACTGATGCACAAAAAGCTTGGCAAGAAATACTGCAGGATTATCAGAAATAATAAGTTAATCTGAAAAAATTATATCTGTCTAATTATGGAATTGGATGCTCCTCATTATCATTAGGAAAACTTTTTCACTGATAATGAGGAACGAGTGCTTTATTCTTGTTTAGTAAGTTGGTCTTGTGCAATTTTATAGCTAAAACCTACTTCATATTGCAATTTTTTTGTCTTGATTCTGGTAAACTCTTATGTTGACACGGTCATCTTCTAAGGACATATCATATACAATGTGGTCATTAGGGATGTCCTCGGAAAACTCTCTTTTGATCTTCTCGCGAATATGTTTTTTCCAACTCTTCATTGAGCTTATCTTCATTGGTGCTCTTTTTAGTTTCTCCATTTTCGTTTTTTTTTTGACTCCTCTAGGTAAGCTTGTTTACTATTATCTTTTCTTTCAAAATATTGTTCTCTAGCTTTTTCTATTTTTGCTAATAATTCTTTTGTGACTTCTTTTTTATCTGTTTCTGTATACCAGCGATAAATGTCTCGGAGAAGAGCTGTATTCAAATGGGAAAAAGAGTAGTCGAAATTTTCTTCGAATTCTTTAGCAATTGACTGATATTGTTCGTATTCTTTACCCGCTTGTCAAAAGTCACTTGTTTTACTGTTTGTTATCCTTATTATATACTCGAAGTATTAAAATAAAAATAAGAGAGGAGAAATGAATTATATGAGAATTTTATTAATTGGCGCTACAGGACTTTTAGGAACAGCGATAAAGAAAGAATTAGAACCCGAACACGAAATTATCCAAGCTGCGCGTCATAATACTGATGTGGAGGTAGACATTACTAAGCCGATCAGTATCAAGGAAATGTTTGAAAGCGTTGGTAAAGTAGATGCCGTGCTTAGTGCCGCAGGAGATGCACACTTTGGTCCTTTAGAAAAAATTACGCCAGAACTCAATGAAGTAACGATTGAAAGCAAGTTAAAAGGGCAAGTAAATCTTGTGTTACTTGGTATGGACTATATTAATGACGGCGGAAGTTTTACGTTAACAACAGGGATCATTATGGATGAACCTATCTATCAAGGGGCTTCTTCTGCAATGGCCAATGGCGCGGTCAAAGCTTTTGTCAAGTCAGCAGCCACTGAAGCACCTAGAGGAATCCGTATAAATAGCGTGAGTCCTACAGTATTTCAGGAATCTTCGAAAGACTTAAAAATGTTTTTCCCAGGTTTTGAACCAACACCACTGAGTAAAGTAGCTTTAGCGTTTAAAAAGAGCGTTGAAGGTATCCAAACTGGGCAAAGTTACGAAATTTATTAAAAATAAAACTAGCGATGCAATGTTGGGCTATTTCAGCTTTTCATTGCCCTTTTTTTATAGCGGCCTGGGACTTTGTCTTGACAATAATTTTTAAGAATGCTAAAGTGATTTTATCAAATCGTAATTATTACGTTTTAATTCTTGGAAACAGAAAGGAAATTTTATGGCTAAAAAATCAAAAATTGCAAAAGCTAATAAACAAAAGGAATTAATTGCAAAATACGCTGATTTACGTAAGGAACTTAAAGAAGCTGGTGATTATCAAGCACTCGCAAAGTTGCCTAAAGATTCCAATCCTAATCATCATAAAAACCGCGATAGGATTGATGGTAGACCTCGGGGATACATGCGTAAGTTTGGGATGTCTCGGATTAAATTTCGTCAGTTAGCGCACCAAGGGAAAATACCGGGTGTAAAAAAAGCTAGTTGGTAAATTGTAAATCAAACAAATAGTACAAGGGGATGAGGAAATGGCAGTACCTGCAAGAAAAACATCAAAAGCTAAAAAGAGAATGCGACGTGCGCATCAAAATCATGCAAAACCAGAAATTTCTTTTGACGAAAGTATAGGAGAATACCGCCATAGTCATCGTGTATCTCTTAATGGGTATTATAAAGGAAAGAAAGTGGCTAAATAACGAGGAGTGAATAAGATGGAAATTATCTACCCGCCGTTAGTTGAACAAAGTATACAATACTATACACAAGGAAATGAACAAAAAACAATCAGTAAAGCTGAGATGTATCGTTCGATGGTTGAAAAAGGCATCCTTACAGAAAACGGCTTGCCTACAGACTATGCCTTAGAGAATGGTTGGGTCAAAGATTTCTATGAGGATGAGCATCTTTCTTTTGAAGATTTTTTGGAAATTTATCCTGTTTTTAAAAATTATGACCCAGAGCTCTTTCAAATTATTGATGGCTTTTGGGAGATTACTATAAGGTTTAAAGAAGAACTAATACAAGAAATATCCGAAAGTAAATTTGATTATGATGAAGTAATACAAATTAAAGAATACTTAGCAGAACGATAAAAGGAATCATACTAACTAAAATGCCAACTCAACTTCAGTAAGTTTTGAGTTGGCATTACAGCTTCCTTTAAAACGGGTAGGACAAGCAGATGTTGTCGCTGATAGTGTGATTTATCTTAGGGAAAATAGTTTTGTTATAGGAGAGATTGTCCACAATGAAGGCGGTCATCGACTGATTTAAAAATAATGGGTTAAAATGATTTGAGAGTAGGATGCTTTTTAGTAAAAAGTGTGCTGCTCTTTTTCTTTTCATTTAAATGTTAGAATTTTATGGAAATTTTAATGATTTACATTTGTTTTTGCATAATATAACCGTAAAATCTATTGCTTGAAATCGAAATATGGTATGCTATTATCACTAAAAATTTTATTCTAGTATTTTTACTGATTTATACATAGGGGATGGTAAAGATGAACTTCCAAAAAGTTGGCCTTATTTTAGGGCCAGTATTTTTTTCTATAATTTATTTCATGAATAGTTTAACGGGATTGGAAGATGCACCCCGTGCAGTTTTAGCTGTGACTGCCTGGGTGGCTACTTGGTGGATAACAGAAGCTATGCCGATTCCTGCGACTTCTTTACTGCCTATTTTTTTATTACCACTGACAGGTGGGACAGATGAAGCAACTGCAGCTATGGCTTACGGTGATCCTATTGTTTTCATGTATATGGGAGGTTTTACCATTGCCCTAGCTATTGAAAAGTGGGGACTACATAGACGTATTGCTATGCTGATTATAGCGCTAATAGGAAAAAGTTGTTCTCGTATTATTCTGGCAGTAGGACTTGCTACAGCGGTGTTATCGATGTGGATTTCTAATGCCGCGACGGCTTTAATGATGCTGCCTATTGCGCTGGCCTTGATTACAGAAATTAAAGAAAAGCGCTTGTTAAATGAAGCGTCTTTCGACAACTTTTCAAAAGGTCTTTTATTGACCGTAGCTTATTCTGCTTCTATTGGCGGACTGGCAACGATTATTGGTTCAGTACCTAATGCAGTTTTAGTGGCTGTAGCTAATAACATGTTGGACGTTGAGATTACCTTTGCTGATTGGTTCTTATTCGGTTCGATCGTTACCGTTCTTTTAATGGTATTTATGTACTTTTATATTACAAAATTTCAATTTAAGATAGAACAAGATCAAAATATTTCTACTAAATTTGCGCAAGATCAATTAAAAGAATTAGGAAAGATGTCAACAGAAGAAAAAAGTGTTTTAACGATTTTTGCTATTGTTGGTTTCATGTGGATTTTTGGCGGTTTATTGCCATGGACCTTATCGGATACCACGATTTCTATTTTTGGCGCCAGCGCGATGTTTTTGATCCCAAATACAAAAGGCGGCCGGATTCTAGAGTGGGCGGACATGAAAAATCTTTCTTGGGGATTACTGCTGCTCTTTGGTGGCGGTTTATCTTTAGCTGCGGCTTTTGAAGATTCCGGATTGACTGCTTGGTTTGGCGAGCTGTTAACTAGACTTGAACAATTCAATTATTTCTATATCGTTGTTATTTTGACTGTAACTATTTTGTTTATGACCGAAATTATGTCCAATACAGCTGTTTCCAATATGTTGATGCCAATTAGTGTAGGGCTAGCTGCTGGCATCGGTGTGGAACCTTTTGGCATTATGGCAATTGTTGCCTTGGCTTCTAGCTGTGCATTTATGTTGCCTATTTCAACACCGCCTAATGCTGCTGTATTTGGTTCTGGAGAATTAGCGATTAAAGATATGATAAAAGCTGGTTTTTGGTTAAATATGTTTGGTATCGTTGTGATCGTTTTTGCAGTCTATGTCTTACAACCGATGATTTTCAGTTTTTAGATCGTTTAGTGAAAAGAACTGGTGGAAATATTTTCATCAGTTTTTTTGCTGTGAATCACTACGATTCAGCGACTAAAAGGAGCTGAGAGTAGATGATGAACAGTACTAGGGCGAGCGAGAGCGAGGCGTAGTGTCCTTTATTTCGAATCACTACGATTCAGCGACTAAAAGGAGCTGAGAGTAGATGATGAACAGTACTAGGCGAGAGGAACGAGCGTAGTTCCCCAAACCGAATCACTACGATTTAGCGACTAAAGGGAGCTAAGAGAAGATCCTTCAAGGCCTTAGCGACTTGTCGCTTAGCCCTTGATGAGATCGAAGCGTAAGCGAAGAGATGAACAGTACTAGGGCGAGCGAGAGCGAGGCGTAGTATCCTTTACCTTTAAACATTAAGTGAAAAGTAAGTTTTTAAGGGAATCATTCGCGAAAATGTATTGTCGGGCTATTTTGTGTTATACTATGCTAGGATGTTTTTGGCTCGGAAAGAACGTTTGCTTTTAGTAAATGTTTGAAAAAAAACGTTAAATAAAAAGATATAAAATGATTGGAGAGGTGAAAAATTTGGCACAAATAAGAATTATCCCTCTTAGTGGTGTACGAGGCAATGGAAAAAACTTGTACATCGCTGAAGTTGGGGAAGATATTTTTGTGTTAGATTGCGGCTTAAGCTATCCAGAAGATGGATTATTTGGGATTGATACAGTCATCCCTGATTTTACTTACTTAGAAGAAAACGCGGATCGCGTAGCCGGAGTCTTTGTAACACATGGACACGCAGATGCCATCGGAGCACTGCCTTATTTTTTAGAAAAAATTAATGCGCCCGTTTTTGGGACAAAATTGACGATTGAATTGGCAAAAATGTCGGTACACCGTTATGAACCAACCAAAAAGTTCAAGGGATTTCATGTAATTGATGAAGATACCGAGATTGATTTTAAATCAACTGTCGTAAGTTTCTTTCCAACAACACATACGATTCCTGGTTCCGTAGGTGTTTCTTTGAAGACATCAGAAGGAAATATTGTTTATACTGGAGATTTCAAATTTGACCAATCAGCTGTTTCATCTTATCGTACCGATTTTGGACGTTTAGCTGAAATTGGAAGTGAAGGTGTTTTAGCACTTTTAAGTACGTCAAGTAACGCTGAAAATCCAGAAACAGTTGCTTCTGAAAAACAAATTGGCGAAGAAGTATATGATAATATCGGTTTTTGGGAAGGACGTATTATTGTTGCTTGTGTTGCTAGTAACTTACAACGCGTACAACAGTTGATTAATGCAGCTTATCGTGCAGGAAGAAAGATTGTTTTGACCGGTAAAGATTTCGGCCGTATTATCCGTACAGCTATGAAATTAGGGAAGTTGGAACTACCAGATGAAGATATTTTAATCACGCAAAAAGCGATGAAAAAATATAATGATGATCAATTGATTATTTTAGAAACAGGTCGGATGGGTGAACCTATCAAAGCCTTGCAAAAAATGGCTAGCGGTGCTCATCGAACTTTACGCATCAAAGAAGGCGATCTGGTTTATATTACAACAACACCTACGATTGCCATGGAAACTTATGTTGCTAAAACCGAGGATATGATTTATAGAGCAGGTGGTACGGTCAAAAATATTTCGGATAATTTACGTGTGTCAGGTCATGCCAACCCTGAAGACCAACAGTTGATGATGAATTTGTTAAAACCGAGATATTTTATTCCAGTACAAGGAGAATATCGTCTTTTGACCGCCAACGCTGATTTAGCAGAAGCTGTGGGTATTCCTAAAGATCACATATTTATTACCGCTCCTGGAGATATCGTGGAGTACAAAGAAGGAGAAATGGCACTTAGTGGCACGATCCCTTCTGATAATGTCATGGTAGATGGCATTGGTGTAGGCGATATCGGAAATATTGTCTTAAAAGATCGGAAAGTCTTGTCAGAAGATGGCGTTTTTGTTGCTGTAGTGACAATTAATCGACGGAAAAAACAAATTGTTTCAAAGCCACAAATTACCTCCCGCGGCTTTGTTTATGTTAAAGCCAGCCGAGATCTTTTAAGAGAAGGCGGAGATATTGTAGAAGAAATTGTTGACAAGCATTTACACAGCAATGACTTTGAATGGAGTAAATTAAAACAAGAAATTCGTGAAAAACTAAGTCGTTATTTATTTGAACAAACCAAAAGACGACCTGTAATTCTACCTGTAATTATGGAATCAAGCCAAAAACGTAAGAAAAGAAAATCCTAAAGTACACAAAAAGAAGCTGGATGAATTCTAGCTTCTTTTTATTGAGGCGTAAATATCGTGAAGAGTAAAGTAGCTCTTTGAAAAAAGTTTTAGATTCTTTCAAAACTAGAGTAGGTCTGCCAAAGTAGCTTGATTTTTCCCAAAACTAGAGTAGGTCTGTCAAAGTAGTTCTAGATTTTTTCAAAACTAGAGTAGACCTGTCAAAGTAGCTTCTTGGGTTTTAGACAAATAGTTATTATAAATCTTGGCATTCTTTTTTGTGTCAAAACTCTAACTAGTTTATGTTGTAAGCCCTCTCAATTTGACTTAAACTAAAGATGTAGAAAAAGTAAATTTTTGAGAGGAGAAGGAGAAATGGCACAAGAGAATAAAGGAATTAAGGCCAAAGTGCAACAATTAGGTAGTAGTCTAAGTAGCATGGTTATGCCTAATATTGGCGCGTTTATTGCTTGGGGAGTCATTACGGCGTTATTTATTCCGGACGGTTTTTTACCTAATGAACAATTGGCTTCTATGACTGACCCAATGATTACTTATTTATTGCCATTATTGATTGGATATACTGGTGGGAGCATGATTCATGAACAGCGTGGTGCCGTTGTTGGCGCTATTGCAACCATGGGGGTAATTGTTGGTTCTGATGTTCCTATGTTTATCGGCGCGATGATGATGGGACCTTTAGGCGGTTGGTGTATTAAGAAATTTGATGAAAGATTTGGTCATAGAATCCGAGCTGGTTTTGAAATGCTGGTAAATAATTTTTCATCTGGATTGATTGGTTTTGCCTTAGCAATTATTGGTTATTATGCAGTTGGACCTATTGTATCAATATTGACGGAATGGTTAGGATTAGGGGTTGCTGCGATAATTCAAGCAGGACTGTTACCATTAGCTAATATATTTATTGAACCAGCGAAAATTTTGTTCTTAAATAACGCGATTAATCATGGAATTCTGACTCCGCTCGGAACAGAACAGTCTATTGAAGCAGGTAAATCGATTTTGTTCTTACTTGAAGCAAATCCAGGTCCTGGGTTAGGCGTTCTATTAGCTTTTACCCTATTTGGAAAAGGCTCAGCGAAGGCTTCTGCGCCGGGTGCGATTTTAATTCAATTTGTCGGAGGGATTCATGAAATTTATTTCCCATACGTTATGATGAAACCACTCATGTTTTTAGCAGTGATCGCTGGCGGGATGTCAGGAACCTTTACTTTCCAACTTTTAGATGCGGGCTTAAGAGCCGCTGCATCGCCAGGATCTATTATAGCCGTATTGGGAATGACACCGCCAAACAGTTATGTTGCAGTCATTGCAGGTGTAGTTGTTGCTACCATCGTTTCTTTCTTGGTGGGGATGGTCATCCTAAAATCTGATCGTTCAGAAGCAAATGATGAAGATCTTGCTGCTCAACAAGCAGCTGTACAATCTGCTAAACAAGAAAGCAAAGGCCAAGCTGCAGAGAATACAGCCACAACAGATGTAGAAAATGCTGAATTAAGAAAAGTCGACCAAGTGATTTTTGCCTGTGATGCAGGTATGGGATCTAGTGCGATGGGTGCTTCTGTTTTACGAAAGAAAATGCAAGAAGCAGGTATTGATATGCCGGTTTCTAATGCCTCAATTAGTAAACTAAAAGATGATGCGAATACTTTAGTTATCACACAAAATGAATTACACGATCGAGCGGTGCAAAAAGCGCCTTCTGCAGAATTTGTCAGCGTTGAAAACTTCATGAATAGTCCACGTTATGATGAAATCGTGGAAAGAATGAAAAATGAAACATCACAAGTAGAAAATGCTGAAGAAACAACAGCTAAAAAAAGCAATAAGGTAGAAGACTTAACATTATCTGAAGTAAAACATATTGTCTTTGCCTGTGAAGCAGGCATGGGATCCAGTGCGATGGGTGCTTCGGTATTGCGAAATATGGTGAAAAAATCTAATCTAGATGTAGATGTGACAAATTTAGTGATTGATCACTTAGAAGATGATGCTCAAAGCTTGGTAGTAACGCAAAAAGAACTGTATGATCGTGCTGAGCAAAAAGCGCCATCCGCACAATTTATTACAGTAGATAACTTTATGGATACAGAAAGTTATGAACAGATTGTTGAACGAATGAAAGAGCAGTAGTAAAATAAAACCCCTGATAAACAAAGAAATGGTATCATCTAGGATGAGGACAGTAACGATTAAATCTTAGTTTTGTGAAAAGATAGGGCAACTTCTTTATAAGCAGCTACAGTAAAGTTTTCTAGATAGTTGTCAGACTTTAAAAGAAGGGCACTATCTTTTCTTTTGATTTTATATTGGAGGTGAATTACTTGTATTTTTCCAACCGGGAAAATCAATTGTTGAAAATATTGCTTGAAAATGATCAAGGGGTTTTTGCGCAACATTTACAAGAGACATTGCAAATTAGTAAGCGAACGTTATATCGAGAAATTTCAAGTATTGAAAAAACAATCAAGCCGCAAAAAGCACAAATTATTAATGAACGTAAAAATGGTTATCGTTTAATTGGAGAAAAAGAAACACTGCAAGCTATAAGACAAGAAGTAGAAAAAAATCAAGAAGTAGTTTTTGATAATGTACATCGTCAAAGTGCGCTTGTATCAAGTTTATTATTGGCTGAAGAAGACATGATCATTGAAGGGTTGGCACAAGATTTTGCGGTAAGCCCTACAACGATTCATAGTGATTTACAACAGGTTGAAAAGAGTCTATCCGAGTATGGACTTTCTCTGCAACGGAAAAAAGCTCGCGGGATTCTGGTCACAGGTTCGGAAGAAAATCGTCGTCAGATTCTGAGTAATATTATCTATAGCGATGTTAATGAATACGAGTTTTTCTCTTATTTGTCCGAAGTAAACGCTGCTGATAAAAATATTCAATCCACTAATTTCTTTTTGAACTTTATCTCTCCAATCTGGTTTTATTTTGCCCAAAAAGCGGTACTTGAAAAAATGAACAGTCTTTTTATTGAGGTTACGGATAACCAATTACAACAGGTTATTACTAGTTTGGCTTTGTCTCTTGAGCGAATGAATAAGGGTCATTTGCTAACAGAAACATCATCTAGCCAAACAGTATCGCCAAGTATTAGAAGTCTAGCAGATCAGATTATAGGAGAAATAAAAAGACAGACGGATTTAGGAATGACAGAAGCGGAAATTTTATTTTTCTCTAAGCAATTAGAAGGAGTAAATTATAAGAAACCGCAAAATATTTTTCTAGATAATTTTGATGCAGAACTTTCTTACCAAGTAAGAGAGTTGATTCGCTTGGTTTCTGAACAAATGCAAAAAGACTTTCGTAAAGATGATACCCTTTTCTATGATTTATTGACGCATTTGTCAGCAGCATTTAAACGCATTGATAATCAGGCACAATTAGCGGGAAATCCTTTACTAGAAAAAATTTTGGAAGAATATCCTGAACTAACGAAGATTATCCAAGCAAATTTAAAACAGATTTTTACAGATCATCAAGCATTTTTGCAAGATGAACTGGCTTATATTGTGATTCACTTTGCGGCTTCTTTAGAAAGAAATCCGGTTCGAAAGGAACTTTCAGCACTGGTGCTTTGTTCTAGCGGAATTGGCACAGCCAAAATTTTAGAAAGTCGTATCAATAAATACATTCCAGAAATTGAAAGAATCGAAATTGCTAAAATTTCACAGATGAGTCATATTGATTTTAAAGAGTTTGATTTAATTCTTTCGACGATTTACTTACCTGAATTTTCTTTACCCTATAAAGTTATTTCCCCTTTGTTGTTAGATGATGAAATTTATCAAATCAAGCAGGAATTAAAGGGGAAACAGTCAGAAAATAAGCTAGTATCTTATGAAAGTGCACCAAAAACTACACAGAATGACTTTGAAAAAGTTTATGAGCAGATGAAAGTGGCCAATGAGTTGTTGACCCGCTTTTCAATTAAAAATATCACAACCCAACAAACTTTAGAAAAAACTTTAGAAGTCATTTTAGAAGAATTAGAAGGAGTGGTGTTAGAAAATCGGAAAAAAGTTCGTGATTTGATTGTTAATCGTCACCAATTAGCGCCGATTGGCATACCGAATACACATTTTGCTTTATTTCATAGTTCTAATCATTATGTGAAAGAGCCTTTTTTTGCGATTTTTGATCTATCACGTTCCGTCCCTATTTTAGGAATGGATAAAAAACCAATGGAGCTAACACGTTTATTGTTAATGCTAGCGCCGGCGGACATGTCTGAAACTGAAAACCGTCTTTTAGGAAAAATCAGTGCTTCAGTCATTGAAAGTGATGTCAATATGCAGCTTTATCAGTACGGAAATGAAGAAGAGATTTATGAATGGATCAGTTCTTTGTTTATTGCTGAAATTAAAGAATCGGAGGAGGAATAGAAAATGAAATTACAAAAAGAAATGATTTTATTGAATCAGACAGATAAGACGCCGGAAGATGTCATTAAAAAAAGTGGACAGCTCTTGGTTGACGCTGGTTGTGTCGATTCTGCTTATGTAGATGCGATGATTGAGCGTGAGAATAAAGTATCTACCTATATGGGCAACTTTATCGCCATTCCCCATGGGACAGATGAAGCCAAAGAGTATGTGAAAAAAAGCGGGATCTCTATTGTTCAAGTACCTGAAGGAATAGATTTTTCTACTGAAGATGATGATGAAGAAAAGCTGGCGACAGTTATTTTCGGTATTGCTGGTGTAAATAATGAACATTTAGACATTTTGCAACAGATTGCTGTATTTTGCTCAGATGTACAAAATGTTGTGAAATTAGCAGATGCAAATTCCGAAGATGAAGTGATTGCATTACTTGAGGAGGTAGCAGAATGAAAGCCACACATTTTGGCGCAGGAAATATCGGTCGTGGTTTTATTGGCGAAATTTTACATGAAAATGATTTTTCTATCGATTTTGTCGACATTAACGAAACGATTATTAATGCTTTAAAAGAAAGAAAAAGTTATGAAATTGAATTAGCAGCAGAAGAGAAAAAACATATTACGGTCGATCAAGTGACCGGACTTAATAATCAGAAGGATCCTGAAGCAGTGATCGATTCAGTAGCAACAAGTGATATTATTACGACAGCGATCGGTCCTAAGATTTTACCTATGATTGCAGAATTGATCGCAAAAGGAATTCAAAAGCGTCGGCAGAGAGGAAAGCAAACGCCTATTGATATTATTGCCTGTGAAAATATGATTGGCGGTAGTCAGTTTTTACTGGATAAAGTTCAGCCATTTCTATCTGCAGATGATATGGATTATGTCGATAGCTATGTAGGCTTTCCTAATGCAGCTGTGGATAGAATTGTACCTATTCAACAACATGAAGATCCTTTGTTTGTTTCTGTTGAACCTTTTAGTGAATGGTTAGTGGATGATACACAAAGTAAGGCCAAACAGATTCGTTTGGATAATGTAGGTTATGTGTCTGATTTAACGCCTTATATCGAGCGCAAGCTATTTTCAGTAAATACTGGACATGCGACAACTGCCTATACAGGGGCTTTTTATGGCTATACTACTATTGGCGAAGCTGTTGCAGATAGGAAAGTATTGGATCAGTTAAAGGCTGTTTTACAAGAAACTGGCGATTTATTAATCGCTAAGTGGCAGTTTGAGCGTCCGCAACATGAACAATATATTCAAAAAATTATCGATCGTTTTAAAAACCCTTATATTTCAGATGACATTACGCGAGTAGCGCGTACACCTATTCGAAAATTAGGTTATGATGAACGTTTTATTCGTCCCATTCGTGAAGCAAAAGATTACGGACTTTCTTATGAAGCTTTGGTTGATGTTGTGGCGATGATCCTACAATACGATGACCCTGAGGATGAAGAAAGCGTACGCTTACAAGAAATGGTAAAAGAAAAAACAATGACCGAAGTGATCCAAGAAGTAACGAACTTAAGTGAACCGACACTTGTGGCCCAAATCGTTGAAAAAGTAAGAAATAGTTAATGTGAAATGGTTAACGTATAATCTTGTTTTTTATAAAAGTCCGTGCTAAAATTGGTTTATACCAAAAATACGGACGAGGGAGATTATTTTATGGATGTTATTCGTGTGAAAAATGCCGATGAGGGCGGCAAGAAAGCATTTGAAATTATCAAAGATGGCATTGCAAACGGGGCTGATACTTTTGGTTTAGCAACAGGTAGTACACCAGAAACAATGTATAGCTACATGATTGAAAGTGACATGGATTTTTCTGATAAAGTGTCTGTGAATTTAGATGAATATGTAGGTTTGGATGGCAATAACGAACAAAGTTATCGCTATTTTATGGATCAACATTTATTTAATCATAAACCATTCAAAAAAACTTATGTTCCAAACGGTAAAGCACAAGATTTAGATGCAGAATGCCAACGTTATGATGATATCATTGCCGCTAATCCGATCGACATCCAAGTCTTAGGGATTGGTCAAAACGGTCATATTGGCTTTAATGAACCAGGAACTTCCTTTGAAGCAACGACACATGTTGTTGAGCTTACTGAATCAACAGTTAACGCTAATAAACGTTATTTTGACAAAGTAGGAGATGTGCCAACCCGAGCATTGACCATGGGCATTCAATCCATTATGAAAAGTAAAAAAATCATTTTAATGGCTTTTGGAGAAGCGAAAGCTGATGCGGTTAAAGGCATGATCGACGGAAAAGTAACAGAAGACTTGCCAGCCAGTGTCTTACAAAAACACGACGATGTCGTCGTCATCATTGATGAAGAGGCTGCAAGTAAATTATAATAATAAATAGTAAAAACGCGCAGAATAAAGGCTGCGCGTTTTTTGATGAGCTGAGAAACATAACCTGGTTTTTGGTCCTACTTATGTCTGACTTTAGGCCAAAAGATTAGGGTATGGTCTCTTCTTTGTTAAACTTCGGGCCAGTTGCTCTATTAATGGCCCTTACTTTAGTTAACTTAGGGACAATTGTTAAAGTTTTGGTCCTTTCTTCGTTGTACTTAGGTCAAAAAACATTATACTTCTTATTTAATTTTAAGCTTGTAAACGATTTGGCTTTCAGTCGTCATTGTTTTTTTATCGCTTGTTATCTGTTACAATATAGAGTGTATACTGTTATAACTTTTTACAACAAGAATAGATAATAAATTATAAAGTGAGGAGATTTAAATGAAGATCACGTATCATGGACATGCTGTTCTTTCTGTAGTATTGGATGAGGGCACTCGTTTGTTATTTGACCCGTTTATTTCACAAAATCCTTTAGCGGATATCTCTGCTGAAGACGTTGAAACGGATTATATTTTGATTACTCACGGACATGATGACCACATAGGTGATATGGTTTCGATCGCTAAGAAAAATAATGCAACAGTTATAGCTTTACCTGAGGTTTGTACTTATGCTGCTAGTAAAGGGATTGAAAATACTCACGGCATGAATATTGGCGGTGGCTATGATTTTCCTTTTGGACGCGTGAAATTTACCCATGCACAACATAGTTCTGGTTATCAAGAAAATGGGCAAATGATCTATATGGGCGAACCTGCTGGTATTTTATTGCAAGCAGAAGGAAAAACGATTTATCATGCTGGAGATACAGCAGATTATAGTGACTTATCTTTATTAGGCGAACAATATGATATTGACGTTGCCTTTTTGCCAATTGGCGATAACTTTACAATGGGACCAGAAGATGCGCTTCGTGCGGCTAATCGGTTGAAAGCCAAGACGGTTGTACCTATTCATTACAATACTTTCCCACAAATCAAACAAGATCCGCAAAAATTTGTAGAACAATTAACGAGTGTAGGAAAAGTAATGAATAGTGGAGAGGCAATTGAGGTGTAGAAAATAATGGCGACAAAACATGATTTGATTTTGGCACACATTGAAAGTTTACAAGTAGGCGAAAAAATTTCTGTTCGAGGAATTGCTAAAAGTTTAGACGTTAGCGAAGGAACCGCTTATAGAGCAATCAAAGATGCTGAGAATATCGGACTAGTTTCCACGATCCAGCGTGTGGGAACGATTCGAATCGAACGAAAACTTAAAAAGCATATTGAAAGATTAACCTTTGGAGAAGTTGTGCGTATTATTGAAGGCGACGTTTTAGGTGGTGCTAACGGCCTAGAAAAGGATTTAAATAAATTCGTGATCGGAGCGATGACTGAAGAGGCCATGCAACGCTACATCACGCCTGGTTCTTTGATGATTGTCGGTAATCGGTTGGATGCGCAAAAATTAGCGCTTAAAGAAGGTGCACCCGTATTAATTACCGGTGGTTTTGATACTTCACAAGAAATTCGAGCGTTAGCTGATCAGTTGGCATTGCCGATTTTGCGGACAACTTATGATACCTTCACTGTGGCAAGTATGATAAATCGTGCCATGAGTGATCAACTTATTAAAAAAGATATCTTATTGGTGGGCGATATTTATATGCCGCTTGAAAAAACCAGCTATTTAACGACTTCTGATATGATTAAAGATTATCGCGCACTTTCTGATGCCACCCAACACTCGCGCTATCCTGTGGTTAATAAAAACACAAGGGTGGTGGGGATTGTCACGGCCAAAGATGTATTAGGAAAAGCTGATACACAACTGATTGAGCGGGTAATGACTAAAGACCCACGTAGAGTAAAAAAAGAAATGAGTGTAGCTTCAGTCAGTCACCACATGATTTGGGATGGTTTGGAGGTTATGCCTGTTGTCGCAGATGACTTATCACTTCTGGGTATTGTCACTCGGCAAGATGTTATGAAAGCTATGCAGTTAGTGCAACGTCAATCGCAATTATCAGATACGATTTCTGATCAAATTACTGGCGAAATTCAATCGATCGAACAAGATATTGAAGGTAATAAATTATCAACACCGCAATTTACCTTTGGTGTCACACCGCAAATGGTGGATGAATTAGGGACCATTTCATTTGGTGTGTTAAATGAAGTTATCGCAAACGTTACTAAGCGAGTGATGGATGTGAATCATCGGCGGAACGCTTGGATTGAACAAGTAAGTTTACATTATTTTCATTTAATTCAGTTAGAAAGTGAATTAAAAATAGAACCACAAATTTTAGAACTAGGTAGACGTTCAGCTAAATTGGATATTAATGTCTTTATCGAAAATTCATTAGTAGCTAAAGCGATTGTCGTTTGCCAAGTTATGGAACGTCCATAATTTAGAAAAGAGGAACAAGATGAGCGTACAAGAAGATATTTTAGCTGAAATTAAAGCTTTTGATACAATTATTATTCATCGGCACAAGCGCCCTGATCCCGATGCCCTAGGCTCACAAGTTGGTTTGGCTGAACTATTGCGAGCAAGTTTTCCTGGAAAAAAAGTTTATCAAGTGGGTGGGCCTTCAGAAGGCTTGGAATATTTGGCTGACATGCAAACCATCGATGACGTTACTTACCAGAATGCTTTAGTTATTGTCACTGATACAGCAAATGCGCCAAGAATCAGTGACGATCGTTTTAATTTAGGCACTAAATTAATTAAAATTGATCATCATCCCAACGATGAACCTTATGGTGATTTAATGTGGGTACAAGATAATGCGTCTAGCTGTAGTGAAATTATCGCAGATTTTTGGGAAATGTTTAAAGAAGAACTACATATGACAAAAGACGCTGCACGTTTGTTATATGCTGGTATTGTTGGAGATACTGGACGTTTTTTGTATCCAGCATCTTCTTCTCATACTTTACGAATTGCAGCTGATTTGATTGACTTTGGTTTTGATTACGCTGGGTTAAATCGACGTATCGAAGAAATTTCAAGTAATGTCGCCCGTTTATCGGGTTATGTTTATCAGAATCTACAGATGGATAAAACAGGTGCTGCACGAGTAACTTTTAGTACCGAAATGTTAGACGAATTTGGTGTTTCTGATGCACAAACTTCTGGCGTTGTTCCATTGCCTGGTGCTATTGAAGGGGTATTAGCTTGGGCGATTTTTGTCCAACAAAAAGAAGGTTATTACCGTGTGCGCATGCGTTCTAAAGGTCCTGCGATCAATGAAATCGCCAAACGTTACCATGGAGGTGGACATGCGCTAGCTAGTGGCGCCAATGTAGCTGACTTGGAGCAAGCACAGAAGCTTTACGAAGAGTTACAAAAGGCTTGCCTTGATTTTACTAAAGATAAATAAAGAAAAAAGTTTCTGTATTATAAAAAAATAGTACAGAAACTTTTTTAATGATAATCATATCTTAAGTACACTAAATCAAAGAATGTAGCAAGATATTGGAGCTAAGTCAGTTGATGTGCCGCCAATCAAAAAGGGATTGGTGGCATAATCTTGGATGTCCCACCAATTGACAAGTTATTGGAGGCTAGTAGAGAAAGTTAGCGCCAATAAGTGTAAATTTTGGTGCAGCAAAACAATTTTATTTGTTCAAAAAATCAAATATCCGATAAATTTTTATTGATTCTATCTATATCAAAAGGAGCAAATTCTTCTTGGCCTGCTGAATCTTCCAAAGGAGCTTCTTGTCGTCCAGTAAGGCAAATTGGAAGTTGTTCAGGCTCGACAGTACTTAATGCGCCCTTAGCTTTAGGCAATTCGGCAAAGGGGATATTTGCTTCAAATTTGATTTTATGTTGCCAGTCATCGCCAAAATCATAAATATAATCGATCGATTTAAATTGTTCGAAGACTTCTCCAACAGTTATAGAAGAAGTATCGCCAGTGAAAAAATCACCAAAATCATCGAAATCCATTCCCGCAGGTTCATAATACATTCTGCCGACGATAAACTGGTGTAAATGTTCATCTTCCCATTCGAAACAAGTTTGAATGACTTCATGCAAATCAGCTAAAGTATAATCAAAAGGTACCAATACACGTCGCCAAATCGGTGGTTTAAAACCTAATAAGTCGATTCTCAGTTGAATAGCATAAGGCGCTGCATTTGTTAATTTTCCTTCCTTGCTTGAAGGAAAATCGATCACATTATCTTTTTGCTCAGTATTTGCTTCTTCTTGAAAGATATTGTTTAAACTTTGGAAAAGGTCATTTACTTCAGGCGGCATGGCATCCATCATTTCCTGATCAAGATTTTCCATGCTCGTTCTTTTTTCCTGGGACCAAAATTGCTTGTCGTGCATACGATTGATAAAGCGATGTTTATTTTTTTGCAAAAAGAGTAATAGATCTTTGTATACAGCTGCTGTTAAATAGCCGTTTTCTTGCAGAAATTGGTAAAAATCAAGTAGTACTTCATGAATAGCAAGCACTTCATCGGGAAAAACAACCATATTTTCAGGTAGATCAGTAAGATAATATTGCTCAAGTTGCCCTTTATCAGAAAAGTCTTGTGTGTCCTGCATTCTATCGGTCAGTTCAGCGATGATTTTTACTAAGCTAGCAGGGTCGTCGATATGTTCATTATAGTCATTAAGTTCAGTGATTTTCATTTGAAAAAAATTATCAATGATATCATCTAAAAAAGCCATTAAAATACACATCCTTTCAGTATTTATTTCATTATAACAGACACCGTTTTCAAGTTGTTATATTTTACAAAATAAAAAAAATTCTTTATAGTAAAAGTAGAGCTAAACCCCTAAATTAACTGAGGAGGGATTTGCATGACAGAAGACAAAAAAGAAAAAAGCAAAGAAGAAGTATACGCACAACGTCAAAGTGATTATAAAGAAGAAAAAGAAAAAGTATTTAAACAAGCCCAAAAAGAAGCCGCTAAAAATGATGTTGTTGATTCCGAGAAAATCGACGAAGAAAGAGTCGAAAAAACAGAAGAATAACAAAAGCAGGAAGCCAAAAACTTCCTGTTTTTATTATGAATTTTTTAAGGCAACTCTGTCAGAAAACGGTCATTTTTTTGGAAAGTTACTAGAAAGTTTATACCGAATTCTTTTAATAAACCTGACATTTCAGGAAAAAGTGCTTCATAGTCACTAGCCTGATGGGCGTCTGAGCCTAAAGTGAAAAATGTTCCGCCCAAGCTTTTATACAGTGGGATAATATAGCGATAAAGATTGGCGTTTTGATAATAACCAAAACTTTTTGCGTTGATTTCTAGCGCCATTTCTTTTTGAATGACTTTTTTCAAAATCGCACTTAACTCTTTTTCAAAGTGTTCTTCTAACTCTTCTGCGGTAAAATCAAGCCGACGAAGACCGTATTCAAAGTGAGTCAAAATTTGTGCTCCTGAAAAAGTATCTAAAACTTGCGCCATTTGGTCAAAGTACATTTTAGCAACTTTATATTTGTCTTTACTCAAAACGACATCATCCATATAGTCGAATTTACCATTTTGATGAATACTTAACAGCTTTAAGTCATAAGGGTGATCGTTAAGATAGTCGTTAATTTGTTCTTCTTGACCGGGAACAACGCCGATTTCAACACCCTTTAAAAAGGTGGTCGGATAATTCGCTTCTAATTCGCTTAACTTTTGTGCTAACTTATCATAATCAGGAATATCATCTTGAAAGTTATCCCCTGGATTACGCAAATCTAGATGGTCGGTAGCCACAAAATAGGGCGGTTTATTTAATAGATAATTTTCAAAGATCTCTTTGGAATCAAAAGATAAAAAAGTGTGCAGGTGCTGATCGTAATATTTCACGTTATTTCCTCCTAATTAAGTTAAATCGTTCCTACTGAATTGTCATCCACGCGGTAGTTTGCACCGTTGACAAAGCTGGCTTTTTCTGAACACAAGAAGGTAATCACATTAGCCACTTCTTCTGGATAGCCACGTCTGGAGCTGGTCATAAAGGGTCTTCTTTCTTTTAAGAAGGACTGAATCGCTTCGTCAAAAGAAACATTTAGTTCATCTGCCCGATTTTGCATCATCTTATCGGTCATTGGTGTATTGATAAAGGCAGGCGAAACTGCATTTGAAGTAATTCCTTGTGGCCCGAGTGTTTTTGCCAGACCTTTAGATAAAGCTAAGATTCCTGCTTTGGTTGCACAATAAGGAATTTCATCATCATAAGGCTGCATTGCATCCTCAGAAGCTAAGAAAAGGACGCGACCCCATTTTTTCTCTTGCAAATCACTAAGAAATTCTTTTGTTACATTCACAGAGCCAAAAAGGTTAATATCAAATACTTCCTGCCAATCCTCCAACGAAATATCGGAAAAATCGCCTTGTGCACCGGTAATACCCGCACAATTAATAATAATATCTACAGCCTTGTTCTGCGTTTTTAAATCTTGGTGCAATTTAGCAAGTTCCTCGGGATTTCTAACATCTCCTGTTACGGTTTCAACGAGTTGCTTATTGGCAAAATCATTTTCAGCAAAACTTGCAAAATTTTTATCAAATAAAATGGTCCTTACTCCTTCTTTATTTAAATTTTTTGCTGTAGCTAAACCTAGGCCAGAACCGCCACCGGTAATTAGCGCTGTTTTTCCAGCTAAGTTTAAATTCATAATATATCCTTCCTTTCTATATTATGCGTGGCTTAAAATATCATTCATTGTTCTTTGTACGCCACCTTCATAAATACGACCAAATTTATTGACGTGGACCATCAAAAGATATAAGCTATAAAATTTTAAGCGTTGTTCATAACCAGCATCAAGAGGATAAACTTCTTGATAAGCTTGATAAAAATTATCATTAAAGGCATTAAACACCAAACTTACGCCCAGGTCAAATTCACGATCGCCATATAAGGCATCCGGATCAAATAAAGCAGGTGAGCCATCTTGTAAAAACATATGGTTACCGCCCCATAAATCCCCATGTAATAAAGAAGGTTTGCTTTGATGTTGTGATAATTCTTCATTCATTACTTGGCGAACTTTTTGGTATTGTTGTTCTTCTTTTTTGTGCCATAAGTTTTTTCGTAATAATTCATTAGCTAATGCATCCATTCTTTGATCGACAAACAATTCACGCCAAGTATCACACCAGGCATTATCATAAGTTAAATCTGAACCAGTTGAAGGCTGATCAAAGCCGAATTTACCATTAGGACTGTAATGTTGGTGCATCTTAGCGACTAAACGACCTAAATCACTTTGTTTTCCGCTTCCTTGATTTAAAAAGCTGATTAAAAGATAGGCGTCGCCTTCGATTTGACCATTAGCGATTACACGCGGAGCTGTTACGTTTGCTTCTTCAAAAGCTTTAAGTCCAGCGATTTCTCCTTGATAAAAATCAGCGGAGCGCTTAGGTTGTCGCAATAAGAAATAAGTGTCTTCATTGGTTTCTACTTGATAAGCATCGTTTACATCACCGCCAGAAACGGTACGAAACTTTTTGATACCAGATATAGGAAGTTCTTCTGTCCATTGATTACTTAACATTTTATCCACCTCCATTTTTTATTATAACAAGGAGTGAGAAAAGAATGCGAATAAAAACATTATCTATTTACTTTCAATTAAAAGCAGATATGGTATGATTTTTATGAGGAGGCGATAATATGAAGGAAATTTATGAATTAGCTGACGGCTTTAGTATTCCTAAACTAGGTTTTGGAACCTATAAATTAAACGGTGCGCACGGCACGCGAATGATTGAACAAGCTTTGCAGGTGGGGTATCGTTTACTTGATACGGCCTTTAATTATGAAAATGAAGGTGCCGTAGGGCGTGCGATTAAAAATAGCAGTGTTGCTCGTGATCAGATAACGGTAGCTTCAAAACTGCCTGGACGCTATCATTCTTATCAAGACGCATTAACAACTATTGAAGAATCTGTTTCTCGCCTGAATTTGGACTATATTGATTTGTATTTAATTCACTGGCCTAACCCAAAAGAAGATAAATATGTGGAAGCTTGGCAAGCTTTGGTTGACGCCCAAAAAACAGGATTAGTTCGTTCCATCGGGGTAAGTAACTTTTTACCTGAACATATCAATCGCTTGGAAAAAGAAACTGGTGTTTTGCCAGTGATTAATCAAGTAGAGCTACATCCGGAATTTAATCAACAAGCACAACGTGAATTTGATGCTTCTAAGGGAATTGTTACGCAAGCTTGGAGTCCTTTAGGTCGTGCTTCTAAAATTTTGCAAAACGAAACGATTCAAAAAATTGCTGACAAATATGATAAAAGCATTGCACAAATTATTTTGCGTTGGGAAGTACAATTAAACGTTTTACCTATTCCGAAAGCTTCACATTACTTGCGACAAGTTGATAATTTTGCTATATTTGATTTCGAGTTAAGTAAAGAAGATATGGAAGTAATCAATGGTTTAACAAAAGAAAATGGGCGTACTAACGATCAAGATCCAGCTGAATACGAAGAGTTTTAAGTAAGTAAAAAAGAAAGAGCGCTCCTCTTTCTTTTTTTTGCTGAAAATCATGAGAAAACTCAGGTATATTTACATAGAAATAGTTCGTACTCATTGATCATCATTTTCTTAAATAATAAAAAAGCAAAGGGGTATTCACTTGGCGGAAAATCCATTAAAAAAAGAAATTTCTTTTTCCGGTGCATTATCGACAGTTATGGGAACTGTGATCGGCGCAGGTGTATTTTTTAAAGCGGCCGCAGTCGTATCTCATACACAGTCTGCTGGTTTAACATTATTTGCTTGGCTATTTGCCGGTTTTTTGACGATTTGTGGGGGTCTAACTGTAGCTGAATTAGCAACAGCTATTCCTAAAACCGGCGGCCCTATCCGCTATATCGAAGTTACCTACGGGAAAATGCCTTCCTTTTTATTAGGCTGGGCCCAAACGATTATCTATTTTCCTGCAAACATCGCCGCTTTGAGTATTATTTTTGCGACACAATTTATTCACCTTTTTCAATTAAATGAGCATATCTTAATACCTCTGGCGATGATTACAGCAGTCAGTGTGACAGGAATTAATTTATTAGGCACTAAAATTGCTGCAAATGTGCAATCAGCTGCGCTTTTTATCAAACTTTTGCCAATTTTAGTGATCGTAGTGGCAGGAATCATTCAGCCCGGACAGGTTGAAGTTGGTGTAGCTGATTTAAGTATCGGCGGCGATAGTTCTTGGGCTTCAGGTTTTAGTGCGGCTTTATTAGCGACCCTATTTGCTTATGATGGCTGGTTAAATGTAGGCAATATTGCAGGTGAAATGAAGCAACCGGAAAAAGACTTACCTAAAGCCATTATCCTAGGGCTGGGTTCTGTAGCCGTTGTTTATTGGATCATTAATTTTGTTTATTTAAAAACTTTGCCTGCCGACCAAATTGCGGGGAATCTCAACGCTTCTTCTGAGGTGGCCAATCAGTTATTTGGTAATATGGGCGGTAAAATTGTCACCATAGGTATTTTGATTTCAGTCTATGGCGCTTTGAATGGGTACACTATGACCGGAATCCGGGTGCCTTTTGCCTTATCTTTAAATGATGAGTTTCCTTTTAGTAAATATTTGAAAAAAGTTTCTAAAAAAACAAAGGTTCCTTTTGTAGCGGCTCTTGTGCAATTGGTTATTGCTTGTATTATGATGACTTTAGGAACGTTTGATTTATTGACGGATATGCTGATTTTTGTCATGTGGTCCTTTAGTATGTTGCTTTTTTTGGCAGTCTTTATTTTACGCAAGAAAGCGCCAGAAATGCCACGACCTTACAAAGTGCCGCTGTATCCTGTGGTGCCGTTGATCGCTATGATAGGCGGCGGCTTTATTTTAATGATGACCCTGATTACAACACCCGGCTTAGCCTTAACTGGTATTGGTGTGACAGCTATCGGTGTCCCTGTCTATTATTATATGAAAAAAAGCAGGTAAACAGTTAAAAGGAAGGAAGCTTGGTTTTATGTCAAAGGAGATACCACTAACGATCAGTTCTTTAACACTAGGCTCTGCATGTTCTTTTGAAAAAAGAGTGAGTGTTGCAGCGAAAGCTGGTTATAATGGAATTGGTTTGTCAGCTGAAGCTTATGTTGATGCACTAGCAGAAGGATATAACGATGAAGAACTTTTGCAAATACTCAAAAAATATCAAATGAAAGTCACAGAAATTGAATGTGTGCAAGCGTGGGCAGCGGAAAACCGCTCTTATGAAGAAAAATTCAAAGAACAGATTTGTTTTCATATGTGTTACCTATTTGGCGTCAAACAAGTAAATGTGGCTTTAATGGAGAGTTATTCACTTGCCTATATTGCAGAAAAATTAGCCCAATTATGCCAAAGAGCAGGAGAGCTTTTGATTGCAATAGAGCCGATGCCTTATAGCGGTATCGTTGATTTTGCTACAGCTAAAAAATTGATACAACAATCTCAAGCAAATAATGTGGGCATTTTGTTAGATGCTTGGCATTGGTACTGAGCTAGCCAAACTTTTTCTGAACTCACAGCAAAAGACGCACAATATATCGTTTCGATACAGCTAAATGACGCTTACCAACGTCCATACGCAACTGCCATTTTACGCGACGAGGCGATGCACGACCGTTTAGCACCTGGTGATGGTATAATTGATTTAGCTGCTTTTATCGCAATGATCAAAGAAGCCGGCGTAAAGCCTTCTATTATCGGAATAGAAGTCGTTAACGATAAACTATTAAGCAAAGGAATCGAAACGACAGCTAGATATACCTACGAAAAGACCGTAGCTCTGCTAAAAAAATACTGGCCAGATATCATTTGAAAAATAGCAAATGCAAATCAACTTTTTTGCATTTGCTATTTTTTTATCTGATGATTTTCGTCATTTTAGCTCAAATTGAATAGCGTTTGCTCATTTCATTACTCAATTTTGAAATGTTGGATAACGAATTCTAAATCTGTTATTCAATAATATTAATTAAATCAACAAAATAAATGATTTTGTTGATTTAAAGTTCGGAAAGTTTTTATTTTCTTCATTCAAAAGGAAAATTGGATAACGAAATTGAAAACTTTTATTCAATAAAAAAATTATGAATAAAGAATTGCCATTTCATTACTCAATTTTGAAATAATAAAGAAAGAAGCAGGAGACTATTTCTCAGTAAAAGCTGTTATCACCCAAAAACAGTAATCGAGATCTTATAAATTTAGTTGTTCTCTTGGGCAAATTTCGTTGCTTGCGTACCGGCTTGTCGACCAAAAATAATGATATCAGCTACTGCATTACCCCCAATGCGGTTATTACCATGTAACCCGCCAGTTAATTCGCCTGCGGCATACAAACCAGAAATTGCTTGATCATCTTCATCTAATACTTCGGTATCTGTATTAATTTTGACGCCACCCATTGTATGATGGATTCCTGGGGCAATTTTTATGGCATAAAAAGGACTGTCAGTTAGATCGTAGTCCATCGCTGTTTCCCGTTCAAAATCTTGGTCGTCTTCCTTGTCTACCGCTTCATTCCAATTATCCAATGTTTCTTTCAATTGGTCTTCAGAAATATTGATTTCTTGAGCTAACTCTTCAATGCTATCTCCAGATTCAACGACGCCTTGTTCTTTATAAAAATCAACTTGTTTTGCACGATCGGCTAAAGCATCGTCGAATATTAGATAAGCCTCTTCTTCAGGTAAATCTGTAATAGCCTCGGATACTTTATCACGCGTTTCCATTTCATTGAAAAAACGCTCACCCTCTTGATTTACTAAAATGGCACCTTCACCACGGACTGTTTCACTAATTAAGGTGCCATCTTTTTGAATGACAGTCGGATGCACCTGAATTTGGTCCATATCTACAGTTTGTCCGCCTAGTTCTTCGATCATTTTAATACCATCGCCGGTACTACCTTCAGAGTTCGTACTTACGTAACCTTCTAAATCCGGGCGATTTTCTTCAATCATCTCTTCATTAGCGCCATAACCACCTGTTGTTACCGCAACTGCGCCTGCATCAATAGTTTGAGAATCGCCATCCATATCAATTTCTACACCATCAACTTGTCCATTTTCTTCATTGATATTTGTCACGTCTGTGTTGACAAAAATAGGGATCTCGTTTTCGTTGACGTTACGTAATAAACCATCTACTAGATAACCACCCACTGCTGCCCCATCTTCTGGACGGTGAATACGCTGAACACTTGCACCACCACTGTAACTAATATTATTTAAAGTAATGCCCATATTATCCAGCCAATCAATCGCATCTGCTGAATGATCTACAAAATAACGTAATAGTTTCTTATCATTGGTTTCTTGTCCACCCTCTAAGGTGTCATCATAAAAAGTATCGTTACTATCTTCAATATCACTTTCCTCTTGGAATTTTGTTTCTGAAGCATTCATACCACCAGAAGATTTTGTCGTATTTCCTCCGGCTACTGGAAGTTTTTCCAAGATAACTGGATTGGCACCTTCTTCTTTGGCTTGAATTGCAGCTGCCATGCCAGCACCACCGGCACCAACGATAACCACATCATACTTGTTCTCTAGTTCACTAGGATCAGTATATTCCTCTTGTTCTGAAGCACCTGATGCTGCATCAGTCGAGGTTTCTGTTGCTTGTTCTGAACTTTGCGCATTATCTTCTGCATTGTCAGGAGAAGCTACTCCACAAGCACTTAATGCTATTGCTGATGAAAATACTAATAAACTACAAATGAATTTTTTCATTTTTACCCTCCTTGTTTTTAACATCACAAAAAGTATAAAACATCACAAACAAAAATTACAGGATAAAATTGTCCTTTTCCTGTCTTTTACCGACTAAAAAAGCATATTATCATTTTTTTACTACAAAATTTTTTTGATAAAAAATAAAATAGTGAATAGTTTTACAGCTTAGGTTATAATCAAAGTAATTGAAAATCATTTTTAGTAAGGAGTTAGTTGGATGGAAATCGATTTTTCTAAAAATTTGGCTACTTTGGTTAAAGAACACCCAATAACCAAGGAAATTATGACTGAATTAGGTTTTTCAGATATTAATAAGCCAGGCATGCTGCAGACAGCAGGACGTTATATGACCATTCCCAAAGGCGCCAAAATGAAAAAAATTCCGTTAGAAAAAGTAGTTGAGGCATTTGAAGTACATGGTTTTGAAGTAAAAGGAGTAGAATAAAATGGCGCGAAGCAAAGAAGAAAGAAAAAAGCGTATCGTAGAAATTCTTTCGATGCTGCATGAAGAAGGGACATTTGAAGAAGCCAAACGTTTATTTAATGAAGAATTTGATGGTGTGGATGTAACGGAAATCACTTCAGCCGAAAAATCCTTGATCCAAGGTGGCTTAAAAGCAGAAGAAATTCAAAAACTATGTAATATTCATGCTTCAGTTTTTAAAGGTTCAATCAATGATATTCATAAATCTGATGAAGCTTATGGTCAGCCTGGACATCCAATTCATACATTAAAATTAGAAAATCAAGTCTTACAATCATTAATTACCGATGAAATTGACGATTTGATGGAAAAAATCAAAAAGGGAGATTGGCAGAAAAAAGAACAATTAGTTGCCGCAATAAAAGACCTAAGACAAATTGACAAACATTATGCTCGTAAAGAAACGCTAATATTTTCTTATATGGAAAAATACGGAATTACAGCGCCTCCTCAAGTCATGTGGGGTGTTGATGATGAGATCAGAGCGCAAATCAAAGAATTACTTACTTATGTAGAAAATCCTAAAGCAGCATTTAATCCTCTTCTGGAAAAATGGGAAGCTGTAAAACACGAAATCGAAGAGATGATTTTTAAAGAAGAAGAGATCATGACACCCATGACACTAGATGTTTTTAGTTTAAAAGACTGGGAAAATATCGCAGAAGATAGTTATGATATTGGTTTTGCCTATATCTCTGAGCCGCCTATGTGGGTAGCGGGCCCCAATGATTACGCTAAGGAAAAAGAACGCGAACCTCAACGACAGGAAGCTATCCAACAAGCCAAAGAAACTACCGAAGAAATTGCAAAAGGTTTAAATGAGACAGAAACATTAGAAGAAGTGTATGATTGGCAAAATGTTGATTCGAAGAATACTGTTGTACTACCTACTGGCATTTTACAGCTAGATCAATTACTCGCTATTTTTGAGGTACTGCCAGTGGATTTAACTTTTGTTGATCATAACGACCGTGTTCGTTTTTTCTCAGAAGGAAAAAATCGCGTATTTCCGCGGACAAAATCGATCATTGGTCGAGAAGTTGTCAACTGTCATCCACCTAAAAGTATGCACATGGTTGAAAAAATATTAGAAGATTTTCATGCAGGAAGCAATGATACGGCGGATTTTTGGATAGATATCAATGAACGTAAAATCTATATTCGCTATTTTGCCTTGAAAAACCAAGAAGAGCAGTATTTAGGCTGTTTAGAAGTTACACAAGATATCACAGATATTCAAAAAATCAGCGGACAAAACCGATTATTAGAAGGTTATACAAAAGATTAATGAAGGACGCGCGTGACTCTTGATAGTTTATGCGTGTTTTTTTACGAAAAAAGTCAGGGAATGTTTCTAGGATTCTTTCCCCATCTTTAGCATAACGGGGGTTGTTATTAAAAAACACTCCCTGATATTGCAAACATGAGGAGTGAATTGTTTCATTACCTATGTTTAACACTTTTACGCTGATTTTCTTATATTTCGTTTGATTTTTCAAAAAGTCAGGGGCTGTTATTGAAAAACATTCCCTGAAGTTACAAACATGGGGGAATAAATTAGTCCTTTACTCCTCATGTTTGGCTATTTT